>JAEXYA010000037.1 GCA_023451825.1 Pseudomonadota bacterium
GCCGCACGCGGCGCGCGGTCGCGCACATAGACGTCGGCGGCCACCGCCGGCACGGCCGTGGCGAGCGCGCCGACAGCCAGCATCGGCAGCAGGGCTTTACGCAGAATCTGTTGCATCGGAGGTCTCCTCTTGAATCGCGTGGTCTTCGCCGTCCCGACGAAGTGCACCGCACACAGCGGCGCTTCGGGGATACGAACGCCAGCGGCCGCCGGGTGTTCCCCGGCGAAATAGGGCCATTTGGTGCGGGAAAAGCGGCAAACAGGGCCGTCGGATGCGCCGCTTGCCGCCTGCGGTCTGCGCGCGGAAAATCCGGCGCCGTCACCGCGTGGTGAAGTAGAAATCCTCGCTGCCGGACAGGGAGCCGTAGCTATAGGGCTGCTGCTTCTTGGCAGTCGCCAGCAGCACGTCGTCGCGGACGAGATCGAACAGCCGCCGGATTTCCAGGTTCGGCGTCTTCAGGCGGCGCAGCAGCGCGATGGCAAACGGGCTGTTGTCGCCATCGCCGTCGAGCGCTAGTTCGCCATGTTTGGCGGAATAGACGATCAGCGTGCCGGCATCGGGCTCGGTGCGGGCCAGGCCGCGGGTGAGCGAGCGCGTTGCCACGGTCCGCTTCATCTGGTCGAGAAACGGATTGTTGCGGCAGGCATCGAGCACCACCAGACGCAGGCGCCGCGCGGATTCGGCGGCGCTGAGCACCTTGCCGATATCGATGGACTCCAGGTCGATGTCGCGATCGACGCGCAAGCGGGCATCGGTGGGGATCAGATAGTTGGTGCCTTTGTATTCGATGCCATGGCCCGAATAATAGATCACGGCCCAATCGGCATTGTCGGCGACCTGCGCGAATTCGCTGAGCGCGACCACGAACTCCTCGCGCTTGAGATCGAGCTTCATCGTCACCGACTGGAAGCCGGCCTCGGTGAGTTCGCGCTGCAGCGCCTTGGCGTCGTTGGCGGCATTGGGCAGCACGGGGACATGACCGTAATTGCTGTTGCCGATCACCAGCGCGACGCGCCGTCCGCCGGTCACGGTGATGCGGTCATTCGCAGGCGGCGCCGCGGGGGCGGGCGCGATCGCCGCCGGAGCCAGTGCCGCCACGGCCGCGGCGGCCGGCATCACAACGGCGGGCTTGGCCGCGCGCTTGGTCTCGCGCTTCGCAGGCGCTTCGGCCGCGCGGGCCGTGCGCGAGCGGCTGCCTGCTGCGGCTTCCTGCGCGCCGCCGCCACCACCAAATCCGCCGCCGCCCATGCGATTCATCATGCATTGGCGCACCGCCGGTGTCGCCCGCGCGCGGCAGGTTTCCAAATCGCCGCCGGAGCGCATGCAGGGGCCGACGATCGGCCGCCCGACACTGGCGCGGCAGGCTTCGAGCGCGGCCTCGCGCGATTGCGATTGCGCGGGCGGTGTCGTCATCAGCAGCGCGGCGAGCAGAAGCAGCAACGACGCCAGCAAACGCCCGAAGGCGCGACAGTGAACTGCCGCGCCTGAGGAAGATCGGATCGAGAAAGGTCGAATGGAAAGCGCGCGTGATGCGGAACCGACGAAAGACGACATCTCGGGACAAAGCCTTTGGGTAAAATGACTAAGCTTAAGCGGGCAATGTCCCGAGCCTACAACAAAGTGCCTCCCATTAAAACCAGCCGCGGGCCAGCATCCGCAGGTCGGCCGTGCGCAGGTGCTGGATATGATGGATGTGGTGGAAGTTGTTGTTGCTGCGGCGCTGTTCCGTGCGGCGCGGCTGCGGCTTGGCGGCTTCGGCCGGGATCGGCTTCTTGTTGAAGAAATCGAAGCAGCCGCCCTGCACGCCGATGCCGCCGACACACTTGGCGATCTCGCGCTTCATGGCGACGTCGCCGCAGGCATCCTTGTCGTTCTTCTTGTCGATCAGGCACGACACGCCTTCCTGTGCGGTGGGGGCGATCTTCTGGCCGCCGATCTGGGTCGGCACCGGCAGCAGCGCCGGCAGCGGGGCAGGGGCCGGGGCGACGCTGGCGGTTTCGGTCGCCGCATTGGCCGTCGCGGTGGCCGGGGTCATGTTGCGGACTTCGACGAGGGCGAAGGTGGAAACGGCGATGGCGAGACCGGCGGCGATGAGGGAGAGTTTCATGGGGTAGCTCCTGTGTCCTGTGTCCTGTGTCCTGGGTTCTGGTTGCGCCAGCTCGTTGCTGACGGTTCATGTGTAGGACCGCAGACTTTCCGCGAATATCATCGACAATTTCCGCATTTCCCAATATGCTTCCAGAACTTTCCGATATTTCCGGAGCGCTTTCCGATGACCGAGGACGACGACAAGCGCCGCGTGGGCCGCGACATCAAGCGCTATCTCGCGGTCAACCGCATTTCGCGCGAGGAATTCAGCTTCCAGACCAAGCTCGGCAAGAGCACCATCGACAAGCTGATGACCGGCATCTATTCGGACGCCACGCTGCAGATCGTGCTCGAGCGCACCGGCTTCGTGCGCAACAACAGCTATGCCGCCAAGCATCTCGGCGGCTATTCCCGCGCCGCCTGGACCGGCTATCTGCAGACCTATCGCCTGCTGCTGCCCTCGATTTCCGATGCCGGCCATATCGATGCGCTGTGCGTCGCCATCGAATGGGACGAGAGCGTGCCCGGCATGGTGCTGGTGCAGAAATCCGGCCGCAAATTCGCCAAGGGCCAGGTCATCGGCCATCTCGCGATCCCGCATGAGCGCTCGCCGCTGGTGCATATCCAGGCGCCCGAAGGCCATGGCCGCAATTTCGTGCTGTCCACCATGCTGGGCGAGCCTGTCATGCGCGGGTTGCTGCTGACGGTGAGCAACCTGGTCGCCAATGCCTTCATCCCGGTGGCGTTGCCGGTGGCGATGCGCCGCCTTGCGGAAGCGAGCCCGGATGCCGCAGATTTCGGCCATATCGCGCCCGCGGATGCGCGCTATAATGCAGCGATGGGCGAGTTGCGGCAGGTGGTCGAGCGGCAATATGGCCGCCTGATCGATCCGCTGCAGGCGGCCGCGGCGAAAACAAAGACGGCATGATGCGCGAGATGCGCCCATGCCGGGCGACATGATCGATGTGTGAGACAGGCATGAACAGTCCGGCAGATGCGTTCCGTCCCATCATGCTCGCCGCTTTGGCGGCGCTGGCCTGCGCCGCGCCCGCGCGTGCGGAGGATGCCGATGCGAGCGAGCGCAGCGTGCTCGGCGGCAGCCCGCCGATCTATGCCAGCGCGCCCGTCACCTCGCTGGTGACGCAAAGTTACAAGCGGTTTCGCGTGGTGCCGCCCGGCGATCCGCAGCCGGCCGCGAAGGCGCAGACCGGCACCCGCTGCGCCACCCGTCTCGGCCTGTTCGGCCCCGGCCGCAGCCTGCCGGTGAATAGCTATTGTGTCGGCCGCGATCCGCAGAACCAGCTCGCCAAGGGCCGCGTGGTGCCCGACGGCACCGGCACTTTTTGCGCCACCTCCGCCGGCCTGTTCGGCCCCGGCCCGGAACAGCCGATCGGCCTGCCGTGTTCGGCGGAAGCGAAAGGCGGCGCGGTGCAGGGACGGATTGCGGCGGCGGAGTGAGGGGGGGCGTCATCTCCCGCCTTGAAGATAAGCACGGCGCTCGACGATATATTGTGAGAGCACGCAGAGCGTTAGCTGGACTGTTCTATCCATTGACTGCGATTTCGTTTTCCAACTGCGACACGTCCAACAATAGAGTTTGTTGTAATCTCGAACATCGCGCCGATCTGACGGACGCGGAAACCAATTATCGTTTTTACCTCGGCACAGACTACAAGATGTTGGCCACTCGGTGAGCGAACCGCGGCTTCAATCTTGTATTTTCCGCCTTTGCTGGTAGCTGCGATGCGTTCAGCGATGATGTCCCATAGTTGGATCTCATCGGCGTTTCGTCGCACTCCATCAAGAATCTCAACAAGTGGTTTCAAGCGAAGGTCGTTCTCACCAACCACAAATCCAGCATGAACTGCGAGGCCAGTTAGTCGGCAGTTGCGAATGTCCTCCGGATGGACTTCTCGCATGCTCCATAAGCACGTCGTTGCTTCTTTAGGTGTGCAGAATTTGGAGGATGCAGATCGAATAGCAATTTCTTCCAATAAGCGAATCTGCGAGATGCTGCTAGTAACAAGGAAGCGTTTCAGAGCTTTCTTGTTCGTCACCTCGCATCGAGCGAGACCAATTGGAAGAACCTTCTTCCCGGTTACTTCACATCGCTCTAGGACGCCGGTTCTCACCGCGTGTCCTGTAACTTCGCACTTCTCTGATTCTGCTTCGGTGATCGGCTCACGGGTTTCGTGGCAGATCAGAAACTCCGATTTGTGGCCGACCTTTCCGGATACGATAGATCTGGCCTCCTGATCCTTACGATAAAGGTTCCCTGAGATTTCGCTCGTTGCGATCTCATCTCGCAAGAAGTCTTGCTTTGTGAATTGGCATTTTTCAAAGTGCTCTGGCTCGGCCCTTATACCGCTCAATGCCGAGGTTTTCAGTAGATGCGAGCTAACGAAGTTTCCAGAAATTTCAGATTTTTCAGCTTCGTTCGCCAGTATGCGTTTCTTCGTCACGCTGCAAGTGATCAGAAACTCGGGTAAGGTGACGCGCTCGCTAATTTCGGATTTCTCGAGAAGGTGAAGAAGAACATCAGCACCAGTAATTTCGCACTTCGATAAGCAGCTTATAGGAACCGTTTTTCCTGACTTCGAGCAAAGCGCAAGTTGAGGAGCGGTTGCAATAGCGCCGGAGTGCGGGATGATGGTGAGTTTGCTTTCGTAGTAGGGACCGACATCAAATTTGAATGTCGTTCTGACTTCGATCTCCCGGTGAAGTTGTCCTTCAGCACCAACCAGCGTCATCTCCAATCGCGGAGTGAACTCGTCTTGGAGCTTCTTTCGCTTGCGATCATCCTTCGAAGATCTTGCTTCCTGCGCACGCCGCTCTAGGTAGAAGCGGCAGAACTCTGAGATGTTCTCGTCCGAACTTGCGGCAGATTCAAGCGCCGCCAAGCGAAGTCCTATTTCCTTCGGATCTTCAAATGTTTTGGCGAGGGGAAGTAAAGCCGATCTGTTCGTCGAACTGTAATTATCCTCGTGAACACAAGGAACATCGACCAAGCGCTCGTAGCTGTCATGGGCTACGGTTGCCCTTACGCGAATTGTGGCGCTGCCACTAAATACACGGGTGATCTTCTCGACCGAAGAAGAAACGCTTGTTGCTCCAAAAGCTTGCGTCCATCCTTTCGCGATGTCATCGCAGGCTTTGCTCGGGTCGTGATCGAGATCGTTTACGTCATGGACTCCGGAGGAGGATATGCGGCTGACCAGACGTTGAAATGCGGGGCTTCCGGGACGGTAGAGTGTGCTTCTTACGTTGGCGGTTGTTTGCTCGTCAAAGCGGATGAACTCACGCCCGCTGCCTTCCTCTGCGAGATAGACGCCGCCTGGGTGAGGGGTGAGCCGAACGCCGATTGACTCGAGACCCTTGAGCGTAAATTTTTCCGCATCCATCGAGTGTGGCGTGGAGGGCAGATTTGGGGAGCGAGGACCGACATATTCATGGCCGTCCATACTGCCGAGCATCTGGCTGATCGCAGCCTCCTCTCGCTCCAGTTCGACCTTGGCGTCCTCAATGCTTTTCACTGCTAGCTTTGTGGCTTTCTCAGTATCTTTGCCAGTCAGAGCAGCAAGAACCAGTTTTAGAATCTGATCCTCGAAGCCATTCTCGTCGTCGCCTTCGCCCATATCAGAGCCGTGAAGTAGAGCCTCCACATCGCCGATGGCGTGAGCTGCCATTTGGAGCTTTTCCATGAGGCGTCCCACGATGTATTCCTCGAAAGTGCCTCTCAAGGTGACATTGTATATGCTCACGTAAGCGTGGTCGGAGGCTAGGCGTTGGACGCGGCCGATCCGTTGCTCTACGATCATCGGATTCCAAGGCAGATCGTAATTTACGAGCACATTTGCAACTTGAAGATTGACGCCTTCAGAGCCCGCTTCTGTTGAGACAATTACTCTACATGCCGGAGGAGCCTGTCTAAAGCGTTTGATGGCTTCCTGATTCCGCTCTCCCGAGTCGCCGTTGATTATTCCGACCGTTAATCCGCACTTCTCCAGAAAATTCTGGATAGTGGTCTGAGTTTCGCGGCGAATCGTAAAAACAACTAAGCGCCAACTATTGGGGTTCTCTCGCTGGAGTTTTTCAATCAGACGACCCAGACCGACAAGCTTTGCGCTTGGCGGCATTGCTTCGACGATAGATTGCACGGCTGCAGTCAGGTCCGCTGGGACACTGCCTTTACGCGCCATGTTTCGCAATTGAGCCAACAGCGCCTCTGGGCTGCTTGTCAGAGCTTGCAGAATCGAGATTTGAGTTAGTCGACTAAGCTTTTGAATTGGCTTGGCGATGGCTTTGATAAGTTGGAGTTCAGCCGGGGTCGGCTCGACCGTATGCATCAGCACCTTCCGGTCAGGGAAGTATAACTGAGCATCTCCACGACGTACCCGGGACATATATCCGTAGACAATTGAGCGAAATTCGTCGCGGGCGTCATGTTTTAGCTCGCGGGCTTTGTCTCTTTCATCGGCGATAAAGCGCCGGGCGAACATGCCGGGAGTACCAAAAGGATTGTCGTGTCCGCGGGCTACGGTCAGAAGGTCCACTAGCGAGTAAAGGTCCCACAACCGATTTTGTATAGGCGTTGCAGTTAGCATCAGAACGAATTGGAATCTTCGATCCTCGAGTGCCTTTCGAAAACGCTTGGCTACCGCCGGTGGGGTCTCTGTTCCGTAGAGATTGCGGAGCTTATGAGCTTCGTCGAGGATCAACATCTGAAATTGATCTTCCGGAATGCGCTCCAGATACAATCGTGCAGAATTGTAAGTTGTAATGATCGCAATCGTTTCGTCGGCGGGCTCTTCCAGAAGCTCTTTCCCGATTGCGATTTTGGCTGGGATGTCGAACTTCGTGCTGAGCTCTTCCTTCCACTGTTGAGCAAGTATCTTTGGACAGACAATCAGGATGCGTGTGAGCCGAGATCTAGCTCGCAACTCGCTAACAATGAGGCCAGCGCTGATCGTTTTTCCCAAGCCAACGTCGTCGGCAAGCAAAGTGACGGGTAAACGTCGGCAGAACGTGATCAGATTGCTGACTTGATGACGGTAGGGCGTCAGCTTATCTCGCCAGCCTTGTGTAGATTTAAAATCTTCTGCGCTCTCGATCACGATTGGATCGGTCAAATCCCATTCGAGAGCTGCGCGGTAGATGCGATATTCGTCTGCGCTTCTTCTTTGGCTCAAAATCTTTGTTTGAAATTCGGATGCCACATCCATTTGGCCCCATGCTCCCCGTAGTTCAATTGCAGGATGCTGAGTTGTTTGCCTGTAAGCAAGTATTCCTCGTCTTGTACTTTGTTCGCATACGCGAACGAGATCTGTGCAAACTATTGTCGGGTCTAAAAACAAAACGGCCGGATCTCGCGATCCGGCCGTTTTGTTAGTTCTATATGAGCCACGCCCAATCAGCGCGCCGTCCTCAAGCCCAGGCAGCTCACGCCGCCCTTGCGGCTCAGGCCGCCTTGGCTTCCGACTGCTTCTTCGCGATGGCGCGCTTGAGCAGCACGGCCTTGGCGGAGAGCTCGTGCTCCTTGGCCGCCAGCAGATAGGCGTCGAAACCACCGCGGTGGTCCACCGACTTCACCGCATTGGCCGACACGCGCAGGCGCACGCCGCGGCCGAGGGTGTCGGAGATGAAGGTCACATTGACCAGGTTCGGCAGAAACCGGCGCTTGGTCTTGATGTTCGAATGGCTCACTTTGTGGCCGACCTGCGGGCCCTTCAGTGTCAGTTCACAACGCCGCGACATGGCGAAAATCCTCTGTCATCCCCGCCTGCAGCATGCGCCGGGCAGGGGTTCAAAAATCACGTCCATTTCAGGAACCGCGGACGTATAGGGTTTGGAGCGGCCAACGTCAAGACGAGTCACGGAAGTGACATGCACTTCTCAGACTTGCGACTAAACCCGGCCCGCCCAAGAGGGGGCCGCGATGGCAACGCCCATCTCATAACCGGTCCGGCCCGGATTGACCACAAGGAACTGCGCCGAAACCGCAGCCGCGTGCTGGAATGCGCGAAAGTTCCCATCATATAAAGGACGTATTCCGGCCGGACACCACATCCGGCTGCGCCATCTGCGTCCCGTGTGATGATCGGCGCCGCGGCCTGGCGCGGATGATGCCGGGATCCGGCGGTCCGGTTTCGGGCAGATCATGCGCAAACAGAGAAATGACCCGCGAGGTGAGACGAGACGTGCGCTGGCTTGACCTCCTTGGCCTCATCAATCGCCCCCACTGCCTGAGCCTGATGGCCGGTCTCGCCGTGACGCTGGCCAGTCCGGCGCCGGCGGCGTTTGCGCAGGGCAAGGTGGAAGCCAAATATGAAGCCAGCCTCGCCGGCATTCCGGTGGGCAAGGGCACTTGGGCCATCGATATCACCGAAGACCAATATAGCGCGTCGGCGACCGGCGGCACCGCGGGGCTCTTGAAGGCGTTTTCCGGCGGCTCCGGTTTTGGCCAGGCGCAGGGCCGCGTGGTCGCGGGGCAGCTCTCGCCCACCAATTATGCCGCCACCACCACTTCGGCGAAGAAATCCGAAGCGATCAAGATGCTGATCGCGCTTGGCTATGTGAAAGAGTTTTCCATCGAGCCGGAGCCGCCGGAGGATCCCGAGCGCATCAAGGTCACCGATGCGCATCGGCGCAATGTGATCGATCCGATGACCGGCTCGCTGCTGACGGTGGCCGGCACCGGCAATGTGCTGGCGCCGGATTCATGCCGGACCGGCACGTCGATCTTCGACGGCCGCATGCGCTATGACATCAAGCTCGATTACAAGCGGATGGAGCAGGTGAAGGCCGAGAAGGGCTATCACGGCCCGGCGATCGTCTGCGCCGTCTATTTCACGCCCATTGCCGGCTATGTGCCGGACCGCGCCGCGATCAAATATCTCGCCGCCCAGCGCAACATGGAAGCCTGGCTCGTGCCCGTCGCCGGGACGCGCGTGCTGGTGCCGTATCGCGTGACGATCCCGACGCCGCTCGGCCAGGCGATGCTGGAGGCGACGGAGTTCGTGACCACGGCAGCACCCGCCAAGGCGGCGGCGAAGGTGAATTGAGCGCGTAAAAGCGCTGCCTCCGTGTTGCCGCAAGAAAAGCGGCCCCCAAGGCTGGCAAACCAGCATTTTGGCCACCAGGTCTTGCGGCAAACCAGCGGCCGTTGCGGCATTCCAGAGGCAGGCTTGCGGCCTCACAGCGGCGCTGGAGCGCAGTTGACTCTTTTGCCGATCGGAGTCCGCGGGACTCGCTTTTGTCCACACGTTTTCACAGGCCTTGTTGCCCTGTCACAAACTTGATCTAGTGAGGAAATCGGGCGCTCGCCGCGACATCTTGGGGGTGAACGGGTCCAGCCGGTGCGGAGTCACCGATTCGGGCCGGTTTCGTTCCGGAGTCGTTCCAGACCTCCCCCGCCTTGACAGAAGGCCACTCGGAAATACTTGAAAATCATGGCCTTTTCGAATTCCCCGCTTGGCACTGGCCGAGCGCCCGGCGCCGGCGTCACCGCCGTCCTCGGTCCCACCAATACCGGCAAAACCCATCTCGCCATCGAGCGGATGCTCGCGCATCCCTCTGGAATCATTGGCCTTCCGCTGCGTTTGCTGGCGCGCGAGGTGTACAACAAGATTCTCGCCCGGGTCGGGCCGGAAGCGGTGGCGTTGATCACCGGCGAAGAGAAGATCAAACCGGCCAAACCGCGCTATTGGGTATCCACCGTCGAGGCGATGCCACGAGATCTTGATGTGTCGTTCCTCGCCGTGGACGAAATCCAGATCGCCGCCGACCTCGAACGTGGACATGTGTTCACGGACCGCATTTTGAATCGCCGCGGTCGCGATGAAACACTGCTGCTCGGCGCCGCCACGATGCGGCCGATCGTCGAGAAATTACTCCCTGGAATCAACGTGGTAACCCGTCCGCGGCTGTCCACGCTGGAGTTCGCCGGCGACCGAAAAATCACCCGCCAGCCGCGCCGAACGGCGATTGTCGCGTTTTCCGCCGACGAAGTTTACGCCATCGCCGAACTCATCAAGCGCCAGCACGGCGGCGCTGCCGTGGTGCTCGGAAGCCTTTCTCCGCGCACGCGAAATGCCCAGGTGGAGCTGTTTCAGTCCGGCGATGTGGACTATCTCGTCGCCACCGATGCCGTCGGCATGGGCCTCAATCTCGATGTCGACCACGTCGCCTTTGCCTCTGATCGCAAATATGACGGCTACCAGTTCCGCCGGCTAACCCCTTCCGAATTCTCGCAAATCGCCGGCCGCGCCGGCCGTGCCACGCGTAACGGCACGTTCGGCACCACCGGCCGCTGCGAGCCGTTCGAGCCCGAACTCGTCAACCAGCTGCAGAACCACATCTTCGATCCCGTCAAAGTGCTGCAATGGCGCAACTCGAAGCTCGATTTCGCTTCCATTGCAGCACTTCAGGTTTCGCTCGCGGAATCGCCGCGCCATGACGCATTGACGCGCGCGCCGATCGCTGAAGATCTCCGCGTGCTCGATCATGCCGCCCGCGATGGCAATGTGCGCGAGATGGCGCAGGGCAAGGATGCCGTCGAAAAACTGTGGGATGCCTGCCAGATTCCCGATTACCGGCGCATCGCGCCGGCCGCGCATGCGGAGCTGGTGACGACGATCTTCAACTTTCTGATGAAGCGCGGCCGCATCCCCGATGCCTGGTTCGGCGCCCAGATCGCGCAGGCGGATCGCACCGATGGCGATATCGACACACTGTCAGGCCGGATCGCGCAGATTCGGACCTGGACCTTTGTGGCAAATCGTCCTGATTGGCTGGCCGATGCCGAACATTGGCAGGGAATCTCCCGTGAATTGGAAAATAAACTGTCAGATGCCCTTCATGAGAGGCTTACAGAGCGTTTCGTTGATCGTCGTACCAGTGTATTGATGCGCCGCTTGCGGGAAAACACGATGCTGAATACTGAAATTGGTAAGACGGGCGAAGTTGTTGTCGAGGGCCACACCATTGGCCGGCTCGATGGTTTTACATTTTTGCCCGATGCGGCCGAAGCCGGCTCCGATGCAAAGGCCTTGCAGGCCGCAGCATCGAAGGCGCTGGCCGGCGAGATCGACGCGCGCGCGGAGAAACTCTCCAACGCGCCGGACGATCAGTTGGTGCTCACCTCCGACGGCACGTTGCGCTGGACCGGTGATGCGGTCGCAAAACTGGTCGCCGCCGATGACGTGCTGCATCCGCGCCTCCGCATCATCGCCGACGAGCGCCTCACCGGCGCGCCGCGTGATGCCGTGCAGGCCCGCCTCGATCTCTTCCTGAAGACGCATATCGAAAAGCTGCTCGCGCCGCTGTTCGAACTATCAAAGGCCGAAGACGTCACCGGCATCGCGCGCGGCATTGCCTTCCAGCTCAACGAAGCGCTCGGCGTGCTCGAGCGGCAGAAGATCGCTGCCGAGATGAAGGATCTCGATCAGCCGTCGCGCGCCGTGCTGCGTAAATATGGCGTGCGCTTCGGCGCTTATCACATCTACTTCCCGAACCTGCTGAAGCCCGCCGCGCGTTCGCTCGCGGCACTGCTGTGGGCGCTGAAGCAGGACAATGTCGATATGTCGGCGCTGTCCAGCGCGCAGCATCTCGCGGGCTCCGGCCGTACGTCTTTCCCTGTCGACAAGGTTCTCGGCCGCGATGCGTATCGTGTGCTCGGCTATCGCCATGCCGGCGAGCGCGCCGTGCGCGTCGATATTCTCGAACGCCTTGCTGATCTCATTCGTCCCGCGCTGTCATGGCGCGAGAATTCGCCGGGCGAGAAGACTGCGGGTGCGTATGATGGCCGCGGCTTCACCGTGACCCAGGCGATGACCTCGCTCACCGGTTCGGCCGGCGAAGATTTCGCCTCGATCCTGCGTGCGCTCGGCTATCGCATGGAGAAGAAGCCAGCGCTGCCGCCGGCCCCGCCGAAGCCGCTCGCGGCGACGACGCCGATCGAAGCTGCGACGGCCGACGCAACGGCGGAAACGACCACGGATGCGGCTGTGTCCGATGCTGCGCCGACCGAAGCGGCTGCAAGTGAAGCCACGACTGCAGAGCCGGTTGCGCAAGTGGAGGCGACCGAAGCTGCTGAAGCGCCTTCTGCCGAGGCGCCTGCTGCTGAGGCTCCCGCTGCTGAGGCTCCCGTTGCAGAAGCAGTCGCCGCGTCGTCGGCTTCGTTGCTGCCGGAAGTGTCGCCGGTTGCAAGCGAATCTGTTGTTGAAGCGCCTGCTGAAGCTGCGACTGAAGAATCTGCTCCGGTGGAAGCTGCTGCGTCGGAAGCTACTGCTGCGGAAGCGGCGTCGACCGATGCAGAGGCGCCCGCCACTGAAGCTGCCGCGCCTGCCGAGCCCGAAATGGTCGAAGTCTGGCGTCCCGGTGGCCGTTCGGACGAGCGCCGTCCGCCGCGCCATGATCGCAACCGCAACCATCATCGCCGCGACAATAACACTGCTGCACAGGCTGCAGCGCCGGCCGGTCAGGCCGAAGGCGCGAGCGGTGAAGCTGGCCGCAGCAATCGCCCCGATCGCAACAGTGGTGGTCGTCGTGATCGCGATGGCGATCGCGGGGGCAACAAGGACTTCCGCCGTCCGCGCAGCGATGCGCCGGGTGGTGGCGCGCCGAACCGCGAGGCCCGCGGTGACCGCAACGACAAGGGCGGTCGTCCGCCGCGGGATCGCGAAGGCTTTGGCGGCAAGGGCAAGTTCCAGGGCGGCAAGGGCCGTGACGGCCGCAACGATCGTGATCGCGGCGGCGGTGCGACCCGTCCGTTCGCGACCAGTGCAGCCCCGCGCGAGCGTGGCGGCGCCATCGATCCGAACTCGCCGTTTGCGAAGCTCGCTGCGCTCAAGGAGCAGCTGGGCAGCAAGGAATAAGGTTTCTACGGACTGCCCCTGCCATCCTTCGAGACGCCGCGCTTCGCGCGGCTCCTCAGGATGAGGGCGGAGTAGATGTCGGTGGCGTTACACGCCGCTCCTCAGGGTGAGGAGGTGCGCAGCGCCGTCTCGAACCATGACATGGGATGCGCCGCACGGCTCAACCAAGGTGCCCATTTGGACCGACAGCGTCTCGATAAATGGCTGTGGCATGTGCGGGTGGTCAAAGCCCGCACCAGTGCCGCTGCGCTGGTCGAAGGCGGAAAGGTCCGGGTCAACGGTGAGCGGCAAAAGTCGCCCGGCCATGGCATCAAGATCGGCGATGTCGTTACCGTCACCCTGGATCAGGCGGTCCGGGTCATGAAAGTCGAGGCATTTTCCGAGCGGCGGGGGGATGCAACCGCGGCCCGCGTGCTCTATACGGATTTGCAACATCCGCCGGAGTAATTATCTAGAGCGGAAAGCCCCGGCCAGAGCCGGTTCGTGGCAAATCTTTTCATATGACGGAAACGCACCGATCCAATCCGGCCGCATGTCTTGCGGCAGTGGGGTGGGTGCGCTACGCAACCGTCAAAATTAGACCGTTTCCGGAGTTCTGGATGACTTACGTCGTCACCGACAACTGCATCAAGTGCAAGTACACCGACTGCGTCGAGGTGTGCCCCGTGGATTGCTTCTACGAGGGTGAGAACATGCTGGTCATTCATCCGGACGAATGTATCGACTGCGGCGTGTGCGAGCCTGAATGCCCGGCGGATGCGATCAAGCCGGACACCGAGGGCAATATCGAGAAGTGGCTGCAGATCAATCTGGAGCACGCCAAGAAGTGGCCGAACATCACCCAGAAGATCGATCAACTGCCTGAGGCCGAAGAATTCGACGGCCAGGAAGGCAAGTATGAGAAGTACTTCTCGGCGGCGCCGGGCAAAGGTGACTAAGGCCTATCCTTAAAGCTTTGTGCTACCCTAATACCCGGGGCGACCCGAAATTTACCCTGACGCTGATTATGACCCATTCGCGGCCGCCTGGCGGTCGCGAGGGGGCATAAATCATTGATTTTTGCGGGAAATGTGCTATTATAAGCACATTCAAGAAGCTGGACCGTCTGGTGCCGCTCGTTTTTGGCCCTGCCGGGTTCCCGTTTAACAAAAATCAAACAGGGGCGTGGTCGTTGCCGCGCACGGGCCGTGTCACAGAAAACGCGTAAAAAGAGTATTTCTAAGCCTTCGAAGAAGACGGCTGCCGCGAGTCCAATTGCGGGCAAACGCAGCGTGAGCAAAGGCCCTGCACGGCCCCCTGTCAAGGACACACGGACGACGACCCGCACCGCGGCCAAGGTTACGCCAGTCAAGGCTTCGACGACCAAAGCATCCGCCAAGGTTTCCGCTGCCAAAACGCCCGTCAAGGCTTCCGCCAAGGCTCCTGCAGCCAAGGCGCCTGTCGCCAAGATCACGGGTGCAAAGACGGCGCCAGCCAAGACTTCTGGTGTGAAGGCCCCTGTTACAAAGGCCCCCGTTATCAAGGCCTCAACGACCAAGGCCGTTGCGCCCGAGTCCGCCCAGAACAAAAGAAGTGAAATGCCGAACAAGACTGCCAAGCCTTCTGCCGACAAGCCTGCCGCCAAGGCCGCTGCTCCCAAAGCTGCTGCCAAGACCTCAACCGTGAAGCCCGCGGCCAAGGCCTCTGCTGCAAAGCCGGTTGCCGAGAAGCCGCGCACCGAGAAGTCGTTTGCACCGAATACGACCGCATCGGCGATGAAGGCTGCTGCGGCGAAGGAGCAGGCCAAGATTGCTGCGGCCGAGAAGCCCGTAGCAGTGAAGCCGGCGGCGCCGGCCCCGCGTGCCGAAGAGCCGAAGAAGGCCGCAACCCAGCGCCAGGGCTTCAAGACCAATGAATATGTGGTCTATCCCGCGCATGGCGTCGGCCAGATCCTTGCGATCGAGGAGCAGGAAATTGCGGGCGCCAAGCTCGAACTGTTCGTCATCAATTTCCTCAAGGACAAGATGACTCTCCGCGTTCCGACGGCGAAGGTCATGAATGTCGGCATGCGCAAACTGTCCGAGCCGGCGCTGGTGAAGAAGGCGCTGGAGACGCTGAAGGGCCGTGCCCGCATCAAGCGCACCATGTGGTCGCGCCGTGCGCAGGAATATGAAGCGAAGATCAATTCGGGCGACATCGTCGCGATCGCCGAAGTGGTCCGCGATCTGTTCCGTTCGGAATCGCAGCCCGAGCAGAGCTACAGCGAACGCCAGCTCTATGAAGCGGCGCTTGATCGTTTGTCGCGCGAAATCGCCGTGGTCCAGCACATCACCGAGACCGAAGCGGTCAAGGAGATCGAAAGCCAACTCGCCAAGAGCCCGCGCCGCGGCGCCAAGGCTGAGGATGCCGAGGCCGGCGCAGACGACGCTGATGAAGGCGATGAGGATGTCGCCGAGGACGAAGCTGCGTAAGCAGTGGCGTCGAGATCGAATTCAAAAGCCCGGCTGCAAAGCCGGGCTTTTTGTTGCGGGGATCGTAGGGCGGATGAGCGAAGCGTAATCCGCCGGCCGATTGCATAGCTCAAACTCGGCGGCGGATTACGCTGCGCTCATCCGCCCTACGGCCCAAAACGATCTTACGGCTCCCAGCCCGGGATCGCGGCGGCCTGTTTGATCCACGCTTTGAACTGCTCCTCATCGAGCACATCGTTCTCATGGATATCGATCCAGCGTGCATCCTTGCTGCGCTCGGTGCCACCGGGCGGGAGGGGATCGAGCGAAAGACCTTTGAAGAAGGTCACCTTCACGTAACGCGTGAAGACGTGGAAAGACGCGAACCAGCCTTGTCCTTCGATGCCGTAGAACGGCGAATTCCATTTCACGGCCTTGCGGACATCCGGCACCGCGCGCGTGATCAATGCGTCGAGGCGAATGCCGAGATCACGCTTCCAGTCGGGCATGGCGGCGATATAGGCCTGTACCGGCGCGTCGCCGTCGCCTTTTGCGATTTGCGGATTGCCACCGGAGAGGAGTTTGGGCTTGGGCATTGCGAGGTTCTCCGGCTGTAGGGCGGATGAGCGAAGCGTAATCCGCCAGCCGACTTCATGGGGGATACTCCGCGGCGGACTACGCCTTCGGCTCATCCGCCTACGGTCGCGTTCAATCCACCACGATCTTCACGCGATCCCGGGGCTTCACCTGTGCGTTCGCTTCGAGACCGTTCATCACGCGAAAACGCTCGAGCGGGCGATCGACGCCGCTCATGCGATGCGCCAGCGATTCCACGGTGTCGCCGGGTTGCACGTTGATCACTTTCAGCCGCAGCGGACGCGCGGCTTGGATCTCCGCAAGCGTCAGGCGGCGGAACGAATTGACGGTCTCGCGGGCATTGCGCTCGCTTTCATTGGTCTTCTGCTTGGCGGCGAAGATGAAGCGATAGACATCGCTGCCGAACCGTAGCGCATAGACACGGAATTGCCACTGATCGCCACGGGCAAGCGCTGTCGCGGCAGGGAAGCCGTTGATGGTGACTTCCTCAGTCGTCGCCTTGTCGACATTCTCCATCCAGCCGGAATTGAGATAGTCGCTGAGCGTCTGCTCGGAGGGCACGCGGACCACGTCGAAGCGCATGGCCTGATTGCCGCCTTCGCGGACGCCGATCACCGCCTGCGCGGTGTTGTCGAGCGAGAACGCATCAGGTGCCTGGAAGGTGAAGCCGAGTTTCGGATGCAGGAAGCGACGGCCGCGGACGAAGCCTTCGCTCGGGTCTTCGCCATAGACGATGCCGTCGATGGCGGCGAGATAGGTCTCGCGATCACGCTCGCCGCTGCCACCCGATGGTGAGGCATATTGGCGGGCATTGGCTTGCGCATTCTGCACGCGCTCAGGCGTAGCCGGATGCGACGACAGAAAATCCTGCGCGCGGGGATCGAGCGGCGTGCGGCTCGCCTTCAGCGCGGCGTTGCGCTCCATCGCGGAGAGGAAACGCGAGGCGCCGAACGGATCGAAATGCGCGCGGGCGGAGATGCCGACGCCGATGCCGTCGGCCTCGAATTCCTGCGCACGCGAGAAGCTCGCCATTGTCAGCTTCGATTTGGCGAGGGCGAGTGCCGTCAGATCGGGATCGTTGGTGCCCATGTCGGAAACGACGCGGGTAACGACGGCGGCCTGCTTGGCCTGTTCTTCGCGGATCGAGGCGTGTTTGGCGAGCACATGCGCCATCTCATGCGACAGCACGGAGGCGAGCTCCGATGTATCGCTGGCAAGCGCCACGAGGCCGCGGGTGACATAGAGCTGGCCGGTCGGCAACGCGAAGGCGTTGACGGCGCCGGAATTGAGGATGGTGACCTTGTAAGCGAGGTCAGGCCGTTCGGAGACCGCGACCAGGCGCTCGACGGTCTTGGAGATCAGCGATTCGAGCCGCGGGTCGTCATAGGAGCCGCCATAGGAGGCGAGGATGCGCTCGTGCTCTTTTTCGGCGGCGGGTGTCTGGACAATGGCGGGCTTGGGTGGCTTGGCAGGGGTCGGCGGCTTCACCGCGGCGGAAGCGGCCTCGAAACGGCTGGTGTCGCCGCAGGCCGATAGCGAGAGGGCCGCGCATAGCACAACCGGCGCAGCCCAAAGGCGGCGGCTCAAGCTGGTTTGCCGTCCCACACACGTCACGTCGCTGCGTCCTGCCTCAATCCCTGGCGGTCACCTGGTCCCCGACCGCCTCGATCTGCCCCACATGGCGGACCTCGATCCGCGGCCCACCGCGGCTCTCGACCCATCCACGCACCCGAATCCGTCGTCCTTCGAGGGATTTCAGCACAATTCCTGCCCCTGCGAAGGCTGGTATCATGCGCCTTGAAATAGACACGGCAAAGTCCCGTGTCCAGCGACGGCCAAAATTGAGATAAGTCGTGCTGCCGGCTTCCCGGACGGACAAAACGCGCCCTTCGACCACGACGAAACGCCCCAACTGCGCCTGAATGTCGCCCGGAATTGCGGCGTTTTTGATGACGCCATCGCGCGACCATAGTCCCGTTTTGGCACGGCGGGCCGTGGCCTCGGCTGCGGCGAGTTCCGCGGCGCAGCCGCGGTCGGAAAGGGTGCCGGAGGCAAGGGCCAGACCGGTGCTGAGAATACGAGCTTGAAGCGGCCGGCCGTCGATGTCGGAAAAGATGAAGCCGGTCTGGCGGCCATAGCGATCGGGGGTGTCGGAGTCGCCATGGATCGCGATATCGCCGACGGGGATCAGGGCCCTGATCATATCGGCGGAGGGCGGCGTGTCGGCGGGTTCAATACCGGCGAGGCGGATTTCGGCACCGTCGCTCATGCGCAATGTGCGGATATCGATGGCGGACGCGATGCGGCCGATGCCTTGCGGTTCGAACCAGCAGGCAGAGGCGTGTGCGATCGTGATCGACGCGGTGATGCAAAGCGGGGTTAGCAAGGCCGCGGCAGTTCGCCGTCTCACACGCGCATTGATCGCGACACGCATGACCCACCCTGTTTGCTGACGCTCAACCCTATGTCGGTATCGCGGCACGCGTCCATTCCGCTTTGCGGAAACAGCTGCATCCTTTGAGCGATTCTCGCGCGATGTCTCACCCTGCAGCGGCTTGCCGCTGTTGTTCCCTTGCGGCATGATCGCGTCAACAACGAATGCCGCGCAAAAATGCGCGACGAGGGAGGACTACGTGAAGACCAAGACTCTACTTTCTAGCCTGCTCGCATCGACCATGATCCTGGCCGCGACATCGGGGGCGATGGCGCAGAACAAGCCGCTCAAGCTCGGCGCGATCCTCGATATGTCCGGCCTCTATGCCGATATCACCGGCCCCGGCAGCGAACTCGCCGCGAAGATGGCCGCGGAAGATTTCGGTGGCGAAGTGCTGGGCCGCAAGGTCGAGATCGTGGTCGGCGATCATCTCAACAAGGCGGACCTCTCGGCGAATATCGCACGCGACATGCTCGACAATCAGGGTGTCGAGGCGATCATCGACGTCGCTGCATCGGCGACCGCGCTGGCCGCCGGCGAGATCGCCAAGGCGCGCAACAAGATCATCATGTATAGCGGCCCGGGCGCCATCCGCCTCAGCAACGAGGCCTGCGGTCCCTATACCGTGCATTACGCCTATGACACCTATGCGCAGGCCAATGTGACGGGCCTTGCCACGGTGAAGCAGGGGCTCGACAGCTGGTTCTTTCTCACCGCCGACTATGCTTTCGGCCAGGATCTCGAGCGCGATACGTCGAACGTGATCAAGAAGACCGGCGGCAAGGTGCTCGGCAATGTCCGGCATCCGATCAACACCGCGGATTTCTCCTCCTTCCTGCTGCAGGCCCAATCGTCGGGCGCCAAGGTGATCGGCCTCGCCAATGCCGGCGGCGACACCATCAATGCCATCAAGCAGGCTGCGGAATTCGGCATCACCAAGAAGGGCGGCCAGAAGATGTCGCCGCTGCTCGCCTTCATTTCGGACATCGACAGCGTCGGTCTCGAAACGGCCCAGGGCCTGGTTCTCGCCGAAGCGTTCTATTGGGACCTGAACGACGAAACCCGCGCCTTCACCAAGCGCTTCCAGGAGCGCAACAAGGGCCGCGTGCCGACCTCGGCGCAGGCCGGCGTCTACTCGTCGGTGGGCCACTATCTGAAGGCTGTGAAGGCGGCCGGCACGACGGATTCAGCAGCGGTGATCGCCAAGCTGAAGGAACTGCCGATCAACGACATGTTCGCCAAGAACGGCAAGATCCGCGAGGACGGCCGCATGGTGCATGACATGTATCTGTTCGAGATCAAGAAGCCGTCGGACTCGAAGGGCCGCTGGGATTACTACAAGCTGCTCGCCACGGTGCCGGGCGACCAGGCGTTCCAGCCACTGTCGGAATCGCGTTGCCCGCTGGTGAAGAAGTAAGGCTCCGTCCTCATCCTGAGGAGCCGCATAGCGGCGTCTCGAAGGATGGCAGTGGAGCTCCAGCATCTCATGGTTCGAGACGGCGCCTGCGGGCGCCTCCTCACCATGAGGGCGGTGGGTTTGGCTACGAAGAAAAAGAAAAGGAATACTTGATGAGCGACATCGTCCTGCAGGACCTCGATAACGGTCTTCTCACCATCACCATGAACCGCCCGGATCGGCGCAATGCGCTGAACGTGGAAATGACCGAAGGTCTGGTCGCGGCCGCGCGCCGCGCCCAGGAAGATCATGAGGTGCGCGCGGTGCTGATCAAGGGCGCTGGCGGCACCTTCTGTGTCGGCGGCGATGTGAAGTCGATGGCCGCCGGCCGGGCGCCGCTGCCGTTCGAGGCCAAGCGGGTCAATCTGCGCAAGGGCATGGAAGTCTCGCGCACCCTGCACACGATGGCGAAGCCGGTGGTGGCACAGCTCGACGGTGCTGCTGCAGGCGCGGGTCTGTCCATTGCGCTGTCATGCGATCTCCGCGTTGCCTCGAGCTCGGTGAAGATCACCACGGCCTTCGCCAAGGTCGGCTTCTCCGGCGATTACGGCGGCACCTATTTTCTGACAAAAATGCTCGGCAGCGCCAAGGCGCGCGAGCTGTATCTGATGTCGCCGGTGTTGACGGCGCAGGAGGCGCTTGGGTTGGGCATGGTCACCAAGGTGGTCGATGACGCCGAAGTGGAAACGGCAGCGCGCGAACTCGCAATGTCGCTCGCACGTGGCCCCAGCATCACCTACGGCTACATCAAGGCCAATATCAACAATGCCGAGACGATGACTTTGGAAGCCTGTTTCGACGGCGAGGCGATCCATCACACCCGCTGCAGCGACACCGACGATCACAAGGAGGCCTCAAAGGCCTTCGTCGAAAAGCGCAAGCCAGTCTTCAAGGGACAATGATCATGAGCCAGATGCGGTTGCGGCAAGTTTGTCTGGTCGCTCCGCATCTGGAGCCGGTCGTGTCTGACATCACGGCGATCCTCGGCCTCGATGTCTGCTATCGCGATCCGCATGTGGAAAAATACGGGCTCGAAAATGCGCTGATGCCGGTCGATGCCACGCTGCTCGAAGTGGTGGCGCCGACGCAGCCCGGCACGGCAGCCGGTCGCTTCATCGAAAAGTCCGGCGGGCGCGGCGGCTATATGGTGATCCTGTCCTGCGAGGATCCCGATGAGCGCGGACGCTTCGCCGCCTCGATCGGCGTTCGCACTGCCAATGTGATCGATCATCCGCCCTATCACGGCGTGCAGCTGCATCCGCGCGATTGCCGAGCCGCCTTCATCGAATTCAATCACACCGCAGGCAGCGACGACGATTTCGATGCCTATCCGCCGGCTGGCCCGAACTGGCAGGAGGCGATCCGTCACGACGTCACGCGCGCGCTGCTGGAAGTCGAGTTGCAGAGCCCGGATCACTATGATCTCGCGCAGCACTGGAGCAATCTCATCGGCATCCCGCTGACGTCGTCGAAGGGCAATGATCCGCAGATCGTCTTCCCGAACGGTTGCCTGCGCTTCACCAAAGGCGCCGCCGAGGCGATGACCGGGCTCAAATTCCGCGTCAATGATGTCGCGCAGGTGATGGGAAAAGCACGGGCGCGGGGATGCCCGTCGGCGGGTGATGCATTTCTGCTGGGCGGGGTCACGTTTCACGTCGTTGCGTGATCGCGGCAATCGCCGCACCATCACGCAACAATATAAAACGGGAAGCGCCATTCCATGAGCAGCGCAACGGCCGCGGCGAATCCGCATCCGCTGGATACGTTCTTCAACCCATCCAGCATTGCCATCATCGGCGCCTCGCGTGACGTCCACAAGATCCCGGGGCTGCTTCTGGCTTTCCTGCGCAAGAATGCGTTTACCGGCGCGATCTATCCGGTCAATCCGAACTATCCCGATATCGATGGGTTGAAATGCTATCCATCCATGGGCGCGATCGGGCAGTCGGTCGATCTCGCCATCGTCATCATCCCTGCGCGTGCGGTGCTGGGCGCGCTGGAGGAATGCGCTGCGCTCGGCGTGAAACACGCGATCATCATCTCCTCCGGCTTTGCGGAGGAGGGCGGTGAGTCCATTGCCATGCAGGACGCGATCGCAGCGCTGGCGAAGCGCACGGGCATGCGGATTTCCGGGCCTAACGCCGAAGGCTATTACAACCAGATCGCCGGTATCGCCGCGACCTTCAGTCCGACCGTGGATATCAGGCCCGATCAACCGCGGCTTGTCGCGACAAGCAAGCGGATCGGCATCGTCGCGCAATCCGGCGGCATCGGCTTTGCCATCTATAATCGTGCCAAGGCCCTCGGCATCGCGCTGAGCACCGTGATCTCGACGGGCAATGAATCCGACCTCGGAGCGGGCGAATTCCTAGACTACATGGTGCGGGATCCCGCCACCGACGTGATCCTGCTGTTTATCGAGGGCATTCGCGACATCGACAAATTTTTGTCCGCCGCGCAGAAGGCCGCAGAGATCGGCAAGCCGATCATCGTGACCAAGGTCGGCCGGTCTGGCGCGGGGGAGCGCGCGGCCGCCTCGCATACGGCGAGCATGGCGGGATGGACGGCTGCTTATGACGCGGTGTTCGCGCGCTATGGCTTCATCGTCTCCAATGATCTCGATGAAGCCGTCAGTATTGCTGCTGTGCTGACCACGGCGCCGTTGCCGAAGGGGGATCGGGTGGCGGTCGTCACCGTCTCGGGCGGCGCAGGAATCTGGGGAGCCGATGCCGTGTCGGCGCAGGGGCTGCACGTGCCGGAATTGTCGGAGGGCGTGCAGGCGACAATTCGCGGCCTGATCCCGTCTTATGGTTCAGCCTGCAATCCCGTCGATATCACCGCTCAGGCGGTGCATAGCGGTGGGCTGCAGAAGACGATCGAGCTGCTCGACAAATCGCATGAGGTCGATGCGATCCTGGTGGTGATCTCGCTGTCCAGCGAAACGCGGATGCCGTTCAAGACGCCGGATCTGAAGCCGGTGATCACGGCGCAAAACAAGCCGATCGTGTTCTGGTCCTATACGTTGCCGTCGAATTTTGCGCGGAGCGGGCTCGCGGAATTCGGTGTCGTGGTGCTGTCCGGGCTCACGCATGCGAGCGTGGCGTTGCGCAAGCTGGTCGACCATGCGCGTTTCAAGCCGGTCGTGGCTGTCGCCGAGGCTGCGCTGGCGCCGGTGGATCTCGCCAAGCATCTCACAGCGCCGACCCTGTCGGAGCATGACAGCAAGACGCTGCTGCAGGTCGCGGGCGTTGCCTTGCCGAACGAAATTCTTGTTGCCGAAAAATCGCTACTCGACGCGGCGATTGCCAAGGTCGGCTTCCCGCTGGTGATGAAGATCCAGTCGCGCGATATCCCGCACAAGAGCGAGGTCGGCGGCGTGAAGGTGAACATTGCGACCGGAGATGAGGCCGCCGCTGCATATGATGCGCTGATTACGAGCGCGCAGGCGCATCGACCTCAGGCGGCGCTTCAGGGCGTTCTTATCTCGCCGATGGCAAAGAAAGGCGTTGAGATCATCGTCGGCACGCTGCTGGACAAGACATTCGGGCCGATGGTGATTGTAGGGCTCGGTGGCGTGACAACGGAGCTGTTCAAGGATGTCGTCTATCGCCCGGCACCTGTGAGTGCGCAGGAAGCGGAAGAGATGCTCGGCGCCTTGAAAGGCGCGCCACTGCTGAACGGGTTTCGTGGCGCGGCGAAAGCGGATGTGTCAGCCGCATCGGGACTGATCGCGCAGGTCTCGCAATTGGCTGCGCAGCTCAAAGGCGAGGTGGCGGAGATCGAACTCAATCCCGTGTTGGTGCATCCGGAAGGAGAGGGCGTGACGATTGTGGACGCGCTGGTGGTGAAAAAGGCTCCGTAGTTTTCGACCCACTCCGCCCTCATCCTGAGGAGCCGCGTAGCGGCGTCTCGACGGATGACAACAACTCATGGTTCGAGACGGCGCTGCGCGCCTCCTCACCATGAGGGTGGGAGAGGGACAAATTAAAATGGCCGGAGTTTCCTCCGGCCATTTCAGTGTGAGGTTTGCAAAACAAACCCGGCGGGGACTTAGCGCCCCTTGAAGTTCGGTACCCGGCGTTCGGACGTGGCCGCAACGCCTTCCTTGAAGTCTTCCGTCTTGCGCAAGCGCGTCTGCTCGGCGAGCTCGTGTTCGGTGGCCTTGGCGACGCGGTCGGCGAGGCCGTTGCGCATGGTGGCGCGGGTCGATAGCAGGCCGAGCGGCGAGTTCTCGGCGATTTCCTCGGCAAGCTTGATGGCGGCATCGCGGACCTGGTCCTGCGGCACCAGCACATTGGCGAGGCCCATTTTCAGTGCTTCCTCGCCGCCGACGCGGCGCGAGGTGTAGAACATCAGCTCGGCATTGTTCTTGCCGATCAGCTCGGTGAGCGACACCGTCAGGCCGAAGCCGGGATGAAAGCCGAGGCGGGTGAAATTGGCGGCGAAGCGCGTTTCCGGGCAGGCGACGCGGAAATCAGCGGACACGGCAAGGCCGAGGCCGCCGCCGATGGCGGCGCCCTGCACGGCAGCGACGATCGGCTTCTTGGCGCGGAAGATGCGTACGGCTTCCATATAGAGATGGCCGATGGAGCCGAGATTGTCGGCGGGATCGCCGCCCTTCTTGCCTTCGGCTTCCGCAACGGTCTCCTTGCGGTTCGGATCGCTGAAATCGGCGCCGGCGCAGAACGCCTTCCCCTGCGCGCACAGCACGGTGGCGCGCAGTTCGGGATTGGCGTCGATTTCGTCGAGCGCATTGGCGATCTGCTGGATCAGCAGGATGTCGAAGAAGTTGAGCGGCGGCTTGCGGATCTCGATGATCGCGATGTGGCCACGGGTTTCGACGGCGATATCTTTGTAGGTTGTCATGATGTCCTCAATTCAATCGGTTTGATCAGCGCAGGCCGAGGCCGCGGGCGATAATGCCGCGCAGCACTTCCGTCGTGCCGCCCTGGATGGTGAGTTTCGGCGCCGTCTTGATGGCGAAATCGAGCATCTCCTCCAACGTGGCGTGATTGGAGGCGCTCTCATCGACAAAAGCGGCGAGGTCGCGGACGCGATGCGGCAACTGCTGCTCCCACACGGTGCCGATGTCCTTGACGATGGAGGCTTCCACCACCGGCTCCTTGCCCGCTTGCAGCATGCCGGCCACCGATACCGACATACGGCGCATGGTGTGCAGCTGCGCGACCAGGCGGCCGATGCCTTCGGCGCTGCGCGTATCCGGCTCAGGGCCGACAGCGCGGACGAGTTCGGTCAGCGTGTAATAGGTCTCAAGGAAACGCTCGGGGCCGGAGCGCTCGTAAGCGAGTTCAGAGGTGGCTTGTTTCCAGGCGCCATCAATCTCGCCGAGCATGTGATCGTCGGGAATGAAGGCGTCGGTGAAGACGACCTCGTTGAATTCCTGCTGGCCGGTGATCTGGTCGATCGGATTCACCTTGATGCCTGGCGTCTTCATATTGACCAGGAACTGGGTGAGGCCGTGGCGGCGATTTTCCTTGGTCGGCGGCGAGGTGCGGAAGATCGCGATCATGTAGTCGGCGATATGCGCCGAGGTCGTCCAGATCTTGCTGCCATTGATCAGGAAGCCGCCATCGGTCTTGGTGGCCTTGGTCTTGGCGGCGAACAGGTCGGAGCCGGAATTCGGCTCGCTCATGCCGATGGAGAAGCAGATCTCGCCGCGGCAGATGCGCGGCAGGATGTCCATCTTGATATGTTCGGGCGCGTATTTCAGCAGCACCGGGCCGCTCTGGCGGTCGGCGACGAAGAAGCGGCGCACCGGCGCATTGGCCACGCGCATTTCCTCGGTGACCACATAGCGTTCCAGAAAACTGCGCTCGTGGCCGCCATATTTCTTCGGCCATGTCATGCCGAGCCAGCCCTTCTCGCCGACGCGGCGGGAGAATTCGCGGTTGTCGGCGTCTTCCTGCACCGGGCGATGCGGATCAAAGGTGCCGGCGGCAATTTCATCGGCGAGGAAGGCGCGGACTTCCTTGCGGAGCTGTTCGCATTCCGGCGGGAGGCGGATCGGATCGAAACGAAGGGCTGCGGTCATGATGTTTTTCCTTCGTTAGCGTGACGCGACCAGCGGCCACAGCTCATCGGCGCCGCGTTTGGCGACCAGCTTACCGAGTTCGACAGCCCAATAGCTTTCGCTGCCGAAATCATCCCGCCAGGCGAGGGCGCGGAGCGTGTAGCGATGCAGGATGTGCTCGCTGGTGAAACCGATAGCGCCATGCACTTGATGGGCGATGGCGGCGCCTTTTTCGGCCGCTTCCGAGCAGCGGATCTTTGCGGCGGCGGCTTCGAGGAACAATGCGTCGTCGATGTCAGCACCGTGCGAGAAGGCATCGGCGGCAGAACTGGCGGCAGCAAGGGCGGCTGACGTTTCGCCGGCGAGTCTTGCGAGATTGTGCTGCACGGCCTGGAATTTTGAGATCTTCTTCTCGAACGCAACGCGTTCGCCGGAATATTGCACGCTGATGCTGAGCATCGATTCCAGCGCGCCGGCGATCTGCAAGCTGCGGGCGAGGGCGCCCATCAACAGCAAGGCATGCTCGTCGATGCCGGCAGGCGCTTTCGCGATCGCGACCGGCTTCACCTTGTCGAAATGCACGGTGTCGGAGTGATCGCCAGCGAGACCGAGACCTGCATCGATCTTGCAGGCGCTGGCGTCGATCAATGCGATGGAGCTGCCGGCGATCACGGCGATATATTTCGCTTCCTTGGCGAAGGGCACAGCGCGGGCGCGGCCCGAAATGGTGCCATCGGCATTGAGCGTGAGGCGATCGCGCGGCGAAGCCGGTGCGACGGTCATCATGCCCTCGGGCGATTGGATCTTGCCTTGCGCCAGCAGCCAGCCGGCGAGCATGGTTTCGGCGAGCGGAACGCTGACACCGGCACGGCCGGCGGCGCTGAGCACGCTGAAACCTTCGGCCATGCTGGTGCCGGAGCCATCGCAGTCTTCCGGCACCCAGGAGAGGGCCAGGCCGTTGTCGGTCAGCGCCTGCCAGAGCGGCGCTTTCCAGCTGCCTTGCTTGTCGTGATTGATGGTTTGTGCGTCCGCGAGATCCGCAAAAATGCGTTCGGCGGTTTCGGCGACGAAATTGTCTGTCTCGGTCAAGGCGTTCCCCGTCTGATAGCGCATCTCATTCGGCAAGGAATGCCGGGCATGGGGTGCTGCCACTCTTGTTGGCGGGCATGATGATGAAAAGCCGGCATGATGCAAGCGGCGCACCTGCATTGTGGTCTGCAGTGGCGGCATGATGCGCGCTTATTCCGCGCCACGAGTGGATGGCGCAGCTTTTTGCGTTGTATACCAGCGCGAAGCGGCTGTGTTAGATCACTCCCGCTGAAGAACAGAAACAAAGGGAATGCGGATGTCGAAGGATGGTTTGTGCGCGGTAATCACGGGATCTGCTTCGGGGCTTGGCGCTGCGACGGCAGCCATTCTTGCCAAGGACGGCGCGCGGCTTGTGATCAATTACTCGTCGAGCGCGAAAGAGGCGGAAGCGACTGCCGAGCAATGCCGCAAGCTTGGCGCTGCCGAAGTCGTCGTGGTGCAGGGTGATGTCTCCAAGGACGAGGACTGCAAGAAGATCGTCGCCGCTGCGGAGAAGTGGGGCCGTATCGATGCGCTGGTGAACAATGCCGGTGTCACCAAACATGTCGCGCATGACGATCTCGATGGGCTGTCGGCCGAAGACTTCCAGTGGATTTACGGCGTCAACACCATCGGCCCATATCAGATGGTGCGTGCGGCGCGCTCACTGCTGGAATCCAGCGCGAAGGCGTCCGGTCGCGCGGCGGCAGTTGTGAACGTGTCGTCGATGGCGGGCCTATCCGGCGCCGGCTCGTCCGTTGCCTATGCGGCCAGCAAGGGCGCGCTCAACTCGATCACGCTGTCGCTGGCCCGTGCGCTGGCACCGCTGATCCGCGTCAACACTGTTTGCCCCGGCTATATCGACACGCCCTGGTTCACCAAGGGGCGCGGCGCCGACGCGGCGTCCAAGGTGCGTGAGGCCGTCATCGCACGGGTGCCGCTGCACGCTGCCTCGACAGCCGAAGATATCGCGCAGCTCATCTGCTTCCTCGCCACGCCGCCGTCCGGTCATATGACGGGCGAGCTCGTGCGCATGGATGCTGGCATGCACCTTCTGTCGGTGCGAGCCTAAGAAAAAAGCCCCGGTCGATGCGACCAGGGCTTTTCATTCAGTGCTTAGCGGCGGCCCGGATCCGGGATCGATCCGCGCGCGACCAGTCTGTTCCAGATGAACAGCACCACCAGCGCGCCGATGGTGGCGGTGATGAAGCCTGCACCCTGGTTCGGGCCATAGTGACCGATCTGCTGGCCGACAAAGGTCGCCAGAAACGCGCCGGCAATGCCGAGCACCGTGGTCAGGATGAAGCCCGACGGATTGTTCGGGCCCGGCGAGATGATGCGGGCGAGAATGCCCGCGACGAAGCCGACAAGAATGATCCAAAGCATCGCAATTCCCCCTTTGTTAAAACAAACTAGACCCAACGCGACGAAGCTTCATCGTCGGTCGGCAGCCGACCATGCGGCGTGAATTCATCGACCGCGCCGGGCAATTCGTTGCTGAGTTCAGACAGCAGCTGTTCGCGCGACAGGCCGGTGCGCGACGTCAGTTGAGCGATATCGTTGGCACCAAGTGCGGCGCCAAGGTCGCCGGGCGCGATCTGCTTGTTCGGTCCAGATTGCACCCATGAGTCAGCCGCGTCGCCATGGCCATTCTCCTGCAGGCGCTTGACGAGATCGCCGAGGCCGCCGCTCAGCACGCTGCCGGCCGCCGCGCCGCCGAGAATGCCGCCGAGCGGGCCGCGCAGCAGATCGCCGAGACCGCCACCGGTCGTGCCGCTTTGAGCGCTTCCGGCATTGCCGCCGAGGAGCCCACCCAGTAGTCCGCCGAGGCCGCCGCCATTGTCGGCACTGGCCTGTGTCGGCGCCGGTTGCGGATGACCTTGCGGAGCAGGCTGCTGCTGGGTGCCGGTGATATGCTTGTAGCCTTTGTAGGCAAGCAGCGCGAGGATCGCCATGGTGAGCGGCGACATACCGCCGCTCTTGTCATTGGGATCGCTGGGGCCGCGCGGACCATTGGCCATGCCATTCAGAATGTCGAGCAAACCCATCGTCATCTCCTGTTCAGCCAGCCCATAAAAAGATAGCTGCGCGATATGACGCGGACAAGTCTCGTCGGTTCCATCGGTAGGCAGTGCTGCGGCACTTTGCTAGCATCCGGGCATCATAAAATCGGGAGGTGACGTGAACGCGCAACGCCCCATCTGCATCGCCGGCGCCGGCAGCATAGGCTGCTTTGTCGGTGGCATGCTCGCCGCGGCTGGTCGCACAGTCTCGCTGCTCGCCCGCCCGCGCGTGGTGGAAGGTATCGCGCATCACGGACTGCACCTCACCAGCTTCGAAGGCGGCCGCTGGCACCTGCCTGCTGGGCAAGTCACACCGTCCGAATATCCGGCGATCATGAACGATGCCGGCATCATCCTCGTCACCGTCAAGAGCGGTGATACCGCTGCAATGGCTGAACTCATCGTCCGGCATGCGGCTGAAGATGCTGTCATTGTCAGTCTGCAGAATGGCGTCGGCAATGTCGCGATCCTCAGGCGGGCTTTGCCCGGTCGTCGCGTATTGGGCGGTATGGTGCCATTCAACGTGGTTACGCGGGACGATGGGACCGTGCATCGCGCCACATCCGGTGCACTGGTTGTCGAACACGACATCGGCGATACCGCGGCATCGTTGGTGGTTGCGAATCTCCCGGTGCAATCCACGAACAACATCGCCGGGGTGCAATGGGGCAAATTGCTGGTCAATTTGAGCAACGCGTTGAATGCGTTGTCCGACCTGCCGCTCCACGCGCAATTGCAGCAGCGCTCCTGGCGGCTCTTGCTCGCAGATCAGATCACCGAAGGGCTCATGGTGTTGCGTGCTTCGGGCATTTCGCCGGTGTCACCGACGGCGATGCCGCCCTGGCTCACGCCGCATCTGCTCCGATTGCCGGATGGCCTGTTCGGCATTGTTCTGCGGCGGGTGATGAAGATCGATACCAATGCGCGCTCATCGATGTGGGAGGATCTGCAGCGCGGTCGTCCCACTGAAATCGACTATCTCCAAGGCGTGGTGGTGCAACTGGCGGATCAATATCGGATCGCTACGCCATTGAGTCGACGCGTTATCGGCCTCGTCAAGGCTGCGGAGCACGCGAAGTGCGGGTCGCCGGCGCTATCGGTTCAGGATATCCGCGGGCTGTAATTGCCCATCGTCATTGATTGCGACGTTTCTGGGTTGCTACACATTCAGAAACTTGCTCGGGCGCGCTGCGCAAGAGTGAGTATGTCGGGCGAGTTGTCCATCAATTGCACGTAGCATCAAGTTGCGGCGGTAATATTGTGCATCCAACTATGGAGTTCGCCGACAGCCAGGCGAGTGGACGGAGGCTTCCTGCACTAATTTTTAACGTAGTTGCCAAGCCTGCAACGGGGCCGATGCCGAAGTAGTAGACTCATATCACTTCATGAGTTCGATAAGGCGCAATGGGCGTTCAATACTGCTCACCGCAATGTGGCATCAAGGCTATGTCATTCCTAACTTCTCTAGTATAGATAGTCGCGTGATTTGACGACGGTTCGATTATCTTGCAACGAAGCTGACGTTCAATCCCTTCATTATCATCGGTAGAACGTGTGCCGATCGAATTTATCAACTACAAATCGGAGCTCCAATGGCCAAGCAAGCAAAAAAGAAACTCGTGCGTCGCGAATACACCAAGGAAGACGAGAAGACTCTCCGCGCACATTCCAAGGCCCAGACCCCGCTTGAGAAGATTGCCAAGGAAATGAAGCGCACCGGTGGTTCGCTGCGTCAGAAGGCCATCAAGCTTGGCATTCCGCTCGGACATCGCCGCCGCAAGGCCAAGAAGGTTGCGACCACCAAGGTCGCGAAGACCACCAAGGTTGCGAAGACGGTGAAGAAGGCCAAGGCTGCACCGAAGGCCGCCGCCAAGGCGAAGAAGGCCAAGAAGTAAGCGTCGGTTTTGCAAGCTTGGGCCTGAAGCGTATTGGCGCTTCAGGCCCTTTTTACAAACGACTTCGAAAGGCCAGCGGATGCGGCCTGTTTTTGTAAGTTCGCCGGTTGTCGTTTTGCTCGGATGCATGAGCGTCGTCCCGGCGTCGGCCGTGCCTCCGACGGTGACACCATCGCCAGGCTATGACGCGCGCTTGGCAGAACAGCGCCGTGCTCTTCAGTCGCCTCAATCCGTCATCATCGAAAAGCCACTGCGTCGCCGATCCGTCATCCGGCATCGCCATAAGCGCTGAGTGTACCGATGAAATCGCCCGTGTCCCGAACGGTTCTGCTGGCCTGTCTTGCGATCGCCATGCAGGCGTCGCCGGTCCATGCGGCGGATTATGCCAGCCAGATCAGTGCATTCCGGCGTGCGCATAAGCTGTCGGCCGTCGTTCAGGACAATAAGCTTGCAGCGGTCGCTCTCGTCCAGGCGCAGGCGATGTCCGCAAGCGGCAAGGTCAGCCATGACGTCGGCGGGGCATTTTCCACGCGTGTTGCGAAACTCCGCAAGTCGAAGGCCGCGGAAAATATCGCCGCTGGTTTTCTCACCTTCCCGGAAACGTTGAAGCAGTGGGAAGGCAGCCCCGGTCATCGCGCCAATCTGCTGATGGCCGGCGCACGCAAGGTTGGCGTGGCCTCTGTGGCCAATCCAAAGTCTCCCTACCGCGTGTTCTGGGCGATGGTGATCTCGGACTGAGCGCGTCGGCGACGGTCCGTATGGCTCGCAAAGCTTGAGCCGTATCAGGTCCGCTTGGTCTTGCCCGGCGCCGGCGTGCCGAACAGCGCGTCCTTGATATCCTTCAGGCCCGACGACAGTTTCGACCATCCGCAGGCGAGCGGTTCTGTGGCGCAATCGGGGCCTTTGGCTGCGCGTTGTTTTGGCCGCGGGCGGGGAAGTGCGACGGGCGGCGTGGTTTTGATTGTTTCCTTTACTGCGGCGTCGTCCCGGAAATCGGTTTCGACTGCGGCCGGCGGCTCGGCCTCGCTCTGCTTCTTGGCGAAGGCAGCAAGGATGATGCTGCGACGCTGAGTATTGAGATAGAGCGCGTATTGCTCGTCGATGATCTTCTGCTCAGCGGCGGTGGGATTCGGTCCGGCAATGTCGAAGCTGCGGTTTTGCATGAAATCGTAATAGGTGTAGCCGCCACCCCGCTTGCGGCGTCCGGCGAACTGGCTTTCGCAATTCGATAGTGCCGTTGCTTTTGCTTCGCCACTCAATGACGATTTTTCGACGCGCTCGGCGCAGTCTTCATAATCAGCGGGAGCTGCAGTCCACCATTGCGCATGGGCGCGCTCCGGCTGCAGCGCGAACAACGCTGCAAGCAGGATGACTGTCGATGTCATTGTTATCGGGCTCGATTGCCTCGATCTGATCACGTCCGCCCCCGTGGTCGTATCTGGGGCGATTGTCACCATCGCGCGTCATTTTTCAACCGCGTCTGACGCATTTCTCCCCCTTTTTAGACACAAAGCAGGTTTGCGTCTCCGCAGGGATGGAACTCGCGAACTGTCCAATTATTCTCGATTTATCGGAGGAAATGCGAATGAGAGGGGCGCTACACATGCGTTCATTGTGTAGTTGATGTGTCAATCTCATGCTGGGCGTGTGGTCTCGCGTGGCCGCTGGCTCTGATATCCATGTGTCCCGCAAGCGAAAGGGCGGCCCGTGAGCCGCCCTTTGCCATAGTTATCTAAGCTATAGGTCATCTCTTACTGACAGATATGCCGCTGACCATCCTCACCGCGGACCCAGGTGCCTGGCTGACAGACGAAATTGTTGCGTCGCGCGTATGAGTCGCGCGAATCATAGTTGTCCATCGGGCCGTTGTAATACGCATAGCTATTGTCCCAGGAGCGGAACGGGGCGGTGGCGATTGCGCCTGCCGTATTGACAGCCGCGCCGGCTACGCCAATTGCGCCACCAACCGCACCGGCGGCCACGTCGGCAGGCCAGAAGCCGGTGTCCGAGCGGCGCATGTCGCCGCGATATCCGTTGTCACGATAGCCATCGTTCATCTGCACGCTGTAGTCGGATTTGATCTTCGCGCGGTGCTTGACCTGATCCTTTGCCAGCACAGGCGTTGCCATCAATCCCGTGACGACAGCGGCGGCAGTCAAAAGCTTCATGGTGCTCATGTGGATTCTCCATCTATGTCTTGATACCTTTGCAAACACCTGATGGCCGTCGCCGTTCCGGTTTCCTCGTTGTTGCCTTTCAAAGGAATGTGAGGCCAGAAGCGAGAAGTGGTAGCGACCTGCACCGGGCTCTGATATGGAACTGGCAAGTGGTGTTCAGCCACGCGAGCGGTCCCGTAGCTCAGCCGGATAGAGCGACGGTTTCCTAAACCGTAGGCCGGAAGTTCGAGTCTTCCCGGGATCGCCAATTTGTTCCAGCCGATTAACCCTGCATCGCAACAAGCGCCGTGTCGGCGCTCAATTGCGATATGACCGCGCGATGTTTCGAAAAATTATCATCATTCTGGCCTGGTCGACGCTGCTGGCGATTGCTTTTGCGACCCTCTCGCCGATCGGCCTGCGCCCGCATGTCGGGGATGTCAGCGGCGAGCGCTTCCTTGCATTTGCTGCTGTGGGTCTGTTGTTCGGGATGGCGTATCCGCGCCACTTATGGCTAGTAACTCTTCTGGTCGGTGGCGCCGCCGTGGGTCTCGAAGTGCTGCAGCATTTGACGCCTGATCGGCACGGCCGCATTCCGGATGCGCTTGTCAAATTGGCCGGCGCGCTGTCGGGAGCTGGCCTCGCCTATGTTCTGAGCGGGACGATGAAAAAGGTTTCGTCATCCGGATGATGTCGGCGCATCGTGTGGGAGCCGGTGATCGAATCAGTGCTTTTTATGCCCGGCTGCCAATCGGATCGTTGGTTTGGTGGGTATGATGATGTCGATTAAGGTATAATAAAACCTCTCCATAAGGTGCTGTGACGCTGAATGTGGGTACCAAGCCGAAAAAAGCGTGAAAGTGCTTGGCAGCAGCAACGGATAGATACACTTTGATGAGGTGTGGAATAGATTGTCTGCAACCGCGGCCTCGGCAGTGACATCGCCAAGTTTCCTGCGCGGAAGGCTTTGTGCTTCGGTGGGTCAAACGGAGGGCGTTTCGTCGCTCAGGCAACGAGTGCGGCCGATCTAAGAGGACCATGTCGATGCATCGCAGATATCAAAGTTCGAGCATTCCTACCGAGATCATGCGGTCAGTCGTCGGCATCTCCGAGACGGGTAGCATTACCAAGGCCGCGAAGGTGCTTGGTCTCAGCCAGCCAGCGATCAGTTCCCAGATCAAACGCATCGAGCATGTGGTTGGCGGCAGCATTTTCCAGAAATCGGCAAACGGGTCGGCGGCAACCGAACTTGGCAAACTTGTTCTGATCCAGGCGAAGAAGATCCTCGAAGCCAATGATCAATTGCTGATGCTTCGCGGCGGCGCGCCGGATGACACGCCGACCAGGATCGGCCTGAGCAACATCTATTCCCGCCGCATGATGGAAGTGCTCAGCAAAGCGGAGATGACCAATATCTCCATTTACGCCGACAACTCTGCTGAGATCGCGAAGTGCCTGATCGATGGCTTTGTCGATATCGGCATCTATCTGAGCATGAGCGATACGTCGCCTGATCCGATGGTTGAGGTCGTCGATCATCGCGATGACGAAGTGGTCTGGGTACGTTCGAAGGATTTTACACTCAGTCCCGGTGCGCCGATCCCGTTGCTGACCTGGCCTGGCCAAATCATGCACGAAATCATGGTGCAGGCGCTCGAGCGCAAGGGAATGATCTACCGCATCGCGTTTTCCAGTCCGGATTTTCATGCCCGCATCGAAGCGGCGAAAGCCGGGATTGGATTAACGGTGCTGCCGAAGCGGCTGGTTCCATCGAGTCTGATGATTGCTAATGAGTATTATCTTCCGACGCCGGGAACGCCGCAAATGCTGCTATGCGCGCGCAACGAAGGCGGTGCAAAAAGCACTAAGTTGCTCGAAGCATTGCGTTCTCGCTTCAATGACATCTAGCGGAACCCGGCGTCGCTGCCTCAAAAACTGATGACGTCATCACTTTCGATGCAGATATCGCGCGCTATTCCTGCATATGGGATTATCACCACCTGCTTGTGGTAATAGAAGTTGTATAGGTAGTCTTCACCCGCGCTTGCGAAGCTCGCATCATGTCGAGATTCGCAATCAGATACCTGAAGACCTTTGCATCGTGTCGGCACGGCTCAAGTGCTGTCGAATTCGCGATGCTGCTTCCCGTATTTCTGACGATCGTCTTCGGCATCGTCGTCTTCGGTTCATATCTCGCCGTCATTCATGGCGTGCAGCAGCTTGCAGCAGAAGCGGCGCGCTCCTCCGTTGCCGGCATGACCGAGACCGAGCGTAGTTCGCTCGCAACGACTTATGTCACCAACAATGCAGCGACTTATCCGCTGATCCTTCCCGCAAAGCTGACGACGGTCGCTGCGACATCGTCCTCGAATGCGAACGTGTTCGTCGTGACCGTCAATTACGACGCATCGACCATGTTCATCTATTCGCTGCCCTTCGTGCCGAAGCCGGCAACGCTGATCACGCGTTCGGCTTCCATTCCGTATGGAGGATTCTGATCGTGGCGTTCATGAATCTTCTCAGCCGTTTCGCCCGCGATCAGCGCGGGAATATCGCCTTGATGTCCGTCGTCGGCATGACATTGGCGGTGTCTTGCGCGGCACTTGGCGTGGACATCGGCACCATCGCCGCCGATCGCCGCAAAACCCAGAGCACAGCCGATCTCGCGGCGATCGTCGCCGCCAGCAATCTCACCAACGCCACGAATGCCGCCAAATCCGCGGTCACGAACAACAATTTCCCGGCCAGCGCGCTGACCAATGTTGAGCTCGGCACCTACACGGCTGATGCGACCATCGCTCCCCAGAACCGCTTCGTCACGCCGGCAGTCGGCACGGCAAATGCGGCACGGGTGACTGTGCAGACATCGACGCCACTCTATTTCAGCAAATTCTTCACGGGCAGCAGCGCCTTCACGATCAAGACCCAGGCGATCGCGGCCAACACGCAGGTCGCATCCTTCGCTATCGGCTCGCGGCTGGCGTCGCTGAATAACGGCCTGCTCAATGGCGTGTTGGGGTCGTTGCTCGGGACCACGCTATCTCTGTCGGTGATGGATTATCAGGCGCTGTTGAATACGCGTATCGATGCATTCGACTTCCTATCGGCTTTGTCCACCCGCATAGGGCTCACCGCAGGCACTTACGATTCGGTCCTGAACGCCAACGTCAAAGTCGGCGACATCCTGGCGGCCGCGCTAGGGGCGCAGCAATCGACGAATGGCGCAAGCACGGCGACGACAGCGCTCTCGACCATCTCGCAGGCGGCGACGGCTTCCACAGCCAAGATCACTCCGCTGTCATTGATCGACGCGGGCCCATATTCCGACCTCAAGGCGGGAACCAAGCCGAAGATCGGCGTCGGCATCTCGTTGTTTGATCTGGTGCAGGCGACGGCCGGTCTTGCGACTGGCAGCAGCCAGGTGAAGACCGACCTCAATATTGGCGTGCCCGGTCTCGCCAATGTGCAGTTGATCGTCCAGATCGGCGAGCGGCCGCAGGGATCGAGCTGGGTTGCGGTCGGCAAGCAAGGTATCAGCGTTCACACCGCCCAGACTCGCATATTTCTGCAAGTCAAAGTTCTCAACTCCACTGCGAGTGCGAGCACGTTCTCCGCAGTCAATCTGCCCGTTTACGTGGAAGTGGGGTCAGGCACGGCAACGCTGAACAAATTGAGCTGCGGCTATCCGAACATCAATACGTCCACGGTGACGCTCGGGGTGACGCCGGGGATCATCGATGCGTGGATCGGCAATGTTTCTCCGGCCGACGTGAAGAACGTGACGACCAAGCCCAATCCTGGTCCTGTGATCCTGGTCGATCTCGGCCTCATCCAGGTGACCGGCAAAGCCCATGTGGGGATGGGCAACACGACGCCGGTCAATGTCGACTTCAGCTATGCCGACATCACTGCGCAAACGAAAAAGACCGTCAACTCGACCAATTTCACCTCGTCGCTGATCGGCAGTTTGCTCGGCGATCTCAATATCACCGTGAATGTTCTCGGCCTGGGTATTCCAATTCCGGGGCTTGGCGCGCTGGTGGGGGGCGTTCTCAGCCTCGCCACAGGTGCTCTCGATCAATTGCTGGTGGGCGTGCTCTCCAGCCTCGGCGTCGGCATCGGACAAGCCGATGTCTGGGTGACCGGTATCCGTTGTGATGGCGCGGTGCTGGTGAACTGACGTGTATGCGTAAACGAAACCAATATTTCAAAGACTGAAAGGAAATTACCAATGCCTTACGAGACCTCAAGCCGCCCGAACGTCAACCGCAAGCGCTCCGTTGTTGTGTCCAAGAAGCGCACCAGCGTCAGCCTGGAAGACAGCTTCTGGGCCAGCCTGCAGGCGATTGTGAAGATGGAGAATACGACAATCGAACATTACATCGAAAAGATCGAGCGCAAGCGCGATACGCCGAACCTGTCGTCGAACCTGCGCATCGCCGTGCTGGAATACTACCAGCAGCTGGCCGCACGCAGCATGGTCGCCGGCATGCCGGAAGGCTCATCGCCGAGTGTCGTGCCGAAGCAGGGCGAACGTCAGGGCCAGCTCGCCGAGAAAGTGGCGGCCTATTGGAATCGTATCGGCGACAACAAGCAGCTGGCCGACTAGGCCAGCTGCGACTATCAGACTTTATATGATTTGACGTAACGACGCGCGATGGGGCGCGCCGTCGATCCGAGTTTTTTTCAGCCCAAATCTTTACGGCAATGGCCTTTTTGGCCACGGAGCAACCTATGTTCAATCGACGCAGCAAATTGGAATTGCAGAATGCGTTGGCGCAGGCGGCTGCCATCAGCCGCTCGCAGGCGGTGATCGAGTTCAATCTCGATGGGACGATCATCACCGCCAACGAAAATTTTCTTGCCGCAATGGGATACTCGCTGGATGAGATCAAGGGCAAGCATCACAGCCTGTTCGTCGATCAAACGACCCGTGATGGCGCTGCCTATCGTGAGTTCTGGGCTAACCTCAACAAGGGCCAGTTTCAGGCCGCCCAGTATAAACGGATTGCCAAGGGCGGGCGTGAGATCTGGATCGAGGCCAGCTACAATCCGATCCTCAATGACGATGGCAAGCCGTACAAGGTGATCAAATTTGCCACCGACATTACCGCGAGCAAGATGGCGAGCCTCGATGCCCATGGCAAGATTGCAGCGATCGATCGCGCGCAGGCGGTGATCGAATTCAATCTCGATGGCACGATCATCACGGCCAATGAGAACTTCCTGGCTACCGTGGGATACGCCCTTTCGGAGATTCAGGGGCGGCATCACAGCATGTTCGTCGAACCGCAGGAGCGCGACGGCAATGCTTATCGCGATTTTTGGGCACGGCTTGCGCGCGGTGAATATCAGGCAGCCGAATACAAGCGCGTCGGCAAGGGCGGCAAGGAAATCTGGATTCTGGCCACCTACAATCCGATCATGAACGATGTCGGAAAGCCGTTCAAAGTCGTGAAATTTGCAACCGACGTCACCCAACAGAAACTGAAGGCAGCAGATAGCGACGGCCAGATGCAGGCGATCCGCAAGTCACAGGCCGTGATCGAGTTCCGGATGGACGGCAACATCATCACTGCCAACCAGAATTTCCTGGATACGCTCGGCTATTCGCTGGATGAAATTCGCGATCGCCATCACAGCATGTTCGTCGATCCCATGGAGCGTGCATCGGCTGCCTATGGCGAATTCTGGGCCAGCCTGAATCGCGGCATCTATCAGGCGGCGGAATATCGGCGGCTCGGCAAAGGCGGGCGCGAAGTCTGGATCCAGGCCTCCTACAATCCGATTTTCGATCTCAACGGCAAGCCGTTCAAAGTGGTCAAATATGCCACCGACATCACCGCCCAGGCGATGGCCCGGATGAAGGCCGAGCGCGCGCGGTCGCTGATCGAATCCGTGGCTGCCGGCAGCGAGGAGATGAACGCCTCGATTCGAGAAATCTCCGAGACCATGGTGAAGTCGCGGCAGACGGCCGAAGCTGCAGTGGGGCAGGTCGAGACCGCCGATGTCCAGGCGCAGCGGCTGACCTCTGCGGCGCATGCCATGGGCGGCATTGTCGGATTGATCGGTGACATCACGGGCCAGATCAATCTGCTGGCGCTGAACGCGACCATCGAATCGGCGCGGGCGGGAGAAGCCGGTCGCGGCTTTGCCGTGGTGGCTTCGGAGGTGAAGAACCTCGCCAATCAGGCCAAGCAGGCCACCGACAAAATCTCCAACGAAATCGAGGCGCTCAATGGCATTTCCGGCGATGTCGTCAGTGCGCTGGTCACGATCAAGCAGGCCATCGAGCACGTCAACGAGTTCGTCACCTCGACCGCCGCCGCGGTGGAGGAGCAGAGCACGGTGACCTCGGACATGTCGGACAATATGCAGCGGGCGGCTGCAGAACTGGCATAGTCGCCACTGCACGACCGTTTTTGCATCATCCGCGACCGTGCTAGGGTCGTGGATGATGGCTCCTTTCAATCCCGCCACGCGGACGGCAATCGAGGCCCGCGTCGCCGCATTCACCCGCCTCGAACACGCAGCAACGTCCGCACAGCAGCTCAAGCGTGCGGCCGTGGCGCTGGTCCTTGCCCATGCAGACAATGAGGCTGCGACCGGCCTTCTGCTGACGTTGCGTGCGTCCAGCCTTCGGGCTCACAGCAATCAATGGGCGCTTCCGGGCGGGCGCTGTGATCCCGGCGAAACGCCGATCGAGACGGCGCTGCGTGAACTCGACGAGGAGCTTGGTCTGCAACTCACCGCGAGCGACGTGATCGGGATGCTCGACGATTATCCGACACGCTCCGGCTATCTGATTACGCCGGTGGTGATGTGGGCCGACGACAGCCGGCAACTGGTACCCAATCCGGATGAAGTCGCCTCGGTCCACCGGATCGCGCTGACGGAGCTGCTGCGCCCGCAGGCGTTCGATTTCATCAGCATTCCCGAGAGCGAGCGGCGCGTGATCCGCTACAGCCATTTCGGCCATATGATCCACGCGCCCACCGCAGCATTGGTCTATCAGTTCAGCGAACTCCTGGCCGGCCGCATCACCCGCGTTGCGGAACTCGAACAGCCCGTTTTCGCCTGGAAGTAGCAAGCCCGTTGCGCGACCCCGGCGTTTGCGCGAGCATGGCTGCAACAAGATCTGCTTGGGGAGGAATGCCATGGTGTCGCTTTTGGCGCGGGGACTTTGCGTGGCGGCAGCGCTGCTGGCTGCATCCCATGCCAGCGCGCAGAACTTCCCCGATCATCCCATTACGCTGATCATCCCCTTTGCGCCGGGCGGCAGCACATCCATCGTCGGCCGCGCCATCGCCGACAAGATGAGCGAGCAGCTTGGCGAAAAGGTCATCGTCGATAACAGGCCAGGCGCGGGAGGCACCGTCGGCACGCGCGCAATCGCCAAGGCCGCGCCCGACGGTTACACGATCGGGCTCGGCTATACCGGCACGCTCGCGATCGGTCCGACACTCTATGCAAAAGCGGGCTACGATCCGCGCAAGGATTTTGCGCCGATCGGCATGATCGGCCAGTCGCCGAATTCGCTTGTGGTGCATCCGTCGTTTCCGGCGAAGACAGTTGCCGAAGTTATTGCCTATGCGAAGGCAAATGTAGGCAAGCTCAATTTCGGTTCGGCCGGCGCAGGCACTGCGAGCCACATCACCGGTGAATATTTTGCCAAGGCTGCCGGCATCACGCTCTTGCATGTCCCCTACAAAGGGACTGGTCCCGCGCTCGTCGATCTGATCGGCGGCCACATTCCCATGGCTTTCGCGCCGGTTCCGGCAACCCATGCCAATATCGTCAGCGGTCAACTGCGCGGCATCGCGGTCACCAGCCTGGTCCGCGCCAGTATGTTGCCGGATGTGCCGACGGTCGCCGAGTCCGGCCTGCAGGGTTTTGATGCGTCTCTGGCTTATGGTCTGGTCGCGCCAGCAGGTACGCCGCGGCCCATCGTCGATCGGTTGAATGCGGAGCTGCGAAAGGCGCTGCAATCCGAAGATGTTCGGAAGCGCTTGCAGCAGGACGGAACCGATCCGGAGCCTGGATCGCCGGAGGATTATGCGCGTTTCATCGACAAGGATGAGGCCAAATGGGCGCAGATCGTGAAATCGAGCGGGGCGAAAGAGGAGTAAGGCAGCGGCATCGAGGTACGGTGCGCTGTTTGGTCGTCCTGTGCGGCCTTATTGGCAAGATCATTTTGAAAGACAAAATTCACCAAACTGCTCCAACGTGACGAGGGCTGAAAACTATCAAGAACCGACGATCCGCGCGGGGCGGTGCAGGATTGTCGATGTTTCCATGGATGCGCGCAGAGTTTCGCGCGCGAACCCGACAGGTCGCATGTCTCATTCGTTTCGCATCTCTGCCGTCGCTATTCCGCTCGCCATGCTGCTGAGCACGTCCGTCCTCGCCTTTGACGCATCGTCGCTGCCGTCGTCGGTGGCCAATGCCATGGCGCAAGGTGCGTCGCCGCAGGCCGTTGCAGAGTATCGCCGTAAACTTGCCGAGTATCAGGAGGCGCGCGCGGCCTTCGATCAAGACGCGGGTGCCTATTGGACCGCGATCAGCGAGAAGCGAAAAATCCGATTTGCCAAGCGGCGTGCAGGCCAGGCCATCACGCTCAACGATTACGTGCTGGAGCAGGCGCCGCTCTATGACGGACCGAAGCGGCCGGTGAATCCGGAGCCAGAACCCGACGCAGGTCCGCGCGTCCGCAAGGATCTGCCGGTGGTCGCAGACTTTCTCGGTGCAGCGCGATCGGAATTCCAATTCGCGCCCCAGCGCCCCGCAAGTGAGATGGCGTTCAAGAGCGCTTACGCGCGCGCCGCGTTGCAGGCCGGATTGACGCGCGAAATCGGTGTCCGCGTATATTCGTTCGAGACCGGCGGCAATGGTGGTCATGACATGCAGTCGGGCCTCAATCCGTCGAAGCCCGGCTCGCGCGCGATCTCGACGGCGATTGGCTACAATCAGCTTTTGACGGCGAATACGATCACGATCATCGCCGAAAAGGGGCCTCAGATCCTGAAGGTTCTGAGCGACAGGGCCGCAACGCTGCAGGGACCGCAGCGCAAGGCGATGGACCACAAGATCGCGGTGTTCAAGCGCATGCATGCGGTGGTGAAGACCCATCCGCAAAGCTGGAGCGCATTCGAAAAGCTCGGCACCACGCCGCAAGGCTGGGCGATGCATGCGCTGGTCCTGGACATGGATATCGGCCCGCAATTGCAGGTGCACAAGCTGCTCACCTCGGTCAACTTCGCGCGGGCGCGGGGTGTCGATCGGCCGCTGTCCGCAGCTGAGCTGGAGATGATGAATCTCACCGGTGACGGCAACGGTTTTGATATGGTGACCATGCCGCAGGCGATGCGCGAGCAGGTGCCGACGGCGAACTTTTTCCAGCGCGGCGGCTATGAGCGGAATCCGGTGGTGATCCGCCACAACACCGTGGCCAAGCTGCTCGCGATCACCAACAACCGCATGGATGTGAACAGCAATCTGCCCGGCGCAAAAGAATTGGCCGCGGCCTTTGGATCGGCCACGGCCAGCAATGAAGCTCGATAACGAGCGGCGCCTAAAGCTGCGAAAACTTACGAGTTGAAGTCTTCGCCGACCGCGGCCGGTGCAGCAGCGGCTGCATCGGGACGCGGACCATGCGGGCGACGGCGGCGACGCGGCGGAAAGCGCGGTTCGCCGTTGGCTTCGCCGGCAGCCTGCTCGGCGGGCACGCCATTGGCGGGCTGAGGAGCGCCGCCGGTGATGAAGGATGGCAGGCCGATATTCTCGCTGGCCTGCACAGCCGGCTGCGGCTGGAATTGCGGCTGCGGCTGGCGGGCATCGCGCGGATAGGGCTGCTCGCCACGCTCACGATGCTGGCGCGGTTGTTCGTTGCGGGGTTGGAAATTGTCGCGTTCGCGCGGCTGTTGCTGCTCTCGCTGCTGCGGCACGAAGCCCGGCTCGGCGCCGAAGTTCGAGAAGTTCTCGCTCTCGTCCTCGCCGTCCTCCACCTGCGCATCGCTGCCGCCATTCTCGGCGCGTTGCTGCTGTTGTGGCTGGTTCTGGCGGAACTGCTCCTGGGCAGCGGCGATCAGGCGGAAATAGTGTTCGGCATGCTGATAGTAGTTCTCGGCGGCCACCGGATCGCTCGACGAGCGCGAATCGCGGGCGAGCTGCAGATATTTCTCGGCGATATGCGAGGCGGTGCCGCGGATCTTGATATCGGGGCCGTTCGATTCGTAGACCCGGGTCATCGGGTTCTGGCCGCGCCGATTGTTGTTATTGTTGTTGTTGTGATTGTTGTTGCTGCGGTTGTTGTTACGCATCCGCTTGTTGTTGTTCTGACCGTTTCTCATGTGTCGCTTTCGTTACTGAGATTTGTCACAGAGCTTTTTACTAAGTGGGCTGATTACTGAGCTGCTACGCGCCGAAATTCGTGGAGCTGGATTTTTTGCCGCGGCAGCATTCCGCGGGATCCGGACTGGCCTGTTTGAGGCATGCGTCCCAATCCGTCGTGCAGGTCATCGCTGCATCGATTTTGCCCAAAGTCGCGTTCAGCAAAGACGCGTTCCCCAATTGCCGGCTGACCCCATCAATCCGGCCAAGTCAGACGCCGGCCTTGTCCGGGCTCATGTCCCGGCGCGGCTTTTGTCCGTGAAATTCAAAGCGCAATAATCAGGCTTTCGTTCGCTCTGCGGTCGTGAGCTGCGCAGCACTTTCAGCCTTCGCGCTCAACCAGACCTGCCTGTGGAACCTGTATCCGGACGGGCTCTCTTCCGAGATTACTGGTCACCCATATACCTCTGGGGCAACCAACCCTGTTCCGATGCTGCCCGGAAGGTAGTCGCTCCCAAGGGATATTCCAAGCGGTTTTTTTCGATTTAAGAAGGCTTTATCGCGGCTTTTTTCGCCCCATAACCGCTCGCCGGATGCCTCCGAGGTCGGTTTTGGCGGGCGCGGGAAGGTCGAGGCCAGCGGCGGTCATCAGGTCGGCGACTGTATCGCTTTGATCATGGCCGACTTCGACGACGAGCGCGCCTCCGGGCGCGAGCAGCCGTGCGGCTTCCGGCGCGATGATGCGATAGGCGTCGTAACCGTCGCGGCCGCCATCGAGTGCGCGCAGCGGATCATGAGCGCGGACTTCAATGTCGAGATCCACGATATCGGCCGAGGGAATGTAGGGAGGGTTCGACACGATAAGGTCGAAGCCTGCGCTCAGCGCGGATGCGTAGTCGCAGGCGACGAAATGCGCGCGCTGTGCAAGGCCGTTGCGTTCGGCATTGCCGCGCGCCGTTCGCAATGCAGCGAGATTGATGTCGGTGGCGATCCCCACTGCGTTAGGCAACTCGGAAAGCAGCGCTAGCAGGATCGCGCCCGAGCCGGTGCCGAGATCGACGATGCGCAGCGCACGCGATCGAGGCCCGGTGGCGTCGAGGCATTCGAGTGCGGCTTCGACGATGGTTTCCGTGTCGGGGCGCGGGACCAAAGTATCGGCGGAAAGTGTGAACTGGAGCCCCCAGAATTCCTTGATTCCGGTGATGCGCGCGATCGGCTCGCCGTAAAGGCGACGGGCCGCAAACTGTGCGACTTGCGCCGCTTCATCCGGGGACAGCGTGCGTTTCGCCGCAGAGATCAGGCCCGTGAGATCGAGGTCGAGCGCCGCGCCGATCAGCAGGCGGGCGTCGAGTTCGGGGGAGTCGATATTGCCGGCGCGGAGCAAGTTCGTCAGCGAGCGCCGTGCGGCTTCGATGGTCTGGCCAGTGAAGTCGATGTCGGCACTCACGCCGCGTCGCCCTGTGCCGCGAGTTGTGCGGCCTGGTGCTCGGTCGTTAGCGCATCGGTCAGCTCATGCAGCGCTTCGCCAGCGATCACCTGCGGCAGCTTGTAGAGCGTCAGGTTGATGCGGTGATCGGTGACGCGGCCCTGCGGGAAGTTGTAGGTGCGGATGCGCTCGGAGCGGTCGCCCGAGCCCACCTTCTCCTTGCGGTCGGCGGAGCGCGCCGCGTCGAGGCGCTGTTGCTCGGCATCATAGATGCGCGAGCGCAGGATGTTCATGGCGGAGGCGCGGTTCTTATGCTGCGAGCGGCTGTCCTGCATCATGACCACGATGCCGGTGGGAATATGCGTGATGCGGATGGCCGATTCCGTCTTGTTGACGTGCTGGCCGCCAGCGCCGCCGGCACGCATGGTTTCGATCCGCAGATCATCCTGCCTGATATCGATATCCACTTCCTCGACTTCGGGCAGAACGGCGACCGTCGCTGCCGAAGTGTGAATGCGGCCTTGTGTTTCCGTGTCCGGGACGCGCTGCACACGGTGGACGCCGGATTCGAATTTCAGTTTTGCGAAAGCGCCACGGCCTTTCACTTCGGCGATGATTTCCTTGTAACCGCCGGCCGTGCCTTCTGAAGCGGAGACGACTTCGACCTTCCAGCCCTGCAGACTGGCGAAGCGCTCATACATGCGAAACAGATCGCCGGCGAACAGCGAGGCTTCGTCGCCGCCGGTGCCGGCGCGGATTTCCAGCATGACGTTGCGGTCGTCCATGGCGTCCTTGGGCAGCAACGCCACGCGGATTTCCTGGGCGAGGGTCTCGATGCGCTCTTCCAACGCCGGACGTTCCATCTCCGCCATCTCGCGCATCTCGGCGTCGGTCGTGCCGTCGGCGATCATCGCGTCGATGTCTTTCAGCTCGCTGAGGGCCGCGCGATAGGTCTTCACCGCATCGATCAGCGGATTGAGCTCTGACAGCTCGCGCGTCGTCTTCACATAGTCTTCGGCAGCAAGCTGGCCGAGCACAGCCGCTTCGAGCGAGGCGTGATGTGCGAGGAGGACGTCGAGTTTGGCTTCGGGCAGTGCAGACATTGGAAAATCTCGGAAGGCGCGGACAGGCGAGGCGACGTGCAGCGGGACTGAGCCTCGCTACAACGAAAGTCCCTCGGCTTCGGCGAATTCGGTCAGCTTCTGCCGGATCGACACGCTGCCCGATGGCGCATCGAGCAGTTTTGTCATCAGCGCCTCCGCCTTGTTGGCGTCGAGGTCGAGGATCAGCGCCTTCACCGGACCATGCGCGGTGGCAGACAGCGACAGTGTGCGATAGCCGAGTGCCACCAGCGCCAGCGCACCGATCGGCTGCGATGCCATCTCGCCGCAAAGCGAGACATGGCGCTTGGCGGCGTCGCCTTTGCGTACGATCTCGCGCAACACGCGCAGGATCGGCGCCGACAGCGTGTCGAAACGATCGGAGACTTTCGAGTTGCCGCGATCGACGGCAAACAGGAACTGGAACAGATCGTTGGAGCCGACGGAAACGAAATCGACTTTCTTCAGCAATTCGTCGAGCTGATAGATCAGCGCCGGCACCTCGATCATGGTGCCGACATCGATGCGCTCCGGCAGCGCATGGCCGTGCTGGCGCAAGTAAGTCAGCTCGCGCTCGATGATTGCCTTGGCCTGATCGAATTCCGCCACTTCTGAAATCATCGGGAACATGATGCGCAGCGCACGGCCACCACCGGCACGCAGCAGCGCACGGATCTGGCCGCGCAAGAGGCCCGGACGATCGAGGCCGAGGCGGATCGCACGCCAGCCGAGGGCAGGATTCTCTTCGACCACGGTCTCCATGTAAGGCAGCGCCTTGTCGCCGCCGATATCGAGCGTGCGGAAGGTCACGGGTTTCGGGCCGGCGGCATCGAGCACGGCGCGATAGAGCTGAAGCTGATCGCTGGAACGCGGCAGGCTTTCGCCGACCATGAACTGCAATTCGGTGCGGAACAGGCCGATGCCTGCCGAACCGGTGTCGTCGATATGCGGCAGGTCGATGATCAGGCCCGCATTGATGTGCAGGTCGACCTTCACACCATCCTTGGTCACGCAGGGCTTGTCGCGCAGCGCCGAATACTGCGCCTGCCGTCGGGCGCGAAAACGGACGCGCTCGGCATAGGCGGATTCGATTTCCTGCGACGGGCGAATGTAGATCGAGCCCGATGTGCCATCGACGATGATGGCGTCGCCGGGATCAGCAATGCCGGGCGCATTGGCAACTTCGCCAAGAGCCGGAATGCCGAGCGCGCGTGCGACGATCGACACGTGCGAATTCGCCGTGCCTTCTTCCAGAACGAGGCCGCGCAGTTTCTTGCGGTCGTAATCGAGCAGCGCCGCAGGACCCATCGCGCGTGCGATGAGAATCGCATTGTCCGGCATCTGCTCGCGCGATGGCGCGTGATCCTGGCCAACCAGCTGACGCATCAGGCGATGGCCGAGATCTTCGAGATCGTGCAGGCGATCGCGCAGATACGGATCGGTCGAGCGCAGCATGCGCGCGCGGGTGTCGGACTGCACGCGTTCGACGGCTGCTTCAGCCGTTAGACCCGTTGCGACAGCCTCATGCAGCTTGTGCGACCAGCCGTGGTCGTTGGCAAACATGCGATAGGCTTCGAGCACGTCGCGATGCTCGCCGCTCTCGGCGACGTCGCCGCGCTCCAGCATGCGGTCGAGATCGGCGCGCAGTTTGGCCAGTGCCGTATCGAGCCGCTTGATTTCTTTCGGCAGGTCTTCAGCGATGTAATTGGTGATGACGACGCGCGGCTCGTGCAGCACCACATGGCCGAGCGCGATGCCGTCGGAGAGGATCGCGCCGGTCTTGTGGATCGAATGCCGTGCAGCCGGTTCGGCGCCGGGTTCGGCCAGCGACGACAGCTCGCCCGAGGCGATCATCTCGGCCAGCACCATCGCCGTGGTCTGCAGCGCCTCGACTTCTTCCTCGACATAAGTGCGCTTGGCGCGGTTCTGCACCACCAGCACGCCGAGCGTGTTGCCGGCGCGCAGGATCGGCACGCCCAGGAATGAATGATAGATTTCTTCGCCGGTTTCCGGGCGGAAGGCGAAAGCCGGATGGCTCTGCGCATCGTTGAGATTCAGCGGCGTCGCTTCCGACGACACGAGGCCGACAAGGCCTTCATGCGCATTCAGCACCGTGCGATGCACGGCGTCGCGGTTCAGACCTTCGGTGGCATAGAGTTCGAGGGTGTTGTCGACACGCAGCACATAAGTGGAGCAGACTTCGGCCACCATATTGGCAGCGATCAGCACCACGATCTTGTCGAGACGCTCCTGAGCGCTGACCTGCTCCGCCATGACTTCACGGAGCCGTCTCAGCAAGACTCGGGGGCCGCCCGACGCGCTCCGCATGTGCCGATCCCCCTCCCGCGAAGCCAACAGCCGGGAAAGAGCGTGTTGGCACTAAGCCTCAGAAATCAATAGCATTTGCACGGCCGTGCAAACAGGGCACGACCGTGGAAACCGAATCAGATTGTCCGAAACGGCGCCCTCAACCGATACGGTTGCCCCTGACAGGGCTATACCGGTTTGAGGCTTGTTTTGCCAAGCAAAACGCCTGCCAGACGAGAAACATCCCGATCACATCGTAATAACGGATGTTTCAGGAAAAATTTTCTACGCTTTATCGAGACCGTACAGGGTGTGCAGAGTGCGCACCGCCAGTTCCGTATAGGCCGCATCGATCAACACCGAGAACTTGATCTCCGACGTGGTGATGGCGCGGATATTGATCTGCTTCTCCGACAAAGCGGCAAAAGCCTGGGCGGCGACGCCGGCATGGCTGCGCATGCCCGAGCCGATCACCGAGACCTTGGCGACATCGGTGGCGCTGTCGATACGGGCGAAGCCGATCTTGCCCTTGGCCTGCTCGATGGTCTCCTTGGCGCGGGCGTAGTCGGTGGCCGGCACGGTGAAGGTCAGGTCGGTGGTCTTGCCGTCTTCGGAGACGTTCTGGACGATCATGTCCACATTGATGTTCGCATCGGCCAGCGGCACGAAGATCGAGGCGGCGACGCCCGGCTTGTCTTCGATCTGGCGCACGGAAATCTGGGCCTCGTCCTTGGAAAAGGCGATTCCGGTGACGACGTGGCTTTCCATGATTTCCTCCTCGCTGCAGATCAGCGTGCCCGGCGGCGTGCCGTGCGGGTCGATATCTTCGGGTTTGTCAAAGCTGGAGCGGACGAAGATCGGCATATTGTGCGTCATGCCGAGCTCGACGGAGCGGACCTGCAGCACTTTTGCGCCCTGCGAAGCCAGTTCCAGCATTTCTTCGAATGCCACCTTGTCCATGCGATGCGCCTTCGGCACGATTCGCGGATCGGTGGTGTAGACGCCATCGACGTCCGTATAGATGTCGCAGCGATCCGCCTTGATGGCAGCGGCCACAGCCACGGCCGAGGTATCCGAGCCGCCGCGGCCGAGCGTGGTGACGCGGCCGGTGGCTTCATGGATGCCCTGGAAGCCGGCGATCACGGCCACTTCCTTGCGCTCCTTGAAGCGCGTGATCAGCTTTTCGCCGTCGATCTCGTCGATACGCGCGGAGGCATGGGCGTCCGAGGTGCGGATCGGGATCTGCCAGCCCTGCCAGGAGCGGGCGTCGATGCCGATGGTCTGCAGCGCGATGGCGAGCAAGCCCGCCGTCACCAGCTCGCCCGAGGCGACGATGGCGTCATATTCGCGCGCGTCATACATCGGCGAGACTTCGTTGCACCAGGCGACCAGCTCATTGGTCTTGCCCGACATTGCCGACACCACGACCGCGACCTCGTGACCGGCATCGACTTCGCGTTTGACGTGCTGCGCGACGTTGCGGATGCGATCGATATTGGCGACGGATGTACCGCCGAATTTCATAACGAGACGGCCCATGACGAGTGGTGCATTCCCTGGCGACAGTGGGTAAAGATACCGCGCCCGCGACGCGGACGGGTGAAACGGCGCGTATACATAGCGGCGGGTGTGTGGGCAAGCAACCCGCCATAATACCGCTTAGAAAGCCCCGAAACAGGCAGTCTGGACGCTTATGGGACGCTATATCGACGATATCCTGCAGCCGGACGAGAAGGTGCTGTATTCGAGCAACCTGCACTGGATCGTGTACTGGAAGGGCATTCTGGGCTGGATCGTAGCTGTTGGTCTGTTCGTGGCGTCCGGCCAAACGCTGAACCCCAATTTGACGCTAACCGGCCTTGCCGCCGCGGGCATCGTTGCGGTGATGGCGCTTGTTTTCACCGTTTCCGCCTGGTTCCAGCGATGGATTACCGAAACCGACGTGACCACCTTGCGAGTCGTGCACAAGGAAGGCTTCATCACCCGGCAGACGTTCGAAATCAGCGTCGACAAGGTCGCCAGCGTCAGGGTGGATCAAAGCATCATGGGGCGCATTCTCAATTACGGCGACGTTCTCATTGAAAGCATGGGAGAGGACGATCAGAGGATCAAACTGATCTCGTCGCCGCTCGCATTCCGCAGTCACATCACGGCCCGATAGAATTTCATCATGACCACAGAATCCACTTTCGCCGATGCCGCCTCCGCTTCCGTCGATGCGGCCGAGATCGAGAAGTTCTCGAAGCTGTCCGAGCAGTGGTGGGATCCGCGCGGGAAAATGGCGCCGCTGCACAAGATCAATCCGCTGCGGCTGTCCTTCATCCGCGATGCCGCCTGCCGCAAGTTCGATCGCAATGCGCGCAGCCTGAACTGCCTCGATGGATTGCGTCTGCTCGATATCGGCTGCGGTGCGGGCTTGCTGTGCGAGCCGTTTACGCGGCTTGGTGCTGGTGTAACGGGGATCGATCCGTCGGCCACCAATATCGCCGCCGCGAACCTGCATGCGGAGAAGAGCGGCCTATCGATCGACTATCGTTGCACGACGGTGGAAGAACTCGATCCCACTGAGCGTTTCGACATCGTGCTGGCGATGGAAGTGGTCGAGCATGTGGTCGATGTCGGCGCCTTTCTCGACAGCTGTGTTGCGCGGCTGAAGCCGGGCGGACTGATCGTCGTCTCTACCCTGAACCGCAACTGGCGCAGCTTTGCGCTCGGCATCGTCGCGGCCGAATATGTGCTGCGCTGGCTGCCGCGCGGCACGCATCAGTGGGAGAAGTTCGTCACCCCGGACGAATTGGCGCAGCATCTGGAGCGCAACAAGCTCGGCATCACCGAACAGGCGGGTGTGAGCTACAATCCGATTGCCGATCGTTGGTCGGTGTCGTCGGATATGGGCGTGAACTACATGGTGGTGGCGGAAGAGGTGTGAGCCAGGCCTGAAGCCGTAAGATGGGTGGGTTCTATCCCCATGTGACGTCGCGTCCCCTCTCCCGCTTGCGGGGGGAGGGTTAGGGTGGGGGTGCCCTACGTGACGTCGGTGGGTGGGCCGGCCCCCACCCCGGCCCACCCCCGAATGCGGGAGAGGGTGGCACTGCTCTCCGCGCGTCATTACCGATCAACTTTTCAAACAGCCACGTCATATCTGAAATCATGAGTTCGCATTCTCGCGGCGCCGGAGCGTCCGAGGTTTGCGCAGTTCTCCCCTCGACACATGAGGGGAGGCAGCACGCCGTAAGGCGCGTTGGGTAGCTTTTGACGCTGCTCGTGCCTGCTGGATCGCCAGCAAACCCGAGCCGCGCAACGCCTTACGGCGCGCCACCGCGACGTCTTTTTGGTCGAAGGACCGTTCTTCCGGGTACTGGGTGCTCTCCCGCAGGAGAGCCATCCGACGGATTTCTCCGTCTTCGCCCGCACCACGTCCAGCCGCGCTAGCGGCAGACCCCCATAGTGGGGTCGGACGGTTGCCCTCGACCACCCGAGTGCGTGAGGCCGCGTGAGCCTCCCGCCCGCAGGCGCCGCATCTTGCTCCGCTCAAAGACGCCTCATGAGAGCGCCCCTCACCGAACAAGACGAGCGGGATATGAACGACAATGGGAATTTCGTCAAGAACAAAATAAGAACATGGCTTGGAGCCATATGATGGGTTGAGCGTCTTCGCGAAAACCCATCAGCGGAGTTCGCCGCAACGACCAAAGATGGGTTTTCGCTGCGCTCAACCCATCCTACGGCCATGCGATCGGAACCAATCCCTGCGTCAGTTTGTTGCAGCGCATTGTGGTTCGTGCACGCGTTGTTCCGGATTTCCTCATGGCATCTCCCCAAGCAGCTGAAGTCTCCGAGCTTGAAGATCGCGATCACGCCCAGCCCCGCAACGACGCCGCGCCCCATCGCGAGGCGCGTGACAAGACCGATGCGCCGGACCATCGCACCGACGACAACGACGACGACAAACCCAAGCCGTCACTGCGCGATCGCCTGCGCCAGCACTGGGTGCTGACGGCGATCGGCGTCGTTGTCCTCATCGCCGTCATTGCTTTCGGCATCATCTATTGGCTCGACGCCCGGCATTACGAGACCACCGACGACGCCTTCGTCGATGCGCGCAGTTTCTCCGTCGCGTCCAAGGTCGGCGGCTTTGTCACCACTGTCGATGTCACCGACAACCAGCATGTGGATGCCGGTGCCGTGCTGGCGCAGATCGATACACGCGATTATGTCGCCGCGCGCGATCAGGCGCAGGCCCAGGTCGAACAGGCGCAGGCCAATATCAAGAATGTCGAGGCGCAGATCTTCAGCCAGCAGGCACAGGTGCAGCAGGCGCGCGACCAGGCCGATCAGGCTGCCGCGCAACTGCAATTCGCCGAGCAGGAAGCCTCGCGCGCGCAGGAGCTGGTGCAGAAGGGTGCCGGCACCGTGCAGCAGCAGCAGCGCACCAAATCCGACCTCGAAGCGCAACAGGCCAATGACAGCCGCGCCAAGACCGGCGTGGTCTCGGCCGAGCGACAGATCGATGTGCTGAAGGCGCAACAGAAGAGCGCTGAAGCCGGCCTCGCCCAGGCGAAGGCACAGCTCGAACAGGCCGACCTCAATCTGAGCTACACGAAGATCACCGCAGCGCAGGCGGGGCGGGTGGTCAAACTCTCCGGCGCCAAGGGCACGCTGGTGAATGCCGGCCAGAGCCTGATGATGTTCGTGCCCGACGATATCTGGGTCACCGCCAACTACAAGGAAACCCAGGTGACCGACATGCGGCCGGGCCAGCCCGCCGAGATCCGCATCGACGCCTATCCCGATCACAAGATCACGGGCAAGGTCGCGTCGGTGCAGCCGGGCTCGGGTACCGTGTTCAGCCTGCTTCCCGCTGAGAACGCCACCGGCAACTATGTGAAAGTCGTGCAGCGCGTGCCGGTGAAGATCGTGGTCGATCAATGGCCGACCGATGTGACCATCGGGCCGGGCATGTCCGTGGTGCCGAAGGTCAAGGTGCGATGAGCGACGCCACCGCCGGTGCGGGCGGCTGGTCGCCGGAACGCTCGGCGGCGGGCGGGCGCAATCCCTATATGATCGCAGTGGTGGTCTCGATCGCCACCTTCATGGAGGTGCTCGACACCACCATCGCCAATGTCGCGCTTCGTCATATCGCCGGCGGCCTCGCCGTCGGCATCGACGAGTCGACTTACGTCATCACCAGCTATCTCGTGGCCAATGCCATCGTGCTGGCGATCTCCGGCTGGCTCGCCACGGTGATCGGCCGCAAGCGTTTCTACATGATCTGCGTCGCCGTGTTCACGCTGGCGTCGTTGCTCTGCGGCTTTGCCTGGAGCCTGGAATCGCTGGTGCTGTTTCGCATCCTGCAAGGGCTCGGCGGTGGCGGCATGGCCACCAGCGAACAGGCGATTCTTGCGGACTCCTTCCCACCGCAGAAACGCGGACAGGCTTTTGCCGTCTATGGCGTGGCGGTCGTCGTCGCGCCCGTGGTCGGACCGACGCTCGGTGGCTGGATCACCGATACGTATTCCTGGCATTGGGTGTTTCTCATCAATGTGCCGATGGGGCTGATTTCGCTGTTTCTGGTCGGCACGCTGGTCAGCGAGCCGTCCGGTGCCGAAGCCGAGCGCAAGGCGCTGCTGAAAAAGGGATTGCGGTCAGACCTGATCGGTTTCGCATTGGTCGCGATCGGGCTCGGTTCGCTGGAATTCGTGCTGGATGAAGGCCAGCGTAAAGACTGGTTCGGCTCGCAGATGATCGTGACCTTTGCGGTCATTGCCGCGGTCAGCCTGCTGGCGCTGATTCCGTGGGAGCTGACGCGAAAGGATCCGATCGTCGATCTGCGCCTGCTCGGCCGCCGCCAGTTCGGCGCCTGTTTTCTCGTGATGCTCGGCACCGGCGCGGTGCTGATTTCCACCACGCAGATGATGCCGCAATTGCTGCAGGCGGATTTCGGCTACACCGCGCTGCTTGCGGGCCTGGCATTGTCGCCGGGCGGCATCGCCACGCTGTTCATGATGCCCATCGTCGGCCGCCTGATCGGCTTCGTGCAGCCGAAATATCTGCTGGTGTTCGGATCGACGGTGGTGGCGCTGTCGATGTGGCATCTCACCGGGCTGAACGGCAACATCACCTATGGCTATGCGGCCACCGCGCGCATCTTCCTCGCCATCGGCCTGCCGTTCCTGTTCCTGCCGGTGACGACCGCCTCCTATGACGGCATTCCGCCGGACAAGACCAATCAGGCGTCCGCGCTGATCAATGTGGCGCGAAACATCGGCGGCTCGATGGGCGTGGCGCTGGCGCAGACCATGCTGGCGCAGCGGCAGCAATTCCATCAATCGCGATTGGTGGAGCAGGCGGCGCCGTCAGATATCGGCTATCAGCGCACCCTCGATCAGGTGACGCGCTATTTCGTGGATCACGGCTCCAGCCAGGCCGATGCGGCCAGCCAGGCGGTGGGCTGGATCGGCAAGACGATTCAGCGGCAGGTGGACCTGTTGGCTTATATCGATGTGTTCTGGAGTCTGGCGCTGGTCGGCGCTGTCATGATCCCGATTGCGCTGACGATCAAATCGATCGATCTGAAAGCGCCGCCGAAGGGGCATTGAGTTTGTCATTCGTAGGGTGGGCAAAGGAGCGAAGCGACGTGCCCACCTTCATGTGCACGGCGGTTGAAGGTGGGCACGCTGCGCTTTGCCCACCCTACAGCAGCGGTGCTTTCACACCCCATCCAGAATGATCACCGTCGGCTTCTTCGGCAGCGCGTTGAGCGACATGGTCAATGTCTGCGCGCTGCGCTGGTCGATCTCGAAACTCTGGCCGATCTTCTGCATGAAATCGCTGAGCGGCGTCATGAAGCGATGCATCGGCAGCACGACGGACGCCCGCAGGCGCTTCGTGATGTCGGAGACGCCGTCCAGCGACATCGTATAGCTGCCGTCGATCGGCACCATCACGATATCGAGCCGGCCGATGGCGGCGAAATGGCTTTCGTCGAGCTTGTGATGCAAATGACCGAGATGGCCGATGCAGAGGCCCGCGACCTCGAAGATGAAGATCGAATTGCCGTCCTTCATCATCTCGCCGTTGGAGTCGTCATAGACGTAGCGGCGGATATCGGTGGTGACGTTGCGGATCAGCACATCGCCGAAGCGTTCGTGGACCTGTGCGGGCTGCCCGTTTTCGCCCCAGCCATGCAGCACGGTCTTGATGCGCGGATCGGGATTGAGCGTGTAATGCGTGCTGTGGGCCCGGTTCATCGTCACGACGGTGGGGATGCGATCGAGCTTGTAGACGCCGTTATAGTCCGTGGCGATGGTCTCGCCGCCGGGGGTGTCGATGTAATAGGTGGAGTGTCCGGCATAGGTGATGGAGACTTCGTCGGCCTTTGTGGCGTTGCTATTGGCCGACATCCGGCGCAGGCTGACCGGGATGGCGCGGGGCGGACGTTCCGCCATCGCCAGACATTCGCTGCCGCGCGGCGCGTTTTGCGCAAGGGCCGGCGTCGCGAACCATCCGAGTGCGGCGATAACAGGCAAGAGTCGCAGCATGATCCGGCAGTCTCCGAATGCACTTTGCACGACTGTATCGTCAAATGGCGGCTCCGCAATGCCGGTTGTACAGGCGATCCGCAGGCAATTGCCCAAGATCGCAGCGATGTTCGCGATGCGAATACGCGAATGGCTGTCATGTTGCGCGGGGCTGTCCGTTGATGGCGGCGGTACGATACGGTAGGGGTCGCTAGACCTGTCTGCGAGCATTGCAATTGTCGTCCGATCCGACTCCGCCCTGGGAATTCGTCAGCCGTGACAGCGGCCGTGTGGTCTCGTCTGGGCGCTGGGTGTTCGATACGGCGCTCGCCTTGCTGACGCGCCCCGTCGATGTGGCTATCAGCGGCATTCTCGAATCAATCGGCACCAGCGCCGGGGCGGACCGTGCCTGGATGTTAGAATACGATCCCGACCATCTGCGCTTTCGCAACACCCATGAATGGAGCCGCGGCAGCGCCGGCTCATTCGTGCAGGATTTGCAGAATGTGCCCGTCACCATGATCGGCTGGCTGCATCAGCATCTGGTCGCCGGCCAGGCGGTGATGATCAACGATATCGCGGCGCTGCCACGCGGCGCGGGGCCTCTGCGCGCCGAGTTTCTCCGCCAGAACAACAGAAGCGTGCTGAGCGTGCCGGTGTTTCATGGCGATCGTCTGGTAGCCTGTATTGGCTTCGATGCCGTCGAGGCACCGCGGCGATGGACATGTGAGATTGCCGACTTGTTCTGCTGTGCAGATCTCATTGCGGCCGCGCGCCATGGTCGATCGGAGATCGGTGGCGAAACATCCTCGGCGCCCGAAGCGATGATCTATCTTCGCCGCGCGAATGGCGTGCGCGGAACACCGCTGACGGAGATCGTCGGGTTGCGGTCGTCGAAGGACTATACCGAGGTGTGGTTGATCGACGGGACCATGGTGCTCGATGCGCGATCGCTGACGCAGTGGCTCGGCCTGCTGCCTTCGGGCGGGTTCGTACGCGTTCATCGCACGGCCGTCGTCAATCATCAGTTCGTGCGCGATGTCGAGCGCCGCGACAGTGGCGCTTGGCAGCTCCGCGTGCATGATGTGAAGGAGCACTGGCCCGTGTCGCGGGCGGGGCGTGCCGAGCTGCGCGCGCGTCTGGGAATTTGAAGGGGGCGTCGCAACCGATCAAATCCGGTCGCCGTCTTCCGTTAAGAAATCATTACGATCATGCGCGACATGTAAGCTTCATGTGTCGTGTGTGGTTGCGGGCCAACAGCTGTCAATCACGCAGGACACTGGTCGAACCTGCGCGTCGCTTCGTCGATCCCTCATTGCGATTCATCATGTGATCGCGTGCTTCTTGGAACTCCATGCGGATCCGTTCGCGAGTTGGAGTTTGCCGATGAAGCCCGTCGAATCATTTGCCGTCTGCGCGCTGGCCGGTTTGCTCATGACGGCGCCGATATCGGCGCATGCATCGGATCTTGCCTTGCGCGATGCGGCCTTGATGACAGGCACCGCCATGTTTCTGAATTCCGGGGCGCCCGGGCTGATCATTGCGGTTGTCCGAGGAGACGAGACGCTCGTGGCCGGCTATGGCGAGACGGCGCCCGGGAGCAAGGTAGAGCCGGATGGACGATCGATCGTTCGGCTGGGTTCGGTCTCCAAGGTGTTCGCGACCGATCTGCTCGCCACGCTTGCCGCGGAGAAACGCCTCGATCTCACCGATCCGCTCGCCCGCCATGCGCCGCAAGGCGTGGTGCCGAAATCGATCGACAATCGCCCGATCACACTGCTCGATCTCGCGACGCATGCTGCGGGCCTGCCGCGCGAGCTGGCCGATCCCGCGGTGACGGAGGGCAGCAATCCGTTTGCGGCGTTCAAGCGCGACTACTACTGGACATGGATCGCGACGAATGCGCCGGCCTATGCGCCAGGCCTCACCGCGATGTATTCGAATTATGGCTACGGCCTGCTCGGCGACGCCCTGGCGAAAACCGGCGGCAAGCCCTATGGCGACCTCCTGACCGAAAAGGTGTTCGCGCCGCTGGCGCTGAAGGACACCACGCTGCGTCTATCCGATCAGCAGAAGCCGCGGCTGATGACGGGGCTCGATCCGTTCAACAAGCCGGATGCCAATGTCGAAGCGCCCGACATCATGGCGGCCAGCGCAGGCGTCTATTCGACGGCCGACGACATGGTGCACTGGATGCGCTGGCATCTCGATGGCGACGAGCGATCGCGTGCAGCACTTGCCTTGGCGCATGCGCTGTGGCGGCCGCATGACGGATTGAAACGTGCGGTCGGCGTCGAGGTGACGTCGTCGATCGGCATGGGGCTCGGCTGGGTGGTGAGCCCGGCGAAGGACGGCGTGCCATTGCTGCTCGGCAAGAGCGGCGGCATCGGCGGCTTCATGACCTATGTGGTGCTCGCCCCGCAACACCGGCTCGGCATCTTCGTGGTCGCGAGCCGTGTCAATTTCGGCATGTTCGAAGGCCTGCGCCGCGGCGTGCGCGAACTGGCCGCCGAACTCGCACCGGCGGGGCACCGGTGATGAACGGGGCGTCGATGATGCAAGGCCGGTCCGATCGTCCGGGACGTCTGACAGGTCTCATGTCATCGACGGCAGGCTCACTGTCCTTGCTCACGCTAGCTGCGCCGATGCTGATCGTATCGGCGCAGATCGTCCATGCCGAAAGTTCGGGGATGGGCGGCAATGGCGGTGCGCATGGGCATAGTTCGCCGAGGTCGGGTGGTCTTGGCGGATCAATCGATCCGGCCAATGGCGGGGGTGGCGGCGGCGGTGGCGGCGCCAACCGCACCAGCGCCAATATCGGCAATGGCGGCAAAGGCGGCAGCGGCAAAAACGGTCATGGCGGAGGCGGCGGCGGCAATAGCGGGGCGGCCGGCTTCCAGGGCGCGTCCCTGCCTGCTGGCACGATCGTCGGCGGTGTCGGTGCGGCCGGTGGCGGTGGCGGCAATGGCGCTGACGGCGGCTCAGCCTTCAGCAGCGGCGTTGGTCACGACAGCGGTAGTGGTGGCGGGGGCGGGGGCGGCGGAACGGGGGCTTTATTCTCCGGCGCCGCGACTCCGTCGGGCCAGCTTATCAGCGGCGGCAGCGGCGGCGCGGGCGGCAATGCCGGCGCAGCCGGCAACGGCAACTCTGCATGGGATGTCGTCTACAATGCCGAAGGCCATGGCGGCGCCGGTGGCGGTGGCGGCGGCGGCGGTGGTGGCGGCATCGGGCTCTATGACAACGGTGCGGGCGGTGGCGCGCTGAGCATCGGATCGTTCGGCAAGATCGTCGGCGGGGCCGGTGGCAATGGCGGTGCGGGCGGCGATGGCGGAAACGGCGCCGAGGGCGTCGAGGGCGGCTTCTGCGAGCCGTCCTCCCCTACGGGGCCCGGACATTGTCATCCGCTTCCCATGAACGGCGCCTATGGCGGCGCTGCCGGTCGCGGTGGCGACGCCGGGAGTGGTGGCGCCGGACTGGTCTCCGATCGCCGGGGCAGTCTGTCGATCGGCCCGGACGCGTCCATTTTGGGGGGCAATGGCGGTACCGGCGGAGCCGGTGGCCGCGGCGGCCAGGGCGGTGCAAGCAGCGACGGCTCGACGAGTGCCGCCGATGGCAATGGTGGCAATGGCGGATATGGCGGCGCGGGCGGCAGCGGCGTCGTGCTCTCCAATGGCGGGACGGTGGTGGCCGCGGGCGGCGCTGTCATCGCCGGCGGTCATGGCGGAACGGGCGGGGCCGGCGGCTATGGCGGCGACGATAGCGCTCCGGTCGGCGGTGCCGGCGGCCATGGCGGAAACGGCATCTATCTGGCTGGCGGCGGCGTCATCCGGCTCGACCATGGCGCGGTGGTCCGAGGTGGCGATGCCGGCGCAGGCGGGGCGGGGGGCGGCTCCTATGGTGGCGCCACAGGACAAGCAGGCGGCAATGGCTTTGGCGGCGCGGCGATCCTCGGGCAAACGCCGGGCGTCACGGTTGTCACGGCCGGTGCGATCGACGGCGGACTGAATCGCGATGGATCATTTGCGACGGCGGTTCTTTTTTCGGGAGGCGGCAACCGGCTGGAACTGTGGGCAGGCGCGACGATCAATGGCGACGTGATCGCCACGGCCGATGCCAGCAATCCCAATGTTCTCGCATGGGGCGGCGATCAGAACGCGACGTTCAATCTCTCGGCACTCGGCACCACCTATCGTGGCTTCACAGTGCTCGAAAAGTCCGGCGCCAGCCAATGGACCCTGTCCGGCGCATCAACCGCCTTTTCCGGCGATCTGCGCATTGATAGCGGCGTGCTCGCCTTTGCCAGCAGCGCCAGGTTGACGACGATCAACGGCTATGTCGGCTATGCCGAAGGCTCCGATGCGAATGTCACCGTGGCCGGCGCCGGCGCATCCTGGCTCACAAGCAATCTTCTTGTCGGCTATCACGGCAATGGCACGTTGCGGATTGCCGATGGCATGCATGTCGCGGCGACGACCGCTTCGATCGGCAACGACACCTCTTATCTGGCACAGGGCGCGGTGACGATTGCGGGCAACGGGTCGGTGCTCGATGCCCAGACCCTCAAGATCGGCGCGACTTCAGTCGGGACGTTGACCGTGAGCAATGGCGGTGCCGCGAAGGCGCGCGCGATCGAAATCGGCGCCTTGGGCGTCAGCGGCGAACTGAATATCGGCGCCGAGCCTGGCGCAGCAGCGCTCGCGCCAGGCACCGTGTCCGGTGCGATCACGCTCGCCGAAAGCGGCACGCTGAATTTCAACCACATCAGCAGCAACTATCTGTTCAATAACGTCATCACCGGCAATGGCGCGATCAACGTGCTCGGCGGCACCACCACGCTGTCCGGCCGCAATGCGGCCTTTGCCGGCACCACGGAGCTTCTGAACGGCACGCTGGCCGTCACCGGCCAGCTCGGCGGCACAGTCACGGTCGATCAAGGTGGGCGTCTGACGGGCAACGGCGCCGTGGGCGCGACGACGGTGCTCGCTGGCGGCACCCTTGCGCCCAATCGCACCGGGCACCTGACCGTCAATGGTGCGCTTCAATTGATGCCGGGGGCGGCGTTCGATTTCGATCTCGGCCACGCATCGATCGGTGGCGCGGGAACGGTGGTCGTCAATGGTGATCTCGCATTCGATGGCGCGACGTTGAATGTCATTGCGTCCGGCGAACCCGCCATCGGCTATTACCGGATGATGACCTATACGGGGACCGGCCCTGCACCCGGAACGGGTATGGTGATCGGCAGCGTACCGGCGCCCGGTCCGTTCGATGTCTCCTACAATGTCGATACCAATCGCGCCCATGTGGTCGACCTGGTGGTCACGCCGGACGGCATCGACCTGCTGCAGACATGGATCGACGGCTCATCCGTCTGGAACGGCAGCAATGCGAGCTGGCTCAATTTCGGCGGTCCCACACCGACCATTTGGGATGGCCATTACGGTGTGTTTCGCGGCAATGGCGAAATCGTCACCATCGATGGGACGCAGAATTTTGCCGGTCTTCAATTCGTCAACGGTGCCTATACGCTGGCATCCGGTGCGAGCGGCGCGCTGCGTCCCGTCAATCTCAGCGGCGTTGAGAGTGTCGGCGAATTGCGCGTGCTCACGGGTGAGACGGCGACGATTTCGGTGCCGATCGTCGGAAGCGGCGGCATCAACAAGACCGGAGGCGGCACGCTCGTGCTTGCCGGTAACAATGATTATAGTGGCGGCACCATCATCAGCGGTGGGACACTCCAAATTTCGTCGGACGCCAATCTTGGCTTGGCCAGCGGCGGCCTGGCCTTCGACAACGGGATCCTCCAGACCACCGCGAATATCGATCTCGCGCATTCAGTGTCGCTGCTTGGGATCGGCCAGATCCTCACGGATGCATCCACGACGCTCACGCTGAACGGCGCCGTGTCCGGCGCCGGCGGCCTGATCAAGTCCGGTGCGGGCACGCTGCGTCTGGATCATGTGAACAGCTGGACCGGCGGCACGTGGCTCGAAGCAGGCACGCTGCAACTCGGCGTTGCCGGCGCTCTGCCCAATGGCAGCGATGTCATCGTCTATGGTGGCAAGCTCGATCTCAACGGCTTCGACGCGACGACACGATCGCTGATCGGTCTCGGTGGCGAGATTGCGCTGGCGGGCGCGACGCTGACGCTCGATCAGGCCGGCGATACGGTGATTGCGAGTGCCATCACCGGCCCTGGCGGCCGTCTCGTGAAAACGGGCGGTGGCACGTTGCTGCTGTCGGGCACGAACACCTATACGAATGGCACGACGATATCAGGCGGCACGGTTGCCATTTCTGCAGATGCGAATCTCGGCACGGGCGCGCTCACATTGGCCGGCGGCAGGCTGTTCACATTGGGCGATATCGCGTCTACGCGCGATATCACGCTGACGGGTGGCGGTACGATCGAGACGCTGTTCGCAACGACCTATGCGACGAGCGGCAATGTCACTGGCAGCGGAGCCTTGATCAAGGACGGCTGGGGCACGCTGGTGCTGAGCGGTGCCAATTCCTTTACCGGCGGCACGACGATTGCGGCCGGAATGCTGCAGATCGGCAATGGTGGCACGACGGGCACGCTGTCCGGCAATGTCGTCAACAACGGCATTCTCGCTTTCAATCGATCGAACACGTTCTTCTACAATGACGTGATCTCGGGGACTGGCTCTCTCGTGCAGATGGGCAGCGGCCTGACGGCGCTGAGTAACAACAACACTTATAGCGGTGGCACGCTGATCTCGGCGGGCACCTTGCAGATCGGCTCAGGCGGAACGTCGGGCTCGATCACGGGCGATGTCATCAACAATGGCAGTCTCGATATCTTCCGGTCCGATGTCACCACATTTGGCGGAACGGTCTCCGGCAGTGGCGTGTTGCGGAATGTCGGCACTGGCACGACGGTTCTCACTGCGGACAACACATATAGCGGCGGCACCGTGATCACTCAGGGCGGGCTGCAGATCGGCGATGGCGGTCTCACCGGTTCGATCATCGGCAATGTCATCAACAACGGCGCGCTCGTCACCAAACGCGATGGGCTGCTGACGCTGGCCGGTGCGATTTCCGGCGGCGGTTCGTTCACGCAGGCCGGCGTCGGCATCACGCGGCTGGATGGTCTCAATACGTATACCGGCGTGACGGATGTGAAGGCGGGCACGCTGAGCGTCAACGGCTCCATCGCGTCGTCGTCGCTTGTCAGCGTCGCGCGTGGCGCAACGCTTGGCGGCAACGGCATCGTCGGCACCACGCAGATCGCCGATGGCGGCATGCTGTCGCCGGGCAATTCGGTCGGGCTGCTCACGGTGCAGGGCAATCTCACTTTTGCTTCGGCGGCGAGCTATATGGTCGAGGTCTCGGGCGCGACAGCGGATCGGACCAATGTCAGCGGCGTGGCCACGTTGGGCAATGCGACGGTGCGGGTCAGCTTCGATCCTGCGGCCTTCGTGCGCGAGCGCTACACGGTCCTGAATGTGGCAACGGGCTTGTCGGGGACGTTCAGCGGTGCCGTCTACAGCGACGCGCCGCCGTCTTTCATCTCGACGCTGAGCTATGACGCCGCCAATGTCTATCTCGATGTTGATCTGAAACTGACCGGCCTCAACATCAACCAGAACAATATCGCCTCGTCGCTGAACAGCTATTTCGGCACCCATGGCGGCATTCCCTACGCGCTCGGCGCGATGACGCCGGAAGATCTCACCCAATCTTCGGGCGAACTCTCCACGAGCGTGCAGCAGAGCACCGCGCAGGCGATGACGCAGTTCATGGGTGTCATGACTGATCCCTTTGCCGCCAATCGCGGGTTTGCGCCGTCAGGCAATGCGCCGACGGGGTCGTGGCGCGACGCATATGGTGCGGTCGTCAAGGCGGCGCCTGCCGTGTTCGAGTCGCGCTGGAATGTCTGGGCGGCCGGCTTCGGCGGCGGGCAATCGACCGATGGCAATACGGTGGTCGGCTCGCATACCAGCAGCAGCCGAATTGGCGGCGTTGCTGTGGGCGCCGACACGTGGTTGTCGCCGCAGACGCTGGCCGGATTTGCCATGGCCGGTGGCGGCACCAGTTTCGGCCTGTCCGACAGGCTCGGCTCCGGCCAGTCCGATCTGTTCCAGATCGGCGGCTTTGTCAGGCATAATGAAGGGCCGGCCTATATCAGCGCCGCGCTTGCATATGGCTGGCAGAATGTCACCACCGAACGGCTCGTGACGATCATCGCTGCGGATCGGCTGCGCGCCAACTTCACCGCGCATGCGTTTTCGGGGCGCGTCGAGGCCGGTCATCGCAGTGTGTCGCCATGGTTGGGCGGCGTCGGCGTCACGCCCTATGCGGCCGGGCAGGTGACCAATATCGATCTTCCCGCCTATGCGGAGGCGCTGGTCTCCGGTGCGGACAATTTCGCGCTGAATTATACCAAGCGGAATCTGGCTGCCACCCGCAGCGAAGTCGGCTTGCGCATGGACAAATCCTTCACCCTCGATCAGGCGTTGCTCACCCTACGCGGTCGCGCCGCATGGGCGCATGATTTCAATCGTGATCGCGTGGCGCAGGCCGCGTTCCAGTCGCTGCCCGGCGCCAGCTTCGTCGTCAACGGCGCGGCGATGGCGCCCGATGCGGCGCTGACCAGCGCCAGCGCGGAGGTCATGCTCGGCAACGGCGTCTCATTCGCCGCGACCTATGAGGGCGAATTCTCGCTGGCCACGCGCAGCCATGCCGGCAAGGGCGTGGTTCGCTTCGTCTGGTAAGGCCGAGGCGCATACGCATCGCAGGCATGGCGGGGTGCCGCTTGACCCGATCAAGCGGCGCAGTCAGTTTCCGCGGCTTCTCCTGCGGATTTGCCTTGCCTCATGTTCACGATCGCCTCGCTCTGGATCCCGTTCACCATCATCGCCTCGCTGGGGCAGGTGGCGCGCAATGCCATGCAGCGTTCGCTGACGGGGCCGCTCGGCACCTGGGGCGCAACCAATATCCGCTTCCTGTTCGGCTTTCCGTTCTCGCTGGTGTTTTTTGCGATCGTCATCACGGCTACCGGCGATCGGGTGGGTTGGCCGGTCATGGAATTCTGGCCGTGGCTGCTGCTCGGCGCGCTCAGCCAGATCTTTGCAACCGGCCTGATGCTGGCGGCGATGAATGAGCGCTCCTTCGTGGTGACGACGGCGTATCTCAAGACCGAGGCGATCCAGACCGCGATTTTCGGGTTTGTGTTTCTCGGTGACCATCTCACTGTTTTGCGCGTGGTGGCGATCCTGATCGCGACGGCCGGCGTCGTCGTGACGGCACTGCGGCCTGGCGCCACGCGCGACCTCGGCAATGTCAGGCCGATCATGCTTGGACTGGTCGCTGCGGCGGGCTTCGCTTTGTCGGCGGTCGGCTTCCGCGGCGCCATTATCACGGTGCCGGATGTGAGCTTCGTCACCGCGGCGTCCTATGCGCTGGCCTGGTCGCTTTTCGTGCAGACGGCGCTCCTCACCGCCTATCTGTTGCTGCGCGAGCCGGCGATCCTGCGCAACATTCTCGGCCTCTGGCGCCCGTCGATGCTGGCCGGCTTCGCCGGCGCTGCCGCCTCGCAGTTCTGGTTCCTGGCCTTTGCGCTCACGGCCGCCGCCAATGTGCGCACGCTGGCGCTCGTCGAGGTGCTGTTCGCGCAGGCGGTGGCCTATTACTCGTTCAAGCAGACGCCATCGGCGCGCGAGCTTGCCGGTGTGGCGCTGATCGTCATCGGCGTGGCGCTCCTCGTCGCAGCCTGATGCGCGTCATGTCTCTTTCGCCCCCGGACATGCTGCGATAGGACTGGTCTTGTCCTTCCTGAGACGAGATCGATGCGCATCCTGCCTCTGCTGCTCTTGCTCCTGACCAGTCCCGCTGTTGCTGCCGAAGCCATCGTGAAAGATGGTGACACTCTGCAAGTCGGCTCCGTCACCTACAAGCTTGCCGGCGTCGATGCGCCGGAGCTCGATCAGCCCTGTGTCGATGAGCATGCCGACAATTGGGCCTGCGGCATCGATGCGCGCGATCGGCTGGTGAAACTGATCAACAAGCGCGACGTCCGCTGCGAGGATTTTGGCGAGGACAAGACCTCCAAGGGCCGCAAGGCAGGGCTCTGCACCGTAGTCGGCGAGACGGTCAGCCTCAATCAGGCGGTGATCCAGGCGGGCTATGGCATCGGCATCGCGCCGCCCGCCAAGGCCGGCTTCCCGCTCGACGAGGCCAAGGCCGCTCAGGCAAAGTTGGGCCTGTGGCGCGGCTGTTTCGTGGCCCCCGCCGATTTCCGCGGCAAGGTCGCCGATGGCAGACTGCTCGGCAGCGCCTGCGCCCCCGACAAGGAAAAGGCGCTGCGCGCGGCGCTGTTCCCGGCCGATCTGCCAAAACCCGATGGCTGCAATATCCGCGCAAAACAGGTTCGCCGCGCCAAGCTTACGGGCAATGTCGGCGTCTATCTGATCCCGCAATGCCAGAACTACGCCACCCAGCCGAAGCCGGATCGCTGGTTCTGCAGCGAGGACGATGCCCGCGCGGCCGGATACCGCAAGGCGCTGAATTGCCAAGCATCCAGCAAGAAATAAGGGAATCGTCGCAGCCGTAGGATGGGTAGAGCGCCGCGAAACCCCTCGAAGCCGGCGCAGGTGGTGATGGGTTTCGCTGCGCTCTACCCATCCTACAAGGAGGGCGCTGGACCTCGCCGCCTGAACCACGTAGCACAACGGAAAGCTGGTCCTGCCGCTTGCGGCTTATTCCAGCATGCGAAATCCGGAGTGAAGCGCTTGGCCGTGACATCAAGTTCGTCCGCATCGATCGAAGCCGTTGAACGCGATCTCGCCTCTGCGGGCTATATCGCCAGCCGGCAGATCTCTACCGCGGTCTATCTCGCCGAGAAGATCGAAAAGCCGATCCTGGTGGAAGGGCCGGCCGGTGTCGGCAAGACCGAACTGGCCAAGGCCATTGCCGCCTCGCGTGGCCTCGAGATGATCCGTATGCAGTGCTATGAGGGCCTCGACGAGGCCAAGGCGCTGTATGAGTGGAAATACGCCAAGCAGCTGCTCTACACGCAGATCCTCAAGGACAAACTCGGCGAAGTGCTGGGCGATGCCGATACGCTCGCCAAGGCGTTGGATCAACTTCATGCGTTCGGTGACGTGTTCTTCTCGAAAGAGTTCGTCGAGCCGCGGCCATTGCTGCGTGCACTGGAGCAGCCGAAGGGCTGCGTGCTGCTGATCGACGAGATCGACAAATCCGACGCCGAATTCGAGTCGCTGCTGCTGGAAATCCTGTCCGATTTCCAGGTGACCATTCCCGAACTCGGCACCATCGCCGCCATCGTGCCGCCGACGGTGATCCTCACCTCCAATGGCGAGCGCGATCTCGGCGATGCGCTGAAGCGGCGTTGCCTGCATCTGCATATCGGCTTTCCCGAACCCAAGCTGGAAGAGCGCATCGTCGAAACGCGCGTGCCCGATGCGTCGGCGACACTGCGCAAGCAGCTTGTCGGTTTCGTCAGCCAGGTCCGTACGTTGGATCTGAAGAAGCTGCCATCGGTGAGCGAGACCATCGACTGGGCGAAGGTGCTGGTGTTGCTCGGCGCTTCCGAACTCGGTTCCGAACTGGTGAAGGAGACGCTCAACGTGTTGCTCAAATACGAGGGCGATATCGAAGCCACGCTGCCGAATGTCTCCACCTTTGTCGCCAATTCCGGGCGGCAAGGCGTGTTCGGCTAAGTCATGCGCGAGGTGCTGCATCGTTTCTTTCGGGCGGCGCGCGGCGCCGGGGTGCGCATCTCGCCGGCCGAAAGCATCGATGCCATGCGTGCCGCGGCGGAAGTCGGGCCGGCCGATCGCGCCATCCTGCGCGATGCCTTGCTGCTCACCATGGCGAAGTCCGGCGAAGAGAAAGCCGCGCTTGCCGCCTGCTTCGATACGTTCTTCACGCATCCTGATTTCGAAACGCCGCCGGCGGCGAATGATGATCAGGACGACGGTGGAAACGAGGCAGGCGAAGCCGAGGCTGCGGACAGCAGCGCATCGGGACAGGCCCCTGCCGAACTCGGCGCGCTCGCGCAAATGCTGCTGGCGCAGGATCGCGCGGCCATTACCGCTGCGCTCTCCAATGCCGCCAATGCGGCAGGCCTCACCAATATCCGTGTCTTCACCCAGCGCGGGCTGTTCTCCAGCCGCGTGCTCGAGCAACTCGGCATCGCGCAACTCCGCGACGATATCGACGCGCTCAATGCCAGCAATCCCGCCGATGCCGAGCGGCTCACCGCCGGGCTCGGCAGCCTGCGCGAGACGGTGAGTGAGATGGTCTCACAAGCGCTCCTTCTCTATGGCCGCGAGGAAACCGAGGCGCTGCGCAACGAAATCCTGCGCTCGGCACCGATGGCGCGGCTGGAGCAGCGGCAGATCGCGCAGATGCGCGTCCTGATCCGGCAGATCGCGCGCCGCCTGCGCGAGCGCTTCAGCAAGCCGCGCAAGCGCCAGCGCCGCGGTCATCTCGATGTCCGCCGCACCATCCGCCGCAATGCCGCCTGGGGCGGCGTGCCGTTTCTCACCGCCTGGAAGCGCCGCCATCGCGATAAGCCGAAGATCGTCGCGATCTGCGACGTCTCGGGTTCGGTGGCGCAGGTGTCGGATTTCTTCCTGCTCTTGATCCACAGCTTGCATGAAGTGGTGTCGGATGTGCGCTCCTTTGCCTTCTCCGGCAACCTGATCGAAGTCAGCGCCATGCTGGAGAACAACAAGCCCGAAGAGGCCATGAAGCAGATCATGTCCTCGGTCGGCTTCGGTTCGTCGGATTACGGCCGCTCGCTCGCCGATTTCGAAAAGGATTTCATGAGCGCGGTGACGCCGCAGACCACCGTGATCGTGCTTGGGGATGCCCGCAGCAATAATCTCGATCCCCGCGCGGATATTCTGAAGCGGATCGGCGAGCGCTCGAAGCGGCTGGTCTGGCTCAATCCGGAAGGGCGCGTGAGCTGGGGCT
>JAEXYA010000006.1 GCA_023451825.1 Pseudomonadota bacterium
GCGAAGCGAATGGGGAGGGTCCGCCGTTAGGCGGGGGTGGGGTCTATCCCCACGTGACGTCGGAGTTTGCGGAGACACCCCACCCGTCTTGAAGCTCGCTGAACGCTCGCATCAATCCACCCTCCCCACGGCGCGGCTGCGCCGCTTGGGGGAGGGACAAGACGAGCGCATATCAGCCGCGTTCCGCCGCCGTTTGCATTCGCCCGCCACCTTGCTAGTCATCATGATCAAGAACACCGGGAAGGACCGACCATGAGCGACAACGACGACATCCCGTTCAACCGCAACTATCCGCTGAAACCCGGCGTGGTGGATTTCGTCCGCCCCGGCGTCCGTCGCGTCCTCTGCAACAACCCGTCGCCCTTCACCTTTACCGGCACCAACAGCTACATCGTCGGCGAAGGCAATGTCGCGATCATCGATCCCGGTCCGGACAACGAAGCCCACGCGAAGGCGCTGCTCGACGCCGTGAAGGGCGAGACCGTGACGCATATCATCGTCACCCATACCCATAGCGACCACTCGCCGAATACGAAGCGCATCAAGGCCGCCACTGGCGCCACGGTCTATGCCGAAGGCCCGCACCGGGCCTCGCGTCCGCGTTTCGAGAGCGAGAAGCATTCACCGGAATCCGGCGCCGACCGCGACTTCAAACCGGACGTGCTCGTACGCGACGGTGACATCATCGAAGGCAAGGGATGGGCGCTGGAAGGCGTGGCGACGCCCGGCCACACCGCCAACCACATGGCATTTTCCTGGCGCGAGAAGAACTATCTGTTCATCGCTGACCATGTCATGGGCTGGTCCACTTCCATCGTCGCGCCGCCCGATGGCTCGATGATCGACTATATGGCCTCGCTGGAGAAACTCGCGGCGCGGCCGGAGGATCTGTATTTCTCCGGCCACGGCCCGGACATTCCCGACGCGCAGCGCTTCGTCCGCTTCCTGATCCGCCACCGCAAGGCGCGCGAAGCCTCGATCCTGCATCGGCTCGCCAAGGGGGAGGCGGATATTCCGACCATTGTGCGGGCGATCTATATCGGACTGGATCCGCGGCTATCGGGCGCTGCCGGCTATTCGGTGCTGGCGCATCTGGAAGATCTTGTCGCCCGCGGTGTGGTGGCGACGGAAGGCGATCCGGTGATCGGGGGAAGCTATCGGGTGGTGTGAGGCCGGAGCCTTACTTCTTCCCCTTCACCGCAGCCTTCGCAGCCGGTGTCGCCTTCGGCTTCGGCGCGTTGTCCACGGCCGTGTTGATATCCTCGATCAGCTTGGTCACGCGCGCGGCGTTGCTGCCGAGGTCGCCCTCGAAGTAACGCGATGACGAGCGGATATCGACGCGTGAGCCTTCGCCGTCGGGCACGAAGCGGATCGAGACGTCTTCGCGAAATCCCATGATCGGCGTGCGCGCCACCGCCTCGATGCGGCCGATGCGGCGCGGCGGCTGCGGCGGACGTTCGTCGATGACCAGCCACTTGCGCTTGTTCACCAGCGCCAGCGTCACCTCATAGGCGCGCTGCACCGGCACTTCGAGATCGACCGGCTCGATATCCGGATAGAAGCTGCGCTGCTGCTCGGCCGAATATAGCCCCGCATAGACCGCGGAATTGGTGCCGTCGCCGGTGCGCAGCCGCGCCAGCGCCTCGAAGCGCGGCGGATCGATCGGATCGGTGCTGATGTCGTGGATCTTCGGCAGCTTGCGATATTGATAAGCGAGGTAGCCGGGATAAGCGAGGATCACGGCGTCGAGCAGCAGCGCCACCAGGATGGCGCTCATGCCGCGCGAACCGTTCTGCCAGATCGCCGCAAAGCCAGCGAGCGCCACCAGGATCGACAGGCCGGCAAGCCCAAGCGCGCCGAAGAAGGTCGTCAGCGCCGGCTTCACCTCGAGGAACCCGAATCGCACGATGATGATCGAGACGACTGCTGCGATGGCCGAAAAAACCGCCAGCCGCCGTGCCCAGAGCGCCAGGCTGGACATTGGCTCCGACTGATAGGCGGACGAAAACCTGCGGGCCATGGATCTCTTCTACCGGGCAAGGCGCGGGCGCGCCGGTTCCAAACTCGCTGCCTGAAGACCATGCCGGGGCGCGAAATTCAAGGCACTTTGGCGTAAGCGCTCGGTCGTTTAGAACGGAGCGGCGGCTGCAGACTTGGCCCTTTGGAACGAGGCCAGGCAGATAGTCGCAGGGAGATGACGGCATGCTGACCGAGACCAGTGATTACGACGCGCTCTACCGCGATTTCCGCTGGCAGGTTCCGGCGCGCTTCAACATCGCGACGGTGGCCTGCGACCGCTACGCGGACGGCTCCGGCCGGCCGGCGCTGATCTATGTGGACGAGGATCGCGGCACGCGAAAACTCTCCTTCGACGAAATCGCGTCCTTCTCGCGCCGCTTCGCCAATGTGCTGAAGGCCGACGGCCTTGAACGCGGTGATCGCGTCGCTGTGTTCCTCTCGCAATCCATCGAGCTTCCCGTTGCGCATCTCGCCGCATTCCGCTCCGGCTTGGTCTCGGTGCCGCTGTTCATGTTGTTTGGCGAGGATGCGCTGGAATTCCGCCTGAACAATTCCGGCGCCCGCGCCGTGGTCACTGATCTCGGCGGCTATGAAAAATTGAAGAAGATTCGCGACAGGCTGCCGGCGCTGGATGCGATTTATGTAATCACCGACGCTCCACCGGATGGCACGACCTCATTCTGGTCCGCGATCAAATCCGCCGCTGACGACTTTGCCACCGTCGATACCTCGTGCGACGATCCCGCCATCATCATCTACACTTCAGGCACGACGGGAAATCCAAAGGGCGCGCTGCATGCGCATCGCGTGCTGCTCGGCCATCTGCCGAATGTGGAGATGGTGCACGGATTCTTTCCCAAGCCCGGTGATGTCTATTGGACACCGGCCGACTGGGCCTGGATCGGCGGCTTGTTCGATGCGTTGTTTCCGGCCTGGTATCATGGCGTCCCCGTGGTCGGCTATCGCGCGAAGAAGTTCGAGCCCGAGGCTACCATGCAGTTGATGGCCGATCACGGCGTACGCAACGTCTTTCTGCCGCCCACGGCGTTGAAGCTGATGCGGCAGGCAAATGTCACGCATCCCGGTGTCAAGCTGCGCAGCATCCTCACCGGCGGCGAATCGCTTGGCGCCGAGTTGCTGGACTGGGTGCGCAAGACCTTCGGCATCGACGCGCATGAGATTTACGGCCAGACTGAATGCAATCTCGTGGTCGGCAACAATGCCGCGCTGTTTCCCATCAAGCCGGGTTCGATGGGCAAGCCGACGCCGGGTTTCGATGTGCGTATCGTCAACGAAGCAGGCGAGGAATTGCCCCGTGGCGAGCGCGGTATTGTCGGCGTGCGCCAGCCCAATCCCTGCACCATGCTGCGCTATTGGCAGAACGAGGAGGGCACCGCAAAGAAATATGCCGGCGATTTCCTGCTTACCGGCGATCTCGGCATCCAGGATGGTGATGGATATTTCTGGTATGTCTCGCGCGAAGACGACGTGATCACCTCGGCCGGCTATCGCATCGGCCCGTCGGAGATCGAGCACACGCTGCTCAAGCATCCCGCCGTCGCCTTGTCGGCGGTGGTCGGCATCCCTGATCCGATCCGCACCGAAGCTGTCAAAGCGTGGATCGTGCTGCGGCCGGGCTATGAGCCCAGCGATGCGCTTGCCCGCGAATTGCAGGACTATGTGAAGTCACAGCTCGCGGCGCATGAATATCCGCGCCATGTTGCGTTTGCGGAATCGCTGCCGATGACGGCAACCGGCAAAGTGTTGCGTCGTGAACTGCGCGCACTCGGTTGAGCGCTGTTCAGCGAACGACGCTTGCGCTCTTCAGCAAAGCGACGAGTTGGCTCTGCTGATTGGTGCCGGTCTTGCGAAAAATCTGTTCCAGATGCGAGCGGGCGGTGGAGAATTTGATGTCACCGGCCTCTGCCGCTGATTTCAACGCATTGCCCGATGCGAGGCTGACGGCGATGCGTGCCTCCGCGGGCGTGAGGTCGAACAAGCCCGAAAGAATACTGGGTGAGGGCACGACCTCCGTCGCGTTGACGGTGGTGAAAACGAGAATGGTATCGCCGCCACCGAACAGATCGCGTGCCGACCGTCGCAACGGAAGAGCATGCAGGACGCCCGGCGGCCGTTCCTGTGTGGCCGGCATCGGGATCGAACGCACTTGCGGGCCGCGGGACGAATGGCCCGCTTGCAATGTCGCTTGCAACAGCTCATTGGCGGCGCTGCCGGACAGGGTGATGCGGTCATCACGGCCGATCGGGAAGCGCTCGGACTCCACGAGAAACAATGCGTTGGTCGCCAGTACGCGATTTCCGGCACAAACGGCGGCGGCTAGACCCAAGCCCTCGAGTGCGCCAACCATGCCACGCGCTCGCTCGAGGCCGAGACGTGCGGCGATGAGGCCCGCGCGCGCAAGATCGGGGCGCACCGAATCCAGACGGGCGATCTCGTCGTCATCATAGCGCCCGGCATCGAGCGGCTTTTGCAGCACATAGATGACTAGCTCGCCACCAGGCATCGGAATCGCGGTGCAGACATGTGCGCCAATGCCGCGTGCGCGCAACTGAATGCGGATCGGATCCTGCGCAATTTCCTCAGCCGTCATGAAAGCATCGACCTCGACGAAGCTGTTGGGCTTCGTCTCGCACATCCGCACCACGGACGTGGAGAAGCGAAGTGTATCGCTGGCCACGAAGCTGGCGAGCAGATCGGTTAGATTGTCGAGCGTCGCGCCACGCGCCCGCCCTGACTCACCGAACACGAAGATCGTCGAGCCGATGGAGCCCGATGCATTCGCCAGTCGGTCGAGAGCCGGCGTCCATAATTCGGGGACGAACGCGGCTTCATAAAGCAGTTCCTGAAATTCCACTGGACGATCGGTCCGTTCATTCACTCCGCGGATGCTAGTTGGCTATGCGCAGGCGAGCAAACGCAAAGCATGATCATCGCCATGCGTCATTATGTGCTTCACGGCGGATCGCGCATCGCCGCGTGGAACAGCAGCGTTCATGCACGGCGCGTTGAAGAGGCCACTCAACCTGCGCCAAAAACAACTGTGGCCGCAAACTCACACTCGCAATGCGAGTCATGACCTGTCCGGCATATGCCGGTGTCGGCCGATCGAGCGCCTCTGCATGTTCTGTCCACGATCGAGTCGGAACAGACCAACACAACAAGTGGGGCGATCATGAAGGGAACTTTGCTCGGAGCTGCCGCCATCGCGGCGTTGTCCATCGGTGCGGCATCAGCGCAGGAGGGATCGACATCGCGAATCTCCATGCTGGAAAAGGAAAACGCTGCGATCCGCAAGGAAATCGCTCTGTTGCGCGAGAACCGCGAGTTGCAGAAGCAGATGAGTGCGCTGAAGCCCGCCAATGGACCAGTCCAGCGAACGGCGACGATCTCAGCTGCAGGTGCTGCCAAGTCCGATCCCTTCGCCGCCTACGCCGCCGACCTGCCGATGGCCTACAAAGCTGCGCCGGTGATGGCGCAGCCGCGCCAGTTCCGCATCTGGGGTGAAGGCGGCGCCGTCTGGTCGGGCGGCGATCCACTGTTGCTGCCTTATGCGCTCGGGGGCGGCATCGGGCTTGCCGGTTTCGGCGGTGCGGGGGTGCTCGATCTCAGCCCCAAGCTCGGCTGGGAAGGCGCCGGTGGCTTCGACTATCGCTTCGCCAATTCGACATGGCATGTGAGCGGCCAGTTCCGCTACAGCGAAAGCGGCAAGGGAAGTGGGGCAGCTGCTGGCAATGGAGCGATCGATCCCGCGCTGTTTGGCGGCGGTGGCGACGTTTCCTCGGTCACTTTCGGCGACGCGTTGACACAGAGCTATCAGGAAAAGCGCTGGCTCGCAGACCTTGCGATCGGCAAGGATATTGCCGGCGATGGCCCCGATGCCCTTCAGATCAAGGGTGGTCTACGCGTCTCCGAGAGCGTTGGGACCACGACGACAGCCCGCAATCAGTCCTTTGTCTTCACGTTCGATCCGCCGCTAAATGTTGGCGGCTTCCCGCCCTTTTCGACCGTATCTGCTACCAGCACGGGCGCGACGGTTGATCGGCGCAGCTTCCTTGGTGCGGGTCCGTTGATCGGTCTCGAGGGCTCGGTCCCGCTGACTGGCGGATGGACCTTCGACTATCTGGGCAATGCCGCGATCCTGTTCGGAACGCAAAAAGTCGTTTCCAACAATGTCATCAGTGGCACCATCGATCCGCCGTTTCTCGCTGTGATCGGCGGCTTCGGTGGCTTGAGCAGTTCCAGCGTGAGCACCACCGAGCGCTTTGCCACCATGTTCAGTGCAGATCTGCAGGTTGGCGTGTCCTACTGGCTGACGCAAAACCTTAAGCTCGGTGTCAGCTACCGGATGGATGCATTGATCAATGTCCAGAACCAGGACAGCGCGGCCGTCACCACCTTCCTTGCAGACCGCTACACGCACGGCCCGCGGGTGCGACTGACCGGGCAGTTCTAGCCGCCGGGCAGCTTGATACCCAATGCTTGCAGGGCCGCCAGCATGCGTGCTGGCGGCGCCATGTCGATCCTCGCCACTTTGCCTGTTTCCAGCAGGCTCTTCAGATTCGACAGGATCGCCGGCCAGCCGGATCGTCCGCCAGAGAGGATATCGTCGCTGAGTTCGCGGTCCTGCGACTGAATGAGCGTCAGCTTGACGGCTTCGCCGGCCTGCTCGATTTCATAGGTCACCAATGTCGAGCCCAGCGCGTCGGAGAGCCCCGGCCAGTTGAGGTCGAAGGTCACGATAAGCTTGTGCGGTGGATCATATGTGATCACCTCGCCGCCGATATGCAGCGTGCCATCCGGCATCAGCACCCGAAACGCGCCACCGACTGTCTCGTCCACCACCACATCGAAGCCATGGAAATAGGCCCGGCTGAACTCGGCCGATGTGAGCGCCTGCCAGACCTTCTCCAGCGTCGAGACGATATAGATCGTATAGACGATGGCCGGCTTGAAGGTAGCAGTTTCAATCATCGCAGCGCTCTCCGACGGTCCGAAGAGGCAAGCAAATGGCGTCACATCCGGCAAGGCCATTTTGCGTGGTCTGCGTGGTCTGATACGGTCGGGCAACGAACAAGCATCACGGAAACGCCGATGTCCCTGCAAGTCTATCTCACCTTTGTCGTCGCCTGCGTCGCGCTGGCGCTGCTGCCGGGCCCGAATGTCACCCTGGTGATCGCGAATGGCCTGCGCTACGGCACCCGCGCGGCCCTGGTGACGATCGCGGGCACACAAGTCGGTCTCGCGGTTGTCATCGCCATCGTCGCGTTCGGCCTCACCACCATGATGGCCACCATGGGCTACTGGTTCGACTGGGTGCGCTTCATCGGTGCAGCCTATCTGGTGTGGCTCGGCATCAAGCTAGTGCGTGCGCCCATCGAGGGCATCGATACCGATGCGCCGCCGGCCCCACCGCGTGGCGGCTTCTTCCTCCAGGGGCTCGCCGTGTTGCTCAGCAATCCGAAGGTGCTGGTGTTCTTCGGCGCCTTCATCCCGCAATTCGTCGATCTCGAACAGAACCACTTTTTGCAGGTGGGCATTCTCGGCGCCACCTTCATGGTCGCCGCTGGCGTGACTGACGTCATCTATGCCGTGGCCGCGGGTCGTGCGCGAAAATTCTTCTCGGCACGGCGCACGCGGCTGCTGTCGCGCATCTCCGGCGGCTTCATGATCGGCGGTGGGGTTTGGCTGGCGCTGACCAGGGCTCGCTAAAAACAGGCGCGCTGACTAGGGCTTTGACGGGTGCAGCGCCAGGAGTGTCGCTTGGATCTCGGTGAAGATGCGCACCAGCCGCTCGGCCCATTCGATCTGGCCGCTTTCGTCGGCGATGAGGTCCTGCCTGATCTCGATCCCGGTATTCATCAGCCCGCGTCGCTCGCCATGGACGGGGATTGTGTAGTCGGTGGCGTCCGACACCGCATAGGGCTCGTTATCACCCACCACCAGATCGCCTTCCGCGCGGAGGTGCCGCAACAGCAGCGGCGGCAGCGCCGTATCATGCTGATACAGTGTGCCGATATGCCAGGGCCGTTTGATGCCGGCATAGACCGGCGTAAAACTATGCAGCGACACCAGCACCGTCGGCTGCCCGGCCCTGAGCCGGGCTTCGATGACGGCATCGATGCGCTGGTGATAAGGATCGAAGAACAACTCGCGCCGGCGCGCTCTGGCCTCTTGTGTGAGGCCATCATTGCCGGGGATCATTGTCGCTTCGCTGATCAGCGGAATCGAACTGACGGCCTCGGGCGGGCGGTTGCAGTCGATCACCAGGCGCGAATAGCGTTGCGCAATGAGGTGTCCATTCAGCGCCGTCGATACACGCTCGGCCACACCGGCGATGCCGATGTCCCAGGCGATGTGGCGCGTGAGTTCGCTCGCGGGTAGTCCGAGATCGCCGAGTATGCGGGGAATGATGCGGCCATAGTGATCGCTGGTAAACAGGAAGGGCGAGACGCCCCCCGCGTTCAGTTCGAGAACGGGATCGACTTCGTCGGGCGCGATATGAAGTGTGGATTTGGATGGGTTATCCAACGGCATGTCTCGTTGTGTTCGGCCTTAATGCGCTGGCCATGATTCTTCAGCTAATATAGCGCCGTCGTCGGGCAAATGAATGGTTGGGCGGATCGCGCTGGGCCATGGCACCTCGGCGTCACATGCCTGCGGGTTAGGCAGGAGCGGGACAAGGACACCATGTCGGATCGCATTTTCGTCTATGGCACGCTCATGCGCGGCTTCGATCATCCGATGTCGAAGCTGTTGGGAACATCCGCGGATTATCTCGGCGAGGCGTGCTGCCGCGGCAGGCTTTACATGATCGCGCATTATCCAGGCCTGCTGTATTCCGCGCGCGACAGCGACATCGTCTATGGCGAACTGTTCCGGATGCATGATCCGGAACGGCTTCTCGCGGTTCTTGACGACTATGAAGGCGTCGGGCCGGAGCAGGAACAGCCGATGCTCTATCTGCGCGAGCTGTTGCCGGTGACGCTGGACGACGGCAGTATCACGGAGGCCTGGACCTATATCTACAATCGGCCCGTGGATGAGACGAAGCGCATCACGTCCGGCCGTTTCCTGTCAGGTGGATGAGCGAAGCTTCTGCGGCCGGCCGACAATATTGTTGAGCTCCGCGGCGGATTACGGCTTCGCCTCATCCGACCCACGATTGCGCGCAGATACTTCGATGCCGAAGAGCGCCAGTGCCAGCAGTGCCGCGCCCATGCCGATCAGCCCGATCGTTGTGGTGCCGCCATGGGCGACCGCAAAGCCGCTGACGGCTGCCCCGATCGTGCCGCCGAAAAATGCCGATGACAGATACAGCGCGTTGAGCCGGCTGCGGGTCTGGGCGGGCAGGGCGTAGATCGCGCGCTGTCCGGTGACGAAATTCGCCTGCGTGCCGGCATCGATCAGGATGCCGACGCAGACGAAGATCACGATGGGCATGATGCCGCTGCCGTGGCCGGCAAACCAGGTCAGCGCGAAACTGATGAAGACGGCGGTCATGGACATCGCGCTGACCAGATCGCTGCGTCCGTGATCGGCCATGCGGCCGGCAAACGGTGCGACGAAGGCGCCGCCGGCGCCCGACAGCAGAAAAGCGGACATCGCCACATAGCCGAGCGAGAAGGGTGGCTGCTCGAGCACCAGCGGCATCGATGTCCAGAACATGCTGAAAGTCCCGAACATCAAGAACTGATAGGCACCGCGCCGGCGCAGCACCGGCGTCGTCATCGCCAGATTGCCGAGCGAATGGATCAGCCTTGCATAGTTCAAACTATGCTCCGGCTTTCGCCGCGGCAGCGCAATCATCATCAGCACCAGCACGCCGCACATCAGCACCGCCGAGACCGCGAACACCGCGCGCCATCCGAACGTGCCCGCCACCATGGTCGCCACCGGACGTGCCAGCAGGATGCCGAACAGCAGCCCGCTCATGACGGTGCCGACGATCTGTCCGCGCCGTCGTTCGGGCGCGAGATGCGCCACCACCGGCAGGATCATCTGCGTGGCGACGGCAGTGATGCCGACCAGCAGCGAGGCGATCACGAACACGGTTGCGGTCGGCGAGAGGGCCGCGATCAGCAGGCTTGCGATCAGGGCGCCGAGCGTGACCAGGATCAGCGACTTGTTCTCGAGGAGATCGCCGAGCGGGGCAAGGAACAGCAGGCCGAGCACATAGCCGAACATCACCATGGTCAGCATCACGCCGGCATTTGAAATGTCGAGGCCAAAACTTTCGGCGATCGGCCCGACCAGCGGCTGCGCGTAATAAAGATTGGCGACGGTGGCGCCGCAGGCAATGGCAAATGCGAGGATCAGCCAGCCGCCGGGACCTTGGTCATGGGCGGGGTGTTCGGCGGGAGAGGGCATGGAGACTTTCAGGCGGCGGGAGGGCTGGCCCGATATGGGGCATGCGGGGCCCTGCCAGAAGTGTGGTGCCGAGAATGGGAGCCATGCGCACGACTGTCCAAGCGGCACTGTGGCGAATTACGGTTGTTTTATGTATTATTCTATCTGAGGGTGAAAATCGAAAGCTAATCTTATGGAGCATTCGGATTTTGTAATCGGGACTGAATTCATGACAGCGGCAGGACGTTGGCGCTGCACCGATGTCGGAACGCGGATCATCGCTGCGATCAGACTCAATTACGACCACGAACCCAGCGCGTACAACGGCCCACCTTATGCCGTGGCCGAATATGTGTTCGATGAATACGACATGGAAGGTTGCGAACCTGCCCCAGAAGAGCGGGTTTTTGACGACACCGGCACGATGGAAATTGTGAGCCGTTTCGCAAACGAATAAGATCTTCGTCATTGCGAGGAGCGGAGCAACGAAGCAATCCAGCTCTTGGCTTCCTCGATTGCTTCGCCCAAACGAAATGCTTCGCAATTCGTCAAGGCTCGCAATGACGGCGACAGTTCATCAAATCGCCCGCGCCAGCCTCACATCCACCTCGCGCTCGACGAACTGCCATTCCTCGCTCTCGCGCAGCATTGCGACCAGTTCCTCGAACCGCTCCGCATGCGCCGGCGCGTATTCGAACCACGTTAAAAAATCGAACGGGCCGCCGAGATCGCGGGAATGATAGAGCTGGCGGGCGATCGCCGGCAGGTATTTCAGGCTGTCGGCAATGTGGCGGGACTTGTCCTCGAAGATGCGGCGGCGTTCGTTCTGGCTCATCAGCCACCACGCATTGGTCTTGCGGATCGGGATCAGCGCGGCGCAGGTCGCCTCAGGCCGGCCGAGCCCGGCCTGCACCTTGTTCAGCGCGATCTTTTCCAGCCGCTCCACATAACGGACATGGCTGGCGACGCCGATCAGCCGCCATGAATTCGTCGATGGCGCCGGTGGCAGTGAAATCGTGTCGGCATGGGTAACGGACAAAGCAGGCGTGATCGGCAGCGTCTCGCCGCGCACAGGCGCAACGGAGAGCACCCGCCACGTGCCGGTCTGGCCGCCTCGGAATGTTGTGAACATTGGTCCTGTTAAATGCGGAACTTGGGAGAATTCAAGTCGTGATCTGCCGTAGCGCAAAACTCCGTCCCTCATGGTGAGGAGGCGCCTCTTGGCGCCGTCTCGAACCATGAGCTGGCCTGGCTCAGGCGCCTGCGGCCATCCTTCGAGACGCCGCTGCGCGGCTCCTCAGATGGAGGGCGGAGGGTTGAGCTGGCTGCTGTTCCCCTGTGGATACCGGGCCTGACCACGCAATATCTGGCCTAAACCTCCCGCCACCCTATATGCCTAGGCGACCATGCGTTTCACGCCCCACTTTCTCGAAGAACTGCGCGCCCGGCTTCCGGTTTCGGAAGTCGTGAGCAAGCGCGTCAAGCTGAAGAGGGCAGGGCGGGAGTGGAAGGGGCTGTCACCGTTCCACCAGGAAAAGACGCCGTCCTTCACGGTGAACGACCAGAAGCAGTTTTACCACGATTTCTCCACCGGCAAGCATGGCAACATCTTTGATTTCGTGATGGAGACCGAGGGCGTCGGTTTCGTCGAGGCGGTCGAGCGCCTGGCCTCCATGGCCGGCCTTGCCGTGCCTGCCGCCTCGCCCGATGCCGCGCGGCAGGAGCAGCGCCGCAAGACGCTGCATGACGTCATGGAGATCGCCGCAAAATTCTTCCAGGACACGCTGACCTCGCGCCACGGCGCGCAGGCGCGCGGCTATCTCGCCGATCGCGGAATCTCGCCGCAGGTGCAGCTCCAGTTCCGCATGGGATACGCGCCCGAGGATCGCTTCGCGCTGAAGGAGCATCTCGGCGCCGCCGGCATTCCGGTGCCGGACATGATCGAGACCGGCATGCTGATCGGCGGCGACGATATCCCGGTGCCTTACGACCGCTTCCGCGATCGCGTGATGTTTCCGATCAGCGATGCCCGCGGCCGCATCATCGCCTTCGGCGGCCGGGCGATGAAGAAAGAGCAGCCGGCGAAGTATCTCAATTCGCCGGAGACGCCGCTCTTCCACAAAGGCGACAACCTCTACAATTTCCCGATGGCCCGCAAAGCCGCCCATGACGGAGCGCCCATCGTCGTGGTCGAAGGCTATGTGGACGTCATCGCCATGGTCGGCGTCGGTTTTCCCGGTGCGGTGGCGCCGCTCGGCACCGCGCTCACCGAAAACCAGCTGCAGCTGCTGTGGAAGATGGTGGACGAACCCATCCTCTGCTTCGACGGCGATCGCGCCGGCCAGAAGGCGGCCTGGCGCGCGGCCGAACTGGCGCTGCCGCATCTCAAGCCCGGCAAGAGCCTGCGCTTTGCGCTGCTGCCGGAAGGGCAGGACCCCGACGATCTCGCCCGCTCCGGCGGACGCGGCGCCATCGAGGATGTCATCGCTGCCGCCGGCACGCTGTCGGACCTGATCTGGGCCCGCGAGATCGCCGCCGGTGATTTCTCCACCCCCGAGCGCCGCGCGGCGCTGGAGGCGCGGATCGGTGAGATCTCCAACGGCATCCGCGACGATGTCGTGAAGAAATATTACCGCCAGGATCTCGCTGATCGGCTGTATCGCCAATTCGGCGGCGGCGCCCGTGGCGGTGGCGGCGGAGGTAACCGGGGCGGCCAGCAGGGCAATTTCCAGCGTGCGCCGCGACAGCCTTTCGTGCCGCGAATCAGTGGCAATAATCGCGGATTGTCGCCCACGGCGACCCAGGTGCTCGGCCGCGGCCCCTATCAGGCCGTCAGTCCACAGCTCATTACGTCGTCGATCATGCGTGGTCAGCGCAGTGCCGTCTCGCGGCGCGAGGCGCTGATCTTGCAGTCGCTGATCAACCATCCGTGGCTGCTACATGACCGCCTCGAGGAGGTTGCAGCCCTGGAGCTGGCACATCCCGAAATGCACCGCCTGCGTGCAGGGATCATCGCCGCCTTCGCTCACGAGCATCATCATGGCGACGAAGCCGAGCAAAGCGCGGAAATGCGTGAAGACCTCGTTAAGGCTGGATTATCCGAGCAATTACAATTGGTTGAGCGCGCAATCACGGTCCAGGCCGTATGGGCCTCGCAGCCCGGCGCTGCGCGCGAGGATGTTTTGGCCACCTGGATGCAGCTCGTTGCCTTGCATCGTCAGTACCATTCACTACTTAGGGAGCTGAAGGATGCCGAGCTCGCTCTGGGCGCGGAGGCCAGTGAAACCCATTATGGTTGGCTCCGCGACGTGAAAGCACGGCTTGCCGAGGTGGACGGGACCGAGGCGCTGATCGAAGGATTTGGCGAGTTGTCGGGCCGGTTTTCGCGCAGCCAGTGACCAACATTTGCTGCGGACGAACCGTTGCCAAAGGCAAAAAGACTCGCCAAAACCATGGTTTGGCGGCACAAACAGGGTTAATCCGGGCTTAAGCCCTTCACGGGTAAAGCCTTGAGCAGAGATTGAATAGCCGAGACCGACGAACCGGGTATGACGATCAGGGTGGCGAAAGACCAGCGCCGCCCTTTGCGCGTCATCCGTAACGCGGGTCACTGGCACGAGATGAGATGGTGGGGTGCGTGCACCCCCGGCGTGAGCGCGTTTCAGGAGCATTGAATGGCCACCAAGGCAAAGACGCTGCAGACAAAAGACAAAGAGAACGCGGCAGCGGATACGCCCGAGAAGGATGCCGCCGAAGCGCCGTCGCCTTTGCTCGATTTGTCCGATGCTGCCGTCAAGAAGATGATCAAGCAGGCCAAGAAGCGCGGCTTCGTGACCTTCGATCAGCTCAATGAAGTGCTGCCCTCAGACCAGACCTCGCCCGAACAGATCGAAGACATCATGTCGATGCTCTCCGAGATGGGCATCAATGTCGCCGAGAACGACGACAGCGATGACGAGGAGAAGCAGGAAGAGGACGACGAGACCGATAACGAACTCGTCGAAGTCACCTCCAAGGCCGTTACCGAAGTCAAGAAGTCGGAGCCGGGCGAGCGCACCGACGATCCCGTGCGCATGTATCTGCGCGAGATGGGCACCGTCGAACTGCTGTCGCGCGAGGGCGAAATCGCCATCGCCAAGCGCATCGAGGCCGGCCGCGAGGCCATGATCGCAGGCCTCTGCGAAAGCCCGTTGACTTTCCAGGCCATCATCATCTGGCGCGACGAACTTGCCGAAGGCAAGATCTTCCTGCGCGACATCATCGATCTCGAAGCGACCTATGCCGGTCCCGAAGGCAAGGGCGGCGTCAACCCCGCGATGATCGCCGGCCCCACCGGCGATGGTGAAGGCAGCGAAGGCGGCGAGACCGCTGTCGCCGCGCCGCCGTCGGCGCCGGCACAGGCCACGCCATTCCGTGCCGCGCCCGGCCGTCCGCAGCCCGCTGCTCAGCCGCAGGGTGAAGCCCAGACGTCGGAAGCCGGCGGTGACGGCGACATGGACGACGACGAGTTCGAAAACCAGATGTCGCTTGCCGCCATCGAGGCCGAACTGAAGCCGAAGGTGGTGGAGACCTTCGACAAGATCGCATCCGAATACAAGAAGCTGCGCAAGCTGCAGGAACAGGACATCGCGAACCAGCTGGAAAGCTCGTCGCAGGGTCCGTCGCTGTCGCCGTCGCAGGAGCGGAAGTACAAGAAGCTCAAGGACGAAATCGTCGTCGAGGTGAAGTCGCTGCGCCTCAACCAGGCGCGTATCGATTCACTCGTCGAGCAGCTCTACGACATCAACAAGCGCCTCGTCTCGTTCGAAGGCCGCCTGATGCGCCTCGGCGACAGCCACGGTGTCGGCCGCGAAGACTTCTTGCGCAACTATCAGGGCTCGGAGCTCGATCCGCGCTGGCTCAACCGCGTCTCGAAGCTCTCTGCAAAGGGCTGGAAGAATTTCGTCGCCATCGAGAAGGACCGCATCAAGGAACTGCGCGGCGAGATCCAGCAGCTGGCGGCGCTCACCGGCCTCGAGATCGGCGAATTCCGCAAGATCGTGCATGGCGTGCAGAAGGGCGAGCGCGAAGCGCGCCAGGCCAAGAAGGAAATGGTCGAGGCCAATCTCCGCCTCGTGATCTCCATCGCCAAGAAATACACGAACCGTGGCCTGCAGTTCCTCGATCTCATCCAGGAAGGCAATATCGGCCTCATGAAGGCGGTCGATAAGTTCGAATATCGCCGCGGCTACAAGTTCTCGACCTATGCCACCTGGTGGATCCGTCAGGCGATCACCCGTTCGATCGCCGATCAGGCGCGCACCATCCGTATTCCGGTGCACATGATCGAGACGATCAACAAGATCGTCCGCACCTCGCGCCAGATGCTGAACGAGATCGGCCGCGAACCGACGCCGGAAGAGCTCGCCGAAAAGCTCGGCATGCCGCTGGAGAAGGTGCGCAAGGTCCTGAAGATCGCCAAGGAGCCGCTGTCGCTCGAAACTCCGGTGGGTGACGAGGAAGACTCGCATCTCGGCGATTTCATCGAGGACAAGAATGCGGTGCTGCCGATCGATGCGGCGATCCAGTCGAACCTGCGCGAAACCACCACGCGCGTGCTCGCCTCGCTCACCCCGCGCGAAGAGCGCGTGCTGCGCATGCGCTTCGGCATCGGCATGAACACCGACCACACGCTGGAAGAAGTCGGCCAGCAGTTCTCGGTGACCCGCGAACGTATCCGCCAGATCGAAGCCAAGGCGCTGCGCAAGCTGAAGCACCCAAGCCGCAGCCGCAAGCTGCGCAGCTTCCTGGATAACTAAGCTCTTAGGTTGTCATTGCCGGGCCTGACCCGGCAACCCATCTGAAATGCAATGCGGTGGGCCTTACGGTCCGCCGTTTTGTTTTGTGTAGTTGTAAGTGATGGTTCGTTATGTTTGCCTATGTATAGTTTGCACCTAATAGGCATCGCGCAAAATGACGTGGGGAAGCTTCACGGCTGGTGGTGCGAGCTACGATCTCAGCCATCTTGATGACAGACTTCTTCATGTCGAAGTTGAGAACCTGAAGTACAGCATTCTCATTCAGTTTTCCGATCACTGTTTTACCGAAGACGCCAAGCCGAATGACACGAGGCCCGTTTTTAGGCCCTGCACGCGGAGAGACGGACGTTTTTGCGTCCAACGTTATCGAGCCTCTAAACACATCTGGGCATGTATCGAACGCGCCGTGCATGGAAAGGTCTGGCTCGGCGAAGGTGATCGCAACCTCATCATCAAGTTGGATGTCGCGCCCAACAGGCACTACATTGTCGTGTTCACTTTGGACAAGCTGAAGGGTGACCAGCGCGCGCGGTTTCGTATGCGCGTAAGAACTGCTTTCGAGAGATCGGCGGATCAAATCGCAGCGACCTATGGAGAGGTAAGGTTCAAGAACCTGATAACCCTGATCCAGCAGGGCAAACGACCGCCGCGCATTTACGGTTCAAAACGCAAAACGCCGTGGCAGCCCAAATAAGGTCGAAAAAGAAACAGGCCCTTTCGGGCCTGTGCGGCATCCGAAGATGCCTCGGGGCGAACCTCCTTGCCTTGGCGGCTACCTGCCTGTTCAGGCAGTTCTGATGGGTTTCATCAGACGGGGCTGGCTGTGCGCACGCCCTAAGACCAGCGATCTACCGCAACTATATCGATATTTCGCGCGTTCTGCAACGAGATGGAGGGCTTCCGTGACGGACATTGCCGCCGCGGGAACCCTTCGCCGTTCCACGCGTTATCTCCCCATGACAGATCAGCACACCGAGCAATCCGTACCTCACAAGCTCACTCCCATTGAGCGGGCTGAACGTAACCTGATGCGTCAGAAGGACGCCGAAAAGGCCATGGCCGAGCACGAGCGTGCGCAGGACAGGCTGTATTCGAATATGGAGCGCCTCCGCGCCGAGCGCCTTGCACGCGAAGCCAAGGCCGCGAGCCAGCCGGCGCAGCCCGCACGCCGTGCGACCAAGCGCGCCGCCGGGGCCCGCGCTTAAGCCCTCAACGACATCCCGACTATCGAAGCGGCGGATCGCAAGGTCCGCCGTTTTTCGTTGCTCGCAATACATTCTTCAGTTGCGTTTCCTGTCGCTCTTGCGCGTCGCATTGCCTTAACGCGGCGGCAGATGACCGCGCGATGGACGAACGCGCGCGAGTGCGACCAATGCGCCCGCCTGCTGCCGGGCCGGCACATTCATCTGCCATTCAGGCTGTGGTTGTATTATCTTGATCATGTGAGCTGTGCCCCGAGAGGAGGCCGAGATGACGACACATCGCAAAATCTACGTAGCCTTGTTCACGTTGACCGTGACATGTGCGCTCCTGATGTCCTCCTTCGCTTTCGCGGTGAACGACCCAAAGTGATCGCTTCGCTCCGGCCGGGAGCTGCTCCCGGACGGTGACATCGGCGCTACCCTGCGCGGCTGCTCAGGGCCATCGATGATCACATGCGATAGATGACATGGTGCGGTTGCCTCGCCACAATATGCGGTCGCCACGCGCAACGCGGCGCCCGGCAGGCGGTCACGGTGTCACTTCCCGTTCCGAATATTCCCTGAGCTGGCTTCTGGTGGCCAGCATCGTTTCATATGTTTCGAGTGTGCGGTCAGTGGCGATGCGCTCCTGGATTGTCCCTCTGCGCCGCTTTTCCGTGGCGTCGATCACCGCCTTGTCGATCATCTGAAATCCCAGCCCGAGCAGATGTTCGGCGGTGCGCATGCGGTCACGGATCTGATCGCTTGAATTGGTCGCCGAGTGAATGTCGATCATGTTCATCTCGCTGCGGACATAGCGCTCGATATGTTCGGCGCGCGCGAGCGACTTGGTCGTCTTGATGCAGCGGAGATTACGCTTCATTAGGCTGTCGATATTGTTGCGGATGATCGTCGCCGCCCGGACACGTTCGACCGGGTGTTTGAGGGAATGATCGACATAATCCTTCTGTGCCGACAGATATGTATCGTAGATGGTGCGCAGCAGATCCTGTTGCTCCGCATCGGGATCTGCGCCGGGATTCTTGTCGTCGATCCGCGGAAGCGGGGGAAAGCTGCAGATTCCTTCGTCGCCGGAATATGATGCACCGAGCAGCCCCACACTCCAGACGAAGTCGCTGTTGCGCTGTGCCAGCAGAGTGATGCCTTCGAATGCTTGAATGCCATCGACGATCGCCTTGAGATTGTCGATGTGATACAGCCGCAGCCAGCTCGATGCTGCAGCACCGCGTTGCCTGATCCACTCATCGACGAAACCGGTCTGCGTCAGTCTTGCGCGCAGCAGATACCATTTATCGGCAACCGTCTTCGGCTCGCTCCTGACCTTGCGAACAATCCATTCGTCCATGGCGATGGCCGCCGCCTGGTAATATTCGAGCGCCGCCATGACGCTGGCCGAGGCCATGATGGCGTAAGGGAGTTTGTCGGCGGAGTCCCTGAATTGCTGGATCGCGGCGTCGCTGAGCGCAGCGTCACGGTCGGTGTCCGACATGTCGGCGATCTTGTTGCACGACATCCGGGAGTCGTTCTGTTTGACATCGCGCAGCCGCGCTTTCGCATAGACGCGCATCTTGAAGATCAGCCCGGAGAGCTCCGTCCTGATCTCGCCGGCGGGACGGTCGAGCTGTGCGGCGAGATCCTGCATTGTCTGGCTCATCGGCGACAGGATTTCGTCGAGAAACGTGTCGTCGCTGTTCGATTGCGAAATTCCGGACAAGCAGGCCCCGATCGGGCTCAGGATCTTCTCGGCCAGCGGCCAGGACTGTTCATTCGTCGGGTCGATCTGTTTGTCGTAGCGCGCCAGGATGCGGATGAATGCGACATCGCGTTTGAGATTGGGGCGATCCTCAGAACCGATGTCGTAAAGCTTCTGTAGTCCGGTCGAACCGCCGCTGCGTCCATCGGTGTTGCGGAAGGCCCCGCCGGGTTGTTCGGCGGAGGATCGGGTCTGGCGCGGCGTCGGGCCGGCAAACGAGATCTCCGTGGTCGTCCCCAGCGACACTTTGCTGATCCGCTGGGCGGCCGAGCGCAAAAATTCTTCGCCACCGATCCCGAGCAGCAACAGTGCGAAAATCAGCGCGATCTCCAGCCAGTCACCCGACTTGAACTGATAGTCGCTCTGCTTCCAGATGCGTGTCAGGAGGTTGCTGAGCAGGATGCCCACCATGAAGCCGAACACGGCTGTGCCCATCTGCCTGCTGATCAGCACGTCCGCGACGCGAAACGCGAATCCTGGCGCGATCTCGGTGCCCTCGGTGACGACCAGCGTGACGATGCAGACCACCAGCAGGAAGCCGCAGGTCATCAGCAGCGCCATCGCGATCTGATAGGCCCGGTTGCTCATTTCGATCTTGATTGAGCCGCCGAATGCGCAACTGCGCATGCCGGCCATCGGCGTGATCGCCGCGGCGATCCGGTGGCACAAAAGTCCGAGCATCACCGACAGGAAAAACAGCGACATCCGCCAGCTCCCCGAAGCAATGACCAAAAAATTGCATGATCGCAATATACAATTATAGGTAATAGATGCAACCGAAACGATGTGCGTGGATGCACATCTCCGCCAGTCTCACGTTTCTGATCATCCGTGTTCCCCAGGAACGCATCCCATCGCCCGTCATTGCCCCTGCATCACATCAAGCAAGGGAGGTCCTGATGGCCGCGAAACTCACCGGCAAGCGTGTTTGCATTCTCGCCACCAATGGTTTTGAGCAGTCGGAACTGGAGGTGCCGCGCGATCGACTCATGGAAGCCGGCGCCGAAGTGCATGTGGTCTCGCCGGAGACCGGCGTCATCCGCGGCTGGTCCGGCGCCGATTGGGGCCAGTCGGTGAATGTCGATGCGGCGCTCACCGGTGCCACCGATGCCGATTACGATGCGCTGGTGCTGCCGGGCGGCCAGATCAATCCGGATCTGCTGCGCGCCAATGCCGATGCGCTGGCGCTGATCAAGGCGTTCTATGCCGCAGGCAAACCGATCGCTGCGATCTGCCATGCGCCATGGCTCTTGATCGAGGCCGGCCTCGTCAACAAGCGCAAGATGACGTCCTATCATTCCATCAAGACCGACATGATCAATGCCGGCGCCAAGTGGGAGGACAAGAACGTCGTCATCGACAGCGGCATCGTCACCTCGCGCAATCCCGGCGATCTCGACGCGTTTTCGAACGCGATCATCGACGAGATCCGGGATGCCAAACACACGCGTGCCGCGGCATAGGCCCGGTCAGCATTGATCACTGCACAACGGCGGACCTTGCGGTCCGCCGTTGTCGTTTGCGCGATCGGGCATGGCGTCGGCCTGCTGCGGTCGCGCGGCTGTGAAAGAGTGTGAATTGCCCGTCGCAACAACTTAAGGCTTTGTGGTGCCTAGGTGCCGCCGTCGTGCCGGCACCGCGATCGTCCGTCGCGCGATTGGCATCACGGATGAACACGGATCGCCTCATGTTGCCTTCGCTTCTGTTGCTTGCCGCCAGCCTGTTCGTCGCCTCGCCGGCCAAGGCTACAAGCCGCATCATCGATGCGACGCCGCGCATCGCGCTGCTCTCCGCCTATCAGCCGGAATGGGACGCGCTTCGCGCCATCATCGACGATCCCCAGCCATCGCGGCACGCCGGCGTCGAGGTCATCATCGGCCGCGTGGAGGGGCATCCGGTGGTGCTGATCTTCAGCGGCGCGTCGATGATCAATGCCGCGCGCACCGCGCAGATGGCGATCGACCGGTTCGAGCTGAAGGCCATCCTGTCCACCGGCATCGCCGGCGGCGTCGATCCCGCGCTGAATATCGGCGATGTGCTGGTGGCCGATCGCTGGGGCGAATATTTCGAGGTGATCTTGGCGCGGGCCGTCACGGGCGGTTTCAAGCTGCCGGCCTGGGCCGAGCGCGACGATCGGTTTCCGCCCTTCGGCATGGTGTTTCCGCGCGGCGTCGAGATCGTGAAACTGGGCAATGACGAGCCGATACGGCAGTTCTGGTTTCCGGTCGATCGGCGCCTGCTTGCCATCGCGCGCAGCGCCATCGGGCAGGTGGCGCTGACCCGCTGTCTCGGCACCGCGGTGTGTATCGAGACCACGCCAAAGGTGGTGATCGGCGGCAATGGCGTGTCGGGCTCGGCCTTCATCGATAACGATGCCTTCCGCTCCTATGTGCACAGCGCCTTCAAGGCGCAGATCGTTGACATGGAGAGCGCCGCCGTGGCGCATGTGGCGGCGGTCAATGGCGTGCCGTTTCTCGCCGTCTGCTCGCTGTCCGATCTCGCCGGCGGCGGCCCGGGCGAGAACGAGAGCGCGCTGTTCAAGCATCTGGCGGCCTATAATTCGGTCGCGATGCTGCGGGCTTTCTTCAAGGCGTTGCCGAAGTGAGGGTGGCTATCGACACGCCGTGGCTCCTGGTCGATTTTTTATCGCCGCGGGCATCGCATATCGGATAGCGCTCGGCCTGCATGGTTCGAGACGCCCGCTTCGCGGGCTCCTCACCATGAGGGTCTTCTATAGCGTCAGCCTCACACTCTCCCCCTCATCCTGAGGAGCGGACGTCTTCGGCCGCGTCTCGAAGGATGGCCGCGGGCTTCGTTCGCTCGTCATATGCGATAGCGCTGCACTCGCAGGAGAGAGCCCAGCGCTGCGCTGTCCTGGCATCTGCTTCTGGTCGTCATCCTCACGCCGGTCATTGCCGGGCCGTTCGGTTACTTCCTAGGCCTGTTGCCGGCGGTGGCCGTCGGCATGATCGATTGGCTTCTGCATCGGCGGCAGGTCGGCGCGGTGTGGCCGCTCCCGGTGGTGACGGCGCTCGGCTTTGCCTTCAGCGATTTAATCGCGAAGTGGTTTTGCCTCAGCCGATCACGCCATCATGGCTGCCGGCCTGACCGGCGGCGGCGCTGCCTTGCTGTGGTTCATCTGGTGCGATTTCTTTTCGTGAAGTAGGCAGCAGCCACTATAAATCGGTGCGTATGCGCCGGCGCCAAGTGAAAAGACAAGGAAATCGCCACCGACAGCGGTGCCGTGAATGCGCTCAATCCGGGCGGTCTGGAGGCGCTTTCGAAAGCGACTATCGCGGAAACCAAGGACGCCAAGTAGAGCGCGGCGGCGTAGGGAGGCGGCTGGCTCAATGTCATGGCCGGGCTTGATCCGGCGTCTTATCTGTTGCGAAGCGACAGGATGTAAGAGCTGCCGTTTTGCGTAGCGCTGACGTATTACGCTTCTACAGACATTTCAGGATGAACGCGTTACAGTGCTGTAAAACGTCGCGACGAACGAAATCTTCTGCTAAGTTAAGCGCTGATGACGCGCCGTTGGGCGTGGCTGCGAAACGGAAATGTCACTCATGACCGACACTATAGTTCGCCTTGATCTCGTTCATGAAGCTCATTTTGGGAGGCCGGCTTTTGAGCTTCTCCGAGAAGCTCCCGCCGTTATCGCGAATTTTTATGATGAGCTTTCTCCGAATTTTACCGTAAACGCAGAACATATTACTGCTGCTTACACTAATGTCCTGTCCGAGGTTCTGGTTAGAATTGGACTGTTTAATAACGTTGCTGCCGTAGAGATTCGGCCACAACGTATGAGTGTTCGGCTTCCCAATATTTCCAACACTGAGAGTGTGGCGATAGCTACCAACGCCATTCGAGCCACTCATAGTGCGCTGGCAAAGGGGCCGCCCAAGATCGACGTCGTTTCAACTTCATTTTTGGCTCATTGCTGGGTCGCCTTAGAAGGTGGCGAGGATTCTGCGCGGCGCCTCTTAGCTCGAAATTCAATTCCTGTTGCTGCGATTGATCCAGTTATGTGGAATGGTGACGAAATTAAGTACGGACTACGATTTACTAGTCGTAATGTGGCGGAGGGGTGGACTGTAACAGTTTTTGGTGAGGCGTCATTGGTGCCGGGATCGCACCTTTTCCTTGCCATCGAGCTAGTTATGACGTCGCGTTCTGATCCAATTGATGATCATATCCGATTTGCGGAAGAAAAACTCCGTCAAGTGTTGGTCGGATTGGGTTTGAATGTGGCGCCGGAGCTCGTTGCAGATGGCTAGCTCATCTTTCACTGATAACGCGCAACGTCGCGCGCTTGAGGTCAGCGGGTATGGTAGTCGCGGAAGCAATTACGCTGGTCTCTCACAGGTTGCGAGGTATAGCGCTGCTCGATTGCCGATTGGCTCGTACCTGTTCACCCCAAATGTCCCAGTACAGCCCATAAACATTCCTGAGGATTTGCCTCTCTCTGCGCATGTTTCACTTGGTCAAGCTGATGCTGGACAACGCGACTGGTGGATCGACTTTAGTAAGGAGTTGGAAGAGCTACCCGCGTTGGCTATGGAGCTAGGGTATGCCGCACCAAGCGAGCAGGCTCTAAAAAGAGTTGCTGCCATTGCTCGGCTTTGCAATTCCAAGGGATTGTCCGCACCTCATCTGGATTTGCAGGAAAATGGAGGCGTTGAGCTGTTCTGCAAGGAAGGTGCGAAAGGAATCTGGTGTATTGTGCATCCAGACGATTTTCTTCAGATCTACGGCGATTTCGGGGGCGATCAGTGGCGAGCTAAGTATCCGCCGAGTGGCGAGATATGGTCTGTACACTTGTCCGCCTATCTCGACGGCTTGAAGAGCCGATGAACTCACTCCCTGAAACCGTCAGCGATAGCGAGCGTCTCGGGCGTGGCATATTTGATTCTCGCAAAGCTAAGAAAGCAGCGTCGGGGACCGTAGTGCCTGGCATTTTTAGAGAGCGTGACGGGGTTCGCGAGATTTCTGTAGATCGCCTATCGTTCGGAAATCACCAAGCGCTCGCCGACCTTCATTCATCCGAAAGGTCTGGACAGGGCTTTCACGGGTGGGCCGAGTTGCTGAAAAGTGAAGCCGCGACAGAAGGCCGGACGGTGGTCGCGTCTCCTATAATTCCAGCAAATATGTTTCATGCAGAAATAGTTCTTCCCGGCGATCTCAAAGGGGATTTTGATGATGATCAAAATGCTCACGCTCTAGCCTTGGCAATGAAAGCAACTTGGTTGGCAAAGCCGTAACCTTGCGTTAGTGGGAGCTGCTGCTTCATCAATTTTTCCTTCAGGAACAGTTCTGAAGGGAATTGCGTCTAGATTCGAGAGCTAAAAGCTGCGCTAGAGCGCAACCGCGGTCCTGCTCCACTATTGCCTCCTCCCGGCTCGTCGCCATTGAGCAACTCTATGGGGCGGCGCTTCGATCGCTGCTGACCTGTCAAAACAAAGGCCCGGCAACCGCCGGGCCTCCATCATCTCACCACCCCATTCCTCACAAATCCTGCTCGGCCTCCACATTCACCACCGATTTCGCCAGCGTGGTCAGCGCGGCATCCGTGGCCTTTTCTTCCTTCAGCGTCGCCTCCAGCAGCGCCGCAGCCTCCGGCATGCCGAGCTCCTTCGCCCAGGTCGCCAGCGTGCCGTAGCGGGAGATTTCGTAATGCTCTACGGCTTGGGCCGCAGCCGCGAGGCCGGCATCCAATGCGGGCATGTTCTTGTATTCCGACATGATCTCCGCGCCTTCATCGGTGATGCCCATGATGGCATCGCACTTCTTGGCGGCGGGCTTCTTGCCCATGATCTTGAACACGCCTTCGAGCCGCTTGATCTGGCCGCCGGTCTCCTTGTGATGTTTCAGGAAAGCCGCCGTCAGCTCTCTTGATTGCGCGGCCTTGGCCATCTTCGGCAGCGTGGCAAAGATCTTCTTCTCCGCGAAATACACATCCTTCAGCGTGTCGTGAAACAGATCGGCGAGCAGCTTTGGCTTCTTGCCGGATGTCTTCGCAGCTTTCTTGGTGGCTTTCTTCGCGGTTTTCTTGGCAGCTTTTTTGGCCATGGGAATCCTCCACTAAAAAGCCCCCGCGCGGGGCAGGGGCGGGACAGGCGCGTCATGCCTTGCCACGCGACAAGTGGAAGTCACTTGCGAAGTTCCAGCCGGCGCGCCGGACGCGCGCAATTCTTTGTGGATGTCCCGCTAAGCAAATGGCCGGGACAAAGCCCGGCCATTGCGTCGTCATGTGCTGCTCGCGCGACGCGAACTACTTCTTCTTCGCGCCGACGCGTTCGACGCTGGCGATCTCCAGCGGCGGCTTGCCGCTCTTCTCGGCGATCTCGGCGTCCTGGTCGGCGATCGCCTGCTTGGCCGGCTCGTCGCCGTCGAGGCCGCCGAGCAGCTCCGAGGGGACGCGGCGGTTCGAGCGCTGCGAGCCGTCCACATAAGTGACGTTGAAAAAGGCGAATTCGCCTTTGGGATTGGTACCGGGTTTCTTGGCCATGCGCGGCTTGTCGGCGATGCCAGCGCGAGAGTCAAAGCCAATGCGCGCAGGGCATGCATGCCATCAACAGCGCGGTAAAGCCGGGCGGGGTTTGGCGCCTGCATCTGCAAATAGTTCATGTTTTGTTCTTTACTTGAGGTTGTGATCGCGCTAGCGTCGTATCGTCCTGCTCCACCCGAGAGGGGTGATCGCCATCGTCACGATTGCGGAGCGGGATGCGGTGGACGCCGAAACTGCGGCGTCACGCGAGACATGAGTGACGCTGTCGGTACTTTGCCGGCGAAACGATGCGGCGCCAGACCTGCCACTGGCAAAGCAAAGGCTCGCCGGCGATTTGCGGGACGATCTCATGGCTCGCCTGACGGACGACCGCAGCGGCTGGCGGACGGCCCAAGTCGCGAGCCCCCGGCGCATCGCCTTGCGCCATGAGGCAGCGTGAAAGCCCCAGTGAAATCCTGCTCGGCGGGAGGACAGGGTGGTGGAAGCGTGGTCAGCCCTCTGGAGTGGTGGATTGAACCTAAGGGTCGGTCACCAGGGGACCAGCGAAGCGAGCCGGGAGCACCACTGCGTGCGGAACGCCGGTTGTTTCCGGTTCTCCGAAAGTCCTGATGTTCCTCATTCGCGGAGTACCGCGCATCGACATCAGGCCCCAGGGTGCATCGGGCACCCGGCGTTCCGCGCGCCCTCTTGAAGGAGGGTGGAGTGGGAATGCGGATAGCTCGGGCGCGGAAGCGTCGCGGGGATGTGGCTGTTTGACGTGTTGAAGATGTGAGACGCGGACGTCGTAATCTCTCTCCCCGGAGCGAAGCGAATGGGGAGGGTGGCGCATAGCGCCGGGTGGGGTCTATCCCCACGGTAGGACGACGTCACGTGGGGACAGACCCCACCCGTCTCGAAGCTCGCTGAACGCTCGCTTCGATCCACCCTCCCCAGTCGCTGCGCTCCGGGGAGAGAGAAGGGGAGCTACCCCCGAAATGCCCGCACCCGCTTCACCATCTGCTCCACATGGGCCACCGGTGTCTCCGGCTGAATCCCATGGCCGAGATTGAAGATGAAACGCCCGCCGGCATAGTTCGCCAGCACGTCATCCACCGCGCGGTCCAGCGCGGCGCCGCCGGCGATCAGCACCAGCGGATCGAGATTGCCCTGCACGGCGACCTTGCTCTGCACGCGCTCGCGCACGAATGCGGGCTCTGCCGCCCAGTCGATGCTCACGGCATCGATGCCGGTGGCGTCCACATAGCCCGGCAGCTGCGCGCCGGCCCCGCGCGGAAAACCGATGATCTTCGCATTCGGCACCTTCGCGCGCACGCCATCGACGATGCGCTTGGTCGGCGCCACCGACCAGCGCTGGAATTCCGCCGCCGGCAGCACGCCGGCCCAGGTATCGAAAATCTGCAGCACCTCGGCGCCGGCGTCCAGCTGGCGCAGCAGATACTGGATCGAGTTCGCCACGATCACATCGATGATGGCGGCAAAGGCCTCGGGATGCCGATAGGCCATCATCCGCGCCGGGCCCTGGTCGGGCGTACCGCGACCGGCCACCATATAGGTCGCCACCGTCCACGGTGCGCCGCAGAAACCGATCAGCGTCTTGTCCGGATCGAGCGCCGCGCGCACCCGGCGCAGCGCCTCGAACACCGGATCGAGTTTGGTGAAATCCGCATCGCGCGCCAGCGTCGCCACTTGCTCCGGCGTATCCAGCGGATCGAGCCGCGGCCCTTCGCCGACCTCGAAGCGCACGCTGCGGCCGAGCGCGTAGGGGATCACCAGAATGTCCGAGAAGATGATCGCGGCATCGAAACCAAAACGGCGGATCGGTTGCAGCGTCACTTCGGTGGCGAATTCCGGATTGAAGCAGAGATCGAGGAAGCCGCCTGCGGTCTCGCGCACCTTGCGATATTCCGGCAGATAGCGCCCGGCCTGCCGCATCATCCACAAAGGCGGCGTGCTTGCGCGCTGGCCGGAAACGACATCGAGAAAGGGCTTGCTTGGCTGTGTCAAAAGCGTGTTCCGCGCTGGGCTGGAAGCCGGAGAAATCTGCGGGCTCCTGATACACGCTCATATCCGGCTTGGCGAGGCGCGTGCCCCGTCGCTGTCGCATTCTTGATATATCTCAAGGTGTCATTGCCTCGAAACCTGCATATAACGCGGATGAGCATGACGATCCCATTCCCCAAGAAGCCGACGACATCCGATATGTCTCCAGAAATCGACGCGCAGCGGGCCAGCGCAAAATTGTGGTTCGAGGCCCTGCGCGATCGCATCTGCGCGGAGATCGAGACGCTGGAGCGCGAGGCGCCGGAGGCGCTGTTCCCGGGCGTGCCCGCCAAATTCAGCTTCAAGCCCTGGACGCGCAAGACCGGCAGCGGCGGCGGTGTCGGCGGTTTTCTCTCGGGCGGGCGGCTGTTCGAGAAGATCGGCATCCACACGTCGTCGGCGAATGGAAAACTCTCGCCAGAGATGGCGCGCGCGATGCCGGGCGGTGGCGACCAGCTGGATTACGTTTCCACCAGCATCAGCTTGATCATGCATCCGCGCTCGCCGCGCGTGCCCACGGTGCATATGAACACGCGTTTCCTCGCCACATCCGTCGGCTGGTTCGGCGGCGGCGCGGATCTCACGCCGATGCTGCCGGATCAGCGCAAGCATGATGCGCCGGATACGATCACCTTCCACAAGGCGATGCAGGCCGCCTGCGATGCGCATGATCCCGGCTACTACAAGAAGTTCAAGGCCTGGGCCGATGACTACTTCTTCCTGCCGCATCGCGGCGTCGCGCGCGGTGTCGGCGGCATTTTCTACGATCAGCTGAGCCAGGATTTCGAAAAGGACTTCGCCTTCACCCGCGCTGTCGGCGAGGCGTTTCTGAACGTCTATCCGCGCATCGTCCGCGCACGGATGCAGGAAGCCTGGAGCGAGGAGGAGCGCGCCCAGCAACTGGAAACGCGCGGGCTCTATGTCGAGTTCAACCTGCTCTACGACAAGGGCACGATGTTCGGTTTGCAGACCGGCGGCAACACCGAGACGATTTTAAGCTCGATGCCGCCGATGGTGAGCTGGCGTTAATCTGTAGGGTGGGCAAAGCGCAGCGTGCCCACCATCACGTGCTGTGAAAGGGAAGGTGGGCACGCTG
>JAEXYA010000011.1 GCA_023451825.1 Pseudomonadota bacterium
TAGCGTGCCCACCTTCAAGCTCGCGGCTGGTGGAGGTGGGCACGCTGCGCTTTGCCCACCCTACAATTCTGCGCTCAGCAGCCCTTGCAGATATTCTTGATCATGCGATCGAGCTCGCGATCCTGCGCATCGATGCGGCTCGGATCGTCTTTGCCGGTCTCCGGCGGCAGGTCGCCCGGACGCGGCTGACGATGGCCGACCGGCGCCGGCGGCACGCCACCGGCCGAGCCGCTATCCGTCGTCGGCTGCGACCGCAGATGTTTCGGCGGCAGATTGCGCTGCGACTCCTGCGCCAGCGCGACTGAGTGCCCGAGCACGAACAGGCTCGCCGTCATCACGAACAAGGTTTTCATTTTACGTCTCCGACACCGGTGCCGTGTGGAAGCCGATGGTCACGACTTCGGAGGATAAATATGCACGTCACCACAGTAATCCACCACACGATAGCTTGATTCCGATGACGTGGCATCGGCCGCGTCGATATTCGTCACACCATCCTGTGACAAATAGCCGGGCCCGATCGGCGCCTTGCCATAACCGCCGGGAATATCGAGCACATAATCGGGCTGGCAAAGGCCGGAAACATTGCCGCGCAGCGCGTGCATCAGCGCCTGTCCCTCGGCAATGGTGGTGCGCAGATGCGCCGTACCCGGCGCGAGATCGCCGTGATGCAGGTAATAGGGCTTTATCCGGTTCTCGACGAAGCTGCGCATCAGCGCGGTGAGCGTCCTCGCATCGTCATTGACGCCGCGGAGCAGCACGGACTGGCTGACCATCGGGATGCCGGCATCGATCATACGCGCACAAGCAGCGCGCGCGGCTTCGGTGAATTCACGCGGATGATTGGCATGCAGCGCCACCCAGGTCGATGCGCCCTTCACGCGCAAGGCTGCGACCGTCTCGTCGCTCACCCGCGCGGGATCGGCGACCGGCACGCGCGTATGCAGGCGAATGATCTTCACATGATCGATGGCGGCGAGATCAGCCATGATCTCGGCCAGACGACGCGGCGACAACATCAAAGGATCGCCGCCGGTGAGGATCACTTCCCAGATTTCATCATGGGTACGAATGTAATCGAGCGCCTTCGCATAGGCCTCGCGCGACAGCGCCGTTTCCTTGCCCGGCCCCACCATCTCGCGGCGGAAGCAGAAGCGGCAATAGACCGCGCAGACATGCACCAGCTTGAACAGCACACGATCGGGATAGCGATGCACGATGCCGTCCACCGGCGCATGGGCGTGATCGCCGATCGGATCGTCGCGCTCGTTGGCTTGCGCATCCAGTTCGCGCGCATCAGGAATGTATTGTCGCGCGATGGGATCGTCGGGATCGTTGCTGTCGATCAGTTCCGCCACAGCCGGCGTCACCGCGACGGCATACCGTGCAGCCACGCGCTCAAGCTCCGCCAGCGCCTGCTCCGGCGCGAGACCTTCGGCCACGAGTTCGCTCGCCTGCCGCAACGTCGTTGGAATTTTCACAAGCCTGTTCATGCCGGCGGCGTCCACACGACCTGATCGATCTTCGTTGCACCCGCCGCCAACATCACCAGCCGGTCGAAACCAAGCGCAACACCAGACGCAGACGGCATCAAAGCGACCGCTGCGAGAAATTCGTCATCGATCGGATAGCGCTCACCGTAGCGGCGCTCCTTCTCGTCCATCGATTCAACGAAGCGACGACGCTGCTCATCGGCGTCGGTGAGTTCGCCGAATCCATTCGCGAGTTCAACTCCGCACGCATAGACCTCGAAGCGTTCGGCCACATCGGGATTGGACGCCTTGGTGCGCGCCAGTGCAGCCTCCGGGGTCGGATATTCGTAGAGCACGGTCAGCCGCCCCTGCCCGAGATGCGGCTCGACATGCTCGACCAGAATTTTGCTGAAAATATCCGACCAGGTGTCGTCATCGGCGACCCGGACGCAGCCTTTCGCGGCCAAAGCGAGTGCCTCTCTGTCGCCCTCGTGCCGCCGCACCGTTGCCGCAAGGTTTACGCCCGCAAAGCGCTCAAAAGCGTCGAAAACGGCGATGAATTCAGGCGGCAAACTGGTATCGGCGCGCTGCCCGCGGAAGTCGAACACCTGCGTTCCCACCAAGTCGGCGGCAAGCTTGATGATCGCCACGCTATCGCGGATCACCGCCTCATAGTCCTCATTGGCGCGATACCATTCCAGCATGGTGAATTCGGGCAGATGCCGGTCGCCCCGCTCGCGATCCCGAAAAACCCGCGCCAGCTCGAAAATGCGCGTTTCCCCCGCTGCCAGCAGCTTTTTGCAGGCGAATTCGGGCGAAGTGCGCAGATATCGTGCGCGTTTTTCGCCGTCATGCCCGGTGAGGTCCGCCCGCGGGGCATGCAGATGGGTCTCGTTCCCCGGCGAGACCACCAACGCCCCGGTTTCCACCTCGGTGAATCCCTCAGCCTCGAACCACGCCCTCACCGCACGCGTGATCTGGCCCCGCGCCGTCAGGAACCCGCGGCGGTCTTTGTGGCGGTCTGGGCTCCACCAGGGTGAAATCGGTGTGGTTTCGGGGGTCAAAGGGCCGCCTTTTTCGGTTGCAAGGCGCTGGCATTCCGACCGCAAATCAGTATGTTGCAGCCCGAAATCGCTTCGCAGGCCGCGTGGCAGCAATCGTGCCCCATCCGGCCTCGGCCGACAAATTCAGGAAAATTCACTGTGAGAGTCATCGCCAGTTCTATTCGCAAGGGCAACGTCATCGAGCAAGAAGGCAAGCTCTATGTCGTTCTTTCTGCCGAAAACATCCATCCCGGCAAGGGCACCCCGGTCTCGCAGATCGAAATGCGCCGAATCAGCGACGGCGTGAAGATCTCGGAGCGCTACAAGACCACCGACCAGGTGGAAAAGGCGACCATCGAAGACCAGAACTTCTCGTTCCTGTATCAGGACGGCGACGGCTTCCACTTCATGAACCAGGAAAATTACGACCAGGTCCAGGTTCCGCCGGATGTCATCGGCACCGCAGCGCCCTATCTGCAGGAAAACATGGTCGTGAAGCTGTCTCTGCACGACATGGTGCCGGTCGCCATCGTGCTGCCGCAGCGCGTGACGCTCGAAGTCGTCGAGACCGAGCCAGTCACCAAGGGCCAGACCGCATCGTCGTCCTACAAGCCCGCAATCCTGTCGAACGGCATCCGCTCTGCGGTTCCCCCGCATGTCGGCACTGGCACCCGCATCGTGGTGCTGACCGAAGACGGTTCGTACGTCGAGCGCGCGAAGGACTGATCCTTCGCGTTACGAAGGAATATCGAGCCCCGGACGCCCAAGGCGTCCGGGGCTTTGTTTTGCACGCATCGCTGCGACAGCTTTGCCCTGCCGCGCACGGTCATCCCGCGCTAGACTGGCGTGATGAATCAGATCGACCTCCGCCTCACCCGCCGTGCAGTGCTGCAGTCCGGTCTCGGCGCTGCGACGATGATGGCGCTGCCTGGCGCAGCGCTCGCAGCCCCCGCCGGCTTCGATGCCTGGCGCGAAAGCTTCCGCGCCAAGGCTGCGGCCAAAGGTATCTCAGCGGCCACCTATGACCGCGTGATGGGCCGCCTGGAGCCGGACATGTCCGTGTTCCAGAAAATGAAGAAGCAACCCGAATTTCACGAACAGGTCTGGCAATATGTGAACCGCCGCGCCTCCGACTGGCGCATCACCGCCGGCAAGGAAGCGCTTCGCAAGAACAGCGGTTTGTTCGATCGCATCGAGCGCGACTTTGGCGTCGAGCGCGGCACACTGCTGGCGCTATGGGGCGTGGAGTCCGCCTATGGCGATCCGCTGGTGCAGACCAACCACATGCGGCCGGTGTTTCCGCAGCTCTCGGCGCTGGCCTGGAACGAGCCGCGCCGCCGCAGCTATTGGGAGACCGAGCTCATCAACGCGCTGCGCGTGGTGCAGAACGGCTGGAGCACGCCGGACGAAATGCGCGGCTCCTGGGCCGGCGCCATGGGGCACACGCAATGGATGCCCGAAGTCTGGCTCAATGTCGGCATCGATTACGATAAGGACGGCCGCGTCTCGCCGTTCGGTAAGCCGGACGATGCGCTGGGCTCCAGCGCGCGCTTCCTCGTCAATCGCGGAAAATATCCGCGCGGCGAGCACTGGGGATATGAGGTACGCGCCAACGGCGCGGCTGCGTCCGATGCCAAGCGCTCCTACGCATCATGGGCAGCAGCCGGCGTCACACGCGCCGATGGACAGGCATTCCCGCAACCGAATGCGACGGCCAAACTCTGGACGCCCGTGGCATCAGGTCCAAGCTTCCTGCTCGGCCAGGGTTTTTACGCCGTGCGCAGCTACAATCCGTCGATGAATTACGCGCTGGCGATCTGCCATCTCGGCGATCGCATTCTTGGCGCACCGCCTTTCATCCAGCCTTTCCCGGGTTCGGAGCGCATCCTCACACTGGCCGAAGTGCAGGAATTGCAGACGCGGTTGACGCGCGCGGGATTCGACACTGGCGGCACCGATGGACGCGTCGGCAACGACACGATGCAGGCGGTGCGGAATTTTCAGACCAAAGCGGGATTATTGCCGGCGGATGGCTATGGCGGGCTGAAGGTGCTGGCGCGGTTGCGGCAAGGCGGGTAGCCCACACTCCGCCCTCATGGTGAGGAACGCGCCCTTTGCGCGCGTCTCGAACCATGCGCAGAGTTTGAGGCCACCCTTCGAAACGCCGACACGCGGCTCCTTGGGATAAAGGGAGCCGTAGAATGGGTGAGCGCAGCGAAAAGCCATCGTGCCCGGACTGCGATGGTGGTGGGTTTTCGCGAAGACGCTCAACCCACCCTACAAGATCCCGGTCATCTTCTTGGGATCGACGTAACGATCATACTCATCGCCCGACAGCAGCCCCAGCTTTATCGCAGCTTCGCGTGGTGTAATGCCTTCGTCCAGCGCCTTTGCCGTGATCTGTGCCACCTTGTCGTAGCCGATCACCGGATTGAGCGCGGTTGCCAGCAAAGGTGCGTTGGCGACATTGGCCGCGAGCTGGCGGCGATCGACGTCGAGGTCGCGGATCAGGCGATCCGAGAAAACCTCGATCCCATCCGCAAGAATACGGATCGATTGCAGCACATTGGCGATGATCACCGGCTTGGCGACATTGAGCTCGAAATTGCCGGACGCGCTCGCCGCCGTGACGGCCGCGTTGTTGCCCATGACTTGAAAACAGACCTGCGCCAGCATCTCGGCGATGGTCGGATTGCGCTTGCCAGGCATGATCGAACTCGTCAGCCCGTCATGCGGGATGACGAGTTCGCCAAGGCCGCAGCGCGGGCCGGAGCCGAGGAAGCGGATATCATTGGCGATCTTCAGGAGCGTGACCGCCAGGCCGTTCAGCGCGGCGGAGACTTCGACCAGCGCATCATGCGCGCCCATGCCCTCGAACTTGCTCGGGTTCGGGACGAAGCTCTCTCCGGTCAGCGCGTTGAGATGTTTGCAGAACGCGACATCGAATCCCATGGGTGCGTTAAGACCGGAGCCAACTGCGGTGCCGCCCTGCGGCAGTAACAGAAGGCGCGGAAAGACCGCTTCGATACGGTCGATGGCATGCCCGGTCTGGCGGGCGAACGCGTCGAACGCCTGCCCCATGGTCATTGGCACGGCATCCATCAGATGGGTGCGACCGATCTTGACGACATCGGCAAAACCATCAGCTTTGGCCTGCAACTCATCACGGAACGACAGCAAGGACGGCAGCAAGGCGCTCGTCAATTCGAGTGCCGTTGCGATATGCATCACCGTCGGAAAGCTGTCATTCGACGATTGCGAGCAATTGGCGTGATCGTTGGGATGCACCGGAGATTTGCTGCCGAGCGGTTGGCCGAGCAGCTCGTTGGCCCGGTTCGCGATCACCTCGTTGGCGTTCATGTTGGTCTGGGTGCCAGAACCGGTCTGCCAGATAGGCAGCGGAAAATGATCGTCGAAGCGCCCCTGCTGCAATTCGAGCGCGGCGGCCTCGATCGGAGCAGCGATCTCCGGCGCAATCACGCCCAACTGCAGATTGGCGCGGACCGCTGCAATCTTCTGCAAGCCAAAAGCGCGGATCAGTGCAACGGGAAAACGCTCGTCGCTGACTTGAAACACCGCGAGCGCACGCTGCGTCTGCGCGCCCCAATAGCGGTCCTTCGGCACCTCGATGGTACCGAAGGCGTCTTTTTCAATGCGGGTGTCGGTCACGGTGCGATCACTGTGCGCCGACGACACCGGCGTTCTTGATGATCGGCGTCCACTTGTCGATCTCGGACTTCAAATGCTTCGCGAGCGCATCGGGAGTAGCGCGCTCCGGCACCACAGGCTGCGCACCTAGCGCGGCCAGACGCGTCTTCACGGTTTCGTCCTTCAGCGCGACATTCAATGCTGCGTTGAGTTTGTCCAGGACCGGCTTCGGCGTGCCCTTCGGCGCGAACAGACCATACCAGACCGTGTACTGGAAATCCTTCAGGCCGCCTTCAGCCGTGGTCGGCAGGTTGGGCAGTGCCGGCGCACGCTCGGCGCTGGTGACGGCATAGCCCTTGATGGTGCCACCATCGACATTGCCCACCACATTGACGATCTGGTCGCACATCACATCGACCTGCCCGCTCATCATGTCATTCATCGCCGGCCCTGCGCCGCGATAAGCGATCTGGGTCGGCTGCGTGCCGGTGGCCGCGTTGAGCAGCAGGCCGCAGAGATGCGAGGCCGAGCCGATGCCGGCATGCGCGTAGTTCACCTTCTCCTTGGTCGTCTTCATCCAGGCGATCAGTTCTTCCAGATTCTTTGCCGGCAGATCCTTACGCGCGACGAAGACCGATGGCAGATCGACGGCGAGGCCGATCGGCTCATAGTCCTTGATCGGATCGTATTTAAGCTTCGGATACAGCGCGGGATTGGTGGCGTGGCTGATATGGATCAGCAGCAGATTGTAGCCATCGGGCGGCGAGCCCGCGACCTTGGCGCTGCCGATGGAGCCGCCGGCGCCAGTCGTGTTCTCGACGATGACCTGCTGCTTCAGCGGGCCGCTCATGGCCTGCGCCAGCAGGCGCGCGATGGTGTCGCCGGGGCCGCCTGCCGAATAGGGCATGTTCATGGTGATGGTGCGCGTGGGGAAGTCTTGCGCGGTGGCGGGGCTGGCGAGCAGAGCGGCGGCAAGTACGAATGCGGTTCTTGAAATCGTCTTGGTCATGAAATCTCTCTCGTGATGTTGTTGTCAGTTCGGCGGCCGTAGGATGGGTTGAGCGAAGCAATACCCATCACAACAGGCTCGGTGCATGCGGTGCTGGGTATCGCTTCGGCGCTTCGCGCCTTCGCTCAACCCATCCTACGGCTCGGCGCTATTTGCTCAGGCTCAGCGCCCGATCGACCATCGGGCCGCACAGGCCGAGATAGTTCGCGGGATCGCAGTGCTTGCGGATGTTGTCCTTGCCGCCGAGCGCTTCGACGATCTCGGGCACCTCCGCCAGATGATCGGCAAGCATGCCGCCACCTTCGATGGCCTTGCGGCAGGCATCATAAACGACGTCATGCGCATGCTGGCGGCCGAGCTTTGGCGCCGCGGCCATCATCACGGCTTCGGCGACAATAAGACCGCGCGTCATGCCGAGATTTTCCAGCATACGCTTCTCGTGCACGACGAGACCGCCAAGCATGAATTTCGCATTCGCCAGCGATGATGCAGTGAGCAAAAAGCTCTCCGGCAACGACACCCATTCGAGATGCCACGGGCCGGTGGCGCGTTCGAGGTCATGGATCATGCCGTCGAGCATGGTCGCGACGTGCTGGCGCACTGCCTTGGCGGCGGCGAGCATCAGTTCGCTGGAAATCGCGTTGCGCTTCTGCGGCATGGTCGAGGACGCGCCGCGGCCGGGCACGAACGGCTCGGCCACCTCGCCGAATTCGGACGATGACAGCAGCATCACGTCGGTGGCGATCTTGCCGAGCGTGCCGGTGATGAGGCCGAGCAATGTCACGGCTTCAGCAATGCCATCGCGCGCGACATGCCAGGTGATCGACGGCTGGTGCAGGCCGAGTTCCTCGCAGAACAGTTTTTGCATCTCGAGGCCGCCCTCGCCCACCGAAGCCAGCGTGCCGGCAGCGCCGGAGAACTCGCCAAGCAGGATGCGCGGCAATGCCTGATCGACACGCTCGATATGGCGATCGATGGAGGACAGCCAGACGGCGGCCTTGTAGCCGAAGGTCACCGGCAGCGCCTGTTGCAGGTGGGTGCGCCCGGCCATCGGCGTGTCGCGATACTTCTTCGCCATGGCCCTGAGAATGTCGCGGACCTCGCGCAGGTCGCGCGCAACGATCCCGAGCGCGGCGCGGATCTGCAGGACATTGGCGGTGTCCATGATGTCCTGCGTGGTCGCGCCCCAATGCACGAAGCGGCCGGCCTCGCCCGCGGCGGCCGAGAGCTGGTGCACCAGCGGCAAGATCGGATAGCCGACGATCTCCGTCTCGTGACGAAGCTTGTCGAAATCGATCTGGATCGATTTTCCAGCGGCCTCGATGGCCCGCGCGGCGTCCTCAGGCACAACGCCCATGCGGGCCTGCGCCCGCGCCAGCGCGACCTCGGCCTCGATGTAGCGGCCGACAAGGGCCTCATCCGTGAAAACGGCCCTCATCTCGGCGGTGCCGAACATGTCCCGGAACAAGACCGAGTCGAATACCGTGCTCCCCAAGGCGTTTCCTCCGCTATTATGTTCGTACATATTAAATTGTACGAACATAAACCCTATGTCAACCTGCTTGCTTGACGGAACGCCCGCGGATCAGGCTTCCATGAATGGGAACAGAGACTCAGGGGTTTGGGTGGCAACAGCCGAAAAACGATATGCAGCGGTGGCCCGGGCGCTGACTGAAGCCATCGCCGACGGTCGGCACCCGGTTGGCTCCGTGCTTCCGACGGAATTCGAACTGGCAGACCAGTTCGCCGTCAGTCGCTCGACCGTTCGTGCGGCAATGCAGGAACTCCAGGCATCGGGGTTGGTGAGCCGCAAGCGCAATGCGGGCACGCGCGTGGAGGCTACGGCGCCCGCCCGCAGCGGCGACGGCTTTACACAGGCACTGAACACGATCGAGGCGGTGCAGCAATTCGGCACCGAGACCGAGCGGCATGTACAGCGTGTCGCCGATGTGGTCGCCGATAGCGATCTGGCTGCGCAACTCGGCTGCCGGCCCGGCCGTCGCTGGCTGTGCATTTCGAGCCTGCGCATGATCCCCGGAGATCCCACCCGAACGCCGATCTGCTGGACCGATGTGTATATCGACGGCACGTTTGCCGATGAGGTGCGCGCGAAGATGGACGCGCATCACGAAATCTTCGGAACGTTGGTGGAAAAGATTTCGGGACGGCGTTTCGTGGAGATCCGTCAGGATATTTCGGCCGTCGGCGTCTCGCAGGTGATGGCCGGGCCGTTGAAGGCAGAGGCCGGCGCGCATGCGCTGTCGATCCGGCGGCAATATCTGTTCGCATCGAGCGAACTGGCGGAAGTGTCGCTCAGCATCCACCCGGCGGATCGCTATCGTTACTCGACGCGACTGCGACGGAGCTAGTAGCGCGCGGAAATCCGAAGGTCAGCTTCCGTCAAGCTCCGATTGTGACGCTTGCATGCGTTTGATTCACATCGGCACAGGCATGCTCGACACCATTATTCTTCTGACCGGCCCCGACGAATATTCAGTCTTCGCCCCACGGCTCCGTGAGTGCAATCCAGCCTTGAATGTGCTGCCGCATTCACCCTCGATGATCTCAGGGCCATCCCACAGCGGCAATTGCGCCGGGCCCGTTTGATCGCTTTCACCACCGACGTGATCGTCCCCAGAGCGGTGCTCGATCGGCTGGGCCATGGCGCCTACAATTTCCATCCCGGCCCACCGCAATATCCGGGCTGGGCCCCGGCGCATTTTGCGGCCTATGATCGGGCAGCCAAATTCGGCTGCACCATGCATCGCATGGTGGAACGCGTCGATGCCGGGCCCATCATTACCACCGACCTGTTTGCCATTCCGCAGGGGCTGTCCGTCGGCGCGCTGGAGCATCTGGTCTATACGAAGCTGATCCAGATGTTCCTGAACATGGCGCGGACGCTGGCAACGCAGGTAACGCCGCTGGCCGAGAGCGATGTCCCATGGGGCAATAATCGCAGGACGCGCGCGGATTTTGCCGCAATGTGCCGGATCCCGCTCACCATTTCGCAGGAAGAACTCAAACGCCGGATCGAGGTGTTCGGCGACAGCGTCGGCGTTCTACCGACGCTCGAATTGCACGGATATCAGTTCAGCCTCGTGATACCGAAGTCAGAGAGCGAGCCGGCAGCCAGCGACGTACAAGACGGTGCGCGTATTGCTGCGTAAAGATGTCAGCGATCGTAAGATGGGGTGAGCGGAGGCGCATCGCTCCAGAGCGATACCCATCCTACGCGATCACCTGATCATACGCGGCTCGGTGCCGGGCAACGCCACATCGATCACGCGCATCTGCACGCGCTCCTGCCCCTGCCAGCGATCAACGGTGAGCGAGCCGGCCACATGGACCTGCTGGCCGCGATACTCCTGCAGCGCATTGCCGAGCTTCTGGCCGATGGAGCGAAACGCGATGCCATTGACCATGGCACCATCCGACGATTTCAGCCGCAGCCGCAGATGCGCCTGCCCGACCTCATCCACATAAGCGAGCTGATGCGCCGGCAAAGCGATCACCGGCTCGGGATTGGCCTGGCCGAAAGGTCCTGCCCGATTGAGCGTGTTGACGAGATCGACGGTGACGCCGCGCGCGGTGACGGCGCCGTCGATGAACAGCTCTTTCTCGTTGCGGGATTTGGCAACATCGGGCGCGAGGCGCTCTTCGAGGAAGGCGCGGAATTCACCGAGCTTTTCCTTCTTCAGCGTGACTCCAGCAGCCATCGCATGGCCGCCGCCTTTCATCAACAGGCCTTCTGCCACGGCCTGACGCACCGCCTTGCCGAGATCGACGCCGGAAATCGAGCGGCCGGAGCCGGTGCCGATGCCGCCGGGTTCGAGTGCGATGGCAAATGACGGCCGCGCAAATTTCTCCTTCAGCCGCGAAGCCACGAGGCCGACGACACCGGGATGCCAGCCTTCGCTCGCGGTGACGATGACGCTGCCTTTGTCCTCAAGACCGAGCGATGCGAGCGCTTCGGCTTCGGCTTGTGCCTCAGCCGCCTGTTCGATGACGCGGCGTTCGACATTGAGGCGATCGAGTTCGGCGGCGATAGCGGCGGCCTCGGAGACATCACCCTCGAGCAGAAGACGCACGCCGAGATCGGCGCGGCCGATGCGGCCACCGGCATTGATGCGCGGGCCCAGCATGAAACCGAGGTGCCAGGCTTCCGGCGGCCCGTTGAGCCGCGCGACATCCATCAGCGCGACATGGCCGACATGATCGCGCCGGCGCAGCGCAATCAGCCCTTTGGCCACGAAAGCGCGGTTGAGGCCGATCAAGGGGGCCACGTCGGCGACGGTACCGAGCGCCACGTGATGCAGCATATCGAGCAGGTTCGGCTCGGGCATTTCCGGCTTCCAGAAACCGCGTGAACGCAGCTCCCGATTGACGGCGACCAACGTGATCAGCACGAGGCCGACGGCGGCGAGATGGCCGAGGCCGGAAATATCGTCGAGGCGATTGGGGTTCACGACGGCATCGACGTCGGGCAATTCCTCATTGGCCTGATGGTGATCGATGACGACCACGGACATCCCGAGCTTCTTCGCCTCCGCCAGCGGCTCGAAGCTCGTTGTGCCGCAATCAACGGTGACGAGCAGCGTATTGCCCTTGGCGGCCAGCGCGCGGATCGCATCCACATTGGGACCGTAGCCTTCAAAGATGCGGTCGGGAATGTGGATGTCGGGATCGAGGCCGCAATGACGCAGATGCCAGGCGAGCAGTGCCGAGGATGTGGCGCCGTCAACGTCGTAGTCGCCGAAGATCGCGACCTTCTCGCCGCGCACGGCGGCATCCGCGATGCGTTTGGCGGCGGCTTCCATCTGGGTGATGGTGAACGGATCCGGCATCAGCTTGCGGATGGTCGGATCGAGAAAATCCTCGACGGCATCGAGTTCGATATTCCGGCCGGCGATGACGCGTGCCAGCATCTCCGGCAGCTTGAATCGCTGCACCATCGCCAAAGCCCGCGCAGCGCCGCGCTGATCGACGCGGTCACGCCAAGTGCGACCGGTGGCGGACTGGGTCACGCCGAGAAAGGCTGGGTGGATAAGGTCGGGGATGTCGGTGGATGGGGACATGCGCGCAGATAAGCATGATGGGCGCGCAAGGCAAATAGTGGGGCTGGTGCCCCATTCCGTGCCTCATGGTGAGGAGGCGCGCAGCGCCGTCTCGAACCATCAGATCGCCGGGCTCGGAGCTTGCGGCCATCCTTCGAGATGCCGCTTCGCGGCTCCTCAGGATGAGGGTGGAGTGTGAGGCGGCTGGTTACCTCAACACCCCAGCCGCTTCGCCATATCCTCGAAATCATCCGCCACCACGTCCCAGTCGCCATCGGCCTTGAAGTCGCGGTTCTGCAGCGGGCCGTATTCGGTGATGCGCGGAACGAAGCCGGTCCTGAGACCACATTTCTGCGCGGCGTCCAGGTCGTTGTTGTGGGCGGCGACCATCATCACTTCATGCGGCTTCAGGCTGAGCAGTTCACAGGCGCCGAGATAGCTTTCGGGGTCGGGCTTGTAGTGTTTGAACAGCTCGGCGCTCATGATCAGATCCCATGGCAGGCCGCCGAACTTCGCCATGTTGGTGAGCAGAGCGACATTGCCGTTGGACAGCGGGCTGATGGTGAATTTCGTCTTCAGACGCGTCAGGCCCGGCACCGAATCCTTCCACGGATGCAGGCGGTGCCAGCCGAGGGTGAGATGATGCAGGTCGTCGTCGCTAAGGCCCTTGATGCCGAACTTTTCGACCAGATCTTCAAGCGACTGGCGATGCAGTTTGTCGAGCTTGAGGAAGCCGCGTTCGGGATGATGGCGCACGCTGTCCATGGACGGCACATAAGCTTGCCGCCAGGCATCGACGAGTGCGGTCCAGTCGGCGGTGATACCGCGCGCGGCGCTCCATGCGGTGAAGTCGTTGATCAGGCTGGTGCGCCAATCGACGACGGTGCCGAACACGTCGAAGATCAGGGCTTTGACGGAGGACGTGTCGCTCATGGTCTCGCTCCCGTGTTTTGTTTTTTATCGTGTTTTTATCGTTGGTCGTCCGTGTCCCGGACGCGATGCGGCGCGGAGCGCCGCTTCGCAGAGCCGGGACCGTTACGAGCACCGGCGTTTGATACGGTCCCGGCTCTGCGGAGCAGCGTGAAGAACGCTGCACCGCGTCCGGGACACCATGAGATCAGAGTATCTTGCGATACTGCATGAAGCCGGAATTGTCCGCGACCTGATCGTACAAGATCCGCGCCTGCGCATTCTCGTTTTGCGTCAGCCAGTGCACGCGGCTGCAGCCGTCGGTCTTGGCTTTCGCATACACCGCTTCGATCAGCGCACGCCCGAGGCCGAGGCCGCGCGCGCTGTTGTCGACGAACAGATCCTGCAGATAGCAGTAATCCCCCGGCGTCCAGCTTGAGCGGTGATACAGGAACTGGACGATGCCCGTCAGCTTGCCGTCCACATACGCGCCGAGCAGGAACATCTGCTCGTTGGCGTCGTGAAAGCGCTTCCAGGCGGTGTCAGTGGCGACCTGCGGCAGCGTGGCCTTGTAGAAGGTCAAATAGCCCTGCCATAGCGGCTCCCAGGCGGCCCTTTCATCGGGGCCGACCGGGCGGATGTCGACATTTTGTGCTTTGGGCATTTGCGCCTGGCTCAATCGAGGTGGAATTTTTCGAGCTGACGATGCTCGCCCTTGATGATGCGGACGGTGCCGGTCACCGAACGCATGACGATGGTTTCGGTCTCGATCACGTTGCCGCGGAATTTGACGCCGGATAGCAGCGCGCCATCGGTGACGCCAGTCGCGGCGAACAGGCAGTCGCCCTTGGCCATGTCCTCGATGCGATAGATCATCTTCGGGTCCGTGACGCCCATCTTGCGCGAGCGTTCGCGCTTCTCGTCGGTGTCGAGGATCAGGCGGGTCAGCATCTGGCCGCCGATGCAGCGCAGTGCCACGGCTGCCAGCACGCCTTCAGGAGCGCCGCCGGTGCCCATATAGATATCGATGCCCGACTTGTCGGGATCGGTGGTGTGGATGACGCCGGCGACGTCACCATCCGGGATCAGGCGCAGCGAAGCGCCGGTGGCGCGGATCGCGTTGATGAGCGGTTCATGGCGCGGACGCTCCAGCACCAGTGCGGTGATCTCCGACACCGGCACGCCCTTGGCCTTGGCGAGGCGCTGGATATTTTCGGCCGGCGGCGCATCGAGATCGAGCAGGTTCTTGTCGTAGCCCGGACCGATCGCCAGCTTTTCCATGTAGACGTCCGGCGCGTGCAGCAGCGTACCGCCATCGGCCATCGCGAGGGTCGCGATGGAGCCCGGCATGTCCTTGGCGCAGAGTGTGGTGCCTTCGAGCGGATCGACGGCTATGTCCACCTTCGGGCCAGCATTGATGCCGACCTTTTCGCCGATGAACAGCATCGGCGCCTCGTCGCGCTCGCCCTCGCCGATCACGATGGTGCCTTCGATGGGCAGCTTGTTGAGCTCGCGGCGCATCGCGTCCACGGCCGCCTGGTCGGCCGCCTTTTCCTTGCCGTGGCCACGCAAGCGCGCTGCCGACACTGCCGCACGTTCGGTCACGCGCACGATTTCCAGTGTCAGAATGCGCTCCAGCAATTGCTGCGGCGGGACGGAAATATGGGTGGACATCGATTGGCTCCTTTAACGGCGGGTCTGGGTGAGACCCGTATAACTCTCAAACAGGCGATCAGTTCTTCTCGATGCGGATCACCTGCGGCTTGCCCGAGATCACCTTGTCCTTCTGCACCGCCTGCAGCGCACGGCGCATGGCGTCTTCAGAGGTCGCATAGGTGATCAGGATAACCGGCACGGGTGACGATTTCTTGGTGCCGTCGATCGGCTCCAACCCGCCATTCGGATGTTTCTGCACGATGGATTCGAGCGAAATCTTTTGCTCGGCCAGACGCGTAGCGATACGCGCAGCGGTGCCGGCGAGATCGCGCGCCATCAGGCGGATGTAATAGCCGCCTTCATGGCGCTCCATCGGTGCCTTGGTGGTGGTCGCAAGCTTTGCCACAGGCTGCGCGAAAGGCAGCGCGCGGACGTTGCGGGCGACATCTGCGATATCGGCGAGCACGGCGGATGCCGTTGCCGCACCGCCTGCCCCCGGACCAACCAGCGTAATCGGCGCAACGCCGTTGCCGTCGATGGTGACGGCATTGGTCACACCCATCACCTGCGCGATGGACGAGTTCAGCGGCACCATGGTCGGATGCACGCGCTGTTCGATACCGGTCTTGGTGCGCATGGCAACGCCGAGCAGCTTGATGCGATAGCCGAGATCGGCGGCCGCGCGGAGATCTTCGGCGGCAATCGTGGAGATGCCCTCGACAGAGACTGCGCTCTCATTGACCTTGGTGCCGAATGCGAGGCTGGCAAGAATGGCCAGCTTCTGCGCGGTGTCGTAGCCGTCGACGTCGAAGGACGGTTCGGCTTCGGCATAACCGAGGCGCTGGGCGTCCTTGAGGCACTCCTCGAAGGACAAGCCCTCCTGCTCCATCCGAGTGAGGATGTAATTGCAAGTGCCGTTGAGAATACCATAGACGCGATTGATCGAGGTACCCGACAGGCCCTCGCGGATGGTCTTGATGACAGGGATGGCGCCGGCGACGGCGGCTTCGTAATTCAGTGCGCCGCCATGCTTCTCCGCCAGCGTGGCGAGCTTGACGCCGTGCTTGGCGACCAGCGCCTTGTTGGCAGTGACGACGGACTTGCCGGCGGCGAGTGCTGCGGAGATCGACGACAAAGCGGGATCGCCCGAACCGCCCATCAATTCAACAAAGCAATCCACCTCGGGATGGGTCGCGACAGCCAGCGGGTCTTTCATCCAATCGATGCCGCGCAGGTCAATCCCGCGCTTCTTGGCCTTGCTGCGGGCGGTGACCGCCACGACCTTGATGCCACGGCCACAACGTGCCGAAAGGATCGACTGCTGCGCTTCGATGAGACGGACGACTTCGGCGCCAACGGTGCCGAGACCCGCGATACCCACTTTGAGGGGTGCGACCATAAACTGTAACCTGTCGGAAGAGTTCTTATTGAGCGACTGACCGGGCGCCGCAGGCGACGCCCGTTCTGTGCCTATCGCCGATTGGCGAGCGGAACCACGTTGTGCAACGTTTCCAGCCCGGTTTCAAGAAACCGGCGGACGCCGCGGGCAGCCTGGCGAATGCGCTGCTCGTTTTCGACCATGGCGATACGGACATAGCCTTCACCATGCTCGCCGAAGCCGATGCCTGGAGCCACCACGACGCCGGACTTTTCAACGAGAAGCGTTGCAAACTGCATGGAGCCGACCTCGCGGAACTTCTCCGGCAGCGGCGCCCAGGCAAACATGGACGATTCCGGCGACGGGATGGTCCAGCCGGCGCGGCCAAAGCTGTCCACCAGGACATCGCGGCGCTTGCGATAGGTGTCGCGCATTTCCTTGATGCAGTCTTCCGGCCCGTTGAGCGCAGCGGTGGCCGCGACCTGCACCGGGGTAAAGGCCCCGTAATCGAGATAGGACTTCACCCGGGTCAGCGCCGAGACGATGCGCTCATTGCCGACCGCAAAGCCCATGCGCCAGCCGGCCATGGAGAAGGTCTTGGACATCGAGGTAAACTCGACGCAGACATCGATGGCGCCGGGCACCTGCAACACCGACGGCGGCGGGTTCTTGTCATTGAAATAGACCTCGGCATAAGCGAGGTCGGACAGGATGTAGATTTCGTGCTTCTTCGCGAAGGCAACGAGGTCCTTGTAGAAATCGAGGCTCGCGACCTTGGCGGTCGGGTTCGACGGATAGCACACCACCAGCGCGATCGGCTTCGGGATCGAATGCTGGATGGCGCGTTCAACCGAGGCAAAGAAATCCGGGGTCGGATCCGACGGCACCGAGCGGATCACGCCGCCCGCCATCAGGAAGCCGAACGCGTGAATGGGGTAGCTGGGATTGGGCACCAGCACCACATCGCCGGGGGCCGTGATGGCCTGCGCCACATTGGCGAAGCCTTCCTTGGAGCCGAGCGTGGCGACGATCTGGGTGTCAGGATCCAGCTTCACGCCGAACCGGCGGGCATAATAACCGGCCTGGGCTTTGCGAAGACCGGGAATGCCCTTCGAGGACGAATAGCCATCGGTGCGTGGCTTGCCGAGGGTCTCCTTGAGCTTCTCGAGGACATGCGGCGGGGTCGGCAGATCCGGATTGCCCATGCCCATATCGATGATATCGGCGCCCGAATTGCGCGCGGCGGCCTTGGCTCGGTTGATCTGTTCGAACACATAGGGCGGCAGGCGGCGAATTCGGTAAAAGTCGTCCATGGGTCTCGGGCTCCGGGGGAACCGCCTTCAAGGTGCGGTTGAATCGCCTAGTTTTAGCATGGGGACCGGGTGACACCAGTCACGACCGGGTGGAATCGCTCAGCGGGTCGAGGTTTTTGCCGCTGGGGCCTCGGGGGTCACGACGGCCTGGCGATCGCGAGCCTTGATCAGGTCGGCCTCGAGCTTGGCCTGGTCGGTCGGATTCAAGGTGGCATCGCTGCTGCGGGCGGTCGGAAGGTCGTGCACCGGGAGGTATTCGCCGGGCTGCGCGGGACGCTGCGGCAAGCCTGCAGGAGCCCCGACCACCGGCAGATCGGCAACGGTCGAGGCGCAGCCGCCCAGCGCAAGGCCGAGCGCCAGCAGCGCCGCCCAGGCCCCCGCCCGGCCGCTGTCCAATGTCCTGCCAATCGTTCCAAAACGCTTCACGCAACAACCTTACATCAATTCTCGCACGGCCTCATCCTGCCGCGGGGGACCATCTAGGTCACAAATCTTTAACACCGTCAGAATGGCGCAGGCTTGGCGGGGCAATATGACTTTAGCAAGACGCATATCGCGCTGCAGCACATCGAATCCTGCGGCGATCTGCGAACTATGTCATCATGCTGCCGCGTGGTGACGTATCGTCACCGCATTGGAATGAAGCCGCAGGCCACCATGACCGACGTCGCCGACACCCGCACCTCCCCCACCCAGGCCACCGGGCAAGCGAACGGCAAGGATGACGGCACCGCGAAGCCTTTCAACCCCGAGGCCTTCGCGCTCAATATGGCCCGCGCGATGGAAAGCAGCGGCAAGGCGCTGGCCGCTTATCTGCAGCCGCGGCAGACCGGCGAAACCGTCGACAAGCCGCCAAACGAGCTGACCGAGATCATCAAGACCTTCAGCACGGTGGCCAATTACTGGCTGTCCGACGAGAAGCGCTCCAGCGAGCTACAGATGAAGCTCGGAAAAGCATACCTCGATCTCTGGGGCACCGCGATGCGCCGGATGACCGGCGAAGCGACCGAGGCGAGCACACAAGCACCGCTGAAGGACAAACGGTTTAGCGATCCCGAATGGAAGTCGAACCAGTTCTTCGATTTCGTGCTGCAGGCTTATCTGCTCGGCACCCAATGGGCGCATGAATTGGTCCGCAATGCCGAGGGACTGGACGCGCATACGCGCAAGAAGGCCGAATTCTACGTCACGCAGATCACCAACGCGCTTTCGCCATCGAATTTCGTGCTGACCAATCCTGAAGTGCTGCGCGAGACCGTCGCGTCGAACGGCGGCAACCTGATGCGCGGCATGTCGATGCTGGCCGAGGACATGGAGGCCGGCCGCGGCGCGCTCAAGATCCGCCAGTCCGATCCGAGCAATCTCAAGGTCGGCGTCAATATGGCGACGACGCCGGGCAAGGTGATCTATCAGAACGAGATCATGCAGCTGATCCAGTACACGCCCGCAACCGAGAGCGTGCTGCGGACGCCGCTGCTCATCGTGCCGCCATGGATCAACAAGTTCTACATTCTCGACCTGAAGCCCGAAAAGTCCTTCATCAAATGGTGCGTCGATCAGGGCCTCACGGTGTTCGTGATCTCCTGGGTCAATCCGGACAAGGCACTCGGTGCCAAGACCTTCGAAGACTACATGAAGCAGGGCCCGCTGACGGCCATGGACGTCATCGAGAAAGTTACGGGCGAACTGACCGTTCACACGATCGGCTATTGCGTCGGCGGCACCCTGCTCGCCTCCACGCTGGCCTGGCTGGCCGAACATCGCCGCGTCCGCGCGGCCTCGGCCACCTTCATGGCGGCGCAGATCGACTTCACCCATGCCGGCGACCTGATGGTGTTCGTCGATGAGGAACAGATTTCGGCGCTGGAAAAGGACATGCAGGCCGCAGGTGTTCTTGAAGGCGCCAAGATGGCCATGGCCTTCAACATGCTGCGCTCGAACGACTTGATCTGGTCCTATGTCGTGAACAATTATCTCAAGGGCAACATGCCCCGCGCCTTCGATCTGCTGCACTGGAATTCCGACGCGACGCGGATGCCGGCCGCCAATCACTCGTTCTACCTGCGCAACTGCTATCTGGAGAACAAGCTCTCCACCGGCAACATGGTGCTCGACAACACCCGCCTCGATCTGTCGAAGGTGAAGGTGCCGGTCTACAATCTCGCCACCCGCGAGGATCACATCGCGCCCGCCGAGTCCGTACTATACGGCTCGCAATTCTTCGGCGGCCCGGTGAAATATGTACTTTCCGGTTCGGGCCACATCGCCGGCGTGGTCAATCCGCCGGCATCCGGCAAGTATCAATACTGGACCAATGACAGCAACCAGGCTGCCAATGTTGCGGACTGGATGAAGACCGCGACCGAACATGCTGGTTCGTGGTGGCCGAACTGGCGCGAATGGATCGGTAGCATCGACGGCGAGGAAGTGCCGGCACGGCAGGTCGGGACCGACGCCCACCCGCCGATTGAAGATGCACCGGGAAGTTACGTGCGGGTGCAGGCCTGACCGTCATCCCGGCAAACGCCGGGATCCATAGCCTCCGAAGACATAGTTGAAACGGCGTCATCGCGGATCTGAGCGTTTCCACCATCTCGACGGCGTGTATGGGTCCCGGCGCCGCGCACAGCTTCGCTGTGCTAGGCCGGGACGACAGCGGAGATCAACCGCTGCCGCTTCCCTTGGCGTTGTCATACCAACCGTCTATGCTTTCCCCTGCCCGGCGCTCAGCCGAGTCCCATTTGCATGACCTTCTCTTCGCGCCCACCGCGAAAGTTTCGATGATGAGGAACCGCCCATGACACGCGAGTTGTTTTGGCTGACGCTGACGGTGATTCTCACCGGTGTGATGTGGCTGCCCTATATTCTCAACCGCATCATGGTGCGCGGCGCCTCGGGCGCCATGGCCAACCCCTCGCGCGCCGACAAGCCGCAGGCCGAGTGGGCCAACCGCATGATGTTCGCCCATGACAATGCGGTCGAGAACCTGATCATCTTCGCGCCGCTGGTAATCATCCTCAATCTCGCCGATGTCTCGACCCCCGCCACTGTCATGGCCTGCATGGTCTATTTCTGGTCACGCATTGCGCATCTCGTCGTCTACACGCTCGGCCTGCCCATCCTGCGCACTGTGGCCTTCATGATCGGCTTTGTCGCCCAGGCCGTACTGGCGGTCGCGATCCTGCGTATTCCGGTCTGAGACGGGATGCGCTAGTCCAACTCGATGAGTAAAGCTGCGCCAGACCTCCAGACCGTCGTCACCGAAATCGCCGAGGAGATGGCGCAGCGGCCAGACCGCGGCGAAGTCGCCACCTATATTCCCGAACTCGCCGGCGTCGATCCCAATCAATTCGCGCTGGTTGTGGTGGATGCCGACGGCAATGTCGCCACCGGCGGCGATGCCGATGTGCCGTTCTCGATCCAGAGCATCTCGAAAGTCTTCACGCTCACGCTGGCGCTCGGCATGGTCGGCGACCGACTGTGGAAACATGTGGGCCGCGAGCCTTCGGGCAATCCATTCAACTCCATCGTCCAGCTCGAGCGCGAACGCGGCGTACCGCGAAACCCCTTCATCAATGCCGGCGCGATCGCCGTTACGGACGTCATCCTGTCCGGCCACCAGCCACGCGAGGCGATCGGCGAAATCCTGCGCTTCATGCAGTTTTTGTCGGGCGACAGCGGGATCGTCATCGACGAGACGGTAGCAGCGTCGGAGAAGCGCACGGGCTTCCGCAACACGGCGTTGGCGAACTACATGAAGTCATTCGGCGTCATCAACAATCCCGTCGACTTCACGCTCGGCGTCTATTTCCATCACTGCGCCATCGCGATGTCGTGCAGGCAGTTGGCGATGGCGACACGGTTTCTGGCCTATTCGGGGCGCAATCCGAGCACCGGCCTCTCGGTGGTGTCATCCGAGCGCGCCCGCCGCATCAACGCGTTGATGCTCATGTGCGGGCATTATGACGGCTCCGGCGAATTCGCCTATCGCGTCGGCCTGCCCGGCAAGAGCGGTGTCGGCGGCGGCATTATCGCAGTCGCACCCGGCAAGGCCTCAATCGCCGTCTGGGCACCCGGGCTCGATCACCACGGCAATTCGCATCTTGGACGGATCGCGCTGGAGGAGCTGACGCGGCGACTGGGGTGGTCGATCTTCGGGACGTGATGTTTGCCGCAAGGCGGATCGAGTCTTCACCTGATCGCCCCGTGGCCAACGATCTGACAAAAAGGGCCGAAACATTTCTGTTTCGACCCTTGGTCTCCAACCTCGCCTGGCGCGCTCAATGCTCTATCTTCCGCTTGTCTTCAGCGATGGCGTCGTCGTGATACCAGCCCGAGCCGAAATCCACGGCGGGATAGTCTTTGAAGTCAACCGACTTGATCTCGCCGGGACGTGTGTTCAAGCCTGCACGGCCGCCAACCGGAAACTGATAGATGGTTGCAGTCGGCTGGTTTTGACCGGAATGATTGGTGGTTCTCATCTCCTGGATCTCCTGCCTGACGTGTTTTTGTGTCGATTTGGCCGTCAGGGCTTGAAAGTGTAACAGGCCGGCTCGCGCTTTGTGCCAGATGCCTCATAAAAAGCAGGCAATTGCCACTAATATGCGCACATCAGCAGCGTGCGCCTAAGGCACGCAGGACTTGACGGCCACGGACCGGCTCAGCCGACGCCGAATGAGCGTCGTAGAGGCAGAAAAGTTTCTGGCAAAATGCCTCTGCAACGGAATTGAGCAGACGGTATTTTGATCCGCGCGGCAAAAGCCCCGCTTTTTCAGGATTTTTCAGATGATTCTGACCGGTAGCTTCCGACGCCGTGACGCCTCCGCGGGCTCGCTGGGGACACCCGCAATTTTATCGTCACAAAACCGTTGCACCGCGACAAGTTGGCATACTACGTGCTTATAAAGCAGCGCCGCTGGGGATGGAGTTTCCGATCCCGGCAATGTCCAGAGTTTACTCCTGCCGGGGTTCACTCCTTTCGCTAACTCGTGAGAGACCTGAATGACCAAGTTCAAGCTCGAGTATATCTGGCTCGACGGCTACACCCCCACCCAGAACCTGCGTGGCAAGACCCAGATCAAGGAATTCGACGCCTTCCCGACCCTCGAGCAGCTGCCGCTGTGGGGCTTCGATGGCTCGTCCACCGAGCAGGCCGAAGGCCGTTCGTCGGATTGCGTGCTGAAGCCGGTCGCGATCTTCCCGGACGCCGCCCGCGTCAATGGCGCGCTGGTGATGTGCGAAGTCATGATGCCGGACGGCGTCACCCCGCATCCGTCCAACCACCGCGCCACCATTCTCGACGACAACGGCGCCTGGTTCGGCTTCGAGCAGGAGTACTTTTTCTACGAGAACGGCCGCCCGCTCGGCTTCCCGGCTGACGGCTTCCCGGCTCCGCAGGGCCCCTACTACACCGGCGTCGGCTTCAAGAATGTCGGCTCGGTCGCCCGCGAGATCGTCGAAGAGCATCTCGACCTCTGCCTCGCCGCCGGCATCAACCACGAAGGCATCAATGCCGAAGTGGCCAAGGGCCAGTGGGAATTCCAGATCTTCGGCAAGGGCTCCAAGAAGGCCGCCGACGAAATGTGGATCGCCCGCTACCTGCTGCTCCGCCTGACGGAGAAGTACGGCATCGACATCGAATTCCACTGCAAGCCGCTCGGCGACACCGACTGGAACGGCTCGGGCATGCACGCCAACTTCTCGACCGAATATATGCGCACGGTCGGCGGCAAGGCTTACTTCGAAGCCCTGATGGCCCAGTTCGACAAGAACATGATGGACCACATCAATGTCTACGGTCCGGACAACGACAAGCGCCTGACCGGCAAGCACGAGACCGCACCGTGGAACAAGTTCTCCTACGGTGTTGCCGACCGCGGCGCCTCGATCCGCGTCCCGCACTCGTTCGTGAAGAACGACTACAAGGGCTATCTGGAAGATCGCCGCCCGAACTCGCAGGGCTGCCCCTATCAGATCGCCTCGCAGATCCTGAAGACGATCTCGGAAGTCGCGACCGAGAAGAAAGCTGTCGCGTAAGCGCTGCCTGAACTGAAATGAGAAACGGCCCGGATGAAGATCCGGGCCGTTTTGTTTTGCGGGGCGGCGTCTTTTGCTCAAATCCTCATCCTGAGGAGCGGCCACTTGGCCGCGTCTCGAAGGATGGCCGCAAGCTCCGGCACCCGGCCAACTCATGGTTCGAGACGGCGCTGCGCGCCTCCTCACCATGAGGGACGGAGCCTCACGGAAACATCGCCGGCTGATCGATACCCAGCGTCTCTGCAAAGCCCAGCACCAGGTTCATGTTCTGCACCGCCTGCCCAGACGCGCCCTTGGTGAGGTTATCGAGGGTCGAGACGATGATCGCACGGCCCGGGATACGATCCGCAGCGACGCCGATGAAGGTCATGTTGGAGCCGCGCACGTGGCGCGTATGCGGCGTCTTGCCGAACGGCAGCACGTAGACGAACGGCTCCTTCTCATACTGCTTCACCAGGATCTCGTGCAGCTCCTCGGCAGTCTTGCCGCGGCGGCCGCGGACATAGATGGTCGAGAGGATGCCGCGGTTCTGCGGCAGCAGATGCGGCGTGAAGGAAACGATGACCTCCTTGCCCGCAGCCTTGGAGAACTGCTCGTCGAGCTCGGCCATGTGCCGATGCTTGCCGACGCCATAGGCGTTGAAGCCATCGGACACTTCGGAGAACAGCATCTCTTCCTTGGCCGAGCGGCCCGCGCCGGTCATGCCGGACTTCGCGTCGATGACGATCTCGTCGGTCTCGATCGCCTTGGCCTTGATCAGCGGCACCAGCGGCAGCTGCGCACAGGATGTGTAGCAGCCGGGATTGGCGACGAGGCGTGCCTTCTTGATGTCGCGCCGATAGACCTCGACGAGGCCGTAAACGGCTTCCTTCTGCAGCTCAAGCGCATGGTGCTCGTGGCCGTACCACTTGGCATAGGCGGCGGGATCGCTGAGCCGGAAGTCGGCGGAGAGATCGACCACCTTGGTCTCCGGCGCCTTGGCGAGGACGTCCTGCAGCACCTTCTGCGTCGTCGCATGCGGCAGCGCGCAGAACACCAGATCGATGCCGGCGGTGGTCCAGTCGACACTGTCGATGGTCACCAGCGTCGGCAGCTCATAAGGTGCGAATTGCGGAAACACATCGCCCATCTGCTGGCCGGCGCGCCGGTCGGCGGTGAGGATCGTCAGCTCGACCTTCGGATGGCGCAGCAGCAGCCGGACCAGCTCGGCGCCGGTGTAGCCAGAGGCGCCCAAGATCGCGATTTTCTTCTTGTTGCTCATCCCATAAATCCTTCCGCCTCAGCCATAGCAGCCAATTGTGTCGTCTCTTCCGCAAACAAATGCGGCCGTAATTTGCGCATCGCGTCCGAAATCTCAATGGCGTCCGGCTCCGGCCGCATGGCCAGCGCGCTCATGACAGCGAGATGATCGGCATCGGACTTGTGCTGGTTGAGCTTGAAGCTGCCCTCCACCTCGTCCACCGCCATCACCACGCCGACGATCGCCTTCCGCATTGCCTCGAGCCGCCCCTTGGCCATCTTGTCCGACGTCCAGGGCCGCTTCGGCGCCAGCCAGCTTTCGAACCTCGCGCTCAACGCGTCAAGATGCGGACCGAGTTCGCGATCGGACAACAGCCTCACCGGGCCTGAGAGGTGCACTGCCTGATAGAGCCAGGTCGGCACCTGATCGGGCGAAACATACCAGTCGGCGGAGACATAGGCGTCGGCGCCGGTCACTGCCATGGCCCATGGCGTCACACCATCGGCGAGCTTGAGCAACGGGTTTTGCCGCGCCAGATGAAAGGCAAGATGCGGAGTGCCGTCATTGCCATAAGTGAGACAGAACGGCACGGCGGATGCGATTGGCTTGCGGCCGTCGAAACCGCAAACCGTCCCGAAGCCACGCGCGTCCGCGAACGCCAGCGCGTCGCTGCGGTCGGCCTTGAATCGTGGCGGGGTATACATATCGGGCTCCTTCTTGGTTGAAGGCCGCCGGATGATCGATCGCGCTGCTGTGTCAGGGGAGAGAACTGCCGCGGACCGGATCCGGCGGCAGTGAGGCGATCCTTAGAGACGAGCGCCTGCTGCCGCGGGAATGCGGCGACGGCGGGCGATGGCGCTGGTCACGAAATGGATCATGGTTGCGGACATAGAGACGCAGACGTGAAACGTCAAGGTTGTTCTACTCTCCGCCCCTCATGGTGAGGAGGCGCCAGTTGGCGCCGTCTCGAACCATGAGGTGTTGGAGCTCCACAATCATCCTTCGAGACGCGCTTTGCGGGCTCCTCAGGATGAGGGAGAGTTTGACTTACACCGGGCTCCACGGTGCCGGGACGATGCGGTAGCCGCTGCCGTCCTTGACCACGTGGCCGTTGGCCGGGAACGGATAGTGGAAGCCCTGCACGCGCATCTTCTCGGCCACCAGCATGTCATAGACCTTGCGGCGGGTGGCTTCGGCCATGGCCGGGTCCTGGTCGAACATCAGGTGCCAGCCGGGATTGGCTGCGAACAGCGCCGGCTGGTTGGTAATGTCCGACTGGATGAACAGCTTGTCGCTGCCCGAGGAAAGGATGAAGGAGGTGTGGCCCGGCGTGTGACCGGCCGCTTCCACCGCGAGCAGGCCCGGCGCGACGTCCTTGCCCCATTCATACTGGGTGACCTTGCCCTTGAGGCCGTCGTTGAAGAGTTTGCGGTTGCTGGCGAACAGGCCCTTCATGCGATCGCTGGCGGCCTTGGCCATCTCGCCATCGTCGTTCCAGTACTTCCACTCGGCGGCCGGCACGAGAATTTCGGCGTTCGGAAATGCTGGCGTGCCATCGGCGGCGAGCAGGCCGTTGATGTGGTCGCCATGGAAATGCGAGATCACGACCATATCGACGTTCTTGGCGTCGATGCCGGCGGCCGCCATGTTGTTGGCGAACTGACCGACATTGCCCTTGGTGGCAGCGAAAGCGCCGGGGCCGTTTCCGGTGTCAATCACCACCAGCTTGCCGCCGGTGTTGATGACCAGCGGCGCGAAATGGATGGTCATCTTGTCCTTTGGCAGGAAAGACTTTTCGAGCTGAGCGTTGACCTCGTCCTTCTTCGCATTGAGCACGAAGGTGTCCGCAAGCGGAAAGGTGTTGGCGCCATCGGAGATGACATTCACCTGGGCGTCGCCGACCTTGTAGCGATAGAAGCTCGGCGCCTGTCTGTCGGCGATCGGCGCGGCGGCCTTGGCAGGCACAGAAGTCATAAGCGGAGACGCGGCGAGCACGGCGGCGCCCGCAAGAGCCTGACGGCGAGACAAATCCATTAGCGATCCCTCCAAGGTGAAGCTTGACCTGCATGATGCCGGTCAACTGTCGCAGCGATCTTTATCAGCGGTTTGACAGCCGTGCGAGACGGCAGATCGCCATGCGCGGGATCAACACCTGCATCCTCGACTTATTCCACCCGGCGCTTGCGGCTATTTGTACTTCAGCGCCCATTCGGTCGCGACCGAGAGTGCATCGCCGCACATGATCAGCACGGCCGACCAGACAAAGGCCGAGGAAAAATTGGCTATCTGGAAGCGCCAATACGGCATCTCGAAAATGCCGGCGACCAGCGGGACCGAGGCGCGGAGCGGACCGGAAAAACGGCCGATGAAAACGCTCGGGACTCCCCATTTCCGGATGAACGCCTCGCCGCGCGGCAGCAGGTTCGGGAATTTGGTCAAGGGCCACATCTGCGCGACGCGGTCCTTGTATTTGTACCCCACCCAGTAGGACAGCCAGTCGCCCAGAGCCGCGCCAATCGCGCCGGCGACCAGCACCGGCCAGACGCTGAGATCGCTGGCGGCCACCAGCGCCCCGATGGCGATCAGCGCGCCCCAGGCCGGGATCAGCAAGGATACGAATGCGAGCGACTCGCCGAATGCCAGGAGCAGAACGATGGGCGCAGCCCATACCTGATGCTCCCTCACGAAATCGGTGAGGCCTTGGAAAGCGTCTGCCATGGCGTCAGGTCTTGCCAGAGCCGCCCGCCAATTGCCAGCAACCACGCTGCGACATGATCATCACGGTTTGCGGAGGAAATAGTCATCGCCGCCCAGAGAACCGTAGACAAAAGGCTCCTGAGCCTGTGCGGTGGCCGCCATCACATCATCGCGAACCAGGCCGAAAAACTTGCGGATTTCGACGCCCGGCTTGCTCATGTTCCGGATCAAAGCTGCTGCAAACGGGCTGTTGGCCTGCCCGGCCACCCCGTCCGATGCGACCTGCCCGGCTTTCGCCGCGTAAGCCACGAGCGTCGCGCTGGATTCAGGCTCAATCCGGGCGAGTCCCCTGCCCACAGATCGGCTCGCCACCGTTTTCGCCATATCACGGAGGAACGGATTGTCGCGGCAGGCGTCCAGAATGACCAGCCGTAGCTTTCGTGCGCTTTCCACGCTTGCAAGCACTGAGTCGAGCGGCACTGCCTCGAATTGAACGGAACGGTCGGTTTTCAGCTTGGCATCGACGGGGATAAGGTAATTGGTGCCGCTCACCTCGATCCCGTGGCCGGCGTAGTAGACCACCGCCCAATCCGCCTGAGACGCTTCGACCGAGAATGCATTGAGCTTTTCGCGCATGGCGGCGGCATTCAGGTCATTATCGAGATGCACGGTCTTGAAGCCAGCGGCGCGGAGCGCGTCGGCGACGACTTTGGCATCGCTGCCCGGGTTCGGCAGTCTCGGAACCGACGCATAGGCGCCATTGCCGATCACCAGCGCAACGCGAGTTTCGCCCCCAGGTGCGTCCTGTGCGATCACTGCCGGGGTGGGATCAACGGGATTTGGGGCGGCGGTCACAACGGGCGCTGCGGCTTTGGCCGGAGCGACTTTGGAGGCCGCTGCGAAACCCGTGGCGCGCTCGCGTGCCTCAGCCATTTCGCGTGGGGTCACCGAGGCTGGATCGACCCGCCCCGCCTGGGCGAAATCCGCCTTTGCCTTATCGCTTTGCCCGATCTGCTCATAGGCCATGCCCCGCGCGACAAAGGTCTTGCCGGCACGCGGGTCCATCCGTGCCGACTCGTTCAGATTGGTGAAAGCGCGCTCGACATCGCCCTTGCCCTGATAGGCCACGCCGCAGACGCGGTACGCGACCGCATTGCGCGGATTGACGCGAATGATCGCATTGCAATCATCCAGCGCCTTGTCGAATTCGCCGTTCTTCGAATAGGCGGAAGCACGGTTGAGGACGGTTACGGTGTCATTCTGCCCGAGGCCGATCGCCTGGGTGTAGTCTTTGATCGCCTCGTCATACTTCCTGATCTGGAAGTAGACAGCGCCGCGGTTGGAATAAGCCAGTGCGGAATTCGGATGGCGACGAATGATATCGTCGAGCGCCGAGAGCGTGCGCTGGTAATCGCCCTTCTTGAAGTGAGACAGAGCCGCATTGTTGGCCCGCGCCACGGACGCATTGTTCTCGGGGACCTGCCGGATCGTCTGGGCCATCGCCGGAGATGTCGTGGTGAGGACGGCCAAGGCCGCTGCAATGACCAACCGCCGAAGCCCGATATGTACCATTGGTGATCCGCCCCTTTCCGATACCGCTCCAACTTAGTGTCGGGATTCATGGCATTGGCGAGGCAGTACGGCCATACCGAAATGCTCGCCAATTGCACCAGCGCGCATCCCGACTTCGTTACCGGGCACGGTGAACCATCCGGAGGTTGCGGAGCCTAATGGGCTCTCCGCCGGCTTGCCGATGACGGCCCGATGCCGGCCAATCACAATCCAAGAGGATGACGAAATGATCGGATCGCTGATGATCTGCGTGAGCGCTGTCGTATTGCTGGTCGGCATGGTGGCCGGCATCGCCATGGGGATCAAACAGGACTTTTTGCTCTCGCCCGCCCATGCCCATCTCAATCTGGTCGGCGGCGTGCTGCTGTTCGTGTTCGGACTGTATTACCGCGTGGTCCCCGCGGTCGGTCATAGCCTGCTGGCGCGGATCCAGGGCTGGCTCCATATCGTGGGCGGGCTGATGTTCCCGATCGGGATTGGCATTACCCTTTTGGCCAACCACGCCTATATGGCGGTTCCCATCATCGGCTCGCTGATCATGCTCGCGGCCATGGTGCTTTTCGTGGTGATCGTGCTACGCACCGAGCGCGCCGCCGCCGTGGCCTAAGCCCGGCGCCACCGGCCCGTTAGCCCATGAACAGCCCAGTCGTGGCATAGTCTCAACAACGATTCGCCGCGACATGCCGCGGCGACGCATCAGACAAGACTTCAAGACATATGGCCAAGGCACTGAAACCGAAAGATAAAGCCGACCTCTTTGGATCGGCCGCCGCGAAATCCGCCGCCCCTGCCAAGGCTGCCCCGAAGGCAGCAAATGCGGAGGCCGGCTACACTGCTGCCGACATTGAGGTCCTCGAAGGCCTTGAACCCGTTCGCCGACGGCCGGGCATGTATATCGGCGGAACCGACGAAAAGGCGCTTCACCACCTGTTCGCCGAAGTGATCGACAACTCGATGGACGAGGCGCTGGCAGGCCACGCGACCTTCATCGAGGTGGAACTCACCGGCGACGGCTTCCTGACGGTCTCGGACAATGGCCGCGGTATCCCGATCGATCCGCATCCGAAACACCCGAAAAAGTCGGCGCTCGAAGTCATCATGTGTACGCTGCATGCGGGCGGCAAGTTCGACTCGAAGGTCTACGAGACCTCGGGCGGCCTGCACGGCGTCGGCGTGTCCGTCGTCAATGCCCTCTCCTCGCTTTGCGAGGTCGAGGTCGCGCGCAACCAGCAGCTCTACAAGATGACCTTTGCCCGCGGCATCCCGCAGGGCAAGCTGCAGGAACTCGGCAAGGTCCACAACCGCCGCGGCACCCGCGTGCGCTTCAAACCCGATACCGACATCTTCGGCGCCAAGGCCCATTTCAAGCCGCAGCGCCTGTTCAAGATGGCGCGCTCGAAGGCCTATCTGTTTGGCGGCGTCGAGATCCGCTGGAAATGCGATCCCGAACTGCTGAAGGGCATCGAGGACACCCCGCCGGAAGCCACCTTCCACTTCCCGGGCGGCCTGAAGGACTATCTGGCGGCGGCGATCCATGCCGATACCCTGGTCCATCCGGAGATCTTCTCCGGCAAGTCCGGCCGCAACGGCTCCCACGGCGCCTGCGAATGGGCCGTCGCCTGGACCGCGGATGCCGACGGTTTCATGGCCTCCTATACCAACACCGTCCCGACGCCGGACGGCGGCACGCATGAATCCGGCATGCGCAGTGCCATGCTGCGCGGCCTCAAGGACCATGCCGAGCGCGTCGGCCAAGGCAAGCGCGCCGGCACCATCACGTCGGAAGACGTGATGGTCGGCGCCGCCGTGATGCTGTCGGTGTTCGTGCGCGAGCCGGAGTTCCAAGGCCAGACCAAGGACCGCCTCGCCACCGCCGAAGCGCAGAAGATCGTTGAACAGGCCATCAAGGATCCGTTCGATCACTGGCTCTCGGGCAATCCGGTACAGGCCAACAAGCTGCTCGAATTCGTGCTGGAACGCGCCGACGAGCGCCTGCGCCGCCGCGCCGAAAAGGAAACCTCGCGCAAGACCGCGGTGAAGAAACTGCGCCTGCCCGGCAAGCTCGCCGACTGCACCAATACCGCGACCGAGGGCTCGGAACTGTTCATCGTCGAGGGTGACTCGGCAGGCGGCAGCGCCAAGCAGGCGCGCGACCGCAAGACCCAGGCCATCCTGCCTTTGCGCGGAAAAATCCTGAACGTCGCCTCGGCGACCAAGGACAAGCTGACGGCCAATACCCAGCTCGCCGACCTCATGCAGGCGATCGGCTGCGGCACCGGCGCGCATTATCGCGAAGAAGACCTGCGCTATTCGCGCGTGATCATCATGACCGACGCCGACGTCGATGGCGCGCATATCGCATCATTGCTGATCACCTTCTTCTACCGGCAGATGCCGAAGCTGATCGACGAGGGCCATCTCTATCTCGCGGTACCCCCGCTCTATCGCCTCACCCATGGCAGCAAGACGGTCTATGCCCGCGACGAGGCGCATCGCGACGCGCTGTTAAAGAGCGAATTCAACGCCAATGCCAAGGTCGATATCGGACGCTTCAAAGGCCTCGGCGAGATGATGCCGGCGCAGTTGAAGGAAACCACAATGGATCCGTCGCGCCGCACGCTGCTGCGCGTACAACTCCTGCCCGATGATCGCGAAGGCACGGCGGATTCCGTCGAGCGCCTGATGGGCACCAAGGCCGAAGCCCGTTTCGCCTTCATCTCGGACAAGGCGGAATTCGCCAGCGACGAGCTCCTGGACGTCTGAGGCTTCGCACGCCTGACGAAACCGATGACGGGGACGCGCGTATATCGCACATGCGCGCGCCTCTGCTCACCCTCGGCATTCTCTCGGTCCTGGTCGGCCTGCTCTGGATCGGCCAGGGCACAGGTATTGTGCCTTGGCCGCGGTCGAGCTTCATGATCAACCAGATGCCCTGGGCCTATTACGGCGCCGCGCTGGCCGCGATCGGTGTCGGATTGACCGGCTACGCATTGTCACGGCCCTGATCGCTTAGCCTCTTTCCTCCCGCTCCTACTCTTGCGATGATCCCATCAGGCGCGCCGCAGAATGCGCCGATAACGAATGGGGTGGATCGCGTGACAAATCAGCTTTTCGATCTCAAGGGCCATGTAGCCATTGTCACGGGTGGCAATACCGGCATCGGGCTTGCGATGGCGCGTGGACTGGCAGAGGCCGGTGCGGCGATCGCCATCGCCGATCGCAATGCCGATAACTCAGCCGATGCGAAAGCATCTCTCGAACGCGACGGTCATCAGGTGCTCGCCTGCATCACCGACGTGACTGACCCCGCCTCCGTTGCGAACATGGTCGCGGCGACACAGGAGCGCTTCGGCCGCATCGACATTCTCATCAACAATGCCGGCATCAGCATCGCAGCGCCGCTGGAGGACATGTCCATCAGCGACTGGCAGACGGTGATCGACGTTAACATGACTGCACCGTTCATTTGCGCGCAGGCTGTCTATCCCGCGATGAAAACTGCGGGCCGCGGTAAGATCATCAACATCGCCTCAGTGTTGGCGCAGCTCGGTGCAGGCGGTGCAGCGAATTACGCGTCCAGCAAAGGCGGCATCCTGCAATTCACGCGCGCGCTCGCCACCGCGTGGGCTGCCGATAATATCCAGAGCAATGCCATCCTGCCCGGCTGGATCGATACCGACCTGACCATTCGCGCCCGTGAACGCGTGCCCGAGTTGCACAACCGGATCCTGGCGCGCGTCCCGGCCGCGCGCTGGGGACGGCCCGACGACCTCGTCGGCGCAGCGGTCTTTCTCGCCAGCGCCGCGTCGAATTTCGTCAATGGCGCTGCGTTGAGCGTCGATGGCGGCTTCTCCATACAAGGCTGATTTCGGAAGAGGACGGCACCATGAACAAAGGACTGTTCGATCTCACCGGCCGCGTGGCCATCGTCACCGGCGGCAATGGCGGAATCGGCCTCGGCATGGCCCGCGGACTTGCAGCGGCCGGCGCGTCGATCGTCGTTGCCGGGCGCAATCAGGCCAAATCGGAAGCCGCGGTCACCGAGCTCGCAACCAGCGGCGTCAAGGCGATCGCATTGAGCGTCGATGTGAATGACACCGCCTCCGTGAAAGCCATGGTCGCCGCGACGCTCAAAGCATGTGGCCGGATCGATATCCTCATCAACAATGCCGGCATCAATATCCGCAAGCCGCCGCATGAGATCTCGCTCGATGAATGGAACGAGGTCATCAAGACAAACCTGACCAGCGCCTTCGTCGCCTCACAGGCCGTACAGCCTGCGATGAAGGAGGCCGGCGGCGGCAAGATCATCAATATCGGATCGATGCTGTCGATCTTCGGCGCCAGCTTTGCGCCGGCCTATGCAGCCAGCAAAGGCGGCATCGTGCAATTCACGCGCTCTTGCGCCATCGCATGGGCGCCGGACAACATTCAGTGCAATGCCGTGCTGCCGGGCTGGATCGACACCGAACTGACGCAGAATGCACGGCGCGAAGTCGATGGCCTCCATGATCGCGTGCTCGCGCGTTCGCCATCTGGCCGCTGGGGCGCACCGGATGACTTTGCCGGGATTGCGGTGTTTCTCGCATCGCGCGCGTCAGACTTCGTCACCGGCGCAGCCATTCCGGTGGATGGCGGCTTCTCGGTGCAAGGGTAGTCGCGGAGCGTCCTACTTCTCCGCGAACAGCGCTCGCGCATTGCCGTGGGCGATCTTCTTTGCGATCACAGGCGGCAATTGCGCCAGCCAGGCGCGATAGCCAGCGATGATGTCATCATAGCTCGCCCAGCGCTCCGGCACCCACGTGTCCGAGCCGACGAGGAAACGATCCGGATAGGTTTCGAACAGTTTTAGCCATTCCGGCGTCAGCTTGCCTGATCCATCGACGATGCCGCTGCGATAGGACAGCTCGCCCCACAGTTTCGGATATTTTGCGAGCATCGCAGCGACGCGATCCGGGCCGAGGCTGAAGCCGGTATGAGCCCAGATGATCTGCGCCTTCGGATTGTGCCGCATCAGGATTTCGACGGCTTCGGCATCTGCATGGGCATGCAGATAGAGATTCTTTTCGACGGCGAAATCGACCGTCTTCTTCACCATTTCGGTGTCGGCTGCCCGGCCGGTGAGGTGGAATTCGCCGACGCCGCGATAATAGCCGCGCTTGTATTCGTCCTGGACGAGATCGAAGATGACGGGATCGTTGAACCACGATCCGATATCCGCGCGAATGCGATAGGGCCGGATGAACGGCACGACCTGTAGGCCGCCAGCCTTGCGTTCCGTCTGCTTGTCCATCAGCACATGGGTGCCGGTGTTCGGACGACTGGTGGCGAGAATGCCGGTGACACGGTTGCGTTTGAACACCTCCAGCACTTCGTCGGGCTGGTAATAGGGCTTCGGCTCCCAATTGTAATGCATGTGGGCGTCGAAGATTTCGATACGATCATCGGCGCGCGCGGGTGCGGACAGCAGCATTGCAAGGATGGCTGATGCGGTGAAAGCCCGGATCGACATGTTGGCGTTTCCATTTCGATGAAGGATGTAGGGTGGGCAAAGCGCAGCGTGCCCACCTCAACCAGCCGTGCAGGTAAAGGTGGGCACGGCGCCAAGCGCCTTTGCCCACCCTACAAGATTACTCCGCCGCGACGACGCGCGGTCGGCCGTCCTGCTCGTCATCGACGATTTGCGGCTGCAACTTGCGCTTCAGCTTGATGTCGATGCGATCGAGATAAATGTAGATCACCGGCGTGATGTACAGGGTCAGCAACTGCGACAGACAGAGGCCGCCGACCACGGCAACGCCGAGGGGCTGACGCAATTCGGCGCCGGCGCCGGCACCGATGGCGATCGGCAGCGTGCCGAAGATGGCCGCGAAGGTGGTCATCATGATCGGTCGGAAACGCAACAGCGCGGCTTCGCGGATAGCGTGCTCCGCGGACAGGCCGACGCGACGGCGCTCCAGCGCAAAGTCCACCATCATGATGGCGTTCTTCTTCACGATGCCCACCAGCATCACGATGCCGATCATGGCGATGACTGACATCTCCATCTTGAACAGCATCAGTGTCAGGATCGCACCAATGCCGGCGGATGGCAGGCCGGAGATGATCGTGATCGGATGGATGAAGCTCTCATAAAGGATGCCGAGGATCACGAAGGCCGCAAACACGGCCGCAAGGATCAGCACGCCCTGCCCGCGCAACGAATCCTGGAACACCTGTGCGGTACCGGAGAAGCCGGTAGCAATCGTCACCGGCAGCTTGCTGTCGCTTTCGATCTTCGTGATCTGATCCACCGCATAGCCGAGCGAGTAGCCGGGCTGCAGATTGAAGGAGATCGTCACCGCAGGCTGCTGACCCTGATGGTTGATCTGCAGCGGTCCCACCGTCGGCACCAGTTTTGCCACCGCGCTGAGCGGAATGGTCTGATTGGCCGAGGTCTTCATATAGAGTTTCGACAGATCGCTCGGATCGACGCGGAACTGCGGCTGCGCTTCGAGGATGATCTGATAGTCGTTGGTCGGCGTGTAGATGGTGCCGATCTGCCGCGCGCCGAAGGCGTTGTAGAGCTGGTTGCGGACCTGATCGACGGTGATGCCGTAGACCGCGGCCTTCTCGCGGTCGATATCGACCGTCATCTGCGGGTTCTTGATGTAGAGGTCCGTCGTCACATCAAGCAGGCCCGGCACCTTGGAGATCGCCTCGCGCATTTCCGGCGCGAGTCGATACAATTGCTCGGTGTCGCTGCTCTGCAGGACGTATTGATACTGGCTCTTCGACGGGCGGCCGCCGATGTTCAGATTCTGGATACTCTGGAAGAACGCCTGCAGACCAGGCACTGCCGTCGCCTTTTGGCGCAGACGCGCCATCACGATCGGCGCCGCTTCGCGCTCCTTCTTCGGCTTCAGCGCCACGAACAGGCGTCCGTAATTCGCGGTCGCGTTCGGGCCGCCGGAGCCCACGGTGGAGTTGATATACTCAACGGCCGGGTCGGACTTCAGCACATCGACCAGCGCGGCCTGCCTTGCCTTCATGGCCTCGAACGACGTATCGGTGGCGGCCTCGGTAATACCTGTGAGGAAGCCGGTGTCCTCCTGCGGGAAAAACCCCTTCGGCACGATCATGTAAAGCCACACGGTGCCGGCGAGCGTGGCGAGCGTCACCGCCAGCATCACCGACTTGTAGGCCAGCACGCGGTCCAGCGACCACTCATAGGCCCGCAGCCAGGCCGCGAACATGCGCTCGAACAGGCGCAGGACGATGTTTTCCTTGTGATTGGGATCGTGTGCCCGCAGCACGCGCGCGCAAAGCATCGGCGTCAATGTCAGCGACACGAAGCCAGACACGACGATCGCGACCGAGATCGTCACCGCGAATTCACGGAAGACGCGGCCGACGATGCCGCCCATCAGCAGCACCGGAATGAACACAGCGATCAGCGAGAAGGTGATCGAGATGATCGTGAAACCGATCTCGCGGGCGCCTTTCAGCGCTGCCTCGAATGGCTGCATGCCGCGCTCGATGTGGCGGACGATGTTCTCCAACATGACAATCGCGTCGTCGACCACAAAGCCGACCGACAGCGTCATGGCGAGGAGGGTCATGTTGTTGATGGAGTAATCCAGCATATACATGACGGCACAGGTGCCAAGGATCGAGATCGGCACCGCCAGCGCAGGAATGAACGTGGCTGAAGCCGAGCGCAGGAACAGGAAGATGACGATGATCACCAACACCACGGCGATCAGCAGCGTTTCCTCGACGTCCGCCACTGCTTCACGCACCGAGATCGAGCGGTCCATCATCATATTGACCTCGACCGAAGCCGGGATCTGCGCCCGCAGAGAAGGCAGCCGCTCGCGCACTGCATCGACCACGGCGACGGTGTTCGCATCGGGCTGCTTTTGGATCGCCAGCACGATGGCGCGTTCGCCGTTCAGCCAGGTACCGACCTTGTCGTTCTCGACGGCATCATAAATCTTTGCGACTTCGTTGAGCTTGACCGGCGAGCCGTTGCGCCAGGCAACAACGATCTGGCTGTAATCGGCGGCCTTGGTCATCTGGCCGGAGGCCTGCAACGAGATATCCTGCTTCGGCCCGTTCAGCGTACCGACCGGCGTCGATGAATTCGCCCGCGAAACGGCAGTGCGGATGTCTTCCAGTGAAAGCCCGCGCGCAGCGGCAGCTTCGGGATCGGCCTGGACTCGGATGGCGAATTTTTGGGTGCCATAGATGAGCACCTGAGCAACGCCGGGAATTTGTGACAGCGCCTGCCCGATGGTGATGTCGCCGAATTCGTTGACCGCCGACAGCGGCAGCGTCGATGAACTCAGCGCGACGAACAGGACCGGAAAGTCACCGGGGTTCACTTTGCGGAAGCTCGGCGGGATCGTCATCTCGATCGGCAGGCGACGCTGCGCGATGGTCAGCGCGGTCTGTACGTCGAGCGCGGCCGCGTCGATGCTGCGGTTGAGATCGAACTGGATGGTGATCTGCGTCGTGCCCTGGGACGACGACGACGACATCGACGAGATGCCGGCAATCGTCGATAGCTGGCGCTCGATCACACCGGCAACGGACGCGGCCATCGTATCGGCGCTGGCGCCCGGCAGCGTCGCGGTCACCGCAATGGTCGGGAAGTCAACCTTGGGAAGTGCCGAGACCGGCAGCAGGCGAAAACCGAAAATGCCGAAAGCGATGATCGTCGCCGTGATGAGCGTGGTCATCACCGGGCGACGGATGCAGATCTCCGAAAGGGTCATGGCTTACGCCCCGGCTTTGCGCTTGCGGGGCTCGACCTGCGTGCCCTGGGTCAACAGCAGTTGACCATCCACCACCACTTCTTCATTGCCCGACAGCCCGGTGGTGATCACCGACTGGCCCTGGAAGGTGCGATCGACCTCGACCGGCTGGATCTGCGCTTTGCCGTCCTTCACGACAAACACGAAGTTCCCGGTCTGGCTGCGCTGCACGGCGACGGTCGGCACCGTGACGCCGTCCTCGACGCGAATGATGAGCTTGGTCTGAACCAGCGTGCCCGGCCAAAGGATCTCGCTGGCATTGTCCATGATCCCGCGCACGGTGACCATGCCGGTCGTGGAGTCCACCGTGTTCTCGATCATCGCAACTTTGCCGGTCTCCGACCGCTCGCTGTTCGGAATGGTTGCGATCACTCTGGTGGTGCCGGCCGTCATGGCATCGCGGAGATCGGCGAGCAGGCGCTGCGGGATCGTGAAAGTCACATAGACCGGCGCCATCTGGTTGATGGTCGCGAGCGGCGCCGTGTCCGCCGGGCGGACGAAATTGCCGACTTTCACATTGGCAGCGCTGATCCGGCCCGAAAACGGCGCCTTGATGATCGTATAGCTCTTCTGGACCTTGAGGTTGTCGAGCATCGACTGGTCGGCCTTGATGGTGCCGGCCAGAATGTCGGTCTGGGTCTTGGCGTTATCGAGACTGACCTGGGTCGTTGCGCCCTTCCCGATCAGGTCGGCGAAACGGCGGACGTCACGCTCCGCTCCCGCAAGCTGGGCCTGGTCCTTGGCCAGCGTGCCCTCCGCCTGTTCGATCTGAGCGTCGATTTGGCGCGAATCGAGCGTGAAGAGGAGATCGCCTTCGTTGACCTTGGCGCCATCTTGGAAATGGACGGAAACAATCGTGGTCTCGAGGCGGGACTTGAGGGCCACCGAGGAAATCGGCGTCACCATCCCAATGGCATCGACATCGACCGGCACCGGCTTGCGCTCGGCTTTTGCAAGCTCCACGGCGACAACACGCGCCCTCGCCTGAGTCGGGGCCTTGTCGCCGCCCATCCAGAGGGATCGCGTGGCATAGCCAGCGACGGCGACGCCTGCGAGGACAACAAGAGCGGTCAGCGTGCGTTTCTTCATGTGGCCTTCGTCACCTGGTGCAGTCTTTTGGTCGAAGCTCGGGTGTCGCCCCCCGTATCCGTCCCCGGCTGTTTTTCTCGGCGCCTGTGCGCTTTAGGGTTAAAGCGTATCATGACGCTGCGGGGGATGGTATGCCACCGCAACGCAATTTTGCCATTGTTGTTACCGGAATCCCATCGGATGAGAATAGCCACCTGGAACGTGAATTCGGTCCGCCAGCGTCTGGATCATCTGCTGATCTGGCTCAAGGAATGCCAGCCGGACATCGTCTGCCTGCAAGAAATCAAATGCATGGACGACGCCTTCCCGCGGGAGCCTATCGAGGCACTCGGTTACAACGTCGTGACCCACGGCCAGAAGACGTTCAACGGCGTCGCCCTGCTGTCAAAATTTCCGCTGGATGAAGCTACCCCTCGCCTCGCCGGCGACGATCTCGACGAGCACGCCCGTTTCATCGAGGGCGTGGTGTCGCTCAAATCCGGCGTCGTCCGCGTCGCCTGCCTGTATCTGCCAAACGGCAATCCGGTCGAGACGGAAAAATACCCCTATAAGCTGCGGTGGATGGAGCGGCTGCGCGAATTCACTAAATTGCGCCTGAAGACCGAGGAGCCACTGATCCTCGCTGGCGACTTCAATGTGATCCCCCATGCCCGCGATGTTCACAATCCCGCGGCCTGGATCAACGACGCGCTGTTCAAGCCGGAGACCCGCGAGAGCTTCCAGTCCCTGCTCGGCCTCGGCATGACCGACGCGCTGCGCGCCGTGACGGACGAACCCGGCCAGTACACGTTCTGGGATTATCAGGCCGGCGCTTGGCAGAAAAACTGGGGCATCCGCATCGACCATCTGCTGCTTTCGCCGCAGGCCAGCGACAAGCTCATTGATGTCGGCATCGACAAATATGTCCGCGCCTGGGAGAAGCCGAGCGACCACGTTCCGGTCTGGGTCGATCTCGATCTGGAAGCGGCCTGACGGAGCGACCATTGGGCGTTTGAGCGAAGCCTGATCCGCCCCGCGGCTACGCGCTCCACTTCCTAACGCACCGCAGCATCAAATCTTCCCACTTCGCGCCATATCACTTGGGACGGAGCCCCACACCCTATGGTTTAATCACACGCACTGGCTGACTTGATCGCAATGCCGTCTCGGGAAGCTGAGTGTCATGACATCGATCGACCGTGCGAACATCGTCCTGCCTCGGCAACCCGCACCAGAGCGCGACGTCCTGCTGTTGTGGATGATCTTCACCGGTCTGTCCGTCTTCGCTTTCACGCTTCTATGGCGATACGGCCTGATCCATTTGATGATCGCGTCCGACCGCACTTATATTTCGAGCCTGATCGGCGCGCTCTATATCGTCACCTGCTGCCACTGCTTCCTGCGCACCCGCGCGATCGCCCGTGAAGGCGCCGCAGCTATGCGCTGTCATGCGTTGCTGAGTTCAGCCGAAGGCACCCTCGCACTGAGCAACGATCGGCGATCACTGCCGGACGGCATGGTCGCCGACCACATTCGCAATCTCGTGACCAAAGCCAATGCGCAGGGCGGCGGCCGGATCGACCAGACGCTGATGCTCCGAGCGCTGGCAGACCGACTGCGCGGTTCCAATGGGTTTGGCGCCTTCGCATCCGATACACTGATGAAGCTCGGCCTGCTCGGAACGATCGTCGGCTTCATCATCATGCTGGCGCCTGTCGCGACCCTCGACGCCGCCGACAAGGCTGCGATGCGCGCATCCATGGGCTTGATGAGCGATGGCATGGCGGTGGCCATGTACACGACGCTGGTGGGGCTGATCGGATCAATCCTTGTCCGCATTCAATATTACATGCTCGATGCCGCGACCCAGCGTGTGTTTTCCGATGCCGTGCTGCTGACCGAAACGCGGGTCACGCCGGTTCTGGAAGCGCGCCATGACCGATGATTTCGGCCTCTATCCGCGCGAGGAAAACTTCGATCCGCTCGGCGTCATGCTATTCAAGGCGCTGCAGGTGATCGCCTTCCTGTTCTTTATCGCCCTGCTCGCCGTATCCCCCGACTCCAAGGACGGCAAGATCGATTCAAAAGCCGAGTTCATCATCACGATGGACTGGCCCGACAATCACCCCGATGATTTCGATTTGTTCGTGCAGGATCCCATCGGCAATATCGCATGGTACCGGCATCGCGAAGCTGGCTTCCTCACACTGGATCGGGACGATCGCGGCGGCGCCAACAATTTCATTACCGTCAACGGCAAGAAGATCGCCTCGGCGATCCGCGAGGAAATCGTGACTGTCCGCGGCATCGTGCGCGGCGAATACACCGTCAATGTCTCGCATTTCGCGGCAACGACGGGTGAGCCTGTGCCCGTCAAAATCAAGGTGCAGAAGCTCAATCCGACAGCGCAGGTCGTGTTCGACGACAAAGTAATCCTCGATCACACCGGCCACGAGCGCACCGCCGTGCGGTTCTGGCTCGACGGCGAAGGCAAGGTCATCGATGTCCAGCAGCGCCACAAATCCCTGCTGGAAACCTTTCGCAACGCGCGCGCCAATGGCGCAGATCTCGATCCCAAGACCGGCGTGAGGATGCCGCGCCGTGAGTAACAGCCAGCAATCGATGGTGTTGGTCCTGTCCGTGGGTTACGCGCTGATCGGCGCGCTGTTGCTCATGATCCTGGTCTATGCGCGTCTCGGCTGGCGCCTGAAGGCGACCGTCGTGATCGTCGTCAGCGCCTTCTACATCGCAAGTTTCATCGGCGTGCGTGGCCTGCTCGGCTGGGCGAGCATCGACACGCTGCCGCCCCGCTTCAAGTTGCTGCACGCACGGATCGTGGAGCCGCACGCGCTGGCCGGCGATCCCGGCTCGATCTATTTGTGGGTGGAAACGCTGGATGACGACAATCGTCCCAGCGGCATTCCGCGCGCGTTTCGCATTCCTTATAGCGAAAAACTCGCGGAGAAGACCGACAGGGCCGTCAGCGAAATCTCGGCGGGACATCCGCAGGGTGGACGCGCGGCCGATTACGGCAGCGGCCAGGGTGGCCTGCTGGATGCCGCGCGGGAATACATTACGCCGAGCATGATCATGGAAACGTCAGGCGGCGATCCTTCGACCGGCGGTGGACCAGTCGCTCCGCAAAGCGCGGGCGAAGCCGTGTCGTTTACCCCGCTGCTGCCGCCACGCATGCCACCGAAGGATTAGCCGCAAATGGACTGGCGAACGCCGCCTCAGTCCCGCTTGCCCTGCACCCAGTGCTCGAGCATCTGCAGCGCCATGGCACGGTCGTCTTCCGAGGCCTTGGCAATCGCCTTGGCGTAGCTGTCGCGGATCCAGGTGTCTTCCGGACCGGCATTGTCGCGTGCCAGTGTCAGCCACATCAGGCCACGGGCCATCTGGCGCGGCAGCGCCTCGCCGTTGAACAGCATCTGGCCAAGCAGCGCCTGCGCCTGATGCTGGCCCTTCTGCGCGGCAAGACCGAGCCAGCGGACGCCATATTTTGCGTCGCGCGGGGTGCCAATGCCCTTCAGATACAGGCGAGCCAGATCGTATTGGGCGTCGGCATTGCCGAAATAGGACGCGGCGTAAGAGAACATCTCGCGAGCGCGCTCGGCATCGACCTTGATCTTCGAATTCGGAATACCGTCGAGATAGTAACGGCCTAGCGCCACGAACGCGTTAGCAACGATGGCGGCCTGCGGCGCCGACGGCGAATCCTCCGCATGGGCATTGGCGATGCGGCTGAAATATTCGAAAGCACGCAGATCGTCCTGCGCGACGCCGTTGCCGTCCGCATACATGCGGCCGAGCTTCCATTGGGCGATGGGATGGCCGCCCTCGGCAGCGTATTGCAGCGCGGTGAGCGAGTTATCGGGCTTGGCGACAGGCTTCCTCGCGACGGGAGCCGCAACGCCGGGCATTGCTGGGATCACCGACGGCGCGGCATCGCTGCCACCGACCGGCGAGCCGTCAAATGCCAAGGCAGGCCCGGCCGCAATGGCCGCGCTCCAGGCAAACGCAACGAAAACGAGACGCTCAAACATCCGCATGACTATGGTTCTCAAGGTCGCCGCCCGAAAAGCTGGCGCCCGCAATGGCAAATCTGGTTTGTCGCGCGAAAATATTATGCAAACCGGTCCCGCCATTGGTCGCGCAGCCAGCCCCATTGGACGTGCGCGCATCCGATCTGCGGTCGGTCAACTTTCCGTTAGAAATAGGGGCATGGAACGAGGTGACGGTGAACAACGCGTCTATGACGTGATTCCCTTTCAATCCAACGACAGCGCCAACGGCGGCGAATTCGTCGGCAGAACGCGAAACGTCCTGGTGGGAATGTCGGGTCACGGCCTTCGGGTTCTCCGCAATCATCCGGCCCGCGTCGGCAGAGCCTTGCGGGACGTCCTGATCGAGCATTGTCGTTGTCAGCAACGGGATGCTGACAATGTCCGGTATGTCTTTGACGGCATCACGGCCGACTGAGTGCAAACCGGCGGCAAATGGAGTCTTTTTGAAGATTTCGTGATGTGCGGACACATCGGACGTAACGAACGGTCGATGCAGGCCGACCGCCTCGTGGCGCCCCTGCAAAAGCGGCTTGATGTTCGTGCCGACGTCCATTGCGAACCTGGTGTCTCAGGCCGCTCCAAGGATCCGGGATATCCCTCTGACATCCCGCCGATCTGGAGCACGCCCGCCTTCTGGCTGACGAGACATGATCTCACGAAGGCGTGTGGCCAAATAGCGGCGGCTGCGTATCCCACCGCTTGACAAGGTTAAATGCTGGGGAACCGTGGCAAATGAGCAACAGGCGTTGCACCAGGGCAACCGCGGCGCCGCGGCTGCAGGATGGGTTGACCGGAGCCGAAACCCATCGCTTTTCGTTTTTGCAAGTTCGGGCGGGTTTTCGCTCCGGCGCTCACGCGCCTTCGCTCAGCCCACCCCAACGCTCCGCCCTGTGGGCTCGCTTACGTATTCAGGACCCGGCCATAGGCGTCGAGCACGGCTTCCTTCATCGTCTCCGAGATGGTCGGATGCGGAAAGATGGTGTGGAACAGCTCTTCCTCGGTCGTCTCCAGGTTCATGGCGACGACAAAACCCTGGATCATCTCGACGACTTCGGCGCCGACCATGTGCGCGCCGAGCAGTTGGCCGGTCTTCTTGTCGAAGATCACCTTCACCATGCCCTGGTCCTCGCCCTGGGCGATGGCCTTGCCATTGGCGACGAACGGAAAGCGGCCGACGCGGATGTCCTTGCCGGCTTCCTTGGCCTTGGCTTCGGTGAGGCCGACGGATGCGATCTGTGGGTGGCAATAGGTGCAGCCCGGGATCAGCGTCTTGTCCATGCCGTGCGGGTTCATGCCCTTGATGGCCTCGACGCAGATCACGCCCTCATGCTCGGCCTTGTGCGCCAGCATCGGGGGACCGGCGACGTCGCCGATGGCATAGATGCCCGGGACGTTGGTCTTGCCGTGCTTGTCGATGACGATGCAGCCGCGCTCGGTCTTCACGCCGAGCTTCTCCAGGCCGAAGCCTTCGATATTCCCGACCACGCCGACCGCCGAGATGACGCGGTCGAATTCCTGCGTCACCGGCTTCTTGCCGTCGTCGATGGTGGCGACGACGCTGTCGGCCTTCTTGTCGAGTTTCGTCACCTTGGTATTGGCGAGCACCTTGATGCCCTGCTTCTCGAACTGTTTTCGCGCGAAGGCGGCGATCTCGGCGTCTTCCACCGGCAGGATCTGCGGCAGCACTTCGACCACGGTCACTTCCGCGCCGAAGGAGCGATAGAACGAGGCGAATTCGATACCGATGGCGCCGGAGCCGACCACCAGCAGCGACTTCGGCATCTTGTCCGGGTTCATCGCCTCGAAATAGGTCCAGACCAGCTTCTTGTCGGGCTCGAGCCCCGGCAGCACGCGCGGGCGCGCGCCGGTGGCGACGATGATGTGTTTTGCGGTGTAGCTGCCCGCGCCCAGCGCGCCCTTCGGCGCCTCGGCCTGCGACTTTTTAACGGAGAACTTGCCGGGCGCCTCCAGCGTCGCCTCGCCCCAGATCACGGTGATCTTGTTCTTCTTCATCAAGAACTCGACGCCGCCATTGAGGCGCTTCACCACGCCGCGCGAGCGCGCGATGACGGCCTTGATGTCGAAGGAGATGTTGTCAGCGGAGAGGCCGTAATCCTTGGCGTGCTGGAAGGCGTGATACATTTCCGCCGAGCGCAGCAGCGCCTTGGTGGGGATGCAGCCCCAATTGTTGCAGATGCCGCCGAAATAGGCCTTTTCGACGATGGCCGTCTTGAAGCCGAGCTGCGCGGCACGAATGGCCGTCACATAGCCGCCGGGACCGGAGCCGATGACGACGACGTCGAAGGAATTGTCGGACATGGGTTACTCGCTTTTGCTTTGATGACGGAGCGCCTGACTCCCGGCCGTCATTGCGAGGAGCGAAGCGACGAAGCAATCCAGTCTTCGCTTGTCGCTTTCTGGATTGCTTCGCTGCGCTCGCAATGACGGTGGAGGCGTTAGAGCGCCATCACACCACCATCATCACGGGATTTTCGATCAGCTTCTTGAAGGCCGTGATCAGCTCTGCACCAAGCGCGCCGTCGATGGCGCGGTGGTCGCAGGACAGCGTCACGCTCATCATGGTCGCGGCGACGATCTGGCCGTTGCGGACGACCGCCCGCTCCTCGCCGGTGCCGACGGCCAGGATCGAGGACTGCGGCGGGTTGATCACCGCGGTAAAGTCCTTGATGCCGAACATGCCGAGATTGGAGACCGACGACGCGCCGCCCTGATATTCATGCGGCTTCAGCTTCTTCGCCTTGGCGCGCGCGGCGAGTTCCTTCATCTCGTTGGAGATGGCGGAGATCGACTTGATTTCGGCCTGGCGGATGATCGGCGTGATCAAGCCGAACGGCAGCGCCACGGCAACGCCGATGTCGGAATGCTTGTGGCGCAGCATGGCCGCTTCCGTCCACGACACGTTCGCTTCCGGAATCTTCTGCAGCGCGACGGCCATCGCCTTGATGATGAAGTCGTTGACCGACAGCTTGTAGTTCGGCTTGCCGTCCTTGTCCTTGCCGGCCGCAGCATTGATCTCTTCGCGCGCAGCGGAGAGCTTGCCGAGATCGCAATCGACGGTGAGATAGAAGGTCGGCATCGAATTGGTCGCGGCGGTGAGACGCTGCGCGATGGTGCGGCGCATGGAGTCATGCGGCACGGTCTCGTAGGAGCCCTCCTCGTAGAGGCCGAGGATCGCCTGATCGGACATTGCAGGCGCACCACCTGCTCCCGCCGGAGCGGCTGCACCAGCGGCCGGCGCCTTCAGCGCACCGCCAGACTTTGCCTTTTCAACGTCGGCCGCAACGACACGGCCGCGCGGGCCAGTGCCGTTGACGCGGCTGACATCAATGCCGGCTTCCTTGGCGAGACGACGTGCCAGCGGCGACGAGAACACGCGCGCACCGGCGTTCGCAGCGGCCTGAGCGGGTGCAGGCGCAGCAGCCGGCTTCGGCGCTTCCTGCTTGGCTTCGGCCTTCGGCTCCGGCTTGGCTTCGGACTTTGCTTCAGCCTTCGGCTCGGGCTTCGCCTCGGCCTTGGCTTCCGGCTTCGCAGCACCACCGCCCGACGCCGCATCCTTCACATCCTCGCCTTCGGCAGCGAGGATCGCGATGACCTCGTTCACCGGCACATCGGCGGTGCCTTCCGCGATCAAGATTTTTGCGATCGTGCCTTCATCGACGGCTTCGACTTCCATCGTCGCCTTGTCGGTCTCGATCTCCGCGATCACGTCGCCGGACTTGACCGCATCGCCCTCTTTCTTGAGCCACTTGGCAAGGTTGCCCTTCTCCATCGTGGGCGACAGCGCAGGCATCAGGATGTTAATCGGCATTGTCAGTGACCTTGTTGCGACCGCGGCGTGGTGGCGCCCATGTCGGTCGGACGAGCAATCTCGGCTTCGAACATATCGACGATGCGGCGCAGCGCCTCGTCCTCGGTGAATTCGCTCTCGCGCCCATAGGCGCGCGCAGCGTGGCGCGCGATATCGACCAGCAGCAGGCCCCACATTTCCGGGTCCTCGAAGGCGCGCATGAACGCGATCGACAGGCCGCCATCGACGACGAAGGCACGCAACACTTCGGTTGCGTCCTCGCGTCCCTCGACATCCGGCGGCAGCGACTGTTCCTTCGGACCGGCCATGTCAGCCTCCCCCGCGGTTAGCGATAGCAGACGGCCTTGGCGGCAGCGACGACCTCGGCCACCGAAGGCAGCGCGAGCTTTTCGAGATTGGCGGCGTAAGGCATCGGCACGTCCTTACCCGACACGCGCGCGACCGGCGCATCGAGATAATCGAACGCACCTTCCATGATGCGCGCAGAAAGTTCGGCGCCGACGCCGTTCTGCTGCCAGCCTTCCTCGACACACACGACGCGCGAGGTCTTCTTCACCGACTCGATGATAGTCTCGGTGTCGAGCGGACGCAGCGTGCGCAGGTCGATGACCTCCGCCTCGATGCCTTCCTTGGCGAGTTCTTCGGCAGCCTTCAGCGTGTAGGTCATGCCATGGGACCACGAGATCAGCGTGACATCCTTACCGGCGCGCACGATCTTCGCCTTGCCAATCGGCAGCACGTAGTCGTCGAGCTTCGGCACTTCGCCGGTCTGGCCGTAGAGCATTTCATGCTCGAGGAAGATCACCGGATTGGGGTCGCGGATCGCAGCCTTGAGGAGGCCCTTGTAGTCCGCGGCGTTCGATGGCGCGATGACCTTGAGGCCGGGGATCTGCGAGTACCAGGCGGAGTAGTCCTGGCTGTGCTGGGCGGCGACGCGGGCAGCGGCGCCGTTGGGGCCGCGGAACACCATCTGGCAGGTCATCTGGCCGCCGGACATGTAGAGCGTCTTGGCGGCGGAGTTGATGATCTGGTCGATCGCCTGCATGGCGAAGTTGAAGGTCATGAATTCGACGATCGGCTTCAGGCCTGCCATGGCCGCGCCGACCCCGACGCCGGCAAAGCCGTGCTCGGTGATCGGCGTATCGATGACGCGGCGGGCGCCGAATTCCTGCAGCAGGCCCTGGGTGACCTTGTAGGCACCCTGATATTCGGCGACTTCCTCGCCCATCACGAACACGTCGCCGTCGCGGCGCATTTCTTCCGCCATCGCGTCGCGCAGCGCTTCGCGGATGGTCATGGTGACCATCTCGGTGCCTTCCGGAATATCCGGATCGGGCAGCAATTCGAACTTGGGCGCTTCCGGCGTCTTGGCGCCGTCGCTTTCCTTCTTCGGCTCGGCGGCAGGCTTCGCCTCCGGCGTCTTCTCGGCGTCGGCGGGCGGCGCAGCCTTCTTCGCCGGCTCCGGCTCGGCATTGGCGTCCTCGCCTTCCGCGACAATGGTCGCGATCGGCGTGTTCACCGCGACGTCATTGGTGCCTTCCGGCACCAGGATCTTGCCGAGCGTGCCTTCATCGGTCGCTTCGACTTCCATCGTCGCCTTGTCGGTCTCGATCTCGGCGATCACGTCGCCGGACTTGATGGTGTCGCCTTCCTTCTTCAGCCACTTCGAAAGGTTGCCCTTTTCCATCGTGGGGGACAGCGCGGGCATCAGCACTTGAATTGCCATAGTAACTCCGGATCGCTCTAGCTTGCGCGCTTCTTAGCGGTAGATGTCGGTGTAAAGCTCGGACGCATCCGGCTCGGGATCGTTCTGTGCGAAGTCAGCCGACGCATTGACGATCTCGCGGACTTCGGCGTCGATCGCCTTCAGATCCTGCTCGCTCACCTTCGCTTCCAGCAAACGGGCACGCACCTGCTCGATCGGGTCCTGGTCGTGGCGGATTTTTTCGACTTCCTCACGCGTACGATACTTCGCAGGGTCGGACATCGAGTGGCCGCGATAGCGATAGGTCTGCATTTCAAGAATGTACGGCCCCTTGCCAGCGCGGCACCACGCGACGGCCTTGTCGGCAGCAGCCTTCACGGCACGCACATCCATGCCATCGACCTGCTCGCCCGGAATGTTGAAAGAGACACCGCGCTTGGAGAAGTCGGTCTGCGCCGAGGAGCGCACCACCGAGGTGCCCATGGCGTAGCGGTTGTTCTCGATGACGTAGATCACCGGCAGCTTCCAGAGCTCCGCCATGTTGAAGCTCTCATAGACCTGGCCCTGGTTCGACGCGCCGTCGCCGAAGTAAGCGACCGAGACATTGTCGTTCTCGCGATAGCGGTTGGCGAAAGCGAGACCGGTGCCGAGCGAGACCTGCGCGCCGACGATGCCGTGGCCGCCGTAAAAATGCTTCTCCTTGCTGAACATGTGCATGGAGCCGCCCTTGCCCTTGGAGTAGCCGCCGCGGCGTCCCGTCAGCTCGGCCATCACGCCATTGGCGTCCATGCCGCAAGCAAGCATGTGGCCATGGTCGCGGTAACCGGTGATGATCTGATCACCATACTTCAATGCCATCTGCATGCCGACGACGACGGCTTCCTGGCCGATATAGAGATGGCAGAAGCCGCCGATCGCGCCCATGCCGTAGAGCTGGCCCGCCTTCTCTTCAAAGCGCCGGATCAGCAGCATGTCGCGCAGCGCGCGCATTTCCTGATCGCGGTTGAAAGCGGGCGGCGACGCTTTGGCGTCATTGCTCGATGCCTGCTCAGCGGGAGCGCTTTTCTTCGGTGCGGCCATGAAAATTCCGGATACGAGAGAGGAAGTTGGTTCTTCCTACTCCAACTGCTTGCGGCGTGAAAGGGATTGCGTCGCGCGGAATGCCACACTGTTATTTCGCACTGCAGCGAGAGTGCGAAACTTTAGAACGCGACAGCGATGCGTTTTGTAATTTGCGGAATAGAAATGAGCGAAGCCGTCATTTCATCGCAACAAATGGCGACGAAGCGCTAACCATCACATTCATGCAAAGCAGAATTGCTCCACATGATCGCGACTCACATCGTGCGAATGTGAATCTCAGTTCGGCTTGAGAACGCGAACGACATCGCGCGAATGCGCATAGTCGAGCTGCCAGCGAACACGCTCATCGAGCATGTCGGGATCGAGGCTGTTGGAGCGCAGCAGCGCCACGCGCTGCTCGGCCTTGGCCCGCTCCTTCTTGAGCTGCACCAGTTCGGAGGTCAGCGCAGTGATCTCCTGGTCGAGCTCCTGCCGCGCGTTGAGGCCATACTTGCCGGTATAGGCATTCATGCCGAAATAGCTGACCAAGAGCGCGGCCACGGCATAGAGCACGAGGCCGGTCAGGACCGATTTCAGGCGGGTATGTTTGACCATGCCTGAAAATGCGACGGCCCGGTTAAAGCGACGCTAACAACCGGGCCGCGGGGCGAACAGACGCGTTATTTCTTGTGCAGGGCGACCCAGGCGGCGAATGCGTCGATATAGGCCTGCAGCACCGGACGGATCGATTCCTTGACGATCTCGCCATTCTCGTCAAACGCATCGGCGATAGCGTTCAGATAGATTTCCGGCTGCGGCAGGATCGGGCCGACGATGCCTGGCAGAACTTGGCGCAGGCTCATGACGGCCGACGATCCGCCGCCCGGTCCGGGCGCGTTGCCGACGATGCCGGTCGGCTTGCCCAGGAACGAGCTTTTGCCGAACGGGCGCGACCCGATGTCAATGGCGTTCTTGAGCACACCCGAGGTTCCGCGATTATATTCCGGGGTCACGAAGATCACAGCGTCGGACGCCTGGATGGTCTCACGGAACTTGAGCCAGTCGGCGGGCGGATTGGCTTCCAGATCCTGATTGAAGAAGGACAGATCGTGCAACGTCACGATGTTCAGCTTCAGCGACGCCGGCGCCAGCTTGGCGAGAGCCTTGGCAACCTTGAGCGAAAACGACTGCTGGCGGAGGCTGCCGACGATAACGGCAACGCTGTGAGTGGTCATGAAATGTCCTCTGAAATGAACGCCGCTGAGGGCGCAACCGGCATACGCGTTCCTTCTCCCATCCGGTGAAACCATGCAAGTGCATGAACACGTCATTCGAACGGAGGATGCAACTTCGCGCAGCGTTTGCGTACACAACTGCGTGACGGCGCTGCCGCGCCGCGCGTTCGGGTTGCCGGTTATCGAACCGGTCGCCCGGAGCGCGCGACCAACCACATGACAAGACCCGGCACGGCAGTGTCCTTTGTGGCGACCAAAATGCAGGTGCCTGAACTTAGAGGCGTTCGATGCGGAAACTTGGCCTGATGGCTTCCCTCGCCTTCGCAGCTACCTTGCTGACCCAGCCCGCGCTGGCCGACAAGCGCGTGGCACTCGTGATCGGCAACGCGGCCTACCAGAACGTCATCAAGCTCACGAACCCCGCTAATGATGCCAATGCAATGACCGAGATGCTGAAGGCCGCCAATTTCGATATCGTCGAAGGCCGGCGCGATCTGAAAGCCATCGAGATGCGCCGGGCCCTGCGCGACTTTACCGACAAGGCCCGCACCGCAGACGTCGCGGTGATCTATTTCGCCGGCCACGGGATCGAGGTGGACGGCACCAATTATCTGATCCCCACCGATGCCCTGCTGGAACGCGATAGCGACGTCTATGACGAAGCATTCTCGCTGGAGCGCATCCTCGCTGCCGTCGAGCCAGCGAAGAAGCTGCGGCTCGTGATCCTCGATGCCTGCCGCGACAACCCGTTTCTGAAGACGATGAAGCGGACCACGGCCTCGCGCGCGATCCCGCGCGGCCTTGCGAAAGTCGAGCCCGCCAGCCCGAACACGCTGATCGCCTATTCGGCCAAGGCGGGCTCCACGGCGCTTGATGGCGACAGCAGGAACAGCCCGTTCACGACTGCACTGGTGCGCCACATCGCGACACCCGGCCTCGACCTGCGCAAGGCGTTCGGCTTCGTCCGCGACGAGGTCATGAAGGATACCGGCAACCGCCAGGAGCCCTATGTCTATGGCTCGCTCGGCGGCGAGGATGTGGCGCTGGTCCCCGTCGCGGCGCCAGCCACGAATGCACAAACCGAAGCGCGCCGCGACTATGAACTGGCCATGCAGGTCGGCACCGGCGATGGCTGGAACGCTTTTCTCGGCCAGCACCCCACCGGCTTCTACGCCAACCTCGCCAGGGCGCAGCTTGCCAAGATCGCCGCCGACAATGCGCATGCGGCGGCCAGCGAGAAGGCACGCCTCGCCGCCGAAGAGAAAACCCGGCTCGCAGCCGAAGGCGCGAAGAAGGCTGAGCAAGCCAAAGCCGCTGCCGATGCCAAAGCCGCCGAGGATGCAAAGATCGCGGCAGAGAAACGCAAGGCAGCTGAGCAGGAACGTGTGGATGTAGCCGAGCGCAGCCGTGCGGCCACCGAGGCAAAATCGGACGCGGCAAAGCCTGCCACCTCGACAACCGCCCCACCAAGCTCTCCGCAGATTGCCGCCCTCGCACCAGCGTCCACGGAAGCGCCAAAGACCGCGACATCGGCCGATCTGGCCCGCCAAATTCAGGTCGAGCTTCAACGTGTCGGCTGCCTGCAAGGTTCGGTGCAGGACAGTTGGACCAGCGCCTCCGGCAGATCTCTGGATCGCTTCAACCGCTATGCCTCGACCAAATTCGACAGCAAGATCGCCAGCGTCGATGCGCTGGGCGCGATCAAGGCAAGGTCGTCGCGTGTCTGTCCCCTCGCCTGCGTCCATGGCAGCCGCGCCGATGGCGACAAATGCGTCAAGATCGTCTGCCGTAGCGGCAGCTTCCTGAATGACGACAACGAATGCGAGAAGACGCGCAGCCGTAACGAGGCGAAGCGCAATGTGCCTCGCCGCGAACGCATTGAAGCCGAGGAACAGGATCGCCCGCGCGTCCAAGCCCGCGCGCCGCGTGCTACTCAGCCCTCTGGCCAAATCGTGTGTGACGCCGCCGGCTGCCGCCCGGTTCGCCCCGGCTGCCGCCTCGTGATGAAGGACATGCGGATCGGGCTGACGAATGTTGAAGTGTGCAATTAAAAGCAGAGCCGTAGGATGGGTTGAGCGTCTTCGCGAAAACCCATCGCTTTTCCTCGCGGCTGGCTCGGCTGATGGGTTTTCGCTCCGGCGCTGCGCGCCTGCGCTCAACCCATCCTACAAGTCTCACTCCAGCCGCTCCATCTCACGGAGCGTCGGAAAAAGCTTCATCCAGATTAGCGCAATGGCTACTGTGCCGAGCCCACCGATCAGCGCGGCCGGCACCGTGCCGAACAATGCCGCCGTGACACCGCTTTCGAACTGGCCGAGCTGGTTCGAGGTGTTGATGAAGAGATAGTTCACCGCGCCGACACGCCCGCGCATTTCATCCGGCGTGGCGAGCTGCACCAACGAGAAGCGGATCACGACGCTGACAGTGTCCGCAGCGCCAAGCACCGCCAGCGCGGCGACGGACAACCACAGCCATTGCGAGACAGCAAACACCGCCGTTGCCAGACCGAAAATGATCACCGCCTGGAACATGCGCATGCCGACGCGGCGATTGATCGACCAGCGCGTCAGCACGATCGTGGTGAGCAGTGCGCCCACCGCCGGCGCTGCGCGCATCACGCCGAGGCCCCACGGGCCGGTCTGCAGGATATCGCGGGCATAGATCGGCAAGAGCGCCGTCGCGCCGCCGAGCAGCACGGCGAACAGGTCTAGCGAGATCGTGCCCAGAATGTTCGGGTTGCTGCGGACGAAGGTGACGCCTGCGAACAGCGTCCGCAGCGATGGAGGATCCTTCACCGCGACCTCGCGCGCCAGCTTGATCGCCAGATTGAGCAAGGCGCCAAAGATCCAGAACACCGCCATCAGTACATAAGGCGTCGATGGCGACAGCGCATAAGCGATACCACCGAGCGCGGGGCCGCAGATCATCGCCACCTGAAACACACCGGTGGAGAGCGCCGTCGCCTTCTGCAGATGGCCCTCCGGCACGACGCCTGGCAGCAGCGCAGAGCCGGCCGGAGCTTCGAATGCAGTGGCGGCGCCGATCACCACCAGCGCCACGAAAATCTGCGGCGCGGTGATCCAGCCGCCATAGGTGCCCCAGGCCATCAGCACTGCAGTGATACCCTGCAGCAGCTGGCACAGCATCACCACGCGGCGACGGTCATAGCGGTCGGCGATATGGCCGGCGAAGAACACAAGCGCCAGCATGGGCGCGAATTGCGCGAGCCCCACCATGCCCAGCTGGAAGGCACTACCGGTCATGTCGTAGATCTGCCAGCCGACGGCCACCGCGGCGATCTGCGAGGCGAAGCGCGAGAAGCTGCGCGACACCATGTAGTAAAGATAAGGCGGATGGCGCAGCAACAGGCGCGCGCCATCGCTCACGACGTCGGTCGATTGGTCGGCGAGTGTCATCCCGGCATGTTCGGATTGATCAGGTACTTCTCGCCGGTGGCGCGCTTCGCATAGGCACGAAGGTTGTCGAGGTTGAGGACGTCCTGAAGGGAAATGGTCTTGGTGTAGTGGCTGGCGAACGTGGTCTTGAGCTCGGCCACCACGCGCGCACGAAGCTTGGCTGCGTCATCCTTGCCGATCTTCTGCAGGAACGGAAACAGCAGCCATCCCCCCATGCCCCAGGCCATGCCCGGCGGCGACAGTTCGATCGGGCGCGGCTCGAGCCGGCCATAGACATAGACCTGCTTGTGAGTGGTCGAGCCATAGCGGCTATAGACCTTCATGGCCTTCACGGCCGCGGCTTCCATCGCATGCAGGATCTGCCCCTGCAGCTTGCCGCCGCCGGTGGCGTCGAAGGCAATGGTGGCGCCGGTGGCTTCGAGCGCAGCCACGAGATCGTCGAAGAAGGTGGGGGCCGTGGTGTTCACCACATATTTGGCACCGATATCGCGCAGGATTTTCTCCTGCGCTTCGCTGCGCACGATGTTGACGAGATCGATGCCGTCCTTCTGGCAGATCTTGTTGAGCATCTGGCCGAGGTTGGACGCAGCCGCGGTGTGGACCAGCGCCTTGTGCCCTTCCCGCTTCATGGTCTCGGTCATGCCCAGCGACGTCAGCGGATTGACGAAGCAGGATGCGCCCTCTTCCGCCGTCGTGCCGTCCGGCAACAGCATCACTTCCTTGGCCTTGATCACGCGATACTGCGCATACATCGCGCCGCCGATCATCGCGACCGTCTTGCCGAGCAACGCCTGCGCGGCCTCCGAAGAGCCGGCCTTCACCACGATGCCCGCGCCTTCATTGCCGACCGCCATGGACTCGTCGAGACGGCCGCCCATCGCTTTCAGATTGGCCTGCGCCACCGTGGCCGTGACCACCGCCGATGCACCGGAGCCAGTGACTTTCGCCGTCGCCGGATCGGCTGCGCCAAGCAGCAGACCAAGATCGGACGGATTGATCGGCGAGGCCTCGATGCGCACCACGATCTCATCGGGACCGGGGGCCGGAATCGCGACCTGCTGCAGCGATATTTCGAGTTCGCCGCTGCTCTTGATGAGGGATCGAAGTTCGAGGCCGGTGGTGATATCCGCAGTCATGTCGCTCTCCCCAGATACCGCGGTCTCTGCCGCGTCAGTAGATGCCCGGAATGATGCGCTTGGTCTCGCGCATATAGGCCCGGTAGTCGTCGCCGAATGCCTCGGTCAGCATCCGCTCCTCGTGATCGATGCGGGTGAAGAACAGGATTGCGATGGCGACCAATCCGCTCAGGGCAGCCATGGCGTTCGGCAGCAGCAAAGCCTGCGCCAGCGCCCACAACCAGAAAGACGAATACATCGGATGCCGGATCAGGCGATAGACGCCGCCGCGCACGATCTGGTGACTGTCGCGGATTTCGAGGCTCGCGGACCACTGCCGGCCGAGATCCTTGTGCGACCGGCGGAACAGCCAGAGCGACAGCACATAGACTGCCGCGCCGATCACGACGGCCGCATAATTGAGCTGGTAATTCAGCGCCGCGGGCCAGCCCGATGCGAGCCAGATCGCGGGCACGACGACCAGACCGATGGTCGCGATGGCCAGCAGGATACGCTCGCGGCTCCAGCCGACCGCCTTCACCGTCGCGGTCTTGCGCGCCTTGCGCGCATAGGGATAGCGGATGATGAACCAGGCAATAAGCCCGATCGCCCACACATAGATTCCGAGAAGTGACGCGGTCATGGTCGTCCGTTCAGGCCATCACGCAGCATTGACGGATGCCCCGGCCTGCGGTTGAGAGGAATTGCCGGGCGCCAGCAACGCGCCGTCGGCGCCGAAGCGCGTGACGCCGCCGCCCACCGCCGTGATCTCGTCGAACGGCAGCGGGCCGCACAGGATCATGCAGTAGTCATAGGGCGCGCGCTGCTGGTTGCCCATCACCATCTGATAGTGAATGCGCATGAAGCTGAAGCGGTAGCGCTTGAACTGCTCCATGCCCATCATGTCATGCATCTGGATGCGGCGGATATTCGGCCGGCCATCGCTGCGCTCACGGCTGACGCGCTTCAGCGTGACGGGATCGAAGCGGTAAAAGCTGATCACATCGTCGCGGGCGTGATATTCGGCCCAGCGCACCGCGGGCGTACCGGCCACAAGCTTCGACGCGTCGCGCACACTGGTACCGGCGGGATGCAGCGCGAATTTCGGGATCGTCGCGCTCACGGTCAGAACGCAGATGGTCGGGCCGTGTTTGGCGAGATCGGGATCGAGCTTCAGCGCCCGCGCCACCGTCTCCATGACGAGCGCCGCGCCAAGGCAGTGGCCGATGATGACGATTTCATCGACGTCGGCCTTCTGCGCGCGCGCCACCAGCGTCTTCGCAAATTCATCGACCCGCGCCTTCATCTTCGGACGCTTGCCGTAAACGTATTGCCGCGAAAAGATCCAGTCGTCGAACACGTGATTGATCGGCTTCCGCCAGCCGTAATAGTGCAGCAGCGCCGTGAATACGGCAGCGCCGGCCACGAGGCCCACGGGCCATGCCGCTGCGCCGCTCATCGCGAACAGCCATGTCAGGCCATAGCCGACCACCGCACCTGCCGCAGCGAAGGCGGCGATCCACAGATAGGAGAACAGAAAGAAGCCGGCATATTTCCAGCTCGAATAGAAGAAGCGGAACAAAGTTCCGGTCACGATCCAGTTGCCAAGCGTGACGAACGCAGCGCCGAGCCGTGACAGCATTCCACGGGAATGATCCTCATTGATGAGATCATCCCAGCGCAGCATCTCGTAGGTGATATCGGTCTGCCAGTTCGGACCGGACGCATGCGCCGGCCACGAAGCGCTGACGACGCGCGCATCGGGCGTGCCCGGCGCCGTCGCACTGACACCCCAGGTCTTCTGGAACGTGCCCAGCGACTTGCGGAACCGCTCGAGCTGCGTGTCCGGCGAGATCGGATCGTAGCCGCCGATATGGAAGACGTGTCGCCGCGCGATCATCGCCCGCTCGCTCCCGATTGAATCCGCATTGTCATGGCCGCTGCATAGCAAATTCGCCCGCCGTCACAAACCGGCGCGACCGGCAGATGGCGGAGATCACGCAGGTTTTTGTCGCCCGAGGGTCACACCGATCGGGTTTCGCCATCTGCCCCATCACAAATCGGGGAAACCCCGCAGGACCATGATTGACGCAACCGGTCGATGTCTGAACATGTCTGCGGGTTTCTCGTTCGAAAGAAGGCATGATGTCGATCGTTCTCAAGGGCTTGCAGCGGCCGTCGCGGATTTCTCCGGCGGCCGTTCTGCTGATTCTCTGCTCCCTCCTGGTGGCGCCACTCGCGAGTTCCAGCGACGCCGAGGCAGCCCCCCGCCGTCCCGGTCAGGTCTATCTCTACCGCGGTATCATGAACGTGTTTTCGTTGGGCATGGACCAGATCGCCTACAAGCTGCAGGCCGTCGGCGTTGCCACATCGGTGAGCAACCACACCATGTGGAGCAGCGAAGCCAATGACATGATCGCCAAATACAAGGCCGGCAATCGCGAGCCGATCATCCTGATGGGGCACTCGGCCGGCGCCGACGCGACCATTTCGGTCGCCCGCAAGCTGGCGCAATACAACATCCCGGTCGCGCTGATCGTGAATTTCGATCCCGTTGCGCCCGATGCAGTTCCGAACAACGTCAAGCAGATCGTGAACTATTACGTTCCCGCCGGCTGGGGTCGCGCGGTGGCTGCCGGCGACAAGCGCTTCAAGGGCAAGCTCGCCAACGTGAACGAGAGCAGCACGACCAACCACTTCTCCATCGACAAGGACGACGGACTGCAGCGTCAGGCGATCGCCCGCGTGCTCGCGGTTACAGGCGGCAATATCCGCCGCAAGCCGGCGGCACCAAAAGGTGCGCAGGTCTCGGCGGCGCCGCAGTAAACACAACCGTATAGATGAAACGACAACGGCCGAGGCTTCCCGCCTTGGCCGTTTTGCTTTTGCGCGATGCTGCGCTCAGACCAGAAGCATGTCGTGATGGGTTGGCACTTTCACGACGTCTGAATGGATGGCCGATGGATCGTGATGTGCTGACGGAGTATTGGCCGCATCCCCGGACATCTCGACAATCTCAGTCGCGGGCAAAGTCAGCCCAGATGCGAGCGGGACGGATGCCTCCACCGTCGCAGGCGTGGCCGCGGCGGCTGATGAGGCGAAGGCAAAATTGTCGCTGGAAGATTGACCGGGCATCTCTTGCGCGGCCGTGGTCGCCGCAGTCGCACGACCGATATCAGCAGTGGCCAGCATGCCATCCTTGAACTTCATATATTCGACGTTCATCAGGTAGTCGGTGCCGTCGCGATTGGCGACGCCGTCGGCGACGATGGTTTGCGTCCCCTTTTGACTGATCGTGTAGTCACCCATCGAGCCGGAGAAGACCGCGGTGTCCGTACCCGCTTCGCCATTGATGATGTCGTTGCCGATGCCCCCGAAAATATAGTCGTCGCCTGCGCCGGCCCGCACCACGTCATTGTCGTTATTGGCGCCGAAGAACCAGTCCTGATGCTTGGCGGTGTCGAAATTGATGGTGCGGACATAGAGGTCAAATGATCCGGGCGAACTCGCATTGGTGCCGTCCGCCGGCGTCAACTCGACGCCGTTGACGGTGATGTCCTTGAAATGCAGGGCTCGCCCGGGCGTCGAGTTGACGATTTCGACGGCGAGACTGGTGACCTGCCCCGGATTGTCGAAGGTAAAGGTCTGGGTCTGATAGTCCGACGGATGCGAGGCCGGCGTGAATTCACGAATACTATCGACCGGCTGGCCGTTGACGATCAGACGCGCCTGCGCGGCCTCGCCATTCACCACCGAGCCATAGCCCGTTAGCGTCACTGTCGTGGACGTCAGCCGTCCCGGCTCCGACGGCCCGGCGACAATGACGTCATTGCCGCCGCCAGCGTAGATCTCGTCATGGCCGAGCCCGCCATAAATGATGTCGCGTCCGGCACCGCGATCGATGATGTCGCCGATGGCCGATCCATAGGTGGTTGTCTCCGGCAGATATCCGTTGCCGTGGAAATACTGATCGACCACCTGCTCCGCCGGCTTGTGCTGCGGCGAATAACCGGTCTCGTTCGGCTGATTGCTGAGATCCCATTGCCAGAACTGCACGCCCTTCAGCCATGTGCCGCCTTGCGTGCCCCACACCTGCATGAAGGCATTATAGGCATCCGCCTGTTCGGCGGCATCGGGCGGCGCCTTGGATGAGCCGCCGCCGGGATTGATCGCGGTGCCGTCGATGCTGCGATAGCCGACCTCGGTCATCAGCACCTGCTTGCCGTGATCCTGGGACAGCGCATGCAGGAAATCCACCGGTGACTGGTGATCGAAGGCGCGCGCGTAATAGGGATTGAACGGCACCTCGTTCCAGGCATTCACGAGTTCGGCAACCGTCGGCTCCGTGCTCGCGGTCAGCGGCGGATAGGTGTTGACGCCGATGATATCGACCTGATCCCAGAAACTGACCTTCGAGGCCTCGTCGGTGGCCGCTGCATAAGTGATGTCGCCGCGATAAACGGAGCGCACCGCCGCGATGATATCGGTCCAGTAGTGCTGATAATCCGCGCCGGAGAGGCTGCTCATCTCGTTGCCGATCGCGAATGTATCGACGCCGCCTTGTTGTGCGATCTCCGCGAGATGCACGACCTCAGCCTTGTAGGACGCGAAGAACGCCCCGACATCGGTCGGCGCAAGACTATGCGAGATCGTGCCGTCGAGGCCGGACAGGTTCGGCTTGAACACGACATCGAGTCCATTCGCATGCGCCGCCTTGAATCCCGCCAGCAACGACGCATCGGTCTCGGTCTTGCCGGCAACGGCTTTGACGTCGTTACCCCAGCGATTGTCGGTCCATATCCGCGTCGTCAACGCGACCGAATTGGAGCCGAGATTGGCAATGTTCTGGAAGGCCTCATTGGCCGACGGGCTGGCGAACTGCCCACCCCATTCTGACAGGGCCCCAAAACCCTGAACGTCAAAGATGTTGGGCATTCGCGCTCTCCATCTGCGTGGCAGTGAGAGCCTGCGCCCCGTTCGTGATACCTTCGCGACCGCAATAAGGTATCCTGATGGCGCCTAAAGTTTGAGGCATATGGCAACGAAAATCGCCGCCCGCGTTTGCGCGAGCGGCGATGGTCAGTTTGGCGATTGGCCTACGCGCTTAAGCGAGCGCCTTCAGCGCCTTGCGGCCGGCATAGAGCGCTTGGGTGCCGAGCTGCTGCTCGATGCGCAGGAGCTGGTTGTACTTGGCGGTGCGGTCGGCGCGCGCGAGCGAACCGGTTTTGATCTGTCCGCAATTGGTGGCGACGGCGAGATCGGCGATGGTCGAGTCCTCGGTTTCACCCGAGCGATGCGACATGACCGCGGTGTAGCCGGCCTTGAACGCCATCTCGACCGCACTCAGCGTTTCGGTGAGCGAGCCGATCTGGTTGACCTTCACCAGGATCGAATTGGCGCGGCCAGCCTTGATGCCCTCTTCGAGGCGCGTGACATTGGTCACGAACAGATCGTCGCCGACCAGCTGGCACTTCTTGCCGATGAGGTCGGTGACTTCCTTCCAGCCGTCCATGTCGTCTTCCGACATGCCGTCTTCGATGGACACGATCGGATAATTGCCGACGAGCTGGGCGAGATACTTCGCCTGCTCTGAAATGCTGCGAGTCTTGCCCTCGCCTTCATAGACGTATTTGCCGTCCTTGAAGAACTCGGTGGAGGCGCAGTCGAGTGCGAGCATCACGTCGTCACCCGGCTTGTAACCAGCCTTGGTGATGGCGCCCATCACGAAGTCCAGCGCGGCTTCGGCCGATGCGAGGTTCGGTGCAAAACCGCCTTCGTCGCCGACATTGGTGTTGTGGCCGGCCTTCTTCAGCTCGCCCTTCAGCGTGTGAAAGATTTCGGCGCCGCAACGCAGGCCGTCGGCGAAGGTGCCAGCGCCCACCGGCATGATCATGAATTCCTGGAAGTCGATCGGATTGTCGGCATGCATGCCGCCATTGATGATGTTCATCATCGGCACCGGCAGCGTACGCGCCGAGGTGCCGCCGACATAGCGATACAGCGGCATGTCGAGGGATTCAGCGGCGGCCTTGGCGGCGGCCAGCGAGACGCCGAGGATGGCGTTGGCGCCTAGGCGCGACTTGTTCGGCGTTCCGTCGAGCGCGATCATGGTCTCGTCGAGCTGGATCTGGTTCTCCACATCCATGCCGCCGATCGCGTCGAAGATCTCGCCATTGATGGCGTCCACGGCCTTCAGCACGCCCTTGCCGAGATAGCGCGACTTGTCGCCGTCGCGTAGTTCGACCGCTTCATGCGCGCCGGTGGATGCGCCCGACGGAACCGCCGCGCGGCCCATCGAGCCGTCTTCCAGCACCACATCGACCTCGACCGTGGGATTGCCGCGGCTATCGAGAATTTCGCGGCCAATGATATCGACGATGGCGGTCATGGTGCCCTCTTTGTGCTGGGGTGGTCGGTTGGCCGTGCTTCTAGCCCATGGTGCGGGGCGGGAAAACCCCGCTTGGCGTGACGCCAGCCCCTGGATTGGCTAAGAACCGCGCCAACGGAGACCGATATGTCAAAAAACCCTCGCAAATCACCCAAAGCCGCGCCGGAGCTGCAGCTCGGCCGCGCTGTGGAATGGCCGACCTCCCCGGAAGCCGCACAGCTCGACAAGGTGCCCAATCCGCAAAAGGGCACCGATTACACCGTGCGCTTTACCGCCCCGGAATTCACCTCGCTGTGCCCGATCACCGGCCAGCCGGATTTCGCCCATCTGATGATCGATTATGTCCCCGGCCAGTGGCTGGTGGAATCCAAGGCGCTGAAACTCTACCTCGCCTCGTTCCGCAACCACGGCGCTTTCCATGAGGACTGCACGGTGGCCATCGGCAAGCGCATTGCCGACACCATCAAGCCAAAGTGGCTGCGCATCGGCGGCTACTGGTATCCCCGCGGCGGCATCCCCATCGACGTGTTCTGGCAAACGGGTCGCCTGCCCAAGGGCGTGTGGGTGCCCGAGCAAGGCGTGGCTCCGTATCGCGGGCGGGGCTAGCTCGTCCGTCTTAGCCCGCATGAGCGCAACGCCTTGCGGGCTACAACGCGATTCCAGGGCGCAATGCGAACCGCCCAATCAATGCGGGTGGGGACAAAGCAAAATCGATATCGGCGAACCGCCAAATCATAACGCCGAAGCGCCACTTCGGCACCAACTTTCGCGAAGACGCCATTTTAGATGGCTTTTAACTGCGACATAACGGTATAGCCATTGCCGAAACGGAACTGACTGCCGCAAACAGGTCCCTGAAATCTGGAATTTTGGGGAATTCTCTCGTGGTACTTCGGACCTTGTTTCTTGCAACCGCCAGCATGATTGGCGTCTCCGCGTCATTTGACAGCGCCGTCGCGCAGTCGTCCCAACTCCCAGCGGTGACTGTCGAAGCCCCGACTGCCCGCCCCGCGCGCCGTGCGACGGTCCAGCGCGGAACCAGCACTCGGCGCGTCACCGCCCGCCCTGCGCCGTCACGGCCGCAGCCCCTGGCGCCGGTTGCCTATCTGGCACCATCGACAAGCACCATGCGCGCCCCCGCGGTCTATGCCGGCGGACAGGTCGCCACCGGCGGCCAGCTCGGCATGCTCGGCAATCGCGGCGTCATGGACGCGCCCTTCAGCCAGGTGAGCTACACGGAGAAGCTGATCAAGGACCAGCAGGCGCGGACCGTCATCGATGTCCTCTACAACAACCCGTCAATCCGCACGACATGGGCGGACAACAGCTACACGTCCGGTCTGATGATCCGCGGCTTCGCCGTCAGTCCGTGGGACTTCGGCTTCAACGGCCTGTTCGGCGTCGTGCCCGGCCTCACCTTTGCTGCCGACTCCGTGGAACGCGTCGAGGTGTTGAACGGCCCGAGCGCCTTCCTCAACGGTTTGCCGCCACTTGGCAGTGTCGGCGGCACGATCAATATCGTGACCAAGCGCGCGACCGACGATCCCATCACACGCGTGACCGGCCTCTATACGTCGAACAGTTCCTTCGGTGCCCAGATCGATGTCGGACGCCGCTATGGCGAGCACAAGGAATGGGGCGTCCGCTTCAACGGCAGCTACCGCAACGGCAACACTTCGACCGACAATATGTCCACCGAGATCGGCAACGGCGCGTTCGCGCTCGACTATCGCGGCGAGCGCGCGCGGATGTCGCTTGATGTCGGCTATCAAAGCCAGAACAACGCGGCACCGCTCCGCCCGACTTACATCGGCGCCGGCATCGCCATTCCGGCAGCTCCGAACGCAAACGCCAACTGGTTCCAGCCATGGACCTTCGCCGACGGGCGCGACTTCTATGGCATGTGGCGCGGCGAAATCGATATCACCGACGACTGGACCGTGTTCGCGGCCGTCGGCGGCCGGCACAATCGCGATTACATCCTGAGCGGCTTCGCCAATATTACCAACGCCAACGGCAATCTCACCGAGGCGCCGTTCAACTTCCCGATCATGCGCGATGGCACATCGCAGGAAGTCGGCATTCGCGGACGTTTCGAGACCGGTCCGATCAAGCATCAGGTCTCTTTGACGGGTACGAACCTCAATGACCGCGCGGGTAGCGTAAGCCCCACCGTGGTGAGCATCGCATCCAATCTCTACAACCCGACCTTCATTCCGCAGCCCGCCTATGCCGAACTGAATCCGGCACTGCTCTCCAAGCTACACGCCACCACCGTCGCGTTTTCCGACACCATGTCGGTGCTCAACGATCGCATGCAACTGACCGTCGGCGGACGGCAACAACAAATCGATAGCCAGAATTTCAGCAACGTCACCGGCCTGCAGACCGCCTCCTACAGCAAGGGCGTCTTCACCCCGGCCGTCGGCCTTGTCGTCAAGCCGCTGCAAAACGTCTCGCTCTACGCCAATTACATCGAAGGCCTGCAGGCGGGTGCAACGGTGCCGGTCGGCTACACGAATTTCGGCGAAACGCTGGCGCCCTACGTCTCCAAGCAGGTCGAGACCGGCGTGAAAGTCGATTGGGGGCGCATCATGACCACGGCGGCCTTCTTCGAGATCAAGCAGCCGAGCCTGCTGATCTATCCCGTGACCGGTTCGCTCGGCACCTATTCGCAGGACGGCGAGCAACGCAATCGCGGGATCGAGCTCAGCGCCATGGGCGAACTCACCGAGTCCGTTCGTGTGTTGGGCGGCGTCACGTTGCTCGACGGCGTTCTGACGCGCAATACCAATGCGGCGCTCATCGGCAACAAGGCGCCGGGCGTACCCGACGTCCAGATGAATATCGGCGGCGAATGGGACACGCCCTTCCTGAGAGGCTTCACGCTGACGGGCCGCGCGATCTACACCAGCGCGCAATATTACGACAACGCGAACCTGCAGCAGATCCCGGATTGGGTCCGCTTCGATATAGGCGCACGCTATGTATTTGCTTCGCCCTGGACGGGCAAGCCGATCACGATCCGCGCCAATGTCCTCAACGTCGCCAACAAGGGATACTGGGCAGCCGCGACGCCGAATTTCGGTCTCGTGCTCGGTGCGCCACGAACTTACATGGTCTCGACGACGTTTGATTTCTGAGGCGCTCACACATCGTAGGGCGGATCAGCGCAGCGTGATCCGCCGCGGAGTTTATCCATGAACTCGGCTGGCGGATTACCCCATCCGCTCATCCGCCCTACGGCCTGCGTTATGCAGCATCTGCCGGCTTGCGCTGTTTCAAATAGCGCGCGCTGAAAAAGCCGAGCACGAACACCAGGGCGGCCGATATCAGCAAGGTCGGCACCTTGCCCGCATGTGCAAGGCCGAAGCCATAGGCGATGGGACCGACCGACTGTCCCATGAAGAAGCAGAACGCATGCATCGACATCGCACTGGCGCGCGCTTCCTGCGATAGCTCGGTGGAGAATATCTGCAACGAGCCATGCAGCATGTAGAAGCCCCAGCCCATGATCAGCAGGCTCAGCGCCTGAATCTGCCAATGCGGGCTGAAAGCGGTGGCCGCGATCTGGATCGCGATCAGGATGCCGCCATAGATCATCATGCCGTTGATGCCGAGCCGCGCCAGCATGCGCGACACCGTCAACGTGTACAGCAAGCCACCAACCGCGAAACACGCGATGACCACGCCGGCGATCGACAGGCTGGTGACACCGCCGTCGAACAGGAACGACGAGATATACGGAAACAGGCCGAGGATGCAGCAGCCCTCGACGAAGACGGCGCTGTAGACGATCAGCGTATTGGGGTTGCGGAAGATGACCTTGTAGCCCTGGGCCAGCTTGCCGAAATCGGCCCTGCCCGCCGGCTTGATGATCGCCGCGCCCTTGAAACCGATGCCGACGGCGATCGAGGCGAGGATCGCAACGCCGCCGAGGATCACCAGCACGCCGCGCCAGCCGAAGAAATCACCGATCACGCCGGCGGCGGTGGAGCCGAGCACCGTGCCGGTCATGGCGCCGGCCATCACACGGCTGAGCGCGACTTGCCGAAGCTGCGGTCCGACAAGATCGCTGGTCAGCGAAAGCGTGACCGGAAACACGCCGCCCGCGCCGATACCCGCCAGCACACGCGTGGCCAGCAGCAGCGAGTAATTGGTGGTCATCGCGCCAAGAATGCTGGAGACGCCGAGCAGCACCAGGCAGATGATCATCAGCCGTGCTTTGCCGAACATGTCGGCTGCGGCGCCAAGCACTGGCTGCACGATGGCGAAGGTGAAAGCGAGCGCGGAGGACAGGCCGGCGGCAACGGCGACGGTAACGAGCAGATCGTCGGCCACATGCGGCAGGACGGGATCGAGCGCACGCTGCGACAGCGCGGCTGCGAAGGATGCCAGTGCGATAATCTTGATGACCGGCGGCAGCGTCGAAACGCTGCTGCGATCCGATGCTGGTTGGGTCACGCTTTGACCGTTGTCTGGCCCGACAATGTCTGTTTGGCGAGAGCGTCGAACGCCATCAGGTTCTTCACCAGCGCCTCGAAGTCGCGCAGCGGCACCATATTGGGGCCGTCCGACGGCGCGTTGTCGGGATCGGGATGCGTCTCAATGAAAACACCGGCCACGCCGACGGCCACGGCGGCCCGCGCCAGCACCGGCACGAATTCGCGCTCGCCGCCCGACGACTCGCCCTTGCCGCCCGGCTGCTGCACCGAATGCGTGGCGTCGAAAATCACCGGTGCCTTGGTGGTCCGCGCCAGGATCGGCAGCGCGCGCATGTCGGAGACCAGCGTGTTGTAGCCGAACGACGCCCCGCGCTCGGTGACCAGCACACGGTCATTGCCGCCGCCGACCAGCTTTTTGACGACATTGGCCATGTCCCACGGCGCGAGAAACTGGCCCTTCTTCACATTCACCGCTTTGCCGGTGGCAGCAGCGGCCAGCAGCAGATCTGTCTGCCGGCACAGGAAGGCCGGGATCTGCAGCACATCCACGGCTTCCGCCGCGCGTGCGCACTGTTCGTTCTCATGCACGTCGGTGAGGACCGGCAGGCCGAAGGTCTCGCGGATTTCCGCGAAAATGGGGAGCGCATCATCGATGCCGATGCCGCGGGCCGCGGAGGCACTGGTGCGGTTGGCCTTGTCGAAAGAGGTCTTGTAGACCAGCCCGATCTTGAGCCGCTCCGCGATCTCCTTGAGCGCCTGCGCGGTTTCCAGCGCATGCTGCCGGCTTTCCAGTTGGCATGGCCCGGCGATCACCGAAATCGGCAGATCATTGCCGAAACGGACGGAGCCAAGTTCAACGACGGGCGCGGCGGCGGTGGGTGCGGTCAAGACGGTCTCCGATCAAGGGATGGCGCCCATCAACCGCAGGACCGGGCGGGACGCAAGGCCGGATCGCCATATCAGGGTTGCAGAAGCGTAGGATGGGTTGAGCGAAGCGATACCCATCACCACCAGCGCCCGGCCGTGATGGGTATCGCTGCGCTCAACCCATCCGACAACCCCGCTTTACTTCACCGCCGAAAACGCCGTCGGTGCCAGGAACTGGCTGACGATATTGCCGACGATCTGGCCATCCGCCTCGGACTTGGCGCGTGCCGCGGTCCAATCCGGATCCGTCATGAATGCGGTCCAGAGCTTCTCCCGCTCGGCCAGCGATTCCCAGGCCAGCAGATAGGTCAGGTCGTTGTTGGATTCGCCGATCACCGTGGTGAAAAACCCCGCCTGGCGGATACCATGCTTCTCCCACAGTTTCAGCGTCGCTGTCTCGAAGCGCTTGAGCAGCGCCGGCAACCGGCCCGGCAGGCAGCGATAGACACGTAATTCATAGATCATCGCATTTGGTTCCTTCCCTTTTTGAGGCCGTCTACGGCCTTGGCGCATGGCATTTCGCGGCATCGTCGCTTGCCTGCACCGGTACAGGCTTACATCATGCGCGCACCTACGCAACTGAACCTGACTGCCCGCCGGCGCAACAAAGGTCAGTAACCCACCGCGACCGAACGACTGGCGCGACCGAACGACTGGAATGACGATGCGAGCCCTGCTGCCTTTGATTGCCCTCACAGCCCTGACCATCCCGGCCGCTGCCCAGCAGCCCGGCCAGATCACGTCGGGCGCCACCGGTGTCACGGTCAACGGCAAGCCGGCCGCACGCGTCGGCGATACCACCACCGACGGCAGGATCATCGAAGGCGCCAAGGGCGTCTACATCAACGGCAAGCCCGTCGCCGTGGTCGGCGGCAGCACCGAATGCGGCGGCAAGACCACATCGGGTGCGTCGGGCGTGTTCGTCAACGGCAAGCCGATGGCCCGCGCCGGCGATACCACTTCGGGCTGCAAGTAAGATTGATGCTGGCCTCTCGCATTCGCCGGACGGCAGGCGCAAGCCTCGCTGGCCGGATCGCGCTCGCCATGGCCGCGGGCACCATCGCCCTGCCCGTCATCCCCTCTGTCGCCCAGGCCCAGAACCGCAAAGCGCCGAGCGAGCGCGAATTCGTTGACCGCATCAATGATGCGTTTCGCCGCCTGCAAGCTGGCGACAGCGAAGGCGGCCGCCTGCGCCTGAGGACCACGCTGCGCGCCCTCGCCGACAGCAATCATACCGAGCTGACGATCCGCGCTTATCTCAACGCGGTCACGCTGTTCGAGCGGCGCCGCGACAACGCCACCGCCTCCGAGCTGTTTGCCGACGCGTCCAAAACCCGCGCGGCGCAAGAGCTTAGCACCGCCGCCGCCACGCTGTGGTTCGAATATGCGCGCTTCCTGAACCGCATCCAGCAATATGAAGCCGCCATCCCGGTCGCGAAAGAAGCGCACCAGCGCATGCGCGCGATCTATGGCCGCAACTCGCAGGAGGACATCGCCGGCGGCGATATCCTTGCCACCGTACTGACCAACAACGGCGCCGTTGCCTCCGGCCTCAATCTCTCCGAGGAGCTCTACCGTAACGCCAAGACGGCGCTCGGCGATCGTGTTCCGCTGTTCTGGCGTACCGAGAACAATTATGCCGAAGCGCTGCGCATGGTCGGCCATCCCGACGTCGCCGCCACGATCGACGAGCCGCTGCTGAAAAAACGCATCGCCCATTACGGCCTCGGCAGCATCCAGGCGCTGGTGAGCGCAAGCAATCTCGCCCTCAACCATCTCGCCATGGGCAACGAGGCCGAAACGCTGAAGGTACTCGAACTGCAGAAGCGCGCCGCGGCAGCCTTGGCCGATCCGACCTCCGAACATGTGGCGCAGGCCGAGGTCTGGATCAAATACACAAAAGCCTATTTCCATCCCGACCGTCGCCTTAGCAATACCGACCTCGAAGCGATGGCCCGCATAAAAGACTGGAACGGCGGCCCTGACATCCTGCGCATCAAGACCGCGCAACTCGCTGCCGATCAATACGAGATGCGCGGCGATACGGAACGCGCTCTCGCGCTGCGTCTCGACGCCTATCAGCGCTCACAGGAGACCATCGCCAAGCAGCATCCGATGACCTTCGACGCGCTGCTCGGCGTCGCCATGACGCGCATGAAGCGCGGCGACAAGGAGACACTCGCGACCTTCAAGGATGTCGAACAGCAATCCTTCCGCTGGATGCTGCGCGAAGTCGGCACCGCCGGCAATCGCTACGTCGCCGAAACCATGCGCAAGTTGGCTGACGACATTCTGTATGAATTCGGCCGCTATGCCTTGCAGGAGCCCGCTGCCGCGCAGGCCTATGCCGAGGCTGTGACGCGCTGGAAGACGATGGAAGACGGCGACCGCACGCTGCTGCGCCTGACCGCCGATTGGCTCCCCGACGATGCGACGAAGACATTGGCGCAGACCGTGTTGCGCCTGTCCGGCCAGCAGCAGGAGCTGCTGTCTTCCGGCAAGATCGACAGCGATGCAAGGCAAGTGCTGAACGAACTGCAAGACGCCCGCAAGGCGCTGGCGACGCGCATGGGCGAAAAAGCGCCGGCCGACCTCAAGCTGCCGCGTATCGAGGACAAACTGGAAGCGAGCGACGCACTGGTCGATTTCTTCGTCAGCGGCCGCCGCAACCGCGTCACGCCAGCCGACGCAAAACCGGAGATGCGCCTGCAGGCGGTGATCCACCGCAGCGGCAAGGCACCGGCGCTGGTCGATCTCGGCCCGCTCGATAATTTCCTCGGCGCCGATGTCACGTCGGCTGATCGCAACAAGACGTTTCGCCGGCTCTACGACACCCTGCTTGGCCCGCTGAAGCCGCAGCTCGCCGACGTAAAGCGTCTGTTTCTGGTGCCGGACAGCGAACTCTACAGCCTGCCATTCGCGATGCTTCAGGATGCCGGCGGCCGTTATCTCGACGAGATTTACGACACCCGCATCATGACCCGCGCCGACGCGCTGTTCTTCGCTGATCGCGATACGAAACTTGCGGCCGGCAGCAAGGCGCTGTTGGTCGGCGGCCTCGATTATGCCGGCGCGGCCAGCCAATTGCCCTCGACCAAGACCGAGATCGACACGGTCGCTGCCGACCTGAAAAAGCGCGACATCAAGGTCACCCTGCTCAGCGGCGACGGCATCGGCGAGCCCACCATCCGCAGTGACGCCAAAGGTGCTTCACTGATTCATCTGGCCACCCACGGCTTCTACAAGACCGCCTCCGATCGCACGGATGCGCTCTGGCGCAGCGGCCTCGTGGCGTCACGCCCCAATCTCACCCGCCCGCCGCAGCGCGACGATAATGACGGCGTACTCTACGCGCATGAACTGATGAATTGGGATTTGTCGTCGGCCGATCTCGTCGTCCTCTCCGCCTGCCAGACCGCGCTCGGCGATCCCAGCCGCGTCGGTAGCGTCCGCGGCTTGCCCACGGCGCTGGCCATCGCCGGCGCACGGCGGTCGCTATTGACGCTGTGGGAAGTGGCTGATGAAGGCACCGCAAATTTTATGGCGCGGTTCTATCAGGTGCTCGCGGACGACGACCTCGATTACGCCAGCGCGCTCCGCAAAGTGCGGATCGAGGCAATGCACGGCAAGATCAAGGCCGCGGAAGATCCGTCTGTGTGGGCCGCCTTCGTATTTTTTGAAAGCTGACCCACACGCTGCGGCCGTAGGATGGTTTGAGCGAAGGCGCACAGCGCCGCAGCGAAAACCCATCACCCCACGGCACGTCGGTTCGGATATCAAGACGGTGGGTTTTCGCTTCGCTCAACCCACCCTACCCACGTCCGAAGAAACCACCTAAGATTGCATATTGATTTCCTACAAATCGTATATACAATCCGATGAGTGATTTCGATCCGGCCAAGGAAGCGAAGAACCGGAACAAGCACCACATCTCGCTCGAGCGGTGGGTCGATATTGATTTGAAAACAACTTATGTCGATGACCGGCAGGACTATGGTGAGGTTCGCTACCGTGGCTACGGCTATATCGACGGTCTCGCTTATTGCCTCGTTTTCACGGTACGCAATGGTGAAGTGCGGCCAATAAGCTTACGGCGCGCGCATGCCAAGGAGATGAGACGCTATGCCCCGTAAATTGAAAGAGCCGGTTTTCGACGACGACAATCCGGAATGGACAGAAGAGGACTTCGCCCGCGCTCGCCCTCCCGAAGAAGTTCTGCCGCCCGAGATTCTTGCTCAGTTCAAGAACACGCGCGGGCCACAGAAAGCGCCGACAAAGATTCCCGTTTCGCTCCGCCTCAGCGCCGATGTCGTCAAGTATTTCAAGGACACCGGACCCGGCTGGCAAAGCCGGATCGACGACGCCTTGCGGAAGTTCGCGAAAGTATAGTTCAGGCCGTAGGGCGGATGCGCGAAGCGTAATCCGCCGGCCGAGTGCATAGTTGAAACTCCGCGGCGGATTACGGCTTCGCCTCATCCGCCCTACGGCTACGGCTGCGAGAACCCCGTCAAAAACGAATCCAGGCAATCCTGGATCGCGTCGATGCCATAGCCGCCTTCCTGCACGACCAGCGTCGGCAGATCGAGCGATCGCATCTTCTCACCGACACTGCCAAAATCCTTCGCATCGAGCTTGAAGATGCCGATCGGATCATCGCGATGCGCGTCGAAGCCAAGCGCGACCACAAGGGCATCGGCACCGAATGCGCGAACCTTGGCAATCGCCTTGTCGAGTGCTGCATTCATCTCGGCACCACCAGCACCGGCGGCAAGTGGCAGATTGAGATTGGCGCCCTCGCCTGCGCCATAGCCAGTCTCATGCGCAAAGCCGGTATAGAACGGCACGAAGTCGACGGGATCGCCATGGATCGAAATCGTCAGCACATCCGGACGCGTGTAGAAGATCTGCTGCGTGCCGTCGCCATGGTGAATATCGACATCGATGATCGCCACCTTGCCGAACTGGCTGCGCAGCCGTTGCGCGGCGATCGCACTGTTATTGAGATAGCAGAAGCCGGTGCCACGATCGGCACGGGCATGATGGCCCGACGGCCGGCAGAGCGCATAGGCAGACCGATCACCCGCTAAAATAGCATCCGCAGCCGTCACCGCCGTTTCCGATGAGCGCAGGATGGAGCGCCAGCTTTCCGGCCCCATCGGCACAGACAGATCGCCGAGATACCAGCCGACCTGGCCGATGAAGCCTGTGGCCGGGCAATCAGGCCGTGCCGTCTCTTCCACGCGCCCGCTCCAGTAGGGAAAATATTGCGGCCACACTTCCGGCCCGTGATCGGGCAGTTTCGCCCAGTTGTCCCATGCGGTCTCGAGAAAGCGGACATAAGCGGCCGTGTGCACCGTCAGCGCCGGCGCGGTGCCATGGTCGGCCGGCATCTCGGGCTTGATCCCGTGACGCGCCAGAGCGCCGAGCAATCGTTCGGTGCGAACGGGCGAGTCCTTGATGGGCACGAATTTGCCATAGCGCATGAACTGCTGCGGCGAATGGACGGCCTGATTTGGATGATAGAAAGCACGCATGGTAATCTCCTTCGATCGTAGCCATGAGTTAGCAGACCCGGTCATCATCGCCAACGTTTCCGCGTCACGGAAAACCCGCTGCGCCGCGCGGGATCAACGCCTCTCGACGTCTCCGATCTAAACGGTCAGACTTCGCATCGTCATTCGTTTTCTGGAGATGCTGTTGATGCCGTCTGCACTGATGTCCGGTTTCCCGTCCCATTCGACCGATCAGGTCAGCTTGGCCAACTGGCGCACCGACCCTTTCAACAAATGGGCGTTTCATCATGTGCGGGACATCGTGCCGTCTGCCGACATCCCGAATGATCCAGGCAATATCTGGCAACTCGATTCCAATCCGGACGACCTCTCATCGCTTACCGTCGAACATGACGGCGTCCGCTATTCCATCGACAAACTGCTCGACGCAACCGACACGGACGGCATCGCCGTCCTGCATCGCGGTCAGGTGATCTTCGAGCGCTACGCCAATGGCATGAGCGCCAACACGCCGCACATCCTGATGTCGGTGTCAAAATCCATGACCGCGCTTGTGGCGGGTATCCTCGTCGAGAAGGGCGTCCTCTCCCCGGAGCAGACGATCGTCTCGATCATTCCGGAGTTGCGAGGCTCCGTCTATTCCGATGCCACTGTCCGTCATGTGCTGGACATGCGCATCGGCATTCAATTCGACGAAAACTATCTCGCGACATCGGGCCCGATCGTCGAATATCGCAAATCGACCGGCTGGAATCCGCTCGGGCCCGGCGAAAGCCCGAGCGACCTGCGCAGCTTCCTCACCAGCCTCAAAGATCGCGACGGCCTGGACGGCGGCCCCTTCCACTATGTCTCCCCGAATTCCGACCTGCTCGGCTGGATCCTGGAGCGCGCAAGCGGCAAGCGCTTTGCGGACCTGATGAGCGCGCATCTGTGGCAACCGATGGGCGCGCAGTATCCTGGCTACGTCACCATCGATCGCTTCGGCGCACCGCGCTGCGCCGGCGGCATCTGCATGACGGTGCGCGATCTCGCGCGCGTGGGCCAATTGATGCTGCAAGGTGGCAAGCGCAATGGCACCTCGATCATTCCATCAAGCTGGATCGACGATATCCTGACCAATGGCGATCCCGCCGCCTGGGCGGCCGGCGACCTCGCTCCCTATTTCGACGGAAGATCGATGCACTATCGCAACAAGTGGTATGTGCTGCGCGATCGACAGATGGCCCTCGGCCTCGGCATTCACGGCCAGAACGTTTTCGTCGAGCCGAAGAAGGACTTGGTGATTGCGAAAGTGTCGTCACAAGCGGCACCGCTCGATCCGGAACGCACGGAGCTCACGCTGCGTTTCGCGGAAGCCGTGAGCGATCATATCGGGCGATAGCCGTAGGGCGGATGAGCGCAGCGTAATCCGCCGCGGAGTTTCCGCCATTGAATCGGCCGGCGGACTACGGCTTCGCCTCATCCGCCCTACGTCCTGAGATTCACGCGGTCGTAGGATGGGTTGAGCGAAGCGATACCCATCACCGC
>JAEXYA010000033.1 GCA_023451825.1 Pseudomonadota bacterium
GCATCGAGCTTCGGAAACGCCTTCTGCCATCCGCAGTCCGGGAACCGGAAGTTCGCATAGCCGAGCGCGCAGACCAGCGCGATCTGCGCGGCATCGAGCGAACGGGTGTGGATGTCCGAGTTTTCGAAACGCGCAAAACCCTGCCAGGCGCGGTCCCACTGATCGTCGTACCAACCCTTCCAGAAAAACTCCTTCGGCCGCACAGCGGATTCATAGCGGCACAGCAGCATGGCATCGGTCATGCCCTGGATCATCGCGTGCTCGCTCTTCACCTTCCAGCGCGCAGCACCTGAAGTCGGGATCAGCTTGCCGCCGCCGGCGAGTTCGTCGAGATATTCGGTGATGTTGTAGCTATCGACGATCACCAGGCCATCATCGAGGATCAGCGCCGGCAGTTTGCGCAGCGGGTTCACGTCATGCGCATAGGCCGCGTTCGCCTGCGTCGGCGCGACGGTCGTGGCTACCAGTTCGATCTTGTCGAACAGTCCGAGCTCGATAGCGGCGATGCGCACCTTGCGGGCGAAGGGCGAGGTCGGCGAGAAAGTCAGCTTCATGTTTCAACATTGTCCTTCGAGGAAGAAGCGCAGGCGCGGTCGCGCCTGCGCTGATGTCCGCGTGCTCAAGCCGCCACGACCTTCTGCTTCTGCTCGCCGAGGCCTTCGATGCCGAGCGTCATGACGTCGCCGACTTCGAGGAATTTCGGCGGTTTCATGCCGAGGCCGACGCCAGGCGGGGTGCCCGTGGTGATGATGTCGCCCGGCATCAGGGTCATCATGCCCGAGAGATAGGACACGATCTGCGGCACGTTGAAGATCATGGTGGCGGTCGAGCCGGTCTGGCACCGCTGGCCGTTGACGTCGAGCCACATGCCAAGCTTGTGCACGTCGCCCACTTCGTCCGTCGTCGCGATCCACGGGCCGAGCGGGCCGAACGTGTCGTGCGACTTGCCCTTGGTCCACTGACCGCCGCGCTCGATCTGGAAAAAGCGCTCGGAGACGTCGTTGCAGACGGCATAGCCGGCGACGTGTTTCAACGCATCAGCTTCGGAGACGTATTTCGCCTTGGTGCCGATGATGATCGCGAGTTCGACTTCCCAGTCGAGCTTTGTCGAGCCGCGCGGCTTTTCGACATCGTCATTCGGGCCGCACAGCGCATTCAGCGCCTTCATGAAGACGATGGGTTCGGATGGGATCGGCATGTTGGATTCGGCCGCATGGTCTGCATAGTTCAGGCCAATGGCGATGAATTTCGGCTTGCCGCCGACGGGCGAACCATAGCGCTGGTTGCCGGAGACTTCAGGGAGCGAAGCGGGGTCGATGGCTTTGAGCTTGGCGAGATTGTCCGGCGAGAAGGCATCGTCGGCGAAATCCGCGACCTTGCCGGTGAGGTCGCGCAGCTTGCCGTCTTTGTCGATCAGTCCCGGCTTCTCGCTGCCGATCGCGCCGTATCTTACGAGTTTCATTATCGTCTCCCTGGAGCCTTATGTTTGGCGGGTGAAGTTGTGGAACAGCGGGCGGGAAAGTCAACCGGGCTTGAGCGCTGGGCCGTAGGATGGGTTGAGCGGAGCGATACCCATCACCACCGACTCCGAGCGTGAGGTGATGGGTATCACTCCGGCGCTGACGCGCCTGCGTTCAACCCATCCTACGGGTCAGGAGTGTGGCAGCGCTTCAAAACGCCAGGCATCGCCATCGCGCTTCAAATGCCCGGCGCCATAATGCCCACCGATCACCAGCGTCGGTGTATCTGCAAATCGCGCAAATAATTCATGCCGCGAGCGTGTCGATTGCGCGGGATCGGAGTCTGCGGTCGAGGCCCAGTCGGGATGCGCCATCTGTACGGGATGATGCGCAGCGTCGCCGGTCAGCAAGGCTTCCTTGCCGCCGGATTTGATATGAACGCTCATATGGCCGGGGCTGTGGCCCGGCGTCGGGATCAGCGTGATCTCGTTGGCCACATCGGCATCGGATGCGATGAGATCGACGAGACCGGCATCGACCACCGGCTTGATCGAGTCGTTGAACACGGCGATGTGATCCGGCCGCTCGCTGTGATCCTTCCAGAAATTGTATTCGTCGCGCCCGAACAGATAGCGCGCGTTCGGGAAGGTCGGCAGCCATTGACCCTCCACCAGGCGCGTATTCCAGCCCACATGGTCCACATGCAGATGCGTGCACAGCACGGTGTCGATGCTGTCAGGCGCGAAGCCGGCCTCGGTGAGATGGCGCAGGAACGGCGTGTTGAGATGATTCCAGGTCGGCACCGAACGGCCGGTCTTGTCATTGCCGAGGCACGTATCGACGATGATGCGCCGCGTCGGAGTTTCCACCACCAGCGCATGGATCGACATTTTCAGCCGGCCTTCGTCATTGGCGAAGTTCGGGATCAGCCAGGGTAGCGCTTTCACTTCGTCCGGGCCGGCCTGCGGGAGGATGAAGCGCGTGCTGCCCGTCATCTGGCTCTCGAGGATTTGCGTGATCCGGACCTTGCCGACCGTCCATTGCATACGGTGATTGCTCCTTTTTGTTTGTCGCAGGATGGGTATCGTTTCGCTGAACCCATCCTACGGCACCGGTGAAGATGGAGGATTTTGCGCCGCAACCGCAATGGATCATCTCGCATTGCTGTGCGTTGAACGTCGCACAACAATTTTCGAGGAGCGCATGATGCCAGAACTCGCAATTTCATCCGATAAAGTCGGCTTTCTGATCGAGAAGGCCCGCCAGTTCGACGCCAAGGATATCGAGGTTGATACCGATGAGGGCTCGAACGGTGCCGACGACAAGATGATCGACGTATTGGAGGACGATGGCAGCGATCCCGTGGTGCGGGAGATTTCCGGCTTCATTGCTGCGCTGAGTGAAGACGAAAAGGTCGATCTTGTCGCTCTGATGCGGCTCGGTCGCGGCGATGGGACGATCGAGGAATGGTCCGATCTACGCCGTGAAGCGGCGGAAGGTCAGAACGGGCGCACGGCGCGCTATCTGCTCGGCGAACCGCTGCTCGGCGATCTCTTGGCCGAAGGCCTCGAGGAGTTCGGCATCGACTGGGCGGATGAGAAGATCACGCCCGTTAATTAGCTCCGATCAGCGGAGGCGGCGGCAGAGCAGGCGATGGATTCTCGCTTCGCTCAACCCATCCGACGGCCGCGGTGTTTGCGGCTCTCCCCGCAGATGCGAGGAGAGCCGTCGTCGCGCTTTCTAAAAAATTACATCGTGCCCGGGAACGAGCCACCATCGAGCAGGATGTTCTGCCCGGTGATGAAGCCGGCCTTGGCGCTGCACAGCCAGGCGCAGGCCTGGCCGAACTCGTCGGCTTCACCGAAGCGGCCGGCCGGGTTCTCGCTGGCGCGCTGCTTGAGGATTTCCTCCACCGACTTGCCGCTGTTCTTGGCCTGACCGGCCGCCACGCCGCGGATACGGTCGGTGTTGAACGGGCCGGGCAGCAGGCCGTTGATCGTTACGTTGTTGCGCACGGTTTTGCGCGACAGGCCGGCAACGAAGCCGGTGAGGCCCGAACGCGCGCCATTGGACAGGCCGAGCACATCGATCGGAGCCTTCACGGCGGCCGAGGTGATGTTGACGATACGGCCGAATTTGCGCTCCATCATGCCGTCCACCGTTGCCTTGATCAGTTCGATCGGCGTCAGCATGTTGGCGTCGATCGCCTTAATCCAGTCGTCGCGGGTCCAGTTGCGGAAATCGCCGGGCGGCGGGCCGCCGGCATTGTTGACCAGAATGTCGATCTGGCCCGCGGCCTTCAGCGCAGCCTCACGGCCCTCCGGCGTGGTGATATCGCCCACGACTTCGATGACTTCCACGCCCGGATTGGCCTTGCGGACGTCTGCTGCGGCGGCGGCCAGAACTTCAGCGCCGCGTGCAGTCATGGTCACATGCACGCCTTCGGCGGCGAGCGCTGCGGCACAGCCAAGGCCGAGGCCCTTGCTCGATGCGCAGACCAGTGCGCGACGGCCTTTAATTCCAAGATCCACGATGTCTCTCCCTAGACGGTTGGTTCAAGATGGCGCGCACTCTAGCCGTTCCCGCTATGCGAGGTAAGTCGGGTGGATATGCGAAGAATTGCGGGAGAAGCGAGCGCAGCCAAAACCCGCCTATGTCTCTGTATCCTCATAACGCAGCAGGTCGCCCGGCTGGCAGTCGAGAAATGCGCAGATGCGCTCCAGTGTTTCGAAGCGCACGCCTTTCACCTTGCCCTGCTTGAGCAGCGACAGATTGGCCTCGGTGATCCCGATGAATTCGGCGAGGTCTTTGGATTTCACATTGCGCTCGGCGAGCATCACGCCGAGGCGCACCCGGATCGGCATCGGCAGGTCCTCAGACGAATTGCTGGTTTTCGTCGGCGATGGCGAGGGCCTCGCTCATTACCCAGGCGATCACCGCTACGGTGCCGGCAAAGATCAGCGCGATCAGCGTGTCGGAGCCGATGTTGAATGCGAGTGTTTTCATGCCGGCGGTGCCGCGCATGCTCAGCAGCACCGACAAGGCCGCGCCTGTAAACGGCTTGAGCAATGCCGATACGGCGACCGCAATGGCCAGCAGGCGCAATTGCCGGATCGGCGCCGGAGCGAACACCTCGCCACGGGCGAAAGCTGAGAAGCATTGGCGCGCGCAGAGCAGGCCGCAGGCCAATGCGCCGAGCGGGATCATCGCGATGACGAAGGCGAAGACGCGGGTCGCGATGTCAATGTCATGGGTCGAAAAGTTCGGCAGCCCTGCATGGCTGAACAGCGCGGGCGTTGGTGTTATCGCCCAATAGACCGCCATGGCGGCGCTGAGCAGCGCAGCCGTCGCGAGGCAGGCTGCCGCCATCACGCGGCTCAGGACCCGGATGCGCTTCAGTCTGATGTCACGTGCATCGGTAGCTGACACGCCGTGGGCGGAAAGGGCTTGGATCATGACGGGCTCCTTAATCGATAGACCTGACCATGAACCGAAAATTATCGTTTGACAATAATTTATTTCTGCATGACGTTGCCTGCCGTAACCACAGGAGTACCGTCATGCTTTCTCGTTCCGTGACCTTCACGTTGATTTCTGCCGTGTTTCTCGCTGTCGCCGCCTCTGGGTCAGCACCGGCCGCACCGTCCACATCGGGTGGTCGGATCTCCGTGGCTCAGGTCATCGAGATGCTCGACAAGGCGCCATCCGATCGTGTCGCGCAGCAGGTGCTGACGGCCTATCTGGCCGGTGTTGGCGAGGCGGCGGGCACCGCCATTGATATGGGGCGCGGATTTTGCGCGAAGAAGTTGCACCTCACGACGGACCATGTGCGGCAGGCCATCAGTACGTCCGCCGGCAAGCCGGATGCGGCCGAGACATCAGCGACGCCGCTGATCGTGCGCGACATGCTCACGCGGGCGAAGTGCAAGCGCGCGGCGACGTGAGCCTACGCCGTCAGGGGCGGGACGCGCGCTTCAATTGATCGAAGCGCGCGATGACATCCGCCGGCAATGAGCGAATGCCGGTCTGGCCCAGGCGCGACAGCAGCGGGCGAAGATGCGAACCGGTGAGATAGGCTGGCTGTGCATTGGCCGGGACAAGCTGGTCGAAAATCAGCACCAGCGTCACCGCAATCAAACCGACGCGGATAGCGCCGAGCAATGCGCCACCGAGCCTGTCGCCGATGCCTATATGCGCGCCGATCAGATCATTGACGGCGAGGCGCAACAGCGAGCCCAGCACGATGCCGGCAATAAGGAAGATCGCAAAAAAGGTCAGTGAATTCTGCACCTGGGAGGTGCCGGCAAGCGCCTGCGGCAGGATCAGGCCTGTGATCCAGATGGCGATCGGCGCGGCGACAAGATAGCCGAGAATGGTGACGGCACTACGCAGCAGGCCCGAGCGAAAGCCGAGCGCAACGGCAACGAAGAGCGCGAGATAGACGATGATGTCGAAACTGTTCATCGTATTCCTCGCGTCATTCCGCGTGAAAGAAATTCGCCGCGCCTCAGCGGTTTGCGATCGCTGCGCGGCCTTGTATCACTAGGTCAACAGAACAGCAGCATCAGGGAACGACCATGTCCGCTATATTCGACGTCTCCAAGGAAGTCATCCTCGTCACCGGTGCCTCGCAGGGGCTTGGCAGGCAGTTCGCGCGCGTCCTGTCTGCGCACGGCGCCGCCGTGGTGCTGGCGGCGCGGCAGACAGCGAAGCTCGAGGCCCTGCAAAAGGAGATCACCGACAAAGGCGGCCGCGCTTTCGCCGTGTCGATGGATGTCACCGACAATGCGTCGATCGCGAAAGCCTTCGATGCCGCCGAACAGGCGCTTGGCCCGATCACGGTGTTGATCAACAATGCCGGCATTGCCGTGGAGAAGATGGCTATCGAGCAGACCGAGGCCGATTGGGATGCCGTCATGGGCGCCAATCTCAAGGGCGCCTATTTCGCGGCGACCGAAGCTGCACGCCGCATGATCGCGCACAAGGTGGAAGGGAACATCGTCAATATCGCCTCGGTGCTCGGTTTCGGCCTCACCAAGGCGGTGTCGCCCTATGCGATCTCCAAGGCCGGCATCGTACAGGCCACCAAGGCGCTGGCGCTGGAACTGGCCGCGCATCGCATCCGCGTCAATGCGCTGGCGCCGGGCTATATCGATACCGACATCAATCACGCCGCCTGGGACACGCCGGTGGGGGAGAAACTGGTGAAGCGCATCGCCCAGCGCCGTGTCGGTCACGAGAGCGATCTCGACGGCGCCATCCTGCTGCTGGCCTCCAATGCTTCGCGCTACATGACCGGCAGCACGGTGACCGTGGATGGCGGGTTTTTGCTGAGCTGAGGGGCGCGCAGCGCCGTCTCGACCATGAGATGCCGGCCACCGGCCCCGCCTCCCGTATTTCTCCCCACCCCGTCATAAAAACGCAAAAAGATGCCTGCTGCCCCTTCCCAAAGCCGGCAGGCATTGATAGATACCCCTCACACCGCGGCGATGCCCCGGTGGCTCTCAGGAACTTTTGGTCTGGGATTGTCTGGCGCCTTCGGCGTTTGGCATCCGGGTCGCGTTCCCGAAGGTTTGGCGCGGGGTGGAGCAGCCCGGTAGCTCGTCAGGCTCATAACCTGAAGGTCATAGGTTCAAATCCTATCCCCGCAACCAAACATCTTCCTTCACCGGGGAAGACCACGAAAGGCCGCCGCATTCCGGCGGCTTTTTCGTTTTTGGCGTTTGATCGCGGAGCGGCAGAATGTCCGCGCCGGGAACAGCGCCAGTCCCGCATCGTTCACCTCCCAGATTTCAACGGAGGTGGATCGATGAAGGGCAAGCTGGTTTCGCAGGACGATGGTGTGAAGACCCATGTGGTCGTGCTGGAGACCGGCGAGGAGGCGTTCGAAACGCTGACCAAATACATCAACGACGCCGGCATCGCTGCCGCATCGATTACGGCGATCGGCGCGTTCAAGCAGGCGACGGTGGCGTTCTACGAATACGAGACGAAATCCTACAAGGATATTCCGATCGCCGAAGCATCAGAGGTCCTCAGCCTGCTCGGCGATGTCGCAGTGGCCGATGACGGCAAAGCGGGCTTGCATCTGCATGCGGTGCTTGGTCTCGCGGATGGCTCGGTACGCGGCGGACATTTCGTCAAGGGCATCGTGCGGCCGACGCTCGAAGTCATTCTGACCGAAGCGCCTGCATGCCTCCGCCGCAGGAAGCGCGACGATCTGGGCATCGCGCTGATCGATCTCGACGAGAGCCGGTCCTGATTCAAGCGATGGCGGTGGGCTTCGGCGGATGCGCCGTGCGCGGATGATGATCGTGAAGATAGATCGCCAACGTATTTGCGATGACGCCATCATCGATGGCGGCCTTGAACAATAGTTCTTGTGCGGCAGGCGGGAGATCGGGCCAGACTTTCAACGCTGCGCGGCCGAGCAAGGAGGAGATCTGGACGTCATCCATGGCGTTACTCCGTCCGGCGGTTAGATCGTGGCAGCAAGAGCGAAACCGCGCAGGCGCCATGCGCCGCGCGGCTCGTTCAGAAGCGACGAATGAGAAGTTGTTATTTCTTCATTCCGTCCTTCTTCATGCTGTCGCTCTTCATCATGTTGTTGTCCTTCTTCATCTTGCCGGAGTCAGGACGATCGACGGCAGTGCCGGTGCTCGTGGTGCCGGGCTGATTGACACCGGCGCCAGTTGATCCAGGCTGCGGGGCACTTGGATTGGCGCCGGACTGAGCGAATGAGGCCGATGCCGACAGCGCGACGATTGCCGAAGCGAGTATGAGTTTTTTCATATGAAAGATCCTTGTTGAGGCACGCAGGCCCAATAGGGAAACTGATGCCTTGTTCCGTCCTTGCAGAGGCACGATGTGCTGCATCGCGGCACGACGACACCAATCGAGCACGGAAGATACGGTTATTCGTGCGCGCCACGGCAAAGCAGTTTGCCGTTCAGCTCACCGCGATGGCTGCCGCTTCTTCGGCGCGATCACTCATGCGCGCGACATCTTTATCACCAGCCTTTTCGGCCTTTGCGCGCTGCTCGCATTTGGCGCGGATGTCTTCCAGTTCTTCGTCCGTGAGGTGTTCAATGCCAACCAGCGAATTACGGGCCGCGCTGGTGCGGATCAGTTCATCCAGCTTGACCTGGATTGCGGCACTGTCGCGGTTCTGGGAATTCTGAATCAGGAAAACCATCAGGAATGTTACGATGGTCGTGCCAGTATTGATGATCAGCTGCCACGTGTCGGAATAGCCGAAGATCGGGCCGGTGACGGCCCAAACGATGACGACGCTGGCGGCGATGATACACGTGGTCGCGCGGCCGGCCGCCTGCGATGTCGCATTCGCGATCTTACCGAACAGCTTGTCGGCCGGCCCTGGTTTATCTGTCTTCGAACGGTCCATTCCTGGTTCCCAACTGATCGGGAACACTTAACGCCATCTTTTTCGGCGAGTTCCGCAACTGCTAACGCGCGGGGTTGCGTCCCGTCCGCGGATTGAGGGGCGGCGTTGCTTCGCGTTCCAGCCGCAGCGGGACAGGGTTTGTCCAGACCTGCTGAAGGTTGCGGTCTGCGTCGGTGCGGAAATACGGCTCCTTGCCGATCGGTGTGACAGCATCATAAGCGCCGTTGCGCTTGTCGGTGTAATCGTCGGGCATGATGTGCTCCCTCGATGTTTGATAAAAGGCCGCCCGGTGATACCGGGCGGCCGTAGCAATGTCAGCCTGCCCAGTGGGCGGTGACTTCCGCGGCGGGCTTGTTGAGATGCACGTGGCTGTCGACATGATCGACCCAGTCGAGTGGAATGAAGTGGTGGTGCGCGCCATCGGGCGAACTCGATTTGGTCAGCTTGATCTTGTCGCTGCCTTCAAGATGATCGACCTTTCCGACGGTCTTTCGATCGGCCGAGATGACATCCATATGTTCCTTGATCTTCGATGTATCCATTGCAATGTCCTCGCTGGAATTGAGATCGTGGAAACTTGCAACAATAAGAAAGGTTGCTGCTGCGGCACTAGGTGATGCGCGACGGCAAAGTCCATTGCGATGCAGTCGCCGTATCGGCGCTCTCGTCGAGGCATGGTTCGATGACATAGCCGTCGGCGAGAATAGTCCTGCCGGCAACGATATCGGTGAGGCCGGCTTCTTCCGCGTGGCGCCATGCCTCTTCATAGGTCGGATAATCGCTGCTCAGTTTGGTTTTGTCTTCAAACAAGACATAGGACATCGTTCGCTCCATCATGCTTTGGTGCGGAGAGCGGGGCGCCAGATGTTACATTCTGAAATAGGCGAATAACGCCAGCACGGTGAGGCCGCCGAAAAATATCCATATCAGAAGGCCGACCGACAGGGTCTTTGCCTCGGATGGTGTGCGGCCTTCGGATTGTTCTTCAGGAAGCATGTGCCGGTTCCCGCTCAAGGCGGACAACGGGGACCGAATACCCCCGCGTCCATGTCAATTGAGCAATCCCGGACGATGTGATCCGTTCCGTGGATATCAGTGCTGCGCGGCCTTCCAGTCGCGCTTGATCTTCTTGGCGAGCGACCATTTGTGCACTTCGGTCGGGCCGTCATAGATGCGGAAGGCGCGCACTTCGCGGAACGCCTGCTCGACGATGCTGTCGCCGGACACGCCCATGCCGCCCATCACCTGAACGCAGCGATCGGCGATGCGCATCAGCGCTTCCGACACCGCGACCTTGGCCATCGAACTTTCGTTGGTACCGAGCGAGCCGGAATCGAGCACGCTCGCGCACCAGTCGATCATCAGCTCGCATTGCTTGATGTCGATCAGGTTCTCCGCCAGCATGAAGCCGACGCCTTCGTGATCCACCAGCGGCTTGCCAAATGCGTTGCGGCGGCAGGCATAGTCGGATGCGATCTCGTTGGCGCGGATGCACAGGCCGAGCCAACGCATGCAATGCGACAGCCGCGCAGGCGAGAGGCGAATCTGCGCATATTTGAAACCTTCGCCCGATGCACCGAGCATCTGGTCGGCGGGCACGCGCAGATTGTCGATGGCGATTTCGGCATGGCCGCCGGGCATCGAACTGTCGATGGTTTCCAGCACGCGGACGATACGGATGGCGGGGTCGGGCAGGTCCACCAGAAACAGGCAGGCGCCGTCATCGGACTTCGCCATTACGATGCCGACCTTGGCGCCATCTGCGCCGGTGATGAAGGTCTTGCGGCCATTGATGACCCAGTGATTGCCGTCGAGCTTGCAGGTGGTCAGCATCATCGATGGATCGGAGCCGGCGCCGTTGTCGCCTGCTGGCTCGGTCATGAAGAAGGCCGAGCGCGAGGCGCCGGAAACGAGCTGGTCGAGGAAGCGCGCCTTCTGCTCCTTGGTGCCGACCTTGCCGAGCAGATACATGTTGCCCTCGTCGGGCGCCATGGTGTTGCAGGCGAGCGGGCCGAGCGGCGACAGGCCGGTCTTGATCAGCGCGATCGCCGTCTCGCGCTGGGTGAAATGCGATCCATCCGGCAGGATATGCGGCGTCAGCACGCCGGCCTTGCGCGCCTTGTCGCGCAGCTCCTGCACCAGCTCGTCGCTCGGGCCGTGGCTGCCGCAGCGCGGATCCTTTTCATAGGGGATCACTTCGGTGCGGATGAAGGTCTCGATCTTTGCGGCGATGGCCTGGGCGCGCTCGGTCATGCTGTGTCCTCGGTCGTTTGCGAGCCGGTCGCAGGCCGGCTTCTTGTGGCAATGGTTGTGTCGGGGACTGGGAGCGGCGTCAACCGCAGCGGCTGCATTCCGTCATGCGGGGTACGCTCTGCGCGGTCTTGACCCACGGCAGGATCAAGGCAGCATGGCCGGACTGTTGAAGGGGGAATGACGCGACATGTCGGATCACTTGAGCTTTCTTAACGCCAGCGAACTCGTCGCCGGCTACAAGGCGGGCAGCTTCACGCCGAGTGACGTGGTCGCGTCCCATCTCGCGCGCATCGCTGCGCTGAACGACAAGGTGCATGCCTTCATCGACGTGTATGCCGATGAGGCGCGTGCGGCCGCGGCGCAATCGACGCAGCGCTACAAGGATGGCAAGCCGTATGGCGCGCTCGATGGCGTGCCGGTCGGCGTCAAGGATCTGATCGAGATCGAGGGCAAGGTCTGCACGGCTGGCTCTGCGACCCGCAAAGATCGCGTGGCGCAGCAGACGGCCACCATTGTCAAGAAGCTGGAAGCGCGGGGCGCCGTCGTGCTCGGCAAGGTGCATACGGTGGAGTTCGCGCTCGGCGGCTGGGGCACAAATCAGCATTTTGGTGCGCCGGTGAACCCCTGGAATGCCGACGTGCCGCACACGGCCGGTGGCTCCAGCAATGGCTCCGCGGCGGCGGTGGCGGCGCGACTGGCGACCATCGCCATCGGCACCGATACCGGCGGCTCCGTGCGCGGGCCGGCGGGCTTCAACAATCTGTTCGGGCTGAAGACCACATCCGGCCGCATCAGCCTGCATGGCATCGTGCCGCTGTCGCCCTCGCTGGATACGGTGGGTCCGCTGGCGCGCACGGTGCATGATGCGGCGCTGCTGTTTCAGGCGATGCAGGGGCCGGATGTGCGCGATCCCACCACACTGGATGTCACGCCCATCGATCCGTTCGCAGAACTGGAGGACGGCGTGAAGGGGCTTACGCTCGCCGTGATCGATGCGCGCGAGCGCAAGGCGGTCGATCCCGACATTCTCAAGGCTTATGACGAAGCGGTCGAAGTCTATCGCAATCTCGGCGCCACCATCGTCACCATCGATCTGCCAAAGCCGCTGCCGGAATTTTCGCGCGCTGCGGAGATTATGATGGGCGAGGCCTATGCGATCCATGGCGCGGTGGCGGATGATCCGTCATCTCCCATGGATGACGGCGTGCGCGTCCGCGTGCTCGGCGGCAAGATCGACGCAAAAGCCTATATCGAGGCGCGCTGGCGCGCGCAGGCCGACCGGCAGGAAATGCTGCAGGCTTTCGGCGCTGCCGATGCATTGTTGGCGCCGACCTCGCAGGTGCCGCCGATGCCGCTTGCTGACGTGGACGAGGCGACCACACCGGCCACACTAACGCGCTTCGTCAACCAGATCGGTTTCTGCGGCCTTGCGATCCCCATCGGTTTTACATCGAAGGCGCTGCCGACATCGCTGCAGATCGTGTGTCGTCCGTATCAGGAGTCACTGGCGCTGCGCATTGGCCGCGCGCATGAAGCCGCGACGGAGTGGCATCTGCGCGTGCCGCCGATGGCGGAAGTGTAGCACCGCGGCCGTAGGATGGGTCGAGCGTCTTCGCGAAGACCCATCGCTTTACCCTGCGGCAGGCTCGGCTGATGGGTTTTCGCTCCGGCGCTGTCGCGCCTGCGCTCAACCCATCCGACGCGCTCCACGTCTGCCGTGTTACGTCGTGATGACGTCGCTATGTCATCGCGTCGAATCCACATAAAATAAACATCTCACATTGATGGCATTGCACCGCCGGTGTTTATGTCTTGTTAGACCGTGACGAATATCCGGGGCGCGAAATTCAATTCGACGCTCTGGATCGCATGTCAAACATCTCGAAAGCCGTTCGCAAGTCCTCTCGCAAATTCGTACTGCATGTCGGGCTGCGCGTGCAGATTGCACTGCTCGGGCTGCTCAGCGTCGTTGCAATCGGCGCCATCTGTCTTGCCGGTCTCCACTTCGACGCCCAGGCGCAGGCACAATCCGACCACGCGCTGAAACTGCGCCATGAGGTGGCGAGCCTCGCCACCGGCTATCTTGAAGCCGGTCAGGTGGCCAATGCCTTCATGCGCACGCGTGAAGAGAAGAATGTCACGCGGCACGAGGAGATCGTGAACACGCTGCTGGCCGCTCTCGCCAGCATCGAAAGCGTGATGAAGCAATCGGCTGATGGCGAGGATGCCAAAAGCGACAGCGCCCTGCGTTCGGGGCTGAGCATCTATCGCACGCGCTTCAACAATATTGTCTCGATGCAGCGTCAGCTCGGCCTGAAGGAGAGCGACGGCCTGCAGGGGCGGCTGCGGAATGCCGTGCATGAGGCCGAAACGAAGCTTGCCGCGCATGAGGTGCCGCGTCTCACCAAACTGATGCTGCTGATGCGCCGACATGAGAAGGATTTCATGCTGCGCGGCGGCGACAAATATGGCGAGGACTTTGACAAGCGGCAGGAGCAGTTTGCCAAGGCGCTGCCGGAGTCGGGCTTGCCGGAAGCCGTGCAGGCCGAGATCGAGACGGCGATGAAGGCGTATAGCCAGAGTTTTGGCGGCTATCAGGTGACGCAGAGCCTGCTCAATGACGAGATCGCCGATTTCGCCACCGTGTTCCAGCGCAACCGGCCGGGGCTCGACGAGCTGATCAAGACCGCGGATGAGCGCTATGACGCGGCGACAGCGCGCGCCGCCGAGGTGCGCCAGATCATGACCTGGGCGATTGCGGGCGCCACGGTGCTGATCGGGCTGCTGGCTGCGATCTTTGGCCAGCGCATCGCCAATGCCGTGGCAGGCATGACGCGGGCGATGCAGGAACTGGCGAAAGGTGATTTCGCGGTTGTGCTGCCCGGCCTCGATCGCGGCGACGAGATTGGCGCGATGGCGCGGGCGGTAGAGAACTTCAAAGTCGTCGCGCGCGAAAAGGCCGACGAGGAAACTCGCACCAAAATGCGCGAGGTGGCCGAGGCGGCGGAGACGCGACGTGCCGATATGGAGCAGGTCGCCGATCAGTTCGAACGTGAGGTCGGCCGCATCATCGAACTGGTGGCGGCGGCATCCCATGAATTGGAAGCCGAAGCTGGCTCGATGTCGCAGACTGCGAGCAACGCGCAGGACCTGTCGCTGAAGGTGGCGCAGGCCTCGGAAGAAACATCGTCCAGCGTGCAGTCGGTGGCCTCTGCCAGTGAGCAGATGGCGGCTTCGGTGGTTGAGATCGGCCGCCAGGTGCAGCAGTCCTCACAGATCGCCGGCGAAGCGGTGGATCAAGCGCGCATGATGAACGATCGCGTGGCGCTACTGGCGGCAGCAGCTTCAAAAATCGGCGACGTCGTGCAGTTCATCTCGGGCATCGCGTCGCAGACCAATCTGCTGGCGCTGAACGCCACCATCGAGGCGGCGCGCGCAGGCGATGCCGGCCGCGGCTTTGCGGTGGTGGCGTCGGAAGTGAAGGCGCTGGCGGCACAGACATCGAAGGCGACGGACGAAATTTCAAAGCAGATCTTTGACATCCAGTCTGCCACGCAGGACTCCGTTGGCGCCATCGAGGCGATTGGCGGCACCATCAACCGGATGTCGGAAATCGCATCTTCGATCGCATCGGCAGTGGAAGAGCAGAGCGCATCGACGCAGGAAATCTCGCGCAATGTTCAGCACGCGGCGCAGGCGGTGATCGAGGTCAGTGCGAATATCGCGCAGGTCGAACGCAGCGCCAGCGAGACGGGGGCAGCGTCAGGCCATGTGCTGTCGGCTGCGCAATCGTTGTCGGGAGACAGCACGCGGTTGAAGAACGAAGTTGGTGATTTCCTGCAGCGTGTGCGCGCGGCATAACGCGTTTCACTTGTCGGCGCCCGGCCGTGCGCGCAATTGCGCGCTAGGACCGGGCGATCCAGTAGACACCGACATTCGAGAGGACTGCTAACCACAGCGACTACTGGATCACCCACTTTCGCGGGTGATGACAGTTTGAGTATGAGGCAGGCGCGCTTACTCCCCCGTCACGCGCCAGATCACGTCGCCGACGTCATCCGCCACCAGCAGCGAATTGTCCGGGCCGATGCTGACGCCGACCGGGCGGCCGTAAGAGACCTTCTCGTCCGGCGCCAGAAAGCCCGAGAGAATGTCGCGCGGTGGCCCCGATGGCCGACCGTTCTCGAATGGAATGAACACCACCGCATAGCCGCTCAGCTTGCTGCGATTCCACGAGCCGTGCTGACCGATCACCATGCCGTCGCCGAAGCCGGGCAGCGTGCCGGCTGGAAGCCAGCACAGGCCGAGCGAGGCGGTGTGGCCGCCCAGCGCATAATCGGGCTTGATCGCGGTGGCGACGAGCGCCGGATCCTGCGGCACGCGGTCATCCACGGTCTGGCCCCAATAGCAATAGGGCCAGCCATAAAAGCCGCCATCCTTCACCGAGGTGAGATAGTCCGGCGGCGTCTCGTCGCCGATGCCGTCGCGTTCATTGACCACAGTCCAAAGCGCCCTGGTGGTCGGCTCGAAAGCGAGGCCGACAGGATTGCGCAGTCCGGCGCCGAAGATGCGATAGTCGCCACTGGCGATATCAAGCTCATAGACGGCGGCGCGGCCCTTCTCGACCTCCATGCCGCCCTCGGCGATATTGGAGAGCGAGCCGACGCCGATATAGAGTTTTGTGCCATCCGGGCTCGGCAAGATGCTGCGGGTCCAGTGCCCGCCGGTGCCGAATGTCGTCAGCTTCTTGCCCTGCGCGGTGATGCTGTCGGCGCCATGCACATAGGGGAATGCGACGACGCCATCGACATTGCCGACATAGAAGGTGTCGCCGACCAGCGTCATGCCGAAGGGCTGGTTCAGATTCTCCATGAATGGCTGCTGGACCTCGGCAACGCCGTCGCCGTCCTTGTCGCGCAGCAGCGTGATGCGGTTGGCGCTTTCGCCCAGCGCCTTGGCGCGGCGCATGGTGGCCTGCATCGCATAGCTGAACAGGCTGCCGATCCGCGTCGCCACCTGCGAAGCTTCAGCAATCAGCACGTCGCCATTGGGCAGCACATGGATCCAGCGCGGATGATCGAGGCCGGTGGCAAAGGCATTGACCTTGAGGCCAGGGGCCACCGTCGGTTTCTGGCCGGCATCCCAGCCGCGGGCGGTCGGCATCTTGAGGGTGGGGATCGCGCCTTGCGGTTTTGCTTCCGGGATAGCGGGCGCGCTGCCCCAGGCGGGTGTCGGCGTTTCGCTCTGGCCGCGGCGCCACAACACAGCACCCGCGCCGATCAGCGCGACAATGCGCGCGAAAGTGGTTGTAAAACTCATCTCAGTCCCCCGGGAGGATCGGGCCGAAGCGGCCGATGACGGGGGAGGTTATAGAGCAATTTCGAGATGCGGGGATGTCATGACACCCGTGCGTCGATGTCACGTGTGGCCACCCTTCGAGACGCGCGCCAAACGGCGCGCTCCTCAGGGTGAGGGAAGAGTGTGGGGTGGCAGCCGCATTACTCAGTCTCTCATGGTGAGGAGCGCGCCCCTCGGCGCGCGTCTCGAACCATGAGCTGTGAAGCACATCAATCCGCAAATTGCCCGCTCGCTTTGATGATCGGCGCCCAGCGATCGACTTCGCTGTCGAGTTGCTTCTTCAACGCCGCCGGGGTGGCCTGATCCTGCGGCACCGGATCGGTGTTGATGTCGTTGAAGCGCTTGATCAGTTCCGGATCGCGCAACGATTCCTGCAACGTCTTGGCCAGCTTCTGCACGATGTCATCCGGCGTGCCCTTCGGCGCATAGATGCCGTGCCATGCACCGGCTTCAAATCCCTTGAGGCCGGCTTCATCCGCCGTTGGCAGGTCCGGCATCGACGACAGGCGTGCCTTGGTGGTGATGGCATAGGCCTTCACCAGCTTTGCGTTGATCGGGCCTGTGGTGTTGGTGGTCTGGTCACAGGTGAGGTCGATCTGCCCGGCGATGAGGTCGTTCATGACCGGGCCGTTGCCCTTGTAGGGCACCGCGAGGATCTGCTTGTCGATGGCGTTCATGAACATCAACCCGCAAAGCTGCGAGGCCGCGCCGAGGCCGGCGTTTCCGAACGTCATCTTGTCGCCGTTGGCCTTGATATAGGTGATCAGCTCCGCAAGATTGTTCGGCGGCAGGCCGGGCTTTGCGATGATGGTCATCGGCGCATTGGTGACGAGGCCGATCGGCGCAAACGCCGTCTTGGTGTCGTAAGGCAGCTTGCGATACAGCGTGGCTGCGGTGGAAATGCCGATGTGATGGATCAGGATCGTGTATCCATCCGGCTCCGAGCGCGCGGCACGCGTGGCGGCGATGGTGCCGCCGGCGCCGGTGGCGTTTTCGATGATGATCGTCTGGCCGAGAATCTTCGACATCGTCGCCGCGGTGACGCGTGCGACGGTGTCGGTGGCGCCGCCGGCGGCGAATGGCACCAGCATGGTGATCGGCTTGTTCGGATAGCCCTGCGCAAAGGCGGTGGTGCTCGCAAGCGTGAGCGCGAATGCAAATGTGGCGGTGGTTTTCATCATATCCTCCCGGAATATTGGTTTTGTTTTATTGAAGACGATCGCCCCGGTGAGGCCAGGGCGATCGGATTGCGTCAAACGTTCGAACTGTGGATTGCGTCCACCACAGCGTCTGTCACTTCTTTGGTCGTCGCCTTGCCGCCGACATCCGGCGTGATGATGCCGGCTTCGCACACCTTCTCCACGGCGCGCATGAGGCGTGCTGCCGCATCGGGCTCACCGAGATGCTCGAGCATCTGCGCGGCCGTCCAGAAGCTGGCCACGGGATTGGCGATGCCCTTGCCGGTGATGTCGAAGGCCGAGCCGTGGATCGGCTCGAACATCGACGGGAAGCGACGCTCCGGATCGATATTCGCGGTGGGGGCGACGCCGAGGCTGCCGGCCAGCGCCCCCGCGAGATCGGAGAGAATGTCGGCATGGAGATTGGTCGCGACGATGGTGTCGAGACTTTGGGGCTTCAGCGTCATGCGCACGGTCATCGCATCCACCAGCATCTTGTCCCAGGTCACATCCGGAAAGTCTTTTGAAACTTCCTCCGCGATCTCGTCCCACATCACCATGCCATGGCGTTGCGCGTTCGACTTGGTGACGACGGTCAGCAGCTTTCGCGGACGCGATTGCGCGAGCTTGAACGCGTAGCGCATGATGCGCTGGACACCGACGCGGGTGAAGATCGCGACCTCGGTGCCGACTTCCTCGGGCAATCCGCGGTGCACGCGGCCGCCGCAACCGGCATATTCGCCTTCGGAATTTTCGCGCACGATCACCCAGTCGAGATCGCCGGCCTCGACACCTCGCAGCGGCGAGGTGATGCCGGGCAGGATCTTGGTCGGGCGCACATTGGCGTATTGGTCAAAGCCCTGGCAGATCGGCAGGCGCAGCCCCCATAGCGTGATATGGTCGGGCACGTCGGGCGCACCGACCGCGCCAAAATAGATCGCGTCGAATTTCTTGAGCTGCGCCGGGCCATCGGCAGGCATCATCACGCCGTGCTTGCGATAATAGTCCGAGCCCCAGTCGAAGGTGGTGACGTTGAAGGCGATGTCGCCGATGCGCTTCTGCAGGGCTTCCAGCACGCGGGTGCCGGAGGCGATGACTTCGGGGCCAATGCCGTCGGCCGGAATGGCGGCGATGGAATATTCACGCATGGAGAGGTCTCTGCTGGTGGAACATGGATGGTCCACCCTGCAGCCGCGCGTGACTGGGCTCAATCGCACTGGATTATATAAATAAATGATATAATAGTCCGCGCCATGGACCTGCACCAGCTCCGCTGCTTCATCACCGCCGCTGACGAGTTGCATTTCGGCCGCGCGGCGCAGCGGCTGGAGATGATGCCGTCGGCACTGGGGCGCAATATCCGCCTGCTCGAGGACGATCTCGGCACGCGGCTGCTGACGCGCACCACACGCAGCGTTGCGCTGACCGAGGATGGCACGGCGTTTCTCAAGCAGGCGCGCGATCTGCTGGATCGCGCTGACGAACTGGCAACGTCATTCCGCGAGCGCGTCCGCGCCCGTGCATCGACGATCCGCATCGGCGCGATCGACAGCGCGGCTGCAGGCCTGTTGCCGGCATTGCTGCATGATCTGCGCGCGTGCCATCCCGAGGTCACGGTGAAGCTGGTGGAAGACAAGACCATCCGCCTGTTGCCGCGGCTGCTGTCCGGCCGGCTCGATCTTGCTTTCGTGCGGCCGCCGGCGAGCGCCGACAAGCGCATCGATTTCATGCCGCTGTTTCACGAGACTGCTGTGGTGGCGATGGCGGAGCGGCACCCGCTCGCCTCTCGTAAGCGGCTCACCATTGCCAATATCGCCGACGAGCCATTGATCGTCCCGGAGCGTCGTTCGCGTCCACACAGCCATGATCTGACGATGAAGCTGTTCGCCGAAGCGGGGCTCGATGCGAATGTGGTGCAGATCGCCGATGAGAAGCAGACCATCGTCAATCTCGTCGCCGCCGAGATCGGCGTGGCGATCGTGCCGCGCTGGACACAGCGGATGGCGGCGCGGGGCGTCTGTTATGTGCCGCTAAAGGTGTCCGGGGTGAACCGACTGCCGCTTGCTGCTGCCTGGATCCGCGGCACGCGCGATCCCATGCGCGATGATGTGCTGGCGATGCTGCAGGGCAATCTGGAGCGGTACAGGAAAGAGGCGTGAGGTTTGTAGCCTGCATGGAGCGAAGCGTAATGCAGGGACCGGCGAGCATGTTGACGCGCCGGTCCCCGGATTGCGCTGCGCTCCGTCCGGGCTACGCGCTCGAGTTCCATGGCTGGCATGACCCCATCCGCGATGCTATCTAGCACTGCATGGGCTCATTCATGTCGACCTTCATCCTTCCGATCTCGCTCGGTGCCGTGGCGGTGGTATTGCTGCTCGGCCTGTTCAACATGATGCGTGGCGGATCGCCGAACCGCTCGCAGCAATTGATGCGCTGGCGTGTAATCCTGCAATTCGTCGCCATCGCGCTGACCATGGCGACGCTGTTCGTATTGGGGCGATAGACCGTAGGGTGGGCAAAGCGCAGCGTGCC
>JAEXYA010000056.1 GCA_023451825.1 Pseudomonadota bacterium
AAGACCCCCTCTCCCGCTTTTGGGGGGGGGGGGCTGGGGGGGGGGTGCCCCCCGTGGCGTCAGAGCGTGGGGCGCCCCCACCCCGGCCCTCCCCCGCAAGCGCGGGAGAGGGAGAAGACACCTGCGCCGCCCAGCGCTCGGCGAGTTGCCGCGCGCTCGATGCGCGCTGCGAACGGTCGCGGCGGAACTGATCGAGACGATGGTCGAGATCGACGCTGTCGCCGCCAAGGCCGCGTTCGGTGAGGATCGCGGCGATCTCGGCAGCGTCCTCGGCATAACCGAACCGCGCGGAATCCACGATCATGCGCGCGAGGCGCGGCGGCAGCGCCAGCGCCCGCAGCGCCCGCCCTTCATCGGTGATGCGGCCATCGCCATCCAGCGCCCCGAGTTCGACCAGCAAGCTGCGCGCTTCCTTCAGCGCAGGCAGCGGCGGCGGATCGAGAAACGTCAACTCCGCGGGATCGCCGACACCCCATTGCGCGCAATCGAGCAGCAGCGTGGAGAGATCGGCGCTGAGAATTTCCGGTTGCGTATAGGCCGGCAGCGAGGCCGTCTGCGGCTCGTCCCACAGGCGATAGCAGACACCGGGCTCGGTTCTCCCGGCACGACCGCGGCGCTGATCCACTGCGGCGCGCGCAGCACGCACGGTTTCGAGGCGCGTAAGGCCGATATCGGGCTCATAGCGCGGCACACGCGCGAGCCCGCAATCCACGACAATGCGCACGCCTTCGATGGTGAGTGAGGTCTCGGCGATGGAGGTGGCGAGCACCACTTTGCGCTGGCCCTTGGGGGCCGGCTGGATGGCGCGATCCTGCACGGCGGCATCAAGAGCACCGAACAGGGGCACGATCTCGATGGAGGCATCCTGCACGCGTTCGGCGAGAAAACGCTCGGTACGGCGGATTTCGGCGGCGCCGGGGAGGAAGGCCAGCACGGAGCCACTGTCAGCGCGCAGCGCCGATGCAATGGCATCGGCCATCTGCCGTTCGATCTGGACGTCCGGCTTGCGGCCGAGATAGCGGGTCTCCACCGGAAAGGCGCGGCCCTCGCTGGCGACAACGGGAGCATCACCAAGCAGTTTCGCGATCCGTGCGCCATCGATGGTGGCAGACATGACGAGGATGCGCAGATCCTCGCGCAGGCCAGTCTGCGCGTCGCGGGCCAGCGCTAGACCGAGATCGGCATCGAGGGAGCGCTCGTGAAACTCGTCGAACAGCACGGCGCCGACACCGGACAGTTCGGGGTCGTCCAGAATCTGCCGAGCGAAGATGCCTTCGGTAACGACCTCGATGCGCGTATTGCGCGAGACCTTCGAGCCGAAGCGCACGCGATAGCCGACCGTCTCGCCGGTCCGTTCGCCCAGCGTCTTGGCCATCCGCTCGGCGCTGGCGCGCGCGGCGATGCGGCGTGGCTCCAGCATGATGATCTTCTTGCCCTGCAGCCAGGGCGCATCGAGCAGGGCCAGGGGCACGCGTGTGGTCTTGCCGGCACCGGGCGGCGCCACCAGCACGGCGGCATTGGCCGCTTGCAGCGTGCCCGCAAGGTCGTCCAAGACGGCATCGATGGGCAAAGATGTACCGAAAGTCCGTGTCATGAAACCCGCAAATGTTAACGCCCATTAACCAGCCGCGGAAACTCGCGCAAGCGTGACCATCCGATCACCATTTTCGATGGATACTGCAAGGCAATTGAAACCGATTGTCCCGATCATGCCGCCCAACAAGAGGGCGCCGGCAGGGATCATGATGACCACAAGCGGCACATATGCGGGCGCCGAGCGCGCCATTGCATCGGAACGCGTCGCAACGGAGCGCGTGGACTGGGTCGATTACGCGAAGGGCATCTGCATCATCATGGTGGTGATGATGCATTCGGTGCTGGGTACCGAACTGGCCGCCGGCCAGACCGGCTACATGCATTACGTCGTCGAATTCGCCAAACCGTTCCGGATGCCGGATTTCTTCCTGATCTCGGGCCTTTTCCTGGCGCGGGTGATCGACCGCGACTGGCGCACCTATCTCGACCGCAAGGTTGTCCATTTCCTGTATTTCTACGTGCTGTGGGTCACCATCCAGTTCGGCTTCAAGGCGCCGAGCTTCGCCGCCGAGCACGGCTGGCCCTATGTGATCAAGCTCTATCTGTTGTCCTATATCGATCCGTTCGGCACGCTCTGGTTCATCTATCTGCTGCCGGTGTTTTTCGTGCTGACCAAGGCGGTGCGCAATGTGCATCCAGCGTTGATCTGGGGCATCGCCGCGCTGCTGGAGAGCCTGCATATCGTCACCGGTTGGACCGCGATCGACGAATTCTGCGCGCGCTTCGTCTATTTCTATTCCGGCTACCTGTTTGCGACCCAGGTTTTCGCGCTGTCCGACAAAGCCCGTGCCAAGCCTATCCTTGCTCTCGTTGGTCTCGCCGCCTGGGCCGTCGCAAATGCTGCGCTGGTGCATGGCGGCGTGAGCGAATGGCCGGTGATGTCGCTCGCGCTCGGCTTTGCCGGCGCCGTGGCGATCATCGTGGTCGGCACCTTGCTGGCGAAGATGCAGTGGCTGGGTTTTGTGCGCTTCCTCGGCGAGCATTCCATCGTGGTCTATCTCGCCTTCTTCCTGCCGATGGCCACGGCCCGCGCCGTGCTGCTGAAGTTCGCTCCGCTCGATATCGGCACCATTGCGCTCCTCGTCACCGTCAGTGGCGTGGTCGGCGCATTGGTGATCTGGTGGCTGGCGCTGCGCCTGCGCGCCAATTTCCTGTTCGAACGGCCGCAGGCGTTCTGGATCGCGCCGAAGAAGCAAAGCCCGCGGCTGCAGGCGGCGGAATGACACGGCCGTAGGGCGGATGAGCGAAGCGTCATCCGCCGCGGAGTTTCAGCTTTTAACTCGGCCGGCGGATTACGCCTTCGGCTCATCCGCCCTACGGCTGAGTTTCAACACGGGAACGGGGACTGTCATTCGCCGCAAAAATCCTTAAATTGCGGCCATGTCGAAAGCCCCCGCAAAAGCCTCCGCCGCTACCGCCACATCCAGCCCGAATGCCCCCGGCAAAGGCGACCACGTCTTTCTGGTGGACGGCTCGTCCTACATCTTCCGCGCCTATCACGCGCTGCCACCGCTGAACCGCAAGTCCGACGGGCTGCAGGTCAATGCGGTGCTCGGCTTCTGCAACATGCTGTGGAAACTGATGCGCGACATGCCGGCGGACAACCGGCCAACGCATCTGGCGATCATCTTCGACAAGTCGGAGGTCACCTTCCGCAACAAGCTCTATCCGGAATACAAGGCACACCGGCCGCCGGCACCGGACGACCTGATCCCGCAATTCGCGCTGATCCGCGATGCCGTGCGCGCCTTCGACCTGCCCTGCATCGAACAGGGCGGCTTCGAGGCCGACGACCTGATCGCGACCTATGTGCGACAGGCCTGCGAGCGCGGCGCCAGCGCCACCATCGTGTCGTCCGACAAGGACCTGATGCAGCTCGTGACCGACTGCGTGGTCATGTATGACACCATGAAGGATCGCCGCCTTGGCGTCGCCGAGGTGATCGAGAAGTTCGGCGTGCCGCCAGAGAAGGTCGTCGAGGTGCAGGCGCTGGCCGGCGACAGCGTCGACAACGTGCCGGGCGTGCCGGGCATCGGCATCAAGACCGCGGCGCAGCTGATCACCGAATATGGCGACCTGGAAACCTTGCTGAACAGGGCGTCCGAGATCAAGCAGCCGAAGCGCCGGGAGTCGCTGATCGAACATGCGGAGAAGGCGCGCATTTCGCGGCAGCTGGTGCTGCTCGACGACAAGGTGGCGCTCGACGTGCCGCTGGATGATCTCGCGGTGCATGAACCGGATGCGCGAAAACTGATCGCGTTCCTGAAGCGGATGGAGTTCACGACGCTGACGCGGCGTGTGGCGGAGTATTCGCATATCGATGTGGCGGATGTTGCAGCGGAAGCGGAATGCGGCTCAGTCAAGCCGGCTGCGAAAGGTGGCGGCGAAGCGGGCGGCCAGGGTGGTGACTTGTTCGGCGATACCGAACAGGTGCCGGTGGCAAAGAAGAAAGCCAACGGCACGGGCGCCCATGCGACTGGTCCTGGCGGCAAGGATGTACTCACACCGGCGGCCTTGGCCAAGGCCCGTGCGGACGCTGCACGCGAGACGCCGGTGAAGCGCGATGGCTACAAGACGATCCGCAGCCGCGCTGACCTCGGCAAATGGATCGCGCGCATCCTCGATACCGGCTACGTCGCGTTTGAAGCCAAGGCCAGCTCCATCGATCCGATGCAGGCCGACGTTGTCGGCATCGCGCTGGCGCTCGGCCCGAACGATGCGGCCTATATCCCCTTTGCACATCGCCAGTCCGGCGACGGTGCCGGACTGTTCGCAGCCGATCTTGAACCCGATCAGCTCAAGACCGCCGATGCACTGGAAGCGCTGAAGCCGCTGCTGGAAACGCCGGGCTTGCTCAAGATCGGCTTCAACATCAAGTTCACCGCGGTGCTGCTCGCGCAGCACGGCGTCACTTTGCGCAATCATGACGATGTGCAGTTGATGTCCTACGCGCTGGATGCCGGCCGCAATGCGCATGGGCTGGAGGCGCTGGCGGATAGCTGGCTCGGCCACGCCGTGCTCACTTATGGCGAGATTATCGGCTCGGGCAAGGGCAAGCTCACTTACGAGCAAGTGAAGATCGACCGCGCCACCGAATATGCGGCCGAAGATGCCGACGTGCTGCTGCGTCTGTGGACCGTCCTGAAGCCGCGCCTTGCAGCCGAACGCATGAACACGGTCTACGAGACGCTGGAGCGGCCGCTGATCTCCGTGCTGGCACGGATGGAGCGCCGCGGCATTTCGATCGACAGGCAGGTGCTGTCAAAGCTCTCGGCAGACTTCGCGCAGACGGCCGCGCGGATCGAAGCCGAGATCAAGGAGATAGCCGGCGAGGACCTCAATATCGGCAGCCCGAAGCAGCTCGGCGATGTGCTGTTCGGCAAGATGGGCCTGCCCGGCGGCAGCAAGACCAAGACCGGTGCATGGTCTACGTCTGCGCAGGTGCTGGATGACCTCGCCGAACAGGGCCACGAATTCCCGCGCAAAATTCTCGAATGGCGGCAAGTGTCAAAACTGCGCTCGACCTATACGGATGCACTGCCGACTTACGTGCATCCGCAGACGCATCGGGTGCATACGACTTACGCGCTGGCCGCCACCACCACGGGGCGGCTCTCATCGAACGAACCGAACCTGCAGAACATCCCGGTGCGCACCGAGGACGGGCGGAAAATTCGCCGCGCTTTCATCGCGAGTGAGGGGCACAAGCTTGTGTCGGCGGACTATTCGCAGATCGAATTGCGTCTGCTGTCGGAAGTGGCCGAAGTGCCGGCACTGCGTACAGCGTTTCAAGAGGGCATCGACATTCATGCGATGACGGCGTCGGAGATGTTCGGCGTGCCTGTGAAGGACATGCCGGCCGAGGTGCGCCGCCGCGCCAAGGCGATCAATTTCGGCATCATCTACGGCATCTCGGCCTTCGGCCTCGCCAACCAGCTGAGCATTCCGCGCGAAGAGGCCGGCGCCTATATCAAGAAGTACTTCGAGCGCTTCCCCGGCATCCGCGCTTACATGGATCAAACCCGCGATTTCTGCCGGGAGCATGGCTATGTGACCACGCTGTTCGGTCGCAAGTGCCACTACCCCGAGATCAAGGCGAGCAATCCGTCGGTGCGGGCCTTCAACGAGCGCGCGGCGATCAACGCGCGCTTGCAGGGCACCGCGGCCGATATCATCCGCCGCGCGATGAGCCGCATGGAAGATGCGCTGGCGGAAAAGAAGCTGTCAGCAAAAATGCTGTTGCAGGTGCATGACGAACTGATTTTCGAAGTACCGGACGACGAGGTGGCCGCAACGCTGCCGGTGGTGCAGCATGTGATGCAGGACGCGCCCTTCCCGGCCGTGCTGCTGTCGGTGCCGCTGCAGGTAGACGCACGGGCGGCGGAGAACTGGGAAGAGGCGCATTGAGCGAACAGGCATCGACGCGCCGAGGCTAGTGATCTCCCTCCCCCAAGCCGCATAGCGGCGCAGTGGGGAGGGTCCGCCGATAGGCGGGGGTGGGGTCTCTCCCCACGATCGGACGGAGTTTGGGGAAGCACCCCACCCGTCTCGAACGCTTCGCGTTCAATCCACCCTCCCCACGGCGCCGCTGCGCGGCTTGGGGGAGGGAGAACCTCAATCCAGCTTCACCTCGAAGCCGCGCTGCACCGCCGGCCGCGCCATCAGCGTTTCGTACCAGCGCTTCACATTGGCAAAATCCTCCAGCGCCACCTTGTGGCGGGGGTGGCGCCAGGCCCAGCCGAGAATGGCGAAATCCGCCACCGACAAAGCGCCCGCGACAAATTCGTGGTCCGCCAGCCTGCGATCCAGCACGCCATAAAGCCGGCGCGTTTCGTCGGAGAAGCGCTTGAGGCCATAGGCGCGGTCCGCCTCGTTCTCCAGCGCGATGAAATGATGCATCTGGCCGGGCATCGGGCCGAAGCCCCCCATCTGCCACATCAGCCATTCCAGCACCGGGATGCGGTCCCCCAGCGATTTCGGCAGGAACTTGCCGGTCTTCTCGCCGAGATAGAGCAGGATCGCGCCGGATTCGAACACGCTCACCGGCTTGCTGTCGGGCCCCTCGGGATCGACGATCGCCGGGATCTTGTTGTTCGGGCTGATCTTGAGGAAATCCGGCTTCTGCTGCTCGCCCTTGGCGATGTTCACCGGGAACACCTTGTAGGCCAGGCCCATTTCCTCCAGCGCGATGGAGATCTTGCGGCCGTTCGGCGTGTTCCAGGTGTGAAATTCGATGGTCATGCGTTTCCCTCAGTTATTTTCTCAAGCTGTATCATCGTCCGCCCTCCCCGCAAATCACTGCTGTTGACGGGGCGGCCTGCGCTCTGGCCTATCCCGCGCGGGGCCGGTAAATTGCCGCGGTTTACCCGCAAAAGAGAGATCGCCTTGTCCAGCACAACCGCCCGCGCCCGCCTGCATGAGATCATCCGCGACCGTTCGTTCGGTTATGGCGAGATCACGCTCGCCTCGGGCCGCAAGAGCAATTTCTACTTCAACCTGAAGCCCACCATGTGCGACCCGGAAGGCGCGGCGCTGCTGGCCGAGCTGACCTATGAGGCGCTGAAGGACGACAAGCTCGATTATGTCGGCGGCCTGGAAATGGGCGCGGTGCCGCTGGCCGGCGCGCTGGCGCAGCTGTCCTGGATGAAGGGCGCGCCGATCGGCGCCTTCTTCGTGCGCAAGAAGCCGAAGGAGCATGGCGCCCGCCTCGCCATCGAGGGCCTGACCAAGACGGAATCGCTCAAGGGCAAGCGCATCGTCATCGTCGAGGACGTCACCACCACCGGCGGCTCCGCAGTCAAGGCGCTCGACGCCGTGCGCGAGGCCGGTGCGGAAGTGGCGCTGGTGTTCACCATGGTCGACCGCGACGAAGGCGCGAGCGAGACCTTTGCTCAGGCCGGCGTGCCATTTCGCTCGCTGTTCAAGGCGTCGGAATTTCTCAAGGGTTGATCATCTGCGGCCTCCACGTGAGACCGATACCGTCTCTCGTGAAAGGCCTGCCTTTGCCCCGCTTCCTCCGCCTCGCGTTTTTCATCGTCGTTCTCAGTGCGATGCCTGGGGCTGCCTACGCAGCGGAAAGCCTCGAGGGCGCGAAACTGTCGCTGCTCTGGGCACTCCCCTTCGCCGGCATCCTGCTGTCGATCGCGACCGGGCCGGTCCTCTATCCCCATGTCTGGGAGCATCATTTCGGCAAGCTTGCCGCCTTCTGGGCGGCGCTTGTGATCGTGCCGCTGTGCCTCACGGCCGGCACCACCGCGGCGACGCATATGCTCGCCCATACGGTGCTGCTGGAATATCTGCCCTTCATCCTGCTGCTGCTGGCGCTCTTCACCGTGTCGGGTGGCATCTATCTGCAAGGCAACCTGCATGACAGCGTCTTTACCAATACGGTGCTGCTCGCTTTCGGGACTGTCATGGCCAGCATCGTCGGCACGACCGGCGCGTCGATGATCCTGATCCGGCCGCTGCTGCGCGCCAATGACGGGCGGCGTCACAATGTCCATGTGGTGGTGTTCTTCATTTTCCTGGTCTCGAACATCGGCGGCTCGCTGTCGCCGCTCGGCGATCCGCCGCTGTTTTTGGGCTTTCTGCGCGGGGTAGATTTCTTCTGGACCACGCGGCACATCTTCCCCGACACGCTGTTCGTTGCCGGTATCGTGCTGGCGATCTTCATGGTGCTCGATATTTATCTGCATCGTCGTGAGAATCGCTTGCCCAAGATCAAGGATCCGACACCAGACGCGCCGCTGCGCCTGCACGGCAAAGTCAATCTGCTGCTGCTTCTCGTCATCGTCGGCGCGATCCTGATGAGCGGCAGCTGGAAGCCGGGCATCTCCTGGACCGTGCTCGGCACGACGGTCGAATTGCAGAACCTGCTGCGCGATACCCTTCTCGTCCTCGTCACCTTTGCATCGCTGGCGCTGACGGAAGCCGGGCATCGCAAGGCCAATGATTTCAAATGGGGCCCGATTGCGGAGGTCGCGATCCTGTTCGCCGGCATCTTCATCTGCATCTTGCCGGTGATGGCGTCGCTGCAGGCCGGCGCAAATGGCTCGTTCGCGCCGCTGATCGCGCTCGTCACCAATGCCGATGGCACGCCCAACAATGCTGCCTATTTCTGGCTGACCGGCGGCCTCTCCTCGTTCCTCGACAATGCCCCGACCTATCTCGTCTTCTTCGAGCTCGCCGGTGGCGATGCAAAGACACTGATGACAACGGGCGCGGCAACGCTGGCTGCGATTTCCGCCGGCGCCGTGTTCATGGGCGCGAACACCTATATCGGCAATGCACCAAACTTCATGGTCTATGCCATCGCGCGCGACGCCGGCGTGAAGATGCCGAGCTTCTTCGCTTATATGCTGTGGTCGGGCGCCGTTCTCGTCCCGGTCTTCCTGCTGGCGACATGGGTGTTCTTCATCTAGCCGGCCGCACCTATGGTTACCTCGCATTTACCATAACCGCCTAACCTCGCGCCCAAACCGGAATGCTGCGATTCCGGCTGTTGGTCCTGCGGTCGCGGAGCTTGGCGTTGCGTCACAAAGTTGAAATCTCGCGCCGGCGTGTGATGGCCATCGGCCTTGCCGCTTGTGTCGCGCTCGCGCCGCAAAGCGTTTCCGCGCAAGGCTTCTTCGATTTTCTGTTCGGTGGCGGCCAGCCACAACAAAAGCAGCAACCACGCCGCGGCGGACCACCGCAGGGTGATTTCTTCTCCGATCCGTTCGGCCTCAATACACCGCAAGAACAACCGCAGCCCCAGCGCAGCGCGTCCAGCGGCGGCGGTCCTGCTTTCTGCGTCCGCACCTGCGACGGCAAATATTTTCCGCTCACCCGCGGCGGCGCCAGCCCGGTGCAGATGTGCCAGGCGTTTTGCCCGGCCTCACCGACCAAGGTGATGTTCGGCAGCAACATCGACTATGCGACGTCATCCAATGGCGAGCGCTATGCGGACCTGCCGAATGCCTTTGCCTATCGCAAGGCGCTGAAGGCCGACTGCACCTGCAACGGCCGCGACCCCGCCGGCCTCGCGCCGATCGATCTCACGCTCGATACGTCGCTGCGTCCCGGCGACGTGGTGGCCACTACCAACGGTCTTGTCGCGTTCAACGGCATGCGCACCGGCAACAACCAGGCTGCTGAATTCACTCCGGTCGCGTCCTATCCTGGCCTCACCTCGGATGTACGTGCACGACTGGGCGAGATGAAGGTTGCCCCGGTCGCCGCCGAAATGATCACCGACGAAGCGCCGATGGCCGAAACGCCGCGCGAAATCGCACCGCTTCCGGCCGCGACCATCGCGCCGAAGCGTGCGCCGGCGCAGGCGGCCAAGCGCGCCGAGGCGAATTAAGCCGACTGGCTGTTACCGTCCGATGATGACGCCGACCACATTCGTTTCCGACAAATATTTCCGCTCGATCTCCGCCCGCGCGGCCGCACGATTGTCGGCCGTCAGCAGGCCGCGCATCTCGGCCAGGATCATCCAGCAATAGCCCCACCAATCCGTGAGCATGCCGTCGTCGCCGACCAGATCGTAGCCTTGCCCGGCGGCGAAGCTGCGGGCACTCGCCTCGTCGAGCAGGTCGAGCCAGGCGTGATCTTCCAGTGAGAAAAGATCGTCGCTGACATCATTGGTTGTATATCCCCACACCGACAGGCACACCGCATTGAATTCGCGATCGATCTGGTCGTCATCCACGGGATAACGACGCGCGTTGAGGTGCAGACGGGTGAGCGATCGCGCGAAATCGGCAATCCGGGTGAGCGCGAATGTGTCGAAGGCAATGTTGGGCATGGCTGGCCTTGCAAACGATCTGAGGGCTTCGAATCGGAACCTATATCAAATGCTTGCGAATTTGTTCTTTATTTGTTCTTATAAATTAATGCTCTGTTGTCATCCCGGCGCACGCCGGGATCCATAGCCTCCGACGACGTTTTGCGGGATGCCCATGCCCGGATCGCGTTCCTACTTCGTCTACATTCTTGCGAGCGGTCGCAACGGCACGCTCTATATCGGCGTGACGAAATATCGGCGTGACGAACGATATCCATCGCCGGATGGCTCAGCATCGCGGCGGCGGAGGTTCGAAATTCGTCAGAAAATATGGTGTCCTAAGGCTGGTTTACGTCGAACAATATGACTCAGTCATGGATGCGATCACGCGCGAGCAACAGCTCAAAAACTGGAAGCGGGACTGGAAGATCCAGCTTGTCGAGCAGGATAACTCCGATTGGGGCGATCTGTCCGGATTGCTATGAGCTCGGAGGTTATGGATCCCGGCGTTCGCCGGGATGACAAATCATGCCATGATCTGCACAAAACCGCGGCATAACCATAGCAAAACCTCCGCACCGCAGTGGGTTTCCGACCACCCATGAATGGGCGTATGCTCCCGCGCCGCGCCACAGATCAGGATGACCAGTTTGTCAGACCAGTCCACGCCAGCACAATTCCAGCCTCAGAACGCGCCGATCGACGAGTTGCTGCTCGCCGAGATCAAGAGCGCCATTCTCGTCAAGCTGACGCTCGGCATTGGCAAAGAACCCTCCTTCGCCACCAAACATGACTGGTACAAGGCCGCTGCACTGACCCTGCGCGATCGGGTCGTGCATCGCTGGCTGCTGTCCGAGAAGGAGAGCTACGATGCCGGCCGCAAGCGCGTCTATTATCTTTCGCTCGAATTCCTGATTGGACGCCTGTTCACCGACGCGCTGAACAATATGGGCCTGCTGCCGATTTTCCGCGCCGCGCTGGAAGATCTCGGCGTCGGTCTTGAAGAGCTCCGCAAATGCGAGCCCGATGCGGCGCTCGGCAATGGCGGCCTTGGCCGTCTTGCCGCCTGCTTCATGGAGAGCATGTCGACCCTCGCCATTCCCGCTTACGGCTATGGCATCCGTTACGATTTCGGCTTGTTCAAGCAGATCATCTCAAAGGGCTGGCAAAAGGAATATCCCGACGAGTGGCTGAGCTTCGGCAACCCGTGGGAGCTGCCGCGGCCGGAGGTCGTCTATCACATCCACTTCGGCGGCAGCGTCGAGGTCGTCGATGACGCCAAGGGCCATCAGCGTTCCGTTTGGCATCCCGGCGAGACCGTGGAAGCCGTGGCCTATGACACGCCCATCGTCGGCTGGCGCGGTCAGCATGTGAATGCGCTGCGGCTGTGGTCCGCGCGCGCCCCCGATCCGCTGCGGCTCGACGTATTCAACACCGGCGACTATGTGAGCGCCAGCGCCGAGCAGGCGCGCGCCGAAGCGATCTGCAAATTCCTCTATCCGAACGACGAAAGCGCCGCCGGCCGCGAATTGCGGCTCCGGCAGGAGTATTTCTTCGTCTCCGCCTCGCTGCAGGATCTGGTCAAACGGCACATGGAAGCCGAAGGCAATCTGCGTGGCCTCGCCAACAAGGCGGCGGTGCAGATGAACGACACGCATCCGAGCCTGGCCATCGCCGAGCTGATGCGAATTCTGATCGACGTGCACAATATGCGCTGGGATGCGGCGTGGCAGATCACCAATGCGACGCTGTCCTACACCAATCACACGCTGCTGCCGGAAGCGCTCGAGACCTGGCCGGTGGAACTGATGGAGCGGCTGCTGCCACGCCATCTCGAAATCATCTATCGCATCAATGTCGCGCATCTCGACCGCGCCGATGCCATCCGCCCTGGCGACACCAATTACCGCGCCTCGGTCTCGATCATCGACGAAACCGCAGGGCGCCGCGTGCGCATGGGGAATCTCGCTTTCATCGGCTCACACCGCATTAACGGTGTGTCGGCGATGCATTCGGAGCTGATGAAGGAGACCGTGTTCCGCGATCTCAACCAGCTCTATCCCGGCCGCATCACCAACAAGACCAACGGCATCACCTTCCGACGCTGGCTGACGCTGGCCAATCCGAAGCTGACCGACCTGCTCCGCGCCACCTGCGGCGAAGCCGTGCTCGACGATCCCACACGTCTGATCAAGCTCGAAGCCTATGCCGGCGACGCCGCATTCCAGCAGGAATTCCGCAAGGTCAAGCATCACAACAAGCTGGCGATGGCCCGGTTGATCGGCGAGAAGCTCGGCGTCCAGGCCGATCCGTCGGCGCTGTTCGACGTGCAGATCAAGCGCATCCACGAATACAAGCGGCAGCTGCTCAACATCGTCGAGACCGTTGCGCTGTATCAGGCGATCAAGGACGAGCCGAACAAGAACTGGGTCCCCCGCGTGAAGATTTTCGCGGGCAAGGCAGCAGCGAGCTATCGCTATGCCAAGCTGATCATCAAACTCGCCAATGACGTCGCGCGCATGGTCAATAATGACGAGACGATCAAGGGCCAGTTGAAGGTCGCCTTCATGCCTGACTACAATGTCTCGCTCGCCGAGATCATCATTCCTGCCGCCGATCTCTCCGAGCAGATTTCGACGGCCGGCATGGAAGCGTCCGGCACCGGCAACATGAAGCTGTCGCTGAATGGTGCGCTGACCATCGGCACGCTGGACGGCGCCAATATCGAAATCCGCGACAATGTCGGCCCGGAGAACATTGCGATCTTCGGCATGACCGCCGACGAAGTGGTCGAGCGCCGCAATCGCGGGCTCGATGCGTCGGACGTGATCTCGAAGTCGCCCAATCTCGGCCGCGCCATTTATGCGATCGAGAGTGGCTTCTTCTCCCCCGACGACCCCGGTCGCTTCGGGGGCATCGGCCACGCGCTGCGCCATCTCGATCATTACATGGTCTCGGCGGATTTCGACTCCTATTACGACGCCCAACGCAGCGTCGATGCGCGTTGGGCTGCCGGCTCGGCCTGGAGCCGTGCGGCCATTCTCAACACGGCGCGTATGGGCTGGTTCTCATCGGACCGTACCATTCGCGAATATGCGGAGGATATTTGGCACGTGCCTGTGGCAAGCCAGATGCCGACTACATTTGCGCAGCAGGTGCGGAAGGCGACGTAAATTGTCGTAGCGCGTCGGGTGGGCAAAGGCGCGCTTGCGCCGTGCCCACCCTACGAACTCCATCCGGGCTACGGCCTCAGCGATACGCCACCAGCACCGCACCGCAGGCGATCATCACGACGCCGAGCCAGTTCGGCAGTGACAGTTTTTCGCCGAGAAACAGCACCGCAAACACCGCCACGAACACGACGCTCAGCTTGTCGATCGGCGCCACCCGCGCCGCATCGCCGAGCTTCAGCGCGCGGAAATAGCAGATCCACGACGCACCGGTGGCGCAGCCGGACAGGACGAGGAAGATCCAGGTTTTCGCCGAGATCGTCGATGGCGACTGCCAGTTGCCGGTGGCCACCACGATCAGCCCTGCCGCGAACAGGATGACGATGGTGCGGATGAAAGTGGCGAAATCGGAATTGACGTTCTCGATGCCGATCTTGGCGAAGATCGCCGTGAGCGCAGCGAAAGCCGCAGAGAGAACGGCCCAGAATGGCCAAGTGAGGGTGAGGTTTTTCAAGGCGAGAACCTTTCAGCCGTCATTGCGAGGAGCGTCAGCGACGAAGCAATCCAGAGCCAAGCGAAGCAAGTCTGGATTGCTTCGTCGCTGACGCTCCTCGCAATGACGAGTTAAAACTTGGACAGAAACAAAAAAGGGCGGCCTCGCGGCCGCCCTTTCGTATCTCATTTGCGCGACGCTTACTCCGCCGCGATCTTCACATCCGGCGCAGCGGCGCGCACTTCCGCGTCCACCTGCGCTTCGAACTTGGCAAAGTTCTTCTGGAACATGCCGACGAGCTTACGCGCAGTGGCGTCGAATTCGGCCTTGTCCTTCCAGGTGTTCACCGGATCGAGGATTTCGCTCGGCACGCCCGGCAATGCGGTCGGGACGGCGAAGCCGAAATACTTGTCCGTGCGGAATTCCACGTTGCGCAGCGAACCGTCGAGAGCCGCGGTGAGCAGCGCGCGCGTCACCTTGATGGGCATGCGCGAGCCGACGCCGTATTTGCCGCCGGTCCAGCCGGTGTTCACCAGCCAGCAATCGACCTTATGCTTGGCGATGAGGTCGCGCAGCATGTTGCCGTAAACAGACGGATCGAGCGGCAGGAACGGCGAGCCGAAGCAGGTGGAGAATTCCGGCTCCGGATCGTTGCCGAGACCACGCTCGGTGCCGGCGACCTTGGCGGTGTAGCCGGACAGGAAGTGATACATCGCCTGCGCCGGGGTCAGCTTGGCGATGGGCGGCAGCACGCCGAAGGCGTCAGCGGCGAGCATCACGACGTTCTTGGGCTGCGGCGCGCGGCCGGTGCGCGAAGCGTTCGGGATAAAATCGAGCGGATAGGCCGAACGGGTGTTCTCGGTCTTCGAGCCATCGTCGAAATCCGGCACCTTGGTGTTTTCATCGAGAACCACGTTCTCGAGCACGGCACCGAAACGCTTGGAGGCGGCGTAGATCGCCGGCTCGGCTTCTTCGGAGAGCTTGATGGTCTTGGCGTAGCAGCCGCCTTCGAAATTGAAGACGCCGTCCTTGCCCCAGCCATGCTCGTCATCGCCGATCAGCGTGCGCTTCGGATCGGCCGAGAGCGTGGTCTTGCCGGTGCCCGACAGGCCGAAGAAGATCGCTGTATCGCCATCGGGGCCGACATTGGCCGAGCAATGCATCGGCATCACGCCCTTGGCGGGCAGATAGTAATTCAGCGTGGTGAAGACCGACTTCTTCATCTCGCCGGCATAATAAGACCCGCCGATCAGGACGATCTTGCGGGCGAAATCGATAGCCACGACGTTCTCCGAACGGCAGCCGTGACGTTTGGGATCGGCGCGGAAGCTCGGCAGGTCGATGATGGTGAGCTCGGGCACGAAGTCCTTGAGCGCAGCAGCTTCCGGGCGGATCAGCAGCGTGCGGATGAACAGCGAGTGCCAGGCGAGTTCGGTGAACACGCGGGTCTTGATCTGGAAGGTCGGATCAGCGCCGCCATAGAGATCCTGCGCGAACAGGGTCATGCCTTCGGCGTGCTTCTTGAAATCGGTGTAGAGCGCTTCGAACTGCTCTGGCGTGATCGCCTGATTGCCGGCCCACCACATGTTCTCGGTGGACGCGTCCTTGACGGTGAACTTGTCCTTCGGGCTGCGGCCCGTGAAATCGCCGGTGTCTGCGCAAAGCGCGCCATCGGACGACAATTCGGCTTCGCCGTTCTTCAGCGAATGCGCATAGAGCTGCGGCGCTCCGAGATTCCAGTTCACCGCCTTGAGGTTTTTCAGTCCGAATTTGTCGGCGCCATAAGCGCTGTTGCGTACGCCCGTCTCTTCCACGGTAGTCCTCCTTAGAGCCCGCTATTCGACATGTGCGGTTGCCTCCAACCACCCATTGCAGCGGTAGCCGTCACTATAACCGCTCCGGCTTTGATCGGGCGACTGAATAGTGACGAAGATGTGAAAAGCCAAGCGACTGTCACCTGACTTGGTTACTTCCAAGCACGGCCATGGGTATGGCTCAACCGTTCAAAGTGCGGGCCTGCTCTGCCAGTTCCCGAAGAACTTTTCTCAAATCCATCGGCGTGACGATCCGCCGCGGAAAATCGAGGCGCCACGCGCCCGACGTTTCGCTGTGCAGATCGAGCCCGTCAGGATCACAACCGGTGCAGCGCCAATCGCCTTCTTCCGCGCCAAGTAATTTGACTGCGTAGAGATTGAGCGCATCGCGGTGATCGGCGTTCATGTGTTCGACAGCGCCCTCCTCTGCCGCAAGCATGCCCTCCGCACCTTCGAGATCGGTGAGATATTGCTCAGGCGCAAGATCGATGATGCGGCCGAAGCCGGCGACCAGATGGAGCGACGTCGGCCTGATCCGAAAGAACGAGAAATCCTTAAAATCCACAAAGACTTGGGCTGTCGGATGGACCGTCAGATAGCGCCGTCGGAGCACCATGCGCTCGCTATCGCCGGCTTCCTCGGCGACGCCGCCGAGCATGATGCGGGCGCCTTCAAGCGGATCGCCCAGCGCTCGCTCGTCCAACATCAGCGACACCCGCGGATCGCCCAGCAGGTTGCGGGTGTGGAGCGCCAGCCGCGAAATCAGGAGAATCGGCGACCCGTCCGGATGGCTCGCGACATTGACCAGGGAGCAATATGGGGCTCCGCTGCCGCTGATCAGGGTTGCAAGCGCGCCTTGCCTGTTGCGGCGCAGCAGTGACTTGGTGACGCGTGAGGGATCGAAATCGGTGGTCGGCTGCATCGTTAAATCCCTGTAATTCTTGAGCGAATGGCTTTTTATCGGACCGGAACAAGCCTATAAAGATGTGGAACCCGCGTCCTCTTCACGCGTTAGTGGAACTTGGCCACACTTCAGCCCAGCTTGCATTGCTGGTTGACTGTGTTCTTAAGGCCACCTCATACGGCGGAATATCCCATCCCCCGCCGTACAGACCATCCGCTTCGGAAAGCAGGCTCATGCCCACAATCGCCTTGGTCGATGACGACCGCAACATTCTCACATCCGTATCGATCGCGCTGGAAGCCGAGGGCTACCGGATCATGACCTATACGGACGGTGCGTCTGCGCTGGACGGTTTTCGCACCAGCCAGCCGGACCTAGCGATCCTCGACATCAAGATGCCCCGCATGGACGGCATGGAGACGCTGCGTCGCCTGCGCCAGAAGTCGGACCTGCCGGTGATCTTCCTCACCTCGAAGGACGAGGAGATCGACGAATTGTTCGGCCTCAAGATGGGCGCCGACGATTTCATCCGCAAACCGTTCTCGCAGCGCCTGCTGGTCGAGCGCGTCAAGGCCGTGCTGCGCCGCGCAGCCCCGAAGGATCCGGCCGCCGCCCCGAAGGAAACCGACGCCAAGGCGCTGGATCGCGGCCTGCTCCGCATGGACCCGGAACGCCACACCTGCACCTGGAAGAACGAAGCGGTGACCCTCACCGTCACCGAATTCCTGATCCTGCAGGCGCTCGCCACCCGTCCCGGCGTGGTGAAGAGCCGCAACGCGCTGATGGATGCCGCTTACGACGATCAGGTCTATGTGGACGATCGCACCATCGACAGCCACATCAAGCGCCTGCGCAAGAAATTCAAGGTCGTGGATGACGACTTCGAGATGATCGAGACGCTTTATGGCGTCGGTTACCGCTTCAAGGAAACCTGAGCTCAGTCGTCATTGCGACGAGCCCTTGCGACGAAGCAATCCAGTCTTTCTTTGCGTGGCTTCTGGATTGCTTCGCCCCGGGAATTGGCCTTGCCAATTCCCATGGCTCGCAATGATGGCGTATAAGCACAGCCATCGATAATATGCAGGCAGTGTAGCATTGCTGGATCGAACGCAGCCTGATGGACGACGGGAGCCTGGTGGTACGCCGTCGCACAGTTCCGACACATCCGACGAGACAACATCCGGCGGCTGGCGTCCGCTCGACTGGCTGCGCCGTGTCCGCCAGTTCTTCGTCGCACTCACATTCTCGAGCCTCACGCGCCGCATCGTCTCGCTCAATCTCGCCGGCCTGTGCGCCCTCGTCGCTGGCGTCCTCTACCTCTCGCAATTCCGCGCCGGCCTGATCGATGCCCGTGCGCAGAGCCTGCTGACCCAGGCGGAAATCATCGCCGGCGCCATCGCCGCATCCGCAACGGTCGAAACCAATACGATCACCATCGATCCTGACCGCCTGCTCGACCTCAAGCCGGGCGAGAGCTACGGCGCGCCGGACGAGTTCAACAATCTCGACTTCCCGATCAATCCGGAGCGCGTGGCGCCGGTGCTGCGGCGGCTGATCTCGCCCACCAAGACGCGCGCCCGCATCTACGACCGCGACGGCGTGCTGCTGCTCGACAGCCGCAGCCTCTATGGCCGCGGCGACGTGCTGCGTTTCGAACTGCCGCCGCCAACCACCGAAAAGCCCGGCCTGCTGGAAAAAACCACCATCGCCATTCGCACCTGGCTCAACCGCGGCGACCTGCCGCTGTATCGCGAACTCGGCCCGGAAAACGGCAACGGCTATCAGGAAGTCCAGCAATCGCTGAGCGGCCTGAAGAACAGCATGGTGCGCATCAACGAGCGCGGCGAAGTGATCGTCTCGGTCGCCGTGCCCGTGCAGCGTTTTCGCGCGGTGCATGGCGCCTTGATGCTCTCGACTCAAGGCGACGACATCGACCAGATGGTCACTGCCGAACGCCTCGCCATCCTGAAAGTCTTCGCGGTGGCGATGGCGGTCATGGTCGTGCTGTCGCTGCTGCTGGCATCGACCATCGCCGGTCCTGTGCGCCGCCTTGCCGACAGCGCCGAACGCGTCCGCCGCCGCATCCGCACCCGCGTGGAGATTCCGGATTTCACCGACCGCCGCGATGAGATCGGCCATCTTTCCGGCGCGCTGCGCGACATGACCGGCGCGCTCTATAACCGCATCGAGGCGATCGAGATGTTCGCCGCCGACGTCTCGCATGAATTGAAAAACCCGCTGACCTCGCTGCGCTCCGCCGTCGAGACGCTGCCGCTGGCCAAGAACGAGAACAGCCGCCGGCGCCTGCTCGAAGTCATCGAACACGATGTGCGCCGGCTGGATCGTCTGATCTCGGACATATCCGATGCCAGCCGTCTCGACGCAGAACTGCAGCGCAACGACGTGGCGCCGGTCGATGTGCGCAAGCTGCTGACGACCCTCACAGCCGTCGCAAACGAAACCAAGCTCGGCCACGATGTCGGCGTCGAGATCCGCTTCGAAGGCACAGCCAGCGACGCGTTCTCGGTGCCCGGCCACGACTCGCGGCTCGGCCAGGTCATCACCAATCTGGTCACCAATGCGCAGTCGTTTTCCGAGCCCGGCGGCAAGGTCCGGATCGCCTGCCGCCGCCTGAAGGCGAAGATCGAAATCGTGGTGGACGACGACGGCCCGGGCATCGGCGCGGACGCGCTGGAGCGCATCTTCGAGCGCTTTTACACCGATAGGCCGCATCAAGGCTTTGGCCAGAATTCCGGCCTCGGCCTGTCTATTTCAAAACAGATTGTCGAAGCCCATGGCGGCACCATCTGGGCCGAGAACCGCATCGGCGCCGCCACGGCCGATGGCGAGGTGCCGGTTCTCGGCGCGCGCTTCGTGGTGCGGTTGCCGGCCACATGAGTGCGCCCCATATCAGCATCCATGCATCGGCCGTCCTGGTGGGCGACCGTGCAGTGCTGATCCGCGGCCCGTCCGGCTCGGGCAAGTCGCGGCTGGTCTTTGACCTGATCCTCGCCGCCCAGGCCGGCCAGCTGCCGGAAGCGATGCTGGTAGCCGACGACCGCGCTTTCCTGGACGTCACCGGGGACGGCCTGCTCCGCGTCCGCCCCGTTCCTGAATTGGTCGGCTTGCTGGAAATCCGCGGTTTGGGTATCAGGCGCCTCGATTGCGCCACCGCTGCCATTGTGGGGCTGGTGGTCGATCTCGACGCGCAAGACGCCGCGCGGCTTCCTGACGCGGAAGCCCTGCGGACCCGCCTGCATGACGTCGAAATCCCCCGAATCCCGGTTGGATCCGGCTTCTCCCCGCTACCATTGGTGGCGGCCTATCTGACGACAACCGAGGGCATTCCGTCGCTGCGACCATAGGACGATTGCCCGAAGGGAATTGGTAACCATATTAGTCCCACACTCGCCACCGAACAGGCCCGCTGATCCTCCCCCGACATAGGTCGTATTTTACGGGAGTTTCGCGAAGAGTCCTCTTGCGCAGAGGCTCTGGATGGTCAAAGTGGCGCTTTCGTGCGGTGCACCAATGCACCCACGAGGAGTTTCCGATGATTGGTCTGGTACTTGTGACCCATGGGCGCCTTGCCGACGAGTTCAAGGCAGCGCTCGAACACGTAATGGGTCCGCAACAACAAATCGAAGCCGTGACGATCGGTGCGGAAGATGACTCCGACCTTTGTCGCAGCGATATCATTGAAGCCGTCAACCGCGTCGATAGCGGCGATGGCGTCGCCATCCTCACCGACATGTTCGGCGGCACGCCGTCGAATCTCGCGATTTCCTGCATGAGCCGTCCCAAGGTCGAAGTGCTCGCCGGCATCAATCTGCCGATGCTGGTCAAGCTCGCCAAGGTCCGCGAAGAGCGCGCGCTGCCCGATGCCATCGCCATGGCGCAGGAAGCCGGCCGCAAATACGTCACCATCGCCAGCCGCGTGCTCGCCGGCAAATGAGCGAACCTCTTTCCCGCGAACTGCCCATCACCAACAAGCGTGGCCTCCACGCCCGCGCCTCCGCGAAATTCGTGCAGACGGTGGAGAAGTTCAGCGCCGACATCACCGTGACGCGCAATGGCGAGACGGTCGGCGGCACCTCGATCATGGGCCTGATGATGCTCGCCGCCGGGATCGGCACCAGCATCGTGGTCACGGCGAAGGGACCGGAAGCCGAAGCGGCGATGGAAGCGATCTCCGCGCTCGTGCTCGACAAGTTCGGCGAAGAGCAGGACTAACGTCGCCTGCTACGGCTTGCTCGGCGGCACCACATACACATCAAATCGCGTCGCGGCTCCCACCTGACCATTGAAGTAGCGGCGCGTGCTCAGCACCAGGCGTTCGGCGCCTGCCGCATGCTCCTTCATCCAAGCTTCGCAGCGCTCGATATTCCAGGTGCCGACTTCGCAAATGCCGATGAAGCCACTGCGCTTCGCTTCGGCCAACGACATCAAGCCGGATTTTCCTTCATCGTATAGCGTCAGCGGCGTCGGGTGGTCCGGGCTGTAGAACGCCATCTGATCCGCCGTATCGATAAATCCGGCGACTGCACTCCAGCGCGCAAAGGCTCGGGTGTGCCAGACTTCCGTCAGCTGACGCGCGAGCTGCGAATAGGAGACATGGGTGAAATTGCCTTTGTCGTCGCGCGGCATGCTGAGCAATGCGATGCGCGGCGAAAAAGCGAGCGTCAGCAGCGACAGGACAAGCCACACGGTCGCAATCCGCGGCAATGCCACCCTTGGCATCCGCAGGGACGGGATCGCAATGAAAGCAAGCGGCACCAGGAAGAACAGCGAGATGCCCCAGTCCGTCTTGATATAGATATCGAAGAACAGCGCTCCGATCGGCGGGCCGACGGCGACGATGCCCTGGATCAGCCAGATATTCAGCGCCTGATCGCGGTTGACCGACGGATTGTGCTCGATCGACCACGGCCGCGCCACGAAGCCGCGGGGATCTCGCGCGGCCAGTGCCCACCAGCGCGGCGCCCAGGCCAGCACTGCGGCGGCAATCGCCAGCGGCAACAACAACAGCGCGACATTGTGCCCGATATAGCCCCATACCAGTTGCAGGCTTTCCCAGCGCGACGAAATCACATAGGTGCCGGCTGCATAGCGGAATGGCGCGAATTCGACGCTACGCACCCAATCGATATGCGGCAGCATCGCCGCTACCATGGTGACGATTGCCATCCACGGCGCCGGCGAGCGCAGGAACTGCATGCGCTGCGGATGGATCAACGCGGCAAGGCCGATGGCGCCGATCATCGTCACCACCCAGTATTTGCACATCAGCGCCAGTGCGCCGGCGAGGCCGAGCAGCACGCCGGAGCGGATCGTGCGCTTCTCGAAGGCATGCAGATAGGCCAGCACCAGCAGCGGCAGCGAGATCAGCTGCACGAGATCGGCGTTGAACTTGAAACCCTTGAAATTGAAGATCGGATAGAGCGCGACCATCACCAGCACAAAGAAGGCGCGGCGGCGATCCACCACATGCAGCGCGATCGCCCAGCAGGCGATCATGCCGACCCCGACCGTCGCCATGGCCAGCGCATAGGAGGCCCAGTCGGTGGTGGGGAAGATGCTGAACCAGGCACCGGCGATCCAGCCCGACAGCGGCGGATGCTTGCCATAACCGAGCAGGAACTTTTGCCCCCAGGCATAGGCTTCCGAGACGTCGAAATGGACGTCCTGCGCCGCTTTCAGCTGCGTGAGGATGGCGGTCCAGAGCACCGCATGAGCGATCGTGAAACCGACCACCAGCACCGGCGCCAGCTGCGGATCGCTGGCCCAGGCCACCACGCGCGCCGCGGCCCGGCGGAGCCGTGAAGCGAGGCTGCGACGCTTGGCGGGGGTGGCGATGGCGGGGGATTTGCGGTTGCGCTCGGGCCTTTTCATGGGGCACTGCCTAGCCTGTTTTCATCCCCAGTGAAATCAGAATGCCTTGAGCGAAATGTCACCCTGGGCAGCCCTGTGAAACCGCCGAAAAAACCCCATTTCGGTTGCCGCATCAGGGCTTGGGATGCTATTGCGCGCCCATGACAACCTCCCCGATTTCGAACGTCCGCAACTTCTCCATCGTCGCCCATATCGACCATGGCAAATCGACCCTGGCCGACCGCCTGATCCAGATCACCGGCGGCTTGCAGGCGCGCGAGATGAAGGAGCAGGTGCTGGACTCGATGGATATCGAGCGCGAGCGCGGCATCACCATCAAGGCCCAGACCGTCCGCCTCCACTACAAGGCCAAGGACGGCAAGGACTACATCTTCAACCTGATGGACACGCCCGGCCACGTCGACTTCGCCTATGAGGTCTCCCGCTCGCTGGCCGCCTGCGAAGGCGCGCTGCTGGTGGTCGATGCCTCCCAGGGCGTGGAAGCGCAGACCCTCGCCAATGTCTATCACGCGCTGGATGCCGATCTCGAAATCGTGCCGGTGCTGAACAAGGTCGACCTGCCCGCCGCCGAGCCTGACACGGTGAAGAAGCAGATCGAGGACGTGATCGGCATCGACGCGTCCGACGCGGTGATGATCTCGGCGAAAACGGGCCTCGGCGTGCCCGACGTGCTGGAAGCCATCGTCACCCGCCTGCCGCCGCCGAAGGGCGACCGCGACGCCACGCTGAAGGCGCTGTTGGTGGACTCATGGTACGACGTCTATCTCGGCGTCGTCGTGCTCGTGCGCGTCATCGATGGCGTGCTCAAGAAGGGCCAGCGCGTCCGCATGATGGGCACCAATGCGGCCTATGACGTCGAGCGCGTCGGCTACTTCACGCCGAAGATGGTCAATGTGGACGAGCTCGGCCCCGGCGAGATCGGCTTCATCACCGCGGCCATCAAGGAAGTGGCCGACACCCGCGTCGGCGACACCATCACCGATGACCGCAAGCCGATCACCGAAATGCTGCCGGGCTTCAAGCCCGCCGTGCCCGTGGTGTTCTGCGGCCTCTTCCCGGTGGACGCCGACGACTTCGAAACGCTGCGCGGCGCCATGGGCAAGCTGCGCCTCAACGACGCGTCGTTCTCGTTCGAAATGGAAACCTCGGCCGCGCTCGGCTTCGGTTTCCGCTGCGGCTTCCTCGGCCTCTTGCATCTGGAAATCATCCAGGAGCGCCTCAGCCGCGAATTCGACCTCAACCTGATCGCCACCGCGCCGTCGGTGATCTATCACATGTATCTGAACGACGGCTCCGAGATCGAGATCCACAATCCGATCGACATGCCGGACGTGGTGAAAATCTCGGAGATCCACGAGCCGTGGATCGAAGCGACGATCCTCACCCCCGACGAATATCTCGGCTCCGTGCTGAAGCTGTGCCAGGAGCGCCGCGGCAATCAGAAGGAACTCACTTACGTCGGCACCCGCGCGATGGTGAAATACGAATTGCCGCTCAATGAAGTGGTGTTCGATTTCTACGATCGCCTGAAGTCGATCTCCAAGGGCTACGCCTCGTTCGACTATCACCTCACCGACTACCGTGCCGCGGATCTCGTGAAGATGCAGATCCTCGTCAATGCCGAGCCGGTGGACGCGCTGTCGATGCTGGTCCATCGCACCCGCGCCGAAGGCCGTGGTCGCTCCATGGTCGAGAAGATGAAGGAGCTGATCCCGCCGCACATGTTCGTCATCCCGATCCAGGCAGCGATCGGCGGCAAGGTGATTGCCCGCGAAACCGTCCGCGCGCTGCGCAAGGACGTGACCGCGAAGTGCTATGGCGGCGACATCAGCCGTAAGCGCAAACTTCTGGAGAAGCAGAAGGAAGGCAAGAAGAAGATGCGGCAGTTCGGCAAGGTCGACATCCCGCAGGAAGCATTCATCGCGGCGCTGAAGGTGGATAGCTGAGAATTGTAGTTCGGCTATCGTTACTGCTAGGCTGCCATCAGCGATGGGGCAGCCATCATGTCAAAGCCAATTGTTCTGACCGTCCACGCCAGGATGCGGATAGCCGAGCGGGAACTGGCGATTGCCTGGGTCGAGCGGACTGTACGGCAACCCGACTGGGTCGAGCCGGAGCCGCGCGATCCCTCGGTTGAACGTCGATTTCGAGCAATCTCCGAGTTTGGCGGCCGCATCCTACGTGTTGCATGCGCCGAGACAGACGCCCACATACGCGTTATAACGATAACATTCGATCGGGACGCGAGGCCAAAGTCATGACAAATATGAGTTATGATCCGGAAGCCGATGCCATCTATATCCGCATCGGAAAAGGAAAATTTGACCGGACCGAAGAGTCTGGCCCTTTCATCTACGACGTTGACGCAGATGGGCGGATCCTCGGGATCGAAATTCTCTCCGTGAGCACGACGCTTGCGCCAGGCAGTTGGCAGAACGCGCCTTTGCCGGGTAACCAATCTGCAAATGCAGCTGAATAGGGTTGATCGCAGCGGTCATTGTAAATAACGCAACGACCGTTGCGGCATACCGCCCAAACTCCCCCCTTGCCACCCCGCCCGGCTCCCTCCATCCTGCTCCCCACGACGCCGAAAACGGCGCGTTTGAAAAATGGGAGGGACTATATGACCGCGCATCGTGCGCTGGCGGCGACGTTTGCCGTCTCACTGCTGCTTGCCACCACCGCTCACGCCCAGCAGCCCGCGACACCCGCCGCTAACGCGCCGCTGAAGATCGGCATCATCGCCGACTTCGCCTCGGTCTATGCCGATATCGGCGGCCAGGGGAATGTCGAGGCGGCCAAGATCGCCATCGAGGAATTCGGCGGCAAGATGTTCGACAAGCCCATCGAACTCGTCACCGCCGATCCGCTCAACAAGGCCGATGCCGCCGCCACCATCGCGCGCCGCTGGTATGAGGCCGAAGGCGTCGACATGATCATCGACCTGCCGACCTCCGCCACCGCGCTCGCCGCGATGGAAATGTCGAAACAGTTCGAGAAGATCATGATCGTCACCGATGCGGCGTCATCGGACATCACCGGCAAATCCTGCTCGCCCTATACGGCGCACTGGACCTACGACACCTATGGCAATGCGCAGACCGTCGGCAGCGCCATCGTCAAGCAGGGCGGTGATAGCTGGTACTTCATCACGGCGGACTATCTGTTCGGCCATTCCATCGAGCGTGACACCGGCGATGTGATCCGCAAGGCTGGCGGCAAGATCGTCGGCAGCTCGAAGCACCCGCTCAACACCGCGGACTTCTCGTCGTTCCTGCTGCAGGCGCAGTCGTCGAAGGCCAAGATCGTCGGCATGGCCAATGGCGGCGGCGACACCATCAACACCATCAAGCAGGCCTCCGAATTCGGCATCGTCGCCGGCGGCCAGAAGCTCGCCGGCATCGTGATGTTCATCTCCGACATCCACTCGCTCGGCCTCAAGATGGCGCAGGGCCTGATCATCACCGAGGCCTATTACTGGGATCTCAACGACCGCACCCGCGCTTTCGGCAAGAAATTCTACGACAAGATGAAGCGGATGCCGACCATGAACCAGGCCGCCACCTATAGCGGCACGTTGCATTACCTGAAGAGCGTGCAGGCCGCCGGCACCCGCGCGACCAAGCCGGTGCTCGCGAAAATGCGCGAAACGCCGATCCGCGATGCCTTCACCGGCAACGGCGTGCTGCGCGAGGACGGCCGCATGGTGCACAGCATGTTCCTGCTGGAAGTGAAGAAGCCGGAAGAGTCGAAATATCCGTGGGATTATTACAGGGTTCTCGCGGAAGTCCCCGGCGACCAGGTGTTCCGCCCGATGAAGGACGGCGGCTGCCAGTATGTGAAGAAGGATTGAGGCCAACGCGACGGCGTAGGATGGGTTGAACGAAGGCGCCCGGCGCCGGAGTGATACCCATCACCGCCGGGCGCTTGCGGTGATGGGTATCGCTACGCTCAACCCATCCTACGAAGAAATCACAGCGCAATCTGAAGGCGGTTCACTTCGCCGCCTTCAGATGCAGCCGGCACGGCGCAGCAGATCAACACCTCGTCATCCGCGACCTCCGCCGTCGGCTCCTGCGTATAGGTCACCGCGCCCGACAGCAGCTTGGCCCGGCATGTCCCGCAATTTCCAGCCCGGCAGCTATAGTCGGGGTTCAAGCCGCGCGCCTCCGCCAGCTCCAGCAGCGAGCCTGCCTCGGGTGTCCAGCGCGCCTCCTTCATCGACTCCGTGAACACCACATGCACCGATGTCGATGCCGGCAGCGGCCGCGTCGGCGCGACACTGGGGCCGTCCACCTTTCGCACCAACGACGCCGGCCCGAAAGCCTCCGCATGGATGCGTGCGTCCAGGATGTGGCGCGCACGGAGATCGTCATAGATCGCCTGCATGAATGGCGGCGGCCCGCAAAGATAGACGTCATGATCCTCGATCGGCATGAAGCGCGACAGAAGCGCCGCATCGACACGCCCCGCCGCGTCGTAATCGATACCTTCTTCCGCATCGGAGACGTCGCTGAGCACCCGGAGAACCCGCACGGCGCCATCGGCCGCCTCTTCAAGCTCGCGCAATTCATCGATGAAAGCGCGATCCTTCTTCGCATGCGCCGCCTGGACGAGAATGGTCGGCCGCACCTTCCGCTTGCGCAGCCCCTCATAGACCACATGCTTCAGCATCGCGAGCATCGGTGTGATACCGATGCCGCCGCCGAGCAGCACGGCCGGCCGCTGCAGCGTGGGATCGATGGTGAAATCGCCGGCCGGCGCGCGTGCCTCGATGACATCGCCAACCTTGACCTGATCATGCAGCCATTGCGACACCAGACCATCGCGCTTGACGCTGATCCGATAGACGTGATCGGAGGGTGCGACCGATAGCGTATAGGTGCGGATGGTCGTCTTGTCCGTCCCACCGACGGGCAACCGGATCGGAAGATACTGCCCCGCCTGATGCGGGAGAAGGCCGACACCATCCGCCGGCTGCAGATGAAACGACCGGATCGTCGCGCTTTCATCGACGATCTTGACGACGTTGAACGGCCGCCATTTGGTGGCAAGCTCGGCCGCCTTGAGCCGATGCGCCGCCTGCTGCCAGTCGCCGGTCATCAGCGACGCCGGCGACGCGCCATCGGCCTGCGGCGACCAACGCAATGGCAGCGCCCCGCGCCGCAGAACGACACGGCGCGGCGTGAATGTCCAAAGCCTCTCCGCGCCCTGGAATGCGGCGATCTCCGGTGCATCCAGCACCACCTTGGCATCGCCGGTCATTTGCAGGACGTCACCGGTCTCGTAATCGGCAAACATCAGGCCGGCTTTGCCATTGAGCAGAATGTTGCCGAGGGTGGCGAAGAACAGATTGCCGTTGAAGTCAGGGATGGTGAGCGTGCCGTCGGCATCGACGCGGACAAAGCCGGGCTTGCCGCCACGGCTCGACGCATCGACTTGCCTGCGATCCTCACGCTCGGCATAGGACGCCACGAAGAACATGTCGGCGGCCTCGATCATGCCGCGCGCATGCGCACCGAGCGTCGCCGTCTCTTCGACCTGTCCCGTAAAGGCCTCGCGCGGATCGCGAACGAATCGGTAATCGCGCAGCTGGATATAGCGCGGACAATTGCCGAAGCTCTGATCCACTTCGAAATGAACAGCGTCAGTGACCGATGGCCCGACAAGACCATTCACCCGGTTTCGCCGTCGCGTATGCATCTCGATTCCGAGCAGACCGATCGCCTCCCCTTCGCGAATGCCTGCGCTGGCGGGATCGCTTGGATCTCGCAAAGCATCGATGTCGAGCGACTGCGCCGTCGGAGAGGACACGAAGCCGGGTTGCCCCATGGCGAATGTCGCCCATGCATCGCCCGCGCCATCGACGCTGCCGAGCACGATGAAAGGAATCTGCGCATAGAAATCGCGATGCTGGGCCGGCATGTAGTCGCGCACGATGCGCTTGCCGAGGTCGTCCATATAGTCCGACACGCCTGCTTGCTGCTGAAGCGCCTTTTCACCGGCGTGCCAGATATCGAGCTTTGTCAGTGGCTGCAGATCGGTCATCGGTTCACCCTCGCAAGACAAACCGGGCGCATGCGTAGATGCGCCCGGCACGCGCCATCAGGCAGCGGCGGACAGGCCAGCTGCGGTCTTCGGGAACGGCACGAAGCCGGGCAGTGCTTCGATGCGGCGCAGGAAGGCGTTGACGCGGCCATATGCGGACAAATCCACATTCCCTTCCGGCGCGCCGACGATGTAGCTGTAGAGCGCGACATCGGCGATGGTCGGCCCTCGGCCGACAAGCCAGTCGCGACCGTCCAGATGCGCCTCGATCCGTGCAAGGATCATGTGGGCGCGCGCAATGACTTCCTCAGGATTGAATTTTGCGCCGAAGACCGTGATCAGCCGCGCGGCGGCGGGCCCATAAGCGAGTTCACCGGCGGCCACGGACAACCAGCGCTGAACCTCCGCGCTGCGCTTGGCATCTTCCGGCAACCACTGACTCTGGCCGGATGTCTTCGCGAGATAGACGAGGATCGCATTGGAGTCGGGGACGATCGTGCCGCCATCATCGAGCACCGGCACCTGGCCGAACGGGTTGAGCGCCAGGAATTCGGGTGTCTTGTGCGCGCCCGACGCGAGATCGACCTCGATCACCTCATGCGGCAGGCCGAGCAGCGACACGAACAGGCGGGCGCGATGGGCATGGCCGGACAGCGCGAAATGATAGAGCTTCATGGGGCAATTCCTGAATGGGTGGCCGGGTCCATTCCCGATCCGCCCCTGGAATTTGCGTCATGATGTGCCTTGGGAGAATGCGTGGCTGGCGCACTTCATTATTGCAGCAAATGAAATGATCTCAACCCAACCGACGACCGCGACAAATCACGCGACCTGCGCGCAATCCTGCTGATCATCAACGGTCATCGCCTGCGCCCGCAGCAATTCCACGATCTCCTCATTCGGCCGCGCGCGGCTGAACAAGAACCCCTGGCCTTCGTGACACCCTTCATAGCGCAGGCAGGCCAGCTCCGCTTCCGTCTCGACGCCTTCGGCCGTGATGGTCACGCCAAGCCCCATGCCGAGATTGATGATCGAGCTGACAATGGCCTGTGCATCGCGATTGGCGCTGAGATCGCGCACGAAAGACCGGTCGATCTTGATCTTGTCGAACGGAAAGCTTCGCAGATAGCTGAGCGACGAATAGCCGGTGCCAAAATCATCCATCGAGATGCGGACACCGAGCGCGCGTAGCGCATGCAATGTCGCCAGCACCTGATTGCTTTTTTCCAGCAGCAGCGTTTCGGTGATTTCGAGTTCGAGCCGGCGCGGCGGCAGGCCGGAATTCTTCAGCGCATCCATCACCACCGAGAGCAGATTTCCGACGCGGAACTGGAGCGGTGACAGATTGACGGCGACCCGCACTTCATCCGGCCAGCGCGCAGCATCATTGCAGGCCCGGCGCAGGATCTGCGCACCGAGCACATTGATCAGGCCGGTGTCTTCCGCGACCGGAATGAAATCGCCCGGCGAGATCATGCCGTGTTCGGGATGCGGCCAGCGCACCAGCGCCTCGCAGCCGGTGATGCGGCCGGTCTTGAGATCGACGAGGGGTTGATAATAAGGCCGTAGCTGGTCGTCCTGGATCGCGGCGCGCAGATCATTCTCGATCTTGCGGCGCGCTTGCGCCCGCGCGTCCATGCCGGTTTCGAAGAAGCTGAACGTGCCGCGCGTATCGTTCTTGGCGCGCGACAAGGCCATATCGGCATTTTTCAGCAGGCGTTCGGATTCATCGCCATCGCCTGGCGCCATGGCAATGCCGACGCTGGCGCCGATCACCACCGAATGACCGTCGAGCAGGAACGTCTCACCGATCGCATCGAGCAGGCGGCGCGTCAGCAACACGGCGTCTTCGGGGCGATGGATGCCGGTCTGGATGATGGCGAATTCATCGGAATTCAAACGCGCCAGCGCGTCTTCTTCACGCAGTGTCGAGCGCAACCGCCGCGCCACACCGCGCAGCAGCTTGTCGCCGATCTCGTGGCCGAGGGAGTCGTTGACGCCCTTGAAATTGTCGAGGCCGAGGAAGAGCACGGCCAGTTTCTCGCCACTGCGGCGGACATGGGACAGCGTCTCGTCGAGGCGCTGGCGCAGCAGGTTGCGGTTCGGCAGGCCCGTCAGCGCATCGTGATGCGCCATGAAGGCAAGCCGCATCTCGGCGCGCTTGCGCTCGGTGATGTCCATCAGCGCCAGCATCACTGCCGGCTGCTCGTTATAGACGAGCTGGCGCGAATAGATGGCGAGGTCGATCAGCTCGCCATTGGCCTTGATGTGTTTCCAGGTCCGCGCCGCCTGCTCATCGGCAGCATGGTCGCCAACCCATGGCGGCGACGCCTCGAAGGCCTGCAATTGGCGAATGGTCAGCTTCTCGAATTCGGCCCGCGTATAGCCGTAATGCTCGGCGGCGGCATCATTGACGCTGAGGATGCGCTCATCGGCCAAAGCGCAAACGATCATCGGCACCGGATTGCTTTCAAACAGCAGGCGGAACGATTCCTCGCGCTGCTTCAGCTCGGTGATATCCACGCGCAGGCCGACGACGCCGCCGTCGTCGGTCAGGCGTTCCTCGATGAGGATGACGCGGCCATCGGCAAGCTTCTGTTCGTGTCGCTCGCCGGGATGAAACATCTTGTTGACGCGCTCGGCGATCCAGTCGTCCTCGCGGCCGAGCGCCTCGGGATAGTCGCCGCGCGCGACGCCGACACGGATCGTGTCCTGAAGCTTGGCGCCCGTCGCGAACTGATCGGAGCTGCGATTGTAGATCTCGGCGTATTTCTTATTCCAGAGGATGTACCGCCCTTCGGCATCCAGAAACACGATGCCCTGCGGAAGAATGTCGATGGCTTCGCGCAGCCGCTCATGGGATCTGCGCGCCTCGACGATCGCAGCGTCGGCCTGGGCGCGTTGGCGCGCGACATCGCCGACCACGCCGATGGATGTCGGCGCGGCTGCAAACGACTTCTTGGCAGCGCCCCGCGCGCGATTGAAGCGCGGCTTGAACGATGCCTTGAGTCCAGTCTTCTTGGGCCGGTCCTTCGGCATCCCGATTTTACTCGCATTCTGCGTGCGACATTCTGTGCCGGAAGTCTCTGAAGAAACGGTATCAGCGCCCGCAACGACCGCATACAGATACCTCAATCAATGCGTGAATAACCACAAACCCTGCACACACAGCGAGCAGATCCGAGCCGGATAAACTAAGGCTTTCTTAATTTGATCGCGCGAAGCGTTTCAGATTGAAGCACTCCTCTGGAAATGCCTGTCGCGCAGGCGTCCAGCAGCGGCTGAATGCTGCGACAGATCCGCAGCAAAAAATTGCGCCACATGGCAGGATGGTTAGCCGTGCGTAAACATCGCGCGATGTCTCCGGCCTGCGCGCTGACTTGTCGTCTGCCTGCGTTATAGTCGGGCCATGAGCTCCCGCCTGATTCTCAGCCTCATCGTGCCGCTCGCCCTTGCTTCAGCGCCCTTCGACGCGCTGGCGCAGACCAAAGGCGCGGTCGATCCGAAGCCGCTGCCGCCGCTCGCCAATCCCAACGATCCCGCGACCCCAGCCAAGGAACTGTTCGGCCGCAAAGCGCTGCCGACCCGCTCGGCGCCACAGGTGATCGGCTTCTATGCCAAAGGCTGCATCGCCGGCGCCGAGGCGCTGGCGCTGAACGGGCCGACCTGGCAGGTGATGCGGCTGTCGCGCAATCGCAACTGGGCGCATCCGCAGATGGTCGAGCTGGTGGAGCGCGTCTCCGCCAAGGCGAACAAGATTGCAGGATGGCCCGGCATACTCGTCGGCGACATGTCGCAGCCGCGCGGCGGCCCGATGCTCACTGGCCATGCCAGCCACCAGATCGGCCTCGATGCCGATATCTGGCTGACCCCGATGCCCAATCGCCAGTTGTCGCGCAATGAGCGCGAGGAAATGTCGGCTGTCATGATGGTCCGCAAGGACCGCCTCGACATCGATCCGGCCACCTGGACTCCGAGCCATCTGCCGGTGATCCGCGCTGCCGCGCAGGAGCCCGCGGTGGAACGCATCTTCGTCAATGCCGCGATCAAGAAAGCGCTGTGCCGCGAAGCCAAGGGCGATCGCAGCTGGCTGTCAAAGGTCCGGCCGATGTACGGCCACGATTATCACTTCCATATCCGCATCAAATGCCCCGCAGGCGCCGCCGACTGCGAATCCCAGGCGCCGCCGAATGAAGGCGAAGGCTGCGCGGCCGGCGATCTCGCTTACTGGTTCAGCGACGCCGTCCTGCGTCCGAAGCCGCCGCCGGTGCCGCCGAAACCACGACCGCCGATGACCCTGGCGCAAATGCCGGACGCTTGCCGCCAGGTCCTGAACGCCCCATAACTTGCCCATCAAAAGGAGCTTCCAACATGCGCATCAGTGCACGCAACCAGATCAAGGGCACCGTCCTCGAAGTGACCAAGGGCGCCACCACGTCCCATGTCCGCGTCGATATCGGCGGCGGCCAGGTCATGACCTCTTCGATCACCAATGAGGCCGTGGACGATCTCTCCCTCAAGGTCGGCGGCAAGGTCGTGGTGGTCGTCAAGGCCTCCGACGTCATGATCGCGGTGGATTGATCATGGCAGCGCGTCTGATTGTCGCGCTTGCACTGCTGAGCTCGGCGCCCGCATGGGCGGCCGAGCCGAGCGGCTGCGACAAATTCAAGTGGCCGGTCGACAAAGAGCGTGCCGCACTGATGTCGCAAGACCGCCTCAAGACGGCCTCAGGAAATGAGCTCGCAATCCCCGCAAAAGCGGCTCTGGAGCTCAAGAATCCGGCCGATCCGAAGCTGCCGCGCGCACCTGAACGCAAGCCGAAAGACGGCACTTTTGCAGGCTTCGTGAAGTTCAAGGCCCCACCCAAAGCCGGCGCCTATTCGATCAGCCTGTCGTCCAATGCATGGATCGACGTGATCCAGGACGGCGAACAATTGAAGCCGATGGAATTCAGCGGCGCCACCGACTGCGAGGGCATTCGCAAGGTCGTCAAATTCGATCTCTCCGGCGGACCGTTTGCCGTACAGATCTCTGGTGCTCCCGAGAGCAGCATCAATCTCGCGGTGCTGCCCGCGGATTGATCTCGGCCACTTTACCCCTTCGATCAGCCTGAGTATTGTTGCCTCGCGATATCCCGGACGGACCGTAAGTCCCCGGGATTGCCGGAACGGCGCTTCCGCCTGTCGCACCTCCCATCCAACCAACGCCTGGATTGCGCGCGCATTTTGCGCTGCGTTCACGCATGGAGCGCCACATGAATCGTTTTGCCGGACTTCTTGCCGCTTTCTCGATCCTGCTCGGATCGACCTTCACGCCTGCGCAGGCGCAGGACAAAGCCCTCACCGTTTTCGCCGCCGCGTCCATGAAGAACGCGCTCGATGAACTCAATGCCGCCTACACTGCCAAATCCGGTGTCAAGGTCACGTCCAGCTATGCAGCGAGCTCGGCACTCGCCAAGCAGATCGAACAGGGCGCGCCGGCTGACATTTTCATTTCCGCCGACATGGAGTGGATGGATTATGCGGTCGGCAAGAAGGACATCAACGAAGCCACCCGCACCAGCCTGCTCGGCAACAGCATCGTCCTGATCGCCGCCAAGGACTCCAAGCTCGCCGACGTCAAGATCGGCCAGGGTTTTGATCTCGCCAAACTTGCGGGCGACGGCAAGATCGCCACCGGCGACGTGAAGTCGGTGCCGGTCGGCAAATATGCCAAGGCCGCGCTGGAGAAGCTCGGCAGCTGGACCGCCGCAGAGCCGAAATTCGCGATGGCCGAAAGCGTCCGCGCCGCCCTGACGCTGGTCTCGCGTGGTGAAGCGCCGCTCGGCATCGTCTACGCGACCGACGCCAAGATCGATCCCGGCGTGAAGGTCATCGGCACCTTCCCGGCCGACTCGCATCCGGCGATCGTCTATCCGGTGGCCGCTACTGCGAAGGCCAAGACCGAAGCTGCCGACTACATCGCCTTCCTGAAGAGTTCGGCATCGAAGACTGTCATGGAGAAGTACGGCTTCACCTTCCTGGTCAAGCCGACGACGTAATCCTCGCCGTCATTGCGAGCGCAGCGAAGCAATCCAGAAAACCAAAAACTGGATTGCTTCGTCGCTGCGCTCCTCGCAATGACGATGGAGCTCAAACTTCTAATGTTCGACATCTCTCCCGAAGAATGGACGGCGATCCTGCTCTCGATCAGGGTCGCCGTGATTGCGACCCTGATCTCGACCCCTCTTGGCATCGCTGTCGCGTGGCTGCTCGCGCGCCGTGATTTCTGGGGCAAGGCGCTGATCGACGCGATCATCTATCTGCCGCTGGTGTTGCCGCCTGTGGTCACCGGCTATCTGCTGCTGGTGATGCTCGGCAAGCGCGGCGTGCTGGGCTCCTTCCTTGCCGAACATTTCGGCATCGTGTTCGCCTTCCGCTGGACTGGCGCCGCGCTGGCCTGCGGCGTGATGTCGTTTCCGCTGCTGGTGCGCCCGATCCGGCTGTCCATCGAAGCCGTCGATCGCCGCCTCGAGCAGGCCGCAAGCACGCTCGGTGCATCGCCGCTCAAAGTCTTTGTCACTGTGACGCTGCCGCTGGCACTGCCGGGCGTCCTTGCCGGCATGGTGCTGGGCTTCGCCAAGGCGATCGGCGAATTTGGCGCCACCATCACATTTGTCTCCAATATTCCAGGCGAAACGCAGACGATTTCCTCCGCCATTTATTCGTTGCTGCAGACGCCGGATGGCGACGCCGCGGCCTCTCGGCTGGTGCTGATTTCAATCGGCATTGCGGTCGTCGCCTTGATCGCATCAGAATGGTTCGCGCGACGCGCAACCAAGCGCCTGCACGGAAACTGACATGCTACGCGTCGAAGTCTTCAAACAGCTCGGCCATTTCTCGCTTGATGTCGCTTTCACCAGCGAAGGCCGCGTCACCGGCCTGTTTGGCTCGTCCGGCGCGGGCAAGACGTCGCTGGTGTCGATGATCGCCGGCCTGGTGACACCGGATCGCGGCCTGATCGCCATCGACAAGGCGGTGCTTTACGATCGCAGCAAGCATGTCGACCTACCGGCCTATCGACGACGGATCGGCTATGTCTTCCAGGACGCGCGGCTGTTTCCACATCTCAGCGTGGCGCAGAATCTCGATTACGGTCGTCGCATGAATTTCCTCAACCGCGACGATGCCGACGAGAAGCGCATCACCGACATGCTCGATATTGGCCATCTCATGCTGCGTCGTCCCGGCGGTCTCTCGGGCGGCGAGCGCCAGCGCGTGGCGCTCGGGCGGGCGCTGCTGGCAAAGCCGCGATTGCTGCTGCTGGACGAGCCGATGGGCGCGCTGGACGAAGCGCGCAAAGCGGAAATCATGCCCTATCTGATCCGCCTGCGCGACGAAGGCGACGTGCCGATGGTGCTGGTCAGCCACGATGCCGACGAGATGCGGCAGCTGGCGACGAATGTGGTGCTGCTGAAGGGCGGGCGGGTCGTCGGCAATGGCGGGACGGACGTGCTGCCGAAATGGGTCGTGCCGGCGGCGTAGATCTCGTAGGACGGGCTCAACCCATCCGACGATCTTCTTCACGCCCCCGACAGCACGCGCTTCAGCTTCCCCCGGAACGCCTGCGCGCGGCTCAATTGCAGCACCGGCTCCGGCTCGTCTTCCGGCAGGCGCAGGCCGACCACGTTCACGCGTCCGCCGCCGAGGCTGCGGGCGACGAGATCAATGGTGTCGATCGGCACGGCGGCGCCGACCTTCGGCGCGCGATCGAGATGGATGTCGAAATAGTCCGCCAGCGTGAGCTGCGCCTGCGCGGGATCGATGGTGATGCCGTAGATCGCAGCGAGATCGCCCAATGTCGTTTCGCCCGGCACCATGAAGTCACCAAGCAGATGCGGGTCAGGTGCGGCCACCGGCGGCATATCGACGAAGAAGCGGTCGAGCGACTCCGCCTTTTCCGGCGGTGCGAGCAGATAGAGATAATCGCCGGCCGTAACCGGCGCAGCCTCTTCCGGCGTCAGGATATGCTCGTCGCGGATCACCAAGGTCGGCTTCGACCAGGACGGGATCAAACCGCGCTTCAGATACAGGCTCTTCGGCCGCACCGCATAGCCGACCAGTTGCTGTTCGAGCTGGCCGGGCAGGTCCAGCTCGATACGCCGCGGGCCGCGATCGGTGCGCGGCAAGGCCACATGCAGCAGGCGGGCGGCGTAGCCCAGCGTCCAGCCCTGAAACAGCAGCGAGATGATGACGACGACGAAAGCGACGTCGAAATAGAGATGCGCATTGGGCAGGCCGACCAGCATCGGGATCGAGGCCAGGAAGATCGCCACCGCGCCGCGCAGACCGACCCACGACACGAACGCCTTTTCGCGCCAGTTGAAGCGGAACGGCTGCAGGCAGAGAAACACCGCCAGCGGCCGCGCGATCACCATCAGCACCACCGCCACGGCGATCGCCGGCAGGATGCTGCTCACCAGCCGCTCCGGCGACACCAGCAGGCCCAGCATCACGAACATCACGATCTGCGCCAGCCAGGTGGCGGCATCGAGGAAAGTCACCACCGAATTATGCGCACGGGTCGGCCGGTTGCCGATCACCATGCCGGCGAGATAAACGGCGAGGAACCCCGAGGCATGGGCGATCTGTGCGAGGCCAAAAATGACCAGCGCCGCGGTGCAGACGAAGGGCGCATGCAGGCCCTGCGGCAGCGCCACGCGATTCATCGCCATCACCACCAGCAAGCCACCGACCATGCCGATCAACGTGCCGAGCACGGATTCCTGCAAGAACTCCATCACCACATGGCCGGCCGAGGCATCGCCCAGCGACAGCAGCTTCACCAGCGTCAGCGTGAGAAATACGGCGAAGGGATCATTGGTGCCGGATTCCACCTCCAGCGTCGCGCCGACGCGCGGGCGTAGGCGCAGGCCCTGCGCATGCACCAGCAGGAAAACGGCGGCGGCATCGGTGGAGGCGATGACAGCGCCGGTGAGCAGACCCTCGGTCCAGCTCATGCCCAGCGTATATTTGGCGACCGGAGCCGTGATGAGCGCCGTGAGCAGCACGCCCACCGTTGCCAGCATCATGGAGGGCGCCAGCACGGCGCGGATGGCCTTGAAATGCGTCTTCAGCCCGCCGTCGAACAGGATCAGCGCCAGCGAGACGGAGCCGACCACATAGGCCGTCTTCACGTCATCGAAATGCAGGCCGCCGGGACCGGCTTCGCCGGCCGCCATGCCGATGAACAGGAAGAACAGCAGCAGCGGCGCGCCGAAGCGCAGCGCGAGCAAACTCGACAGGATGCCCGCCATCACCAGAACGGCGCCGAGCAGGATTGCGATACTGACTGAGTCGAGTGAGGCCATGGGGCTCCGACGGCGGAAACGCTTGCAAATCAATGCTTATCGTCGCGCATCCGTGACGCCAAACACTTTCTGCCCAAGGTTGAGCTGGTGGTATGTTTGCTGCGAATTTGGTGGCATCACGGCAACGGTGAAAAATGAGTGTCACATACACGGCCCCTCATCCTGAGGAGTGCGCCCTTGCGCACGTCTCGAAGGATGGCTGCATGCTCTGCGCCCCGCCAACTCATGGTTCGAGACGCCCGCCAAAGGGGCGGGCTCCTCACCATGAGGGGCGGAGTTGGGCGCCACACACTTCGCCCTCATCCTGAGGAGTGCGCCCTGGCGCACGTCTCGAAGGATGGCCGCAAGCTCCGCGCTCCGAAAACTCATGGTTCGAGACGCCCGCCGAAGGGGCGGGCTCCTCACCATGAGGGGCGAAGCTTGGTACGTGACAGCACTCCCACCCGCATGTGACCCTCCACCTCATTCGAATCAAATCCCCGCGAGACCGCCGCGATGCTCGACTTCACCGCTGCCCATACTTTCGTTTTCGAAACGACGAAGACACTGGGCGCCGAGTTTGCGTCCCCCTGGTTCTATCTCCAGTTCGCACTGATGCTGGCTGCGGCGGGCCTTGCCGCGGCCGTCGCATCGCTGGTCCGCGCCAAAATTGACCTGACATCACTGGTGATGGAATGGCCGGCGCCGCTGCGGATGTTCGTCCGCGTGCTGGTCGATAGCATCGGCACCGCCGCCTTCGTCGTCCTCACAGTCATCGCCCGCGAAGTCATGCTGAGCACAACTTTGCCGGGTCGCAGCTACCTGCTCGCGGTTGTCGCAAAGATGGCGCTGGCCTGGCTGGTGATCCGGCTGGTCACCAGCATCATTCACAACCCGCTGATCGTGCGGCTGGTGTCGATCTCCGCCTGGTGCGTGGCGGCGCTGAGCATTCTCAACCTGCTGGCCCCGACCATCGCCTTTCTTGACGGCCCCGGCATCGAGCTCGGCGGCCTCCGGTTGACGCCGCTGCTGGTCATCAAGCTGGCGGTGCTGCTGGCACTGGCGCTGTGGGTCGCCAACCTCATCAGCAATTTCCTCGAAAGCCGGATCCGGCAGTCGCATGACCTGACGCCATCGGTGCAGGTGCTGCTGACAAAACTTGTGCGGCTGCTGATGATGGTGTTCGCCGTGGCGCTGGTGATGGGCGCGGTGGGCATCAATCTCGCCGCGCTCGCGGTGTTCTCCGGCGCGGTCGGCGTCGGTATCGGTTTCGGCCTGCAGAAGATCGTCGCCAATTTCATCAGCGGTGTGATCCTGCTCGCGGATAAATCCGTGAAGCCCGGCGACCTCGTCACCATCGGCGATTCATCCGGCCGCATCAGCGCGATGAATACGCGCTATATTTCGGTGGCCGCCGGCGACGGCCGCGAATTCCTGATCCCGAACGAGGACCTGATCACCAAGAAAGTGGTGAACTGGACCTATACGGACAAGGACACGCTGGTGAAGGTCGCCTTCGGCACCAATTACGATGCCGATCCCCGCCTCGTCTGCAAGCTCGCCATCGATTGCGCGGCTGCGTCAGCGCGCGCGTCCACCGTGAAGCCGCCGAACTGCCTGCTCGGCGAATTTGCCGAGACAGGGATGCGCTTCTCGCTGACCTTCTGGATCGACTCGCCGGATGGCATGGATGCGGTGAAGAGCGAGGTGATGCTGGCGCTGTGGGATGCGTTCAAGCGCGAGGGCATCCGCGTGCCGTATCCGGTGCGCGAGATCAAGATCCGCGGCGGCGCGCTGCCGGTGGAGACGGTTGCCGAAGTCACGGGCGGGCCGGAATGAAGCTGCCGCTGGATCTGGTGCCGGCGACATTGATCCGCCGCTACAAGCGCTTCCTCGCCGATGTCGAACTGGCCGACGGCACGATGATCACCGCGCATGTGGCCAATCCCGGCGCCATGATCGGACTGCAGGCGCCGGGCGCGCGGGTGTGGCTGTCGCTCTCAGCGAGCAAGACACGAAAACTGCCTTATTCGTGGGAGCTGGTGGAGGCCGATTTCGGCAATGGCCCGGAACTGGTCGGCGTCAACACGATCCACCCCAATGCCATCGTCGCCGAGGCGCTGGCGGCGGGTGCAATCCCCGAACTCGCCGGTTACGCCAGCATCCGGCGCGAGGTGAAATATGGCGAGAAATCGCGTGTCGATTTCTTGCTGGAGCATCCGGACCGGCCGCCCTGCTATGTCGAGGTCAAGAACGTTCACATGATGCGGCAGCCGGGCCTCGCCGAATTTCCGGATTCCGTGACCGCCCGCGGCGCCCGGCATCTGGAGGAACTGGCGGCGATGGTCGCGCTGGGCGCCCGCGCGGTGCTGCTGTTCGTGGTGCAGATCGGCTCGAGCCGGCGGGTGGCGGTGGCGCGGGATATCGATGCCGCCTATGGCCGGGCATTCGACAGAGCCCGGGACGCGGGGGTGGAGACGCTGGCTTATACCTGCGTGATCGACCACGGGGAGATCGTGCTGGCTGGGAAAGTGCCGGTGGTGGATCATCTGTAGGGTGGGCAAAGGCGCCCTTGCGGCGTGCCCACCGTCACATGCCGCGCGGGTGCTGGTGGGCACGCTTCGCTTTGCCCACCCTACAGCTACGGCCCCGAGTTCCCCACCTTTACCTTGCACTGGCCACCCCGATCATTAAATTAGGGCTCCATCATCTCCTTGTCACAGCACCAGATTTTCCCATGAGCTATACCGACGCGTCCGACACCGCCCTGCGCAAGACGGGCCAGATCAAGCTGCACAGCCCGAGTGCCTTCGAGGGCATGCGCAAGGCCGGCGCGCTGGTCTCGGAATGCCTGGATGCGCTCACCGATCTGGTGAAGCCGGGCCTGATGACCTCGGCGATCGACGATTTCGTCCGCGAATTCGCCTTCAGCCACGATGCCTTCCCGGCGACGCTGATGTATCGCGGCTATCGCTTCTCCACATGCACCTCGATCAACCACGTGGTCTGCCACGGCATGCCAGAAGCGCGCGCGCTGAAGGAAGGCGACATCGTCAATATCGACGTCACCTTCATCGTCGACGGCTGGTATGGCGATTCCAGCCGCATGTATGGCGTCGGCGTGCTGCCGCGCAAGGCGGAGCGGCTGGTGGAAGTCACCTATGAATCGCTGATGCGCGGCATCGCGGCGGTGAAGCCCGGCGCCACCACCGGCGATATCGGCCACGCCATCCAGAGCTTTGTCGAACCGCAGGGCATGAGCGTGGTGCGCGATTTTTGCGGCCACGGCCTCGGCCGCCTGTTCCATGACGAGCCGAACATCATCCATGTGGGCCGCCCCGGCGAAGGCGTGCAGCTAAAGCCCGGCATGTTCTTCACCATCGAGCCGATGATCAATCTCGGCAAGCCGCATGTGAAGGTGCTGTCCGACGGCTGGACCGCAGTGACCCGCGATCGCTCGCTGTCGGCCCAATTCGAGCACACCGTGGGCGTGACCGAAACCGGCGTGGAAGTATTCACGCTATCCAAGCGGCATAACGAGAAGCCGCTTTAAGCGACGGGGCGCTCGGATGCGTTCTTCATGCCCGCGACGGGGGTGATGAAGAACAACCGCACCGGCGCCAGTGTCCGCTGCGAATGCCACAGCCCCGCCGGAATCTGCGCGACATCGCCCTTCTTCACGGTGCGGCGGACATCGCCGTCCTCGGTGATCAGGCACAGCTCCGCCTCGCCTTCGAGATAATACAGCAACTCGTCGCCGCCGGGATGGCATTCCCAGCCGGTCTGGCCGGAAAAGCTCACCAGGCCCATGGCGCTACCGTTCAAGCTGCCCAGCACCTGCATGCAGCGCATGGCGGTGGCTTCGTCGATGCTTGCCGACACTTCGGTGACCGGCAATTGCTGCATCAGCTCCTCGATCGAAAACACATTCATGCGTTAGAGCCCTTCGACAGCAGGGCACCTGCCTCAACGTCCTGCCGGCTGGCTTCGCCGCGGCTCGCCAGCATCGCGGCCGCCAGCGCCAGCAATGCCGCGGCGATGCTGACGCCGTATCCGGCGGCATAGCCCGCTGCCGCGGCCATCGATGTGGCGCCGCTGGCGGCGGCGATCTCGCCGAACACATTGGCGCTCTTGAACGCAGTCATGTCGGTGCCCGCCTGCCGTCCGCGCTTGGCGAACAGCATCATGATGGTGAAGCCTGCCACGGACGCGAGCCCCGCCCCCGCCGCGCCCAGGGCGCGCAAGGCGATGACGGTGACCATATCGGACGGCAGCCAGCCGAAGGCGATGGCGAGCAGCGCCAGCGACGATACGCCCAGCGCGACCTGCGACAGCGCCAGGCACAGCCACGGCCCCAATCGCGCCACCGCCCATGGCGCGACGCCGCAGCCGAGCACCAGCATGGCCAGATGACTCGACGTCGTCAGCGAACCGATCTGACCGAAACTCCATTGCCGATCGACCATCAGCAGCTTGGTCAGCGACGCCTGCGAGGTGTGCGCGGCGGCGAACAGGATCGCCACCACCAGCACCATCCCGAAACCCGGCCGGCGCACGGCGAGCAGCGAAGCTCGCGCATCCTTCGCACGGCGGGCCACGACATCCTCGCGCCACAGCCAGGTGGGGATCGCACACAGCAGGAGCAAACCGGCAAGGCCGTACAGCGCGATGCAAATTCCGACCTGCCCCGCAGCCATCAGCACACCGCCGCCGCCGACGATCATGCCCATGATCATGCCGGCCACCGCGAGCGTGTTCGCGCGCAGCAGATCGCGCCCCTGCAGGCGCTCGGCTGCGAGGCCGTCCGTCGCGATGTCCTGCGTGGCGGCGAACACCGAGGCCAGCGCGAACAGCGCGATATGGATCGGCGCCTGCGCCACCGTCATCGGCACGGATGCCATGGCGATGACGGCGCCGATCATCAGCAATTGCTGCGACAGCAACCAGGTGCGTCGGCGCCCGACCGATGCGATCCAGTTGTTATCGACCACCGGGCTCCAGAGGAATTTGAGCACCCAGGGCAAGCCGACCACCGGCAGCCAGGCCAGCATCGCCAGCGACGCGCCGGCTTCGCGCAGGATCGCCGGATAGGCGCTGAACGCCACGCCGAGCGGCACGCCCTGCGCGAAATACAGCGCACCGGTGAGGAGAACGACGAAGCCGGACCGCCGAGCCGGATCGTCAGGCGATGTGATGCCCACGGCTTCCATCAGAACGTGACCTTGGCCCGTACGCCATAGACCGCGGGATCGCCGAGCGAGCCGAAGGCGCCAGTGCCGGTGCCTTTGAAGTCATAGACATTCACGATGTAGCGCTCGTTGAAGAGATTGCGCGCGAACACGGCGACTTCATAATTGTTCTGGCGATAGCCGATCTGCGCATTGACGACGGTGGCCGTGGACTGCGTCGAATAGTTGGCATCATCCAGCGCATAGCGTCCGGTAGTGCGCGCCTGCACGCCGGCAAAGCCGCCCCACGCCGCCTGATAGTCGATCCCGTAATTCACCGTGAAGCGCGGAATGAAGGCGACGTCGTTGCCGGTGAAGGTGCCGAAATTATTGACGAAGTCCTCATAGCGCGCACGCGTCACGCCGACGCCGCCGAACACGCGCAGCTCCGGCAGCAGCTTGAAGCTGGCGTCGAATTCACCGCCATAGGTCCGCACCCGCTGCGCATTATTGACGCCGAAGGCGGTGGCGCTGAACTGGTTGAGAACCTGATAGTCTTGGAAATCGGACAGGAACAGCGAGCCGCCCAGGGTCAGCCGGTTCGACAGATGGAACGACTTGAAGCCGATCTCGTAATTGTCGGAGTTTTCCGACTTGAACGAATAGTTGAGCGGATCGGTGACCGTCTTGTGCGCGTTGAAGCCGCCGGGGCGGAAGCCGCGGGTATATTTGACGAAGGACGACAGGTTTTCGATCGGCGCATAAACGAGGCCGACCGACGGCAGCACGGCCGAGTAATCCGCCGATCCGGAATTCACGATGGGCGCGAGCGAGTTATTCGACGCGCCGCGATGCGCCCATTCGTAGCGCAGCCCCGAAACGACGCGCAACGTGTCGGTCAGGCCGTAGCTGACATCGCCGAACAGCGCGACGTCGTCATTGTTCGCCTTGGCATAGTTCAGCACGTCGGTGGACGGATAAAGCGTCATGCCGGTGGTGATGTCCATATTCGTCTTGGCCGCGAACATGCCTGCCGACCATTGCAGGCGCGCATTGCGGTCGTTCGACTTCAACCGCACTTCCTGCGTCAGCGAGCCGACCTTTTCCCTCGTCACGCCGGAGAGACGGGCATAGGGATTGGCGGGATCATAAGGCGCGGCGGTGCCGTCGCCGTCGTTCAGGAAGTCCCATGTGGACCGGCGATAGGACGTGACCGACAACAGATCGAACGTATCGAGCGACGCCTTGATGCGCAGCGCCTGCATGTCCTGCGTGATGCGCTCATGGCCGGGATCGTTATAGGCGACGGAGCGCGGACCGCTGCGCAGCTGCGCCAGCGGCATGAACGGATCGCTGTGATCGCCGAACCGCTCATGCTGGGTGATCATGTCGATCTGCAGATCGGCGGAGGGACGATAGGTCAGCTTGGCGCGGCCGGAATATCCCTGCTTGTCGCCATAGGGCTGGTTAAATGCGGTGTTGTTGTAATAGCCCTCATGGCCCGACATGACGCCATCGACGGTGAGGAACCAGCTCGGTGCCACCGGCGTCGAGATGCCGCCTGCGGTCTCATAGCCGCGGTAATTGCTGATCGCGCCCATCAGATAGCTGCTGGGTTTGACGGTGGGCTCGGCAGTGTGGATGTCGATGACACCGCCCGGGCGGCTATAGCCGAAGCCGGACACCTGCGCGCCGCGATACACGTCGATCCGCGCCACATTCATGAATTGCGAGGCTCGCGCCAGCGTGGTGAGCGCCGGCACATCGTCCATGTAATAGGCGACGCCCGGGAAAGCACCGGGGGTCGACTGGTAGCCGAATTCGCGCAGCCCGCGGATCGAGAAATTGGTCATGCGATTGCCGCCGGCATCGAAGCCGGTGACATTCGACAAAGCCTGCGAGAGATCGCGCTGACCCTGCATGCCGGTCTGCGCGATCTCCCGGGCGCCGATCGACGATACGCTCGATGGGGTCGCGAGCATCGCACGATCGGACGCGGACAGGCCGGCAACGGGGGTTGCCGGCGCTGCCGAAGAGGCACGGCGGGCCGCTGCCCGCGGCGCGGCCTGCCGACGATCCGCTACCCTCACCTGCGCACGGCGCGCCGGTGAGGCGGAATCCACCGTCACGGGCTGGAGAACGGTCGAGGGCTGCCGCTGTGCCGCCGACTGCGCATGGGCCGGCGCGCCGCTCCACACCGTGCAGAGCAGAACGAATTTGAGAGAGAACAGCGCGCGCGGCGCAGCGATCCGACCAGACATGGCAGAGGTCCCAGCTATTGAGCCTGAAGGGGATGAAGCTGATTTAAGGACACTACTGCCGCAGCAAAATCAACGGATCGGCCATATCCGGCATCCGCCGCCACTGCGCGTTGTCGTCGGCCTCGAAATGCCACGTCTCGCCGGACGCCGAGAACATCAGCAATTCGCCGCGCTCGAGCCGCCACTGGGTCGGCTTGAAGTTGGCCACCAGCGCGTCGCAGCGCGGCTTGAGGAAGAGCTGGAAATTGTCGGGGCTGGTTTCGTTATTGGTCAAAGTGAGCCCGCAGATCGCACGACCATTGCCGCGCACGATGGACCAGTCGCCGATCATCGCATCCATCGTTTTCGACAGCGACCGCGCGGCGGCGAGGTTCTGCAGGATGTAGACCCCCTCCCCCGAGCGAACGCCCTCGAAGATGCCGCTCTCGACTTCGGTGAGGTCGATCACGGTCTCTCCGGTCGGCGTTTGCAGGCGCACGATGTCGAGGCCCTTGATACTCCAGGCGACGATGTCCCTGGTGAAAGGTAGCGCCTTGGCGCAATCCGGCTCGAGTTCGAGCTTCAGACCCTGCGGCGTACTGTCCGGCTTGAGCGTCACCACACAGGTCTTGCTGCGGTCAGTGGTGGAGAACTCCCACTGCCCGATCATGTTTTTCTTCAATTGCGCAGCATCCTGCGCCTGCGCCGGTGCGCCCGTCAGCATCGCGCTGGCCAAGGCCAGCGCAAGCTGCGTCATGCGTGCCGGCGCAGTCATGCTCAGCGGGCCTTGACCGGGGTTTCGGGGATCGGCGTCAGGATCGGCTTGCCGCCAAACCAGAGCTTGAGGTTATCGACGACCATCTGGTCCATGGCGTTGCGCGTCACCACCGACGCCGAGCCCACATGCGGCAGCAGCACCACATTCTGCAGCGCCTTCAACTCGTCCGGCACTTTCGGCTCCTGCGCGAACACGTCGAGGCCGGCGGCAAGAATGGTCCCGGACTTCAGCGCCTGGATCAGCGCCGGCTCATCGATGACCGACCCACGGGCGACATTGACGATGATGCCGCGCGGGCCAAGGGCCTGCATGACTTCGGCATTGACGATGTTCGCCGTCGATGGCCCGCCTGGCGTGATGACGATCAGCGTATCCACCGCCTTGGCCATCTCGACGAGATTCGGATAGTGCTGGTAATCGACGCCAGCGGCGGGATTGCGCGAGTGATAGACCACCGGCAGCAGCGAAGCATCAAGGCGGCGTGCGATCGCCTGGCCGATGCGGCCCATGCCCACCATGCCGACCTTGCGATCGCGCAGCGAGCCGACAGTGAGCGGATAACCCTGGGTCAACCACAGGCCCGAGCGGACATATTTGTCAGCCTGGATGAATTCACGCGCAGTAGCGATGAACAAGCCGAGCGCGACGTCAGCGACTTCCTCGGTGAGGACGTCCGGCGTATTGGTGACGACGATGTCATGCTCGGCCGCATATTTCGCATCGATGTGATCGTAACCGACGCCGAATGAGGAGACGATCTGCACATTCGGATATTTCGACAGCACGGCGCTGTTGACCGGCACCTGCCCGGTGACCGCGATGCCGCGGACTTTCTCGGCCACGTTAGCCGGCACGCGTTCGAGATCAGGCAGCGTTTCATATTTGTGCAAGATGAACTGATCTGAAAAACCATTCTCGACCAGTGCCTTCGACGGCCCATAGACCAGCAGGTCGATCTTGTCCGAAGAGATTCCCGTCCCCATTATTTTTCCTTTCGCAGTGCACTTTCATGCCAGCGCCGCAGCATCAGATGCGACACCAGCGCGAGCAGCATATAAATCACAATCCCGGCCACGGACAGTAACAATAGCGCGGCAAACATCCGAGGAATATTGAGGCGATAGCTGGACTCGGTGATGCGATAGGCCAGTCCAGAGCCTGAACCCGCCGCGCCTGCCGCAATTTCAGCCGCCACTGCCCCGATCAGGGACAGGCCGCCGGCGATGCGCAACCCGCCGAGGATATAGGGCATCGCCGATGGCAGTTGCAGATAACGCAGGGTCTGCCAGTGCGAGGCACCATTCAGTTGGAACAAGCCGGCGAGATTGCGGTCCACCGAATTCAGCCCGAGCGTCGTATTTGCCAGCACTGGAAAAAACGCGACGATCCAGGCGCAGGCGATCACCGCCGCTTCTTGCGGCAGATAGATCAGCATCAACGGCGCGATGGCGATCACCGGCGTCACCTGCAGCACGATGGCATAGGGCAAAAGCGAATATTCGAGCCACTTTGACTGGTTGAGCAGCAATGCCAGCGCGATGCCGCCAACGGCCGCGGCGATGAAGCCTTCGAGCGTGGTGAGCAGCGTCACGCCGAGCGAAGCCGACAGGATGGGCCAGTCAGCGACCATCGTCTGCCCGACCAAAAGTGGCCCCGGCAGGATGTAAGGCTGGATCTCGCCGATGCGGACGACGAGATCCCATGCAACGAGGCCACAGAGAAACACGACAACCGGCCAGACGATCCGCTGCCAGCGTCCATCGCCGGATACGCGTGCCACCGCCGGCAATGGCTCCAGCCCCTTCATGCCAACGCCTCTGCTTCGCTCGCCTGCAACAGGGCCTGCGAGACATCGCGGCAATGGCCGGCATAGGCCACGGAGGTACGGAAAGCGTCGTCGCGCGGCTCGGCTGTATCGATATGGCACTCGGCATGAACGCGTCCGGGCCGCGAGGTCATCACGACCACGCGCTGGGACAGATAGACGGACTCATAGACCGAATGGGTGACGAAGACGATGGTCTTGCCGAGCTTGCGCCACAGCGCGAGCAGATCGTTGTTCAGTTTGAAGCGTGTGATTTCGTCGAGGGCGGCAAAGGGCTCATCGAGCAGCAGGACGTCCGGCGATGTCACCAGCGCGCGCGCCAGCGACACGCGCATCTTCATGCCGCCGGACAGTTCACGCGGATAGGCATCGGCGAAATCCGCAAGGCCCACCTGTGCAAGCGCATCGGCGACCCGCGTCGTTGATTCCGTATCCGCCATATGCGCGAGCTTGAGTGGCAACCGCACATTTTCCCGCACCGTGGTCCACGGCATCAGCGTCGGCTCCTGGAACACGAAGCCGATGCCGTGGCGCGACGCCCGCGCAGGGACCTCGATGGACCCGGAGGAAGGCGCGGCCAGTCCTGCGATCAAGCGGAGCGCCGTCGACTTGCCGCAGCCGGACGCACCGAGCAGCGAGACGAACTCACCATTACGGATATCGAGATCGAGCGGCCCGAGCGCCCGCGTGCCGCTCTCATATGTTTTCGTGACGCCGCGCAGACGTATCGCAAACCCATCCTGAGACGATACGGTCGATGCCATCACGCTACTTCTTCGGCCGCAGATCGATGCCGACGCCCTTGTTCACGAACTGAAGCGTATAGGCATTGCGATAGTCGATATCGCGCTTGACCACGCCGGCTCGCGACATCTTGTCGAAGAAACTCGCTGCGCGCTCATCGCTCATGGCGCCGATGCCGTTCTTCAGCGTGTCACCGGAATCGACGATGCCCTTGTCGCGCATGACAGCGGTGGAATAGGCCAGCAGCTCGTCGGTCATCTCCGGGTTGAGCTTCTTGATCATGTCATTGGCGGCTTTGTTGTCGCCATAGAGATAGTTGTACCAGCCGATGATCGAGGCATCGACGAAGCGCTGCACCAGATCCGGCGATTTCTCCACCGTCTCGCGCCGCGCCTCGATCAGCGTCGAATAGCCATTGAGCCCATAGTCGGCCAGCAGCATCACATTGGGTTTGAAGCCGGCCTGTTTCTCGATCAGGAACGGCTCGGACGTGACATAGCCTTGCATGGCGCTGTTCTTGTCCACGATGAAGGGCTGCGCATTGTAGTTGTAAGGCTTCACCTTGGACTCGCTGAAGCCGAATTCCAGTTTCATCCATTGGAAGTAGCCGACAATGCCTTCCTTGGAGATGAACAGCGTCTTCGATTTGAGATCTTCCAGCTTGGTCACCTTCGGATCGGGATGCGACACGAAGACCTGCGGGTCTTTCTGGAAGATCGCGGCGATGGCGATCACCGGCACATTATTGGCCACCGCATCGAAGGACTGCAGCGTATTGGCGCTCATGAAGAAATCGAGCTTGCCGGAGATCAGCAGGATTCGATTGTTCACATTGGGGCCGCCCGGCACGATGGTGACGTCAAGGCCGTAATTCTTGTATGTGCCATCGACCACGGCCTGAAAGAAGCCGCCATGCTCGGCCTCGGCGACCCAATTGGTGCCGAAGCTCACTTTGTCGAGCTTACCCTGTGCCCATACAGGCGACAGCGATGCCGACATCATCGCCACACCGATGGTTAACGCGCGCAGCAGGGACAACCGACCCATATTGGACTCCAGTGACGTTTCTGGCCCATGATAGAAAGCAATCGCGGGACTGACTACCCCGCTCCCCCGCAAAGAAATGCCCGCTATGACAACATCCGCACCGCATCGTGATTGGACCGCCATCCATTGGCCCGACATCGCCAAGGGCGATCCGTCGTCATGGATCGCGGTGCTGCCGCTGGCGGCGACCGAACAGCATGGCCCGCATCTGCCGCTCGCCACGGATGTGATGATCGCCGAGGCCTATCTTGCCGAGGTGCAACGTCTGCTGCCTGCGGACATTCCAGCGACCTTCCTGCCCGTACAGCCGATCGGCATCTCCACCGAGCATCTCTCGTTTCCCGGCACGCTGACGCTGCCGACAGAGATCGCCCTGCAGAGCTGGACGGCGATCGGCGAAAGCGTGGCGCGTGCCGGCGTGCAAAAACTCGTGATGGTGACCAGCCATGGCGGCAACAGCGCGGCGATGACGCTGGCTGCGCAGGACCTGCGCGCCGAATACGGCATGCTGGTTGCGACCACGAGCTGGTCGCGTTTCGGCACGCCTGATGGATTGTTCAGCGACGAGGAAATCCGTCACGGCATCCATGGCGGCGCTGTCGAGACCTCGATCATGCTGGCGCGCTACACCCAGCATGTGCGCAAGGACAAGATCGCGAATTTCACGCCATCGACGATCGCGATGGAGAAGCAATATCTCCGGCTGTCGGCCAGCCGCCCCGCGCCGTTTGCGTGGCAAGCGGAAGACCTGCATGCGTCAGGCGCCATCGGCGATGCGACGCAGGCGAGCGCGGAGAAGGGTGAGCAGTTGCTGACGCACGGCGCTGCTGCATTTTGCGAACTACTCGACGATATGCACCGTTTCGACGTGAGCGTGTTCGATCGCGAACCGGACGCTTCGTAGGATGGGTTGAGCGAAGGCGCGCAGCGCCGGAGTGAAAGCCCATCAGCGGAGCCTGCCGCATCGTTCGGCCGATGGGTTTTCGCTACGCTCAACCCATCCTACGGCGTTGCCGCTTTGTTTCATCGACAACACAATCCTGAAACCAAATAGTTCGAACCGCCCTCGAACCCGGCTCAAACATCCTCCGACTGATGGACATGCAAGCCAATACTGGCTGCACCCAAACAGGATGGAGTGTCTCATGTCGATCAAGTCCAAGATTGCCGCCATTGCCCTCGTTGCCATGACCGCCGCTGGCGCGATGGCCACTTCGACCCAGGCTCAAGCCAAGGGTCCGGGCGTCGGCTTCGGCATCGCCGCCGGTGTCGTCGGTGCAGCTGTCGTGGGCAGCGCGATTGCTGCCAACAATTACGGCTACGGTTACGGTCACGGCTATCGCTGCGGCTGGACCCGCCAATACGACGTCTATGGCAACTATATGGGCCGTGTCCGCGTCTGCAATTATTGATCGGCCCCTGATCGGCTGAGTGGAGTTGCGTCCGACACGGGCGCCTCATCCACCCCGTGTCGGACCAACCGACCCGCCCGGATGTCCCCCCGGGCGGGTCTTCTTTTTATGTAATCGAGCCGTCATAAAGCAGTGTCAGATAACGTTCGGAGCCTAGCGATGAAGCTGCTCCTATTGCGAACAATGACATTGCGACTGTGGCCGTCTCGTCCTGACGAATCGGCCGCTTCTATGGAATATCGGGTGGCCGTTGTCGGCGACGAGTAAGGGTGACGCTGCGTGACGAGCCGCTATTTTCTGCAAGATTTTGCGACCAAGCGCGCTATCGCCGGCGCCGCATTCGGCCTGCTCGCGCTTGATGGTAATTCGGTAGCGGCAGATTTGCCCGTGAAAGCGCGACTTCAGCCTGCCTATGACTGGAGCGGCTTCTATCTCGGTGCGCATGTCGGCTACGGTGGCGCGCAGATCGGCCCAAATGCCAATCCACTGCCGGCGCAAGGGGTGTTCCTGCCGCCCACGGCAACCGGGCTGATCGGCGGCTATCAGGGCGGCTATAACTGGCAGCTCAACAACAATCTCGTGCTCGGCATCGAAGTCGATGCGACGTTCATCAGCCCGACCGATACGGCGCGTATCGGCAATGATCCATACCACACCACCTTCGATTACTTTGCGACCGCGCGAGGACGCGCAGGTTATGCTGTCGGCACCTGGCTGCCTTACGCCACCGCGGGCTTTGCCTGGGGCAAGACCAAGCTGAATGTTCTCGACGCCGACGGTAATATCTTCTCGACCGACCAGAAGGATCACGTCGGCTGGACCGTCGGCGGCGGTGTCGAGGCTGCGGTCGGCGGCAACTGGACCGCCAAGCTCGAATACAACTATATCGACCTGAACAGGCAGACCTATGGTCTCGCCGGCTTCGGTCTGCCCGCTGTCGAGGTCGATCCGAAAATTCATGCCGTGAAGCTCGGCATGAATTACCGATTCAATGACATGCCGTCCTGGATGCCGACGACGCCGATCGCGCGCCGCGCGACGCTGCCCGAGCCGACCGACTGGAACGTGCATATCCAGACCACGCTGATCGGCTCCGGCTATCCCAGCTTCCGCTCGCCCTATGAAGGCACCAACAGCCTGTCGGGCAGCAAGCAGTTCCGCGAGACCTTCACCACCACGGCCTTTCTCGGCTGGCGGCTGTGGGATGGCGGCGAGTTCTATTTCAATCCCGAACTTGCCCAGGGCTTTGGCTTCAACGGGACGCTGGGCCTGGCAGGCTTCCCCAATGGCGAGGCGCAGAAGGCCGGCGGCGCCTATCCGAAAATCCGCCCGCAACGCTACATGTTCCGCCAGACCTTTGGCCTCGGCGGCGACCAGGAAGACGTGCCGGATGCGCCCAACCAGCTTGCCGGCAAGCGCGACGTGGATCGCATCACGCTGACCATCGGCCGGTTCTCGGTCGGCGATTTCTTCGACGGCAACAGCTACGCCAAGGACCCACGCGCCGATTTCATGAACTGGGCGATGTGGTCCTCTGCGGCCTATGATTTCCCGGCGGATCTTCCCGGCTTTACCCGCGGCGGCGTGCTGGAGCTCAACCGCAAGGACTGGGCTCTGCGCGCCGGTGTATTCCAGGTGCCATCGCAGCCGAACAGCGATCTGCTCACTTTCAAGAGCGGCGGTGCCGTCGTCGAATTCGAGGAACGACACCAGGTGTTCGAGCGGCCTGGCAAGGTGCGCGTCGGCGCCTTCGTCAATCGCGGCAATACCGGCAGCTATCGCGGCGCGCTGGCGATCGCCGCCACCGATCCGTTGCTCGACATCAACGACGTGATGGCCTCGATCCGCCGACCACGCGACAAATACGGCTTCTATCTCAATAGCGAGCAGGAAATCGCCGACGAGATCGGCCTGTTCGGCCGCTATAGCTGGAATGACGGCCAGAACGAGATTTTGTCCTTTACCGATATCGACCGCAGCATTTCGGGCGGCCTGTCGATCAGGGGCGGGCGCTGGGGCCGCGCTGCGGATACCATCGGCATCGGTGGCGCCATCAACGGCCTGTCAGCCGCGCATCGCGATTTCCTCGCTGCTGGCGGCAATGGTTTGCTCATCGGCGACGGACGCTTGAACTACGGCACCGAGCGGATCCTCGAAACGTTTTATGCCTATGCGATTGACAAGAATTTTACATTCACGGCGGATTACCAGCTGATCGTGAACCCGGCCTACAATGCGGATCGTGGGCCGGTGTCGATCTTCACCGGGCGATTGCACGGGGATTTTTAATTCCCCTCAACAAACTCCACCCTCATCCTGAGACGCGCGCAAGTGCGCGCTCCTCACCATGAGGGACGGAGAGATCTACGCCGCGCCCCGCATATCCATCGGCTGGAACGACTCCGCCTGCGCCATCGCCCAGGCCTCGCGAAAGCGCTTGTCATTGGTGCCGTGGATCAACTCGCTTGGCGCCAGCTGCGGATAGAGCTGCGTAAACGACATCACGTCATTGTCCGGCGAACGATGCGAGAAGTGCATCGGGCGGATCTGCTGCGGATGTTCGAGCCCTGCCGCGGCGATCAACTCGGCCAGCGCATGCAGCGTCGCCTCGTGGAAATTCAGCACGCGATCCGTCTTTTGCGGCACGGCAAGCGCACGCGCCCGCGTCGGGTCCTGCGTCGCGACGCCGGTCGGACAGCGATCGGTGTGGCAGCTGAGCGACTGGATGCAGCCGAGCGCGAACATGAAGCCGCGCGCCGAATTGCACCAGTCGGCACCGAGCGCCATGGCGCGGGCGATATCGAATGCGGTCGCGATCTTACCGGACGCGCCAAGCTTGATGCGATCACGTGCGCCGATCCCGATCAGCGCGTTGTGCACGAAATTGATGCCCTCGCGCATCGGCATGCCGAGATGATCCATGAATTCCAGCGGCGCCGCACCGGTGCCGCCTTCATTGCCATCGACCACGATGAAATCCGGATAGATGCCGGTATGCAGCATCGCTTTGCAGATGGCGAGAAATTCCCAGGGATGGCCGATGCACAGCTTGAACCCGGTCGGCTTGCCGCCGGACAAACGACGCATCTTGTCGATGAACTGCATCATCTCGATCGGTGTCGCAAACGCCTTGTGATAGGGTGGCGAGATGCAGTCCTCGCCCATCGCCACGCCGCGAATAAGCGAAATCTCTTCGGACACCTTCGCTGCCGGCAGCACGCCGCCATGGCCGGGCTTGGCGCCCTGACTGACTTTGAGCTCCACCATCTTGATCTGGTCGAGCGCGGCGCGCGCGGCGAACTTGTCCGGATCGAATTCGCCGGCAAGGGTGCGACAACCGAAATATCCGGAGCCGATCTCCCAGATCAGGTCGCCGCCTTCCTGCTCGTGATAGGGGCTGACACCGCCCTCGCCGGTGTCATGGGCAAAATTGCCTTTCTTCGCCCCGGCATTAAGTGCGCGGATCGCATTCTGGCTGAGCGCACCAAAGCTCATGGCGGAGATGTTGAGCACCGAAGCCGAGTAAGGCCGCAGGCAATCCGGCCCGCCGATGGTGATGCGAAACTGTTCGGTGGCATGCGGCTTCGGCGCCACCGAGTGATTCATCCATTCATAGCCTTCCTCATAGACGTTTTTCTGCGTACCGAAGGGCCGCTTGTCGAGCACCATCTTGGCGCGTTGATACACGACGGCGCGCGTATCGCGACTGAACGGCATGCCGTCCTTCTCGCTCTCGAAGAAATACTGCCGCATCTCCGGGCGGATTTCCTCGAGCAGGAAGCGGATATGCGCCGAGATCGGGTAATTGCGCAAAACCGCATGATCTTTCTGAAACAGATCATGAAAGCCAAGCGCGGCGAGGCAGCCGAAGATGGTTGCGGGGATGATCACCAGATGGATCAGTCTGTGATCCCAGATGCCCATCGCGATCAGAAACAAGGTTGCAACGCTGCAGATCGTCAACACGATATAGCGCGGCGTGAATGGAAGCATCACGGTTTGCATGGACCTGCTCTCGACTAGTGGGCGCTCAGCCTTACGAAGTTCGGATGACGCACAGATCACAAACCGCACGTCAGGCTGACGAGACTAGCGCATCAAGCTCACCCAAGTCTTGCGATGCTCCAAAACGACAAAACCCGCGCGGGGCGCGGGTTTGCGGTGCAATGGCCACTCACTCCGCCCTCATGGTGAGGAGCGCGCTCTTGCGCGCGTCTCGAACCATGACTGGCCTGGCTCGGAGTGTGCCGCCATCCCTTGCGAATGGCTTCGCCATTCGCTGGGAGACGCCGCTGCGCGGCTCCTCAGGATGAGGGCAGAGTGGGCTGAAAGTGCGCTTAGCGCTCGACGAACGCCTTTTCGATCACGAAGTGGCCAGGCTTGTTGCCGGCGCCTTCGAGGAAATCGCGCTTCTCGAACATGTTCTTGAGATCCTCGAGCATCGCCGGGCTGCCGCACAGCATGATGCGGTCGGTTTCGATATCCAGTGGGCCCTGGCCGAGATCCTTGAAGATCTGGCCGGATTCGATCAGGTCCGTGATGCGGCCACGGTTGCGGAACGGTTCGCGGGTCACCGTCGGGTAATAGGTGAACTTGTCCTTCATCAACTCGCCGAACATCTCGTCCTTCTGCAGACGTTCGACCAGGCGTTCGCCATAGGCCAGTTCGGAGACCTGGCGGCAGCCATGCACCAGCACGACCTGCTCGTACTGGTCATAGACTTCCGGATCCTTGATCAGGCTGGCGAAGGGCGCGAGGCCGGTGCCGGTGGACAGCATCAGCAGGCGCTTGCCCGGCAGCAGGCTGTCGGTGACCAGCGTGCCCACCGCCTTGCGGGCGACCAGGATGGTGTCGCCTTCCTTGATCTTCTGCAGGCGCGAGGTCAGCGGACCGTCCGGCACCTTGATGCTGAAGAACTCGAGCTCTTCTTCATGGTTCGCGCTGGCCATCGAATAGGCGCGCAGCAGCGGCTTGCCATCGACTTCGAGGCCGATCATGGCGAACTGGCCGTTCTGGAAACGGAACGAGGTGTCGCGCGTGGCGCGGAAGGAGAACAGCGTGTCGGTCCAATGCTGGACGGAGGTCACGGTTTCGCGGTGAAAGGCGCTCATGGGATATGATTTTCCGGTGCGGGCTTAGCTTAGAACGATTACATTCGAAGCCGCGTCAGATGCTGAGAAACCCTTGCGGCAATTGGCTAAATTGGGCTTTCGCAGATGCGAATGACATCTATTCAAAGATGCCTCGGAGTGCAATTGCGGATTGACGGAGGCAGGTCACAAATTTGCAAATCAGGTTACCGCCGGGCAAGGGCCAAGTTTGATCCAGGACATTTAATTTCTCTAAACCAGCATTTTCAGACCTATCCTTGCTCGAGGTCCGCCAAACCATCTGCTGGATTGGCTGCGTCCGTTCCGGTAATTTCTCACTCCTTTGGGAGTCGCTCGCGGCGGCTTCTTCGTTCACTGACCGGCGCCAGGCCTCAATGACCCCATTTCGCGCCATCCGGGCCGGCAAGCCGGCCTACTATCCCGACCAGACGATCTATGCGGAATATGCCGCAAGCGAGCTGGGGCTGGGCTTTGCCGAACTGGATGGCGGCACAGGGCTGATCTTCGAGGTCTCGGGTGCAGGCAAGCACGCCGCCTTCGGGGCCGGGCGCGGCTCGTTCTTTCCGCAAAACAACGCCACCGCGGCGACGCTGGCCAATGACAAGCATATGGCCAATGTGCTGATGGCCCGCGCCGGCCTCGCGACATTGGGCGGCGATTATTTCTTCCTGCACGACCGGCATCGCGCCCACCGCGCGCCGGGCCACGAGCGCGCGGATGCGCTGGCTTATTTCAACAAACTCGATGACCACGCATTCATCAAACCGTTGAACGGATCGCGGGGGGATTTCGCCCAGATCGTCAGCGGCTCCGATGATCTCGCCAGATATCTGGAGAGCGTGGCGCAACACTATGATGCCATCCTGATCCAGCCGGTCCATTCCGGGAGCGAATATCGCATCTTCGTACTCGACGACGAGATCGTCTACGCCGCGACCAAATCAGTTCCCTTCGTCACCGGCGACGGCAGCACATCCGTTCGACAACTCGTCGCCGCGCAGCAGGCGCAACTCGAAGCGCGCGGTGTCTCCGCCGCACCGCTTGATGGCCTCGTCAGTGAGCCTGGCTTCATTCCCGCGCAGGGCGAACGGTTCGTCCTGCTTGGCCGCACCAATCTGAGCGCAGGCGGCCGCATGGCATTTGCAGAACCGGACGATGCAGAACCGGTTTTCAACGCGGCGCGGACCGCGCTGAAGGCGCTCGGGCTGCGCGCAGGAGCCATCGATCTCTTCATCCAGCCCGTCAAGGCTGCTGGGCCATTGCGCATCATCGAGGTCAATGCCAATCCCTCGATCCGCTTTCTCGAGGATGCCGGCCGCGACGATCTCATCCTGCGCATCTGGCGCCACACCTTCACTTCGCTGGGCCTGATCCATGTTTAACCTGCCCAAATACGGCACCGGCGGCATCGGCCTGGCGCGTCTCGCACAATTGCTCGATGTGCTGTCGATCGACCGTGCACGCCTGCAGCAACATTCGCTTGTCATCACCGGCTCCAACGGCAAGGGATCGACGGCCGCCTTCTGCGCCTCAATCGGCCGCACCTTTGGCCTGCGCACGGGGCTGTTCACCTCGCCGCATCTGTATCGCTTCAACGAGCGCTTCCAGATCGACGGCGAACCCGTCGATGACGAATTGCTCGAAGCCCTCGTATTGCGCGTCGCCACCGCCATCACCGACCTCGACCATCACGGCGTCACCGAGACCTTCGGTGCTTTCGAAGCGCAGTTCGCACTGGCCTGTCTCTACTTTCAGGAGATGGGCTGCGATCTCGCGGTGTTCGAGGCGGGCATCGGCGGCCGTTATGATCCTGTGCGCCTGATCGGCGCCACGCTCACTTGCGTCACCTCGGTGGATCTCGAACACACCACGCTGCTCGGCAATTCGCTGGCGTTGATCGCGTCCGACAAGAGCGATGCCTGCGCCAGCCACGGCACCGTGATCTATGGCGAGAACTGCCTGCCGCTGCGCGCGCACCTCGCCGAATACAACCGCAACCGCCATGTCAGCGGCCAGCATGTCGGTGATGGCATCGTCATCAGCAATGTGGTGACGTCGGCGAAAGCGCAGAATTTCAATTGCCGCGTGGGCGAGACGATTTTGCGCGGGCTGGAAATCACCCTGCACGGCGAATTCCAGCTCAACAATGCCGCGATCGCGGCCGCTTTGTTCCTGCTGTGGATGCAACGCATGCATCCGGATGCCGAAGCCACCCGCATTGATCACGCGATTCGTACAGGCCTGCGCGAGACGAAGTGGCCCGGCCGTCTCGAAGTCATCCAGCGCGATCCGCTCACGGTGATCGATGTCGGCCACACGCCCGATGGCGTGATGCAGGCGCTGCGCGGGCTGCATGCGATCCACGGAAAAGACGACTGGCTGCTGGTGCTCGGCGTTTCCGCCGACAAGAATGTGGACGAGATCGCGCAGCATCTGGCGCCGCAATTCGGTGCGATCGTCTGCACGCGTGCGCATCACAAGGGGGCCGATGCGCGCATCGTTGGCGCAGCCGCGCGCAAGGCGCATTCCACCGCGCGCATCCATGTCGCCAATGCCATGGAGGATGCGGTGAAGCTGAGCCAGCAACTGGCGCGCACCGTGCCGCGCAAGGTCTATGTTGCCGGCGGGCTTTTCGTGGCGATCGAATATGCGACGGTGCTGCGCGGCGGCAAAGCTGAAGACTTGCAGTTTTTCTAACTCGGAGCCGTAGGATGGGTTGAGCGCAGCGAAAACCCATCACCTTTCCCCTGCGGCTGGCTCGGCTGATGGGTTTTCGCTTTCGGCGCTCCGCGCCTGCGCTCAACCCATCCTACGCGATCGCATTGCCCCTCGCCGCCATGCCACGTAACCTACAAAAAACACAGGGAGGCACGATATGACCGACACCATCAACCGCCAGGTTCTGCTGGTGGAGAAGCCCGCGGGCAAACTCGGCTCGGAGCATTTCAAGCTCATCGATGGCCCGATGCCGGAGCCGAAGGAAGGCGAGGCGCTGCTGCGCGTGCGCTATATCTCGCTCGACGCCGCCAATCGCGCCTGGATGCATGGCGCCACCTATCGTTCGGCCGTGGAGGCCAACAGCGTAATGGCCGGCGGCGGCATCGCCGAAGTCGTGTCGTCAAAATCCGACGCGTTGAAACCCGGCGATATCGTGTTCGGCGACACCGGCTGGCAGAACTATGCCGCCGTGCCGGCGAAACATCTGACGAAAATGCCGCGCATGGAGCCGCTGACGCATCTTCTCTCGATTTACGGCATCGCCGGCCTCACCGCCTATTTCGGCCTGCTCCATGTGGGCAAGCCCAAGGAAAGCGAGACGGTCGTCGTCTCCGCAGCCGCCGGCTCGGTCGGCTCCATCGTCGGGCAAATTGCAAAACTGAAAGGCTGCCGCGTGATCGGCATCGCCGGCGGCGCTGACAAGTGCAAATGGCTGACCTCCGAACTCGGCTTCGATGCCGCCGTGGATTACAAGGACGGCGCAGTGTTCAAGGCGCTGAAGGCAGCGGCGCCTGACGGCATCGACGTTTATTTCGACAATGTCGGCGGCGACATCCTCGAAGCCTGCCTGCCGCAGATGAACCTCAATGGCCGCATCGCCTGCTGCGGCGCCATTTCGCAATATGACGGCGCGCCCTCCGCCACCGGCCCGCGCGGCGTACCCGGCCTGATCGTGGTGAAGCGTCTCACCATGCAGGGTTTCATCGTGATGGACTATATGAAGCAGCGCGGCGAGGCGTTGAACGATCTGCAGGGCTGGGTGTCGTCCGGCAAGATCAAGGTGCTGGAGGATGTGATCGATGGCATCGAGAATACGCCGCAGGCGCTGATCGGATTGCTGGCGGGCGAGAACAGGGGCAAGCGGATGGTGCGGGTGTAGTTCTTTTCCCTCCCCCTAGCGTGGCGCAGCCACGCGACGCGGGGAGGGTGGATCGACCGCGCAGCGGTCGAGACGGGTGGGGTTTCTCCCCACGGTAGGACGCCACGTGGGGAGAGACCCCACCCGGCGCTACGCGCCACCCTCCCCGCTGCGCCGCTTCGCGGCTTGGGGGAGGGAAAAGCTCCTCAATAATCCTTCAGCAATCGCTCGATGTAATCGAGCTCGAGCTGCGGGCGTGTCGTATCGCCAAGCCGGCGGCGGAGTTCTTCCAGAATGCGCCGCACCCGCTGCACGTCGATCTCGCCGGGGATCTTCACCGACAGATCGTCGCCGAGATCGCGGCCACGCAACGGACGACCGAGCGGATCATTCTGGCGGGCAGCGCCCTGCTGGCGGCCGGCATTGTTGCCCGGCCCGTCCTGCCCTTCGCCCTCGCCCGGCTGCATCTGCTGGGCGAGGCTCTGCGCGCCCTTGCGCAGCGCTTCGAGTGCGCGGCCCTGGGAGCCCACCGCGCCATCGGCATCGCCGTCGCCGAGCTGGCCGCCGGCATCGCCCATGGCGCCATCGGCATCACCAAGCCCGTCGCCATCGCCATCCTGATCGCCGCCGTTCTGGCCCTGCTCGCCTTGCTGCCCTTGTCCCTGTTGCCCCTGCTGGCCTTTCTGTCCCTTCTGGCCCTGGCCCATACCCTGGCGTGCGAGCTGCTCCTGCAGCTTCTTGAGGCGATCGCGCAGGCCCTGCTGATCCTGCTGCAGATCGCCCATACCCTTGTCGCCTTGCTTGCCGCGACGGCGCTCGCCGCGCTGGTCCTGGCCTTCCTTGAAGGTCTTGTCACGGAGCTGCTGCTGCTTGCGGATCATGTCGTTGAGTTCGTTCATCGACTGCTGCATCTCGTCGTCGCCGCCGCCCTGGCCGGGCTGCGCCATCTGCAGGTTCTCCAGCATCTGCTGCATCTGTTCGAGCAACTGCTTGGCCGCATCCTTGTCGCCGGAGCGCGACAGCCGCTCCATGCGCTCGATCATGTTGTTGAGATCCTGCTGCCGCATCACCTTGCTGTTCTTGTCCAGCGGACGCGCGAGCTGCTGCGGATTTTGTTTCATCTGCTCGGCAAGCTGCTTGAGGAACTTGTCCAGCGCCGCGCGCAGATTCTCGGTGAGCTTCTTGATCTCCTCGTCGCTGGCGCCGCGCTCCAGCGCCTGCTTCAGTGCGTCCTGCGCGGCCTTCAGCGCCTTGTCGACATCGGTAATGTCGCCATCCTCAATGGTGACGGCGAGCGACCACAGGCTGGCGACAACCTCCTTCAAGGCATTGTCGGTGCGGGCACGCTGCGCCTGCGTCAGCACGCTGCGCAGGCCGAGATAATGGCCGGCTTCCGGCGTAAACGCCTCCGGCGCGATCATCAGCGCTTCCAGCGCGAAGACAACGAGGTCCTTCTGATTGGCATCGAGCGCGAGATTGCGGCGCTGCTCGATCAGCGCGCGCGGCAGCGGCTTTGTGAACAGCCGCTCCGGCAGACGCGTCGCGATGGCGTCGCTCTTGCCCTCATTGCCGGCCTCGTCCTTCGCGGTGAGGGTCAGCGTGACCTCGGCACCGGCATAAGGATCTTCGGAGAGATCCTTCACCGTCTGGCCGACGCCGTTACGGGTGCGTGCATTGGGCAGCACCAGTGCGAAGGACGGCGGATCGAAGAGCGGGCGTGGCTTGACCTTGCCATCGCCGGGCTTTGCCGCGAATTGCGCATGGGCTTCGGTGACGCCGTAATCGTCCTCGAGCTTGTAGGCCAGCAGCAGCGAGCCGCGGGCTTGACGCTCGGGGTCCTTGGCGAGGGAAATGGTCGGCGCGCGATCGCCAGTGGACGTGAAATTCCACACCGGCCGCCCCGATGGCGCGCGTACCTGCGCGGTGCCATCGCCGGAGATCGTGTAGTGCTTCTCATTGGTGCCGGCCGGCGCATCGCCTGCAGGGGCCACTTCGGCGATGCCGCCCGTGAGCGCGACATCGAGCGCACCACCGCTGGAACGCACGATCAGCGTCGAGCCCGACGGCACCGCCATGGCGGTGTCGCTGGCGGCATCCTTGTTCGCAGCGGAGAGGATGATCGGCGGCTTGGCCGTGTAAGGCGGCGGATTGACCCAGGCATCGACGCGGACATTGGACGGCGTGACGATGCCCTTCCAGTCGAAGGCCGCCATGATACGCGCACCCCGCTCGCCACCGGCGGCGAACCAGGTGGCGACCAAGAGTACGACGACCAGCGCGCGCAACGCCCAGGGATCATGCAGCGGCAGGCGCGGCGACGGCAGGCCGGCGCGAATGCGCTTCAGCGAGGCCAGCGTGCGCTCGCGCTGCGCCAGCCACAGCGCGCGGGCAAGCGGGTCCTGCGACGACAGCGTGTCGGTGAGCGCGGTGGCCGGGCGATGGCGGATGCCGGAGCCGCGATCGAGCCGGGCGAGGCCCTCTTCGCGCGTCGGCCAGCGGAAGCGAAGGAAAGGATAGAGCGCGGCGATCAGCGCGATGACGAACAGCGCCAGACCGATGGTTCGCGGAATCGGCGACAGGACAAGCCACAGCCCGGCCCATGAGGCGACGAGGAACAGGCCGATGACGGAGAGCGCACCCGCCAGCGACGGCCATGCGCGCTCCCAACCGATCGACCAGCGCGCATGCTGCAGCGCTTGCGCGAGCCGGAGCTGCGCAGCCGTCTGCGCGTCGGGTGGTGTCTCAGGGCGGGGTGGCGTGGCGCTCAACGACGATCTCCGCGGTTTATGAAGCAGAGCCTAGCACGACGGCGGCAATGAGGCATGGGTGATCGGGTGCTGATGCACATGCAGAGCGCGTGCCGGAGCAGCGGGGAACCGGCGGGAGGTCACGATGGCGTGAGGGAGTAATGGCCTCCCTCCCCCAAGCGGCAAAGCCGCGCAGTGGGGAGGGTCCGCCGATAGGCGGGGGTGGGGTCTATCCCACGGCAGGACGGAGCTTGGGGAAGCACCCCACCCGTCTCCAACCACGCGGAA
>JAEXYA010000036.1 GCA_023451825.1 Pseudomonadota bacterium
GTCATTGCGAGGAGCCCTTGCGACGAAGCAATCCAGTCTTCCTTCGTGGGGCTCTGGATTGCTTCGTCGCTTTGCTCCTCGCAATGACGACCGAAAGATCCGGGCTAGCTCCTTGGCGCCAGCCAATCCGTGATGATCAGCCCCAATGTCCCCGCTGTCGCGGTCACAAACGTGCCCCAGGCGAGATCGACCATCACCACCGGCCAGGTCCAGTGCTTGAGCAGCGCCAGCGAGGTCAGCTCGAAGGTCGCGTAACAGAAGAAGCCGAACAGCGCACCATAGAGCAGTGCCGAGCGCCAGGTCGCGTCCGCGGAGGCGCTGACGAAGATCAGGATGCCGACGATATAGAGACAATAGAACAGCACCGCCGGCGCCATCCGCACCTCGCCCAGCATGTCGCCGACTTGCGACTGGAAGAAGCCCTTGGCGATGAGCCCGAGAAAAAGAAGATCGAGCGGCAGCATGACGATGAAGGTCGCCAGATAGAGAATCACATTGCGCTTCACGTCGGTCTCCGGTGCGTTGGGTGTCTGATACGAACAGATACGCATCAACGCGCGCAAGGTTGCAAGCTGCGGTATCAGAGACTGGATCGATCGGTGCGCAACCGTGTTAGATGATGATCATGACTGATCATGCCCCCATCATCGTCTGGTTTCGCGACGACCTTCGCCTCTCGGATCACCCCGCACTTCATGCCGCTGCCAGATCGGGCGCGCCGGTGCTGTGTCTCTATTTGCTCGACGAGCACAGCAAACAGATCAAAGCACCACAGGCACGACCGATGGGCGGCGCCACGCGATGGTGGCTGGCGCAGTCGCTGCGTGCACTCTCAGAGCGTATCGAAGCCATCGGTGGCACGTTGGTGCTGCGCCATGGCGCCGCAGCCGACGTGATCCCGGCCCTCGCGCGCGAGATCGATGCGAGCCACGTGTTCTGGAACGAGATCGCGCAGGCGCCGCATCTCGCCATCGCCGATGACGTCACCGAGGCGCTTGCCGATCTCGATATCGGCACCGAAAGCTTTCCCGGCGACCTGCTGACACATCCGAACACCATTCGCATGAAGGAAGGCCGCGGCATGCGCGTCTTCACGCCCTTCTACAAGCGTATCCTCGCGATGGGCGGGCCGGCGAAGCCGGTGCCGGCGCCGAAGAAGCTGATCGCGGCGCCGAACGTGAAGAGCGACAAGCTCGACGACTGGAAGCTCGAGCCCACCAAACCGGATTGGGCCGGCGGCCTGCGCGAGACCTGGACGCCGGGCGAAGTCGCGGCGCAAAAACATCTCAAGCGCTTCCTCAAGGACATCCAGGGTTATGCGAAGGGGCGCGATCGTCCCGACCGCGACGGGACGTCGCGCCTGTCGCCGCATTTGCGCTTCGGTGAGATCAGCCCCAGGCAAGTCTGGACCGCCGCGCAATTCGCCGCCGACGAGCATCCGAAGCTGCAAAGCGACATCGGAAAATTCCTCAGCGAGCTCGGCTGGCGCGACTTCTGCCGGCATCTGTTGTTCGACATCCCCGATCTCGCAGCCCGCAATCTGCAGGAGTCCTTCGATGATTTCCCATGGAAGACCGATCGCAAGGCGCTGAAGGCCTGGCAACGCGGGCTCACCGGTTATCCCATCGTCGATGCGGGTATGCGCGAGCTCTGGCACACGGGCGTGATGCACAATCGCGTGCGCATGGTGGTCGCATCCTTCCTCGTGAAGCATCTCCTGATCGACTGGCGCCACGGCGAAGCGTGGTTCTGGGATACGCTTGTCGATGCGGACAACGGCAGCAATCCTGCGAACTGGCAGTGGGTCGCAGGTTCAGGCGCCGATGCAGCGCCCTACTTCCGCGTCTTCAATCCGATCTTGCAGGGTGAGAAGTTCGATCCCGATGGCGATTATGTGCGTCGATGGGTTCCAGAACTTAATAACTTGTCAGCAAAACTCGTTCATCAACCGTGGACGGCCACACCGACGGAGCTGACGCAGGCAGGTATCAAACTCGGGATCGACTATCCGATGCCGATCATCGACCACAAGGAAGGTCGCGATCGCGCACTAAAAGCGTATAAGACGATACGAAGTAGTTGACGGCATATCGCATGCACTTCAACACATCAGCGAATCGGATTAACGTGGAAACGTCGATAACCGCTGGGGGATGCTATGACTGACGACACTCCGATCATCGAACAAGTGACGGATGCGCTGAGCAGCGCCGCCGGTGCGACCAAAGAAGCGGCCACCTCGGTGGTCGAAACAGTTACCAAGGCCGCGAAGAAAGTTGCGAAGAAAGTGACTCCGGCCAAGAAGTCCACCAAGAAAGCTTCTGCGAAGAAATCCTCTTCAAAGAAGGCAACCAAGAAAGCGAGACCACCAATGGCTAAGAAAGCTGCGAAGAAGACCGTGAAGAAGGCCGCCAAGAAGACCGTCAAGAAGGCCGCCGCCAAGAAGACCGTGAAGAAGGCCGCCGCCAAGAAGACCGTGAAGAAGGCTGCCAAGAAGACCGTCAAGAAGGTCGCCAAGAAGACCAAGAAGGCTGCCAAGAAGAAGTAATCCTTCTTCCCCGCAGATGTGAAAGCCTCCGGGTCCAAGTCCGGAGGCTTTTTCATGTCTGGATGATGCCGAAGCCCGGATGAGGCGAATCCGTCATCCGCCGCGGAGTCTCGACTTTGAATTCGGCCGGCGGATTACGCTGCGCTCATCCGCCCTACGGCAAGGCGCTTAGGCCGTCATCTGTAGGGTGGGCAAAGCGAAGCGTGCCCACCTTCACCAGCCGTGCACTTCAAGGTGGGCACGGCGCTGCGCGCCTTTGCCCACCCTACATCCCTACGCCTTCGCCCGGTTCACCAGCAGCACTGCCGCGCCGCAGGCGATCATACCGACGATGGCCACTGCATCGAGCTTCTCGCCGAACAGGATGAACGCCATCAGCGCCGTCACCGCCGGCACCAGATAGAACAGGCTCGCCACCTGGCTCGACGCCTGACGGCGCAGCAGCCAGTACAACAGCCCCACCGTGCCGATCGACAGCACCACCGCCAGCCACGACACGGCCAGCACGAATTCCGTGGTCCAATGGATCACCCGCGTCTCGAACAACCACGCGCCGATGCCGAGCATCACCATGGCAGACGATTGCTGCACGAAGCTTCCCACGCGCCAGTCGGTGCCGCCGCAGAAGCGCTTCTGATACAGCGTGCCGATGGTGATGGTGACCAGCGACAGGCCCGATGCCGCCCAGCCCCAGCCGGCATTGCCCGACATCGGCCTTCCATGCAGCACCAGCAGCACGCCGCCGAGGCCGAGCACCAGCCCGCCCCATTGCAGCGGCGTGATGCGCTCATTGAGGAAGCGGCTGGCAAGGATCGAGGTGAGGATCGGCTGCAGGCCCGGAATGATCGCGGACAGACCGACCGGCACCTGATGCGCGATCGCCAGCACCGTGCCGGCAAGATAGAGCCCCTGGATCAGGCAGCCGGCAACGATGTTGTGGCCGATGCCGGCGCGATCCGGCCAGCTTGGGCGCGTGAGTAAAACGATGACGCCCATGATCGCCGCCGCGATGATCATGCGGACGGTCAGATAGGTCAGCGGCTCCGCACCATTGAGGACGTATTTGGTGCCGATGAACCCGGTGCTCCACAGCAGCACGAACAGGATCGGCGCGGCCGAGGCGATGAGGGCATTTGTCTCTTTGCTCATTTTGTCTCTCGGGTCATGGGCTGCTCAGTGCCTCATGATGTGCTAAGCGGCAATGGCTGATTGCGCGGGCCTGCCCGGCTGCGATCACAAGTCAGATACTTGTTTGTCACTGAAGGAATGCTCCATGGATGTTCGCGCCGCAGTCGCCATTGCCGCCGGCAAGCCGCTTGAGATCACCACCGTCCAGCTCGATGGGCCCCGCGACGGCGAGGTGCTGGTCGAGATCAAGGCGACCGGTATCTGCCACACCGACGAGTTCACATTGTCGGGCGCCGATCCGGAAGGTCTCTTCCCCGCCATCCTCGGCCATGAAGGCGCCGGCATCGTGCGCGAAGTCGGCCGCGGCGTCACCTCGGTGAAGCCCGGCGACCATGTCATCCCGCTCTACACGCCGGAATGCCGCCAGTGCCCGTCGTGCCTCTCGCGCAAGACGAACCTCTGCACCGCCATCCGCGCGACCCAGGGCCAGGGCCTGATGCCCGACGGCACCTCGCGCTTCAAGCTCGAGGGCAAGCCGGTGCATCACTATATGGGTACCTCGACATTCGCGAATTACACGGTGCTACCTGAGATCGCTGTGGCCAAGATCCGTGAAGACGCGCCGTTCGACAAAGTCTGCTATATCGGCTGCGGCGTCACCACCGGTGTCGGCGCTGTCTTCAACACCGCCAAGGTGGAGCAAGGCGCCAAGGCGATCGTGTTCGGCCTCGGCGGCATTGGCCTCAACGTGCTGCAGGGCCTGCGCCTCGCCGGCGCCGACATGATCATCGGCGTCGACATCAACAATGACCGCAAGGCCTGGGGCGAGCGCTTCGGTATGACGCATTTCGTCAATCCGAAGGAACTCGGCAAGGACCTTGTCCCGCATCTCGTGGACATGACCAAGTCGGGCGCGGACCAGATCGGCGGCGCCGACTACACCTTTGACTGCACCGGCAATGTCACCGTGATGCGGCAGGCGCTGGAAGCGTGCCATCGCGGCTGGGGCCAGTCGATCGTGATCGGCGTGGCGCCGTCGGGTGCGGAGATCGCGACGCGCCCGTTCCAGCTGGTGACGGGTCGTGTGTGGAAGGGCACCGCCTTCGGCGGCGCGCGCGGCCGCACCGATGTGCCGAAGATCGTCGACTGGTACATGCAGGGCAAGATCCAGATCGACCCGATGATCACCCATGTGATGCCGCTCAGCGACATCAATAAAGGGTTTGATTTGATGAAGAGCGGCGCGTCGATCCGCGGTGTTGTGACGTTCTGATCTTGTAGGGTGGGCAAAGGCGCGTTTGCGCCGTGCCCACCTTCAAGTGTTGTGCAATGGTGGTGGGCACGCTTCGCTTTGCCCCCCCTACAAACCACAAGCGCCGCTGCCGTAGGATGGGTTGAGCGCAGCGAAAACCCATCACCACCTGCGCAAGGGGTGATGGGTTTTCGCGAACACGCTCAACCCATCCTACGGCCTCGGCGTTTCGGGTTACGCCCGCTCAAAAAACGGCACCAGCCGCCCCGTGAACTGCCGATAGCCGGCCTTCACCTTGTCGCCGATGACCAGATCATTGGCCCCATGGGCCATCATACGAAAACCCTCGGCGGTATCCACCAGCACGATATGATACGGCACATGCTCGCGCGCTTCCGGCGTGCCCGCGCGGAGAACGAGGGACGTCGCATAGACGGTCCCCTCGCCTGACGAGACCTTGTCGTCGAGATCGGCCGAACCACACGCCGCGCAGAACGAGCGGCGGAAATACTGGATCGCATCGCAGGCGCGGCAGCACTGGAAGCTGATGGCTTCCGTACCGGTGGTCCAGTCGGCGGCGGGTTTGAGCTGGCTCATCACACGCGCTCCAGAAACATCGAGACATGGGAGGACAACACGCCGCCATCGCCATGCAGCAGCGCGACGGACGCGTCTTCGACCTGGCGGTTCTCGGCCCTGCCCGTCATCTGCAGATGCGCCTCGACCAGATGCGCCATGGCGCCGCCGACGCCGCAATGGCCGTAGGAGAGCAGCCCGCCATGGGTGTTCAGCGGCATTGCGCCATGCTGGCTGAAATGGCCGGCACGCACTTTCGCCGCCGCCTCGCCGCGGCCGGCCAGGCCGAGGTCTTCCAGCAGCATCCCCAGTGTAATGGTGAAGCTGTCATAGATCGCGGCATAGCGGACATCGGAGATTTCGATACCGGTCGCCTTCTTCGCGCGATCGATGGCGATCTCGGCGCCGAGGCCGGACAACGGCGGTGCTGCGGTGATGTGCTGATGGGTATGCGCCTGCGCCGCGCCGCGCACCTTGATCTTCGTCGCGCTGGTCGGCTCGTAGCTGACGACAAAGGCCGCGCCGCCATCGGAGACCGGGCAACAATCGAGCAGTTTTAGCGGCGTCGCGATCGTCTTCGAGGCCATCACATCGGCGACGGTGATCGGCTCATGAAACTGCGCACCGGGATGGGTCAGCGCATGCTTGCGCATCAGCACCGCGAATTCCGCGAGGTCTTCCTGCGTCACGCCATATTCGTGCATGTAGCGATTGGCGACCAGGCCGTAATATGCGGGAATGGTCGGGCCGAGCGGCACTTCATAAATGGGGTGCCCGACCTGGGCGAGCGCCTGGATCGAGGCATCGCGGCTCTGCCCGGTCAGCCGGTTCTCGCCGCCAACCACCAGCACATGTTTGGCGACACCGCCCTCCACCAGTTGATGCGCCAGCATCGCCATCGCCATGCCGGTGGCGCCGCCGACCTGGATCGCATGGGCATAGGACGGCGTGATGCCGAAATGTTCGGCGAAGACGGTGGCCAGCATGATATGCGGCATGGTGGTGGAATAGCCGCAGAGGAAGCCATCGATATCTTTGCGCTTGAGCCCGGCATCCTTGAGCGCGAGCTCGGCGGCGCGGGACATCAGATCGATGGTCGATGAGCCCTCATGCTTGCCATAAGGGAGAAGGCCGACGCCTGTGATGTAGCTCATATGCCCCCTCTGTCATCCCGGCGAACGCCGGGATCCATAGACACCGAAAATGCGATCATGCCGTGCAGCCCATCCCGAGTTCAAACCTCTTCTGCGGAGGTTATGGATCCCGGCATTCGCCGGGATGACGGCGTCAATACGACTTCGGCAACCCCAACGCCTTCTCGGCGATAAAGCTCAGGATCAGCTCCCGGCTCACCGGCGCGATCCGCGGGATCAGCGACTCCCGCAAATAGCGCTCCACATGATACTCCTTGGCGTAACCAAACCCGCCATGCGTCATGACAGCCTGCTCGCAGGCATGATAACCGGCCTCGCCTGCGAGATACTTTGCGGAATTCGCCGCCGGCCCGCACGACATGCCGTTGTCGTATTGCCAGCCCGCCGACATCACCATCAGCCACGCCGCTTCCAGCTCCATCCAGTTCTTGGCCAGCGGATGCTGGATCGCCTGGTTCTGGCCGATGGGGCGATTGAACACGTTGCGCTCTTTCGCATAGGCCGACGCCTTCTTCAGCGCGACCTTGCCGAGCCCCACGGCTTCCGCCGCAATCAGGATGCGCTCCGGATTCATGCCGTGCAAAATATATTCGAAGCCGCGGCCTTCCTCGCCGATGCGGTCCTCCACCGGGATTTCGAAATCGGCGAAGAACAGCTCGTTCGAATCCACGCATTTGCGCCCGAGCTTCTCGATCTCATGCACGGTAATCTTCGCGCGATCGAAATCCGTATAGAACAGGCTGAGCCCATGGGTCGGGCTCTTCACCTCTTCCAGCGGCGTGGTGCGCGCCAGCAGCAGGATCTTTTCGGCCACCTGCGCGGTGGAGATCCACACCTTCTGGCCGTTGACGATGTAGCGATCACCCTTGCGCACCGCGCGGGTCTTGAGCTGCGTCGTGTTGAGCCCGGTATTCGGCTCGGTCACCGCAAAGCAGGATTTTTCCGTCCCGGCAACGATCGGCGGCAGCATCCGCGCGCATTGCTCGGGCGTGCCGAACACCACCACCGGATTAAGCCCGAACACATTCATATGCACGGCCGATGCGCCCGACATGCCGGCGCCGGATTCCGAAATCGCCCGCATCATGATCGCAGCGTCGGTGATGCCGAGCCCCGAACCGCCATATTCTTCGGGGATGCAGATACCGAGATAGCCGGCATCGGCGATCGCCTTGTGGAATTCGATGGGGAAGCCGCCCTCTTTGTCCTTTTTCAGCCAATAGGCATCGTCGAAGCGCGAACAGATTTTTTCGATCGTATCGCGGATGGACTCCTGGTTGTCGTCGAGGGCGAAGTCCATGCGTTACAGCTCCGACGTATCAGGCATGGCGGCCTGCTTCAGCACGCCATCCTTGTGCAGCTTTGCAATCTGTTCGGCGGTGTAGCCGACCTCGGCCAGCACTTCCGCATTCTGCTCGCCGAGATGCGAGGCGAGACGCGACAGGTCCACCGGCGTCTTCGACCAGGTGGCGGCCACCTTCATGTTGCGCACCGCGCCTTCGGTGGGATGCTCGACCTGCTGGAAGAAATCCGTCGCCACCATGTGCGGGTCTTCCATCATGCTGTCCAGCGTATGCATCGGCGCCGACGGCACATCCGCCTCGTCGAGCAACTTCGCCCACTCCGCCGTGGTGCGCGTCAGGAAGATGCGCGACAGTTCGGCATTCACCGTATCGATATGCTGGATGCGCTGCGGGAAGGTCGCGAAGCGCGGATCGTCGAACAGCTCCTCGCGGCCGACATGCTTGAGGAAGCTCTTCCACTGCTTGTCGTTATAGACCATGGCGCAGATATAGCCGTCCGAGGTCTTGTAGGGCCGGCGATCCGGCGACAGGTGACGACCATAGCCGCCCTTGTCGAGCGGCGGATCGTAAGTGAGGCCGCCCATGTGGTCGCCCATCATAAAGCCCGCCATGGTCTCGAACATCGGGATGTCGACGCGCTGGCCCTCACCGGTCTTGTCGCGATGGATGACGCTGGCGAGGATCGCGCCAAGCGCATTGAGGCCGACGATGCGATCGACCAGCGCATTCGGCACATAGCGCGGCACGCCGTCCGGGCTGATGCGCGCATTCAGCGCGGCGAGCGCGGTGGCGCCCTGGATCAGGTCGTCATAAGCGGGCTTTGCGGCATAGGGGCCGGCCTGGCTGAAGCCGAACACGCCGGCATAGATCAGGCGCGGATTGATTTTTGAGACGACGTCATAGCCGAGATTCAGCCGCACCATGGCCGCCGGGCGGACATTGTAGACCAGCACGTCGGCGGTCGCGATCAGCTTCAGCAGCGCCTCGCGGCCCTCGTCCTTCTTGAGGTCGATGCAGACGCAGCGCTTGTTGCGGTTGGTGTTGAGGAAAATCGGCCCCATGCCGGGATTGCGCATCGGCCCGATCGCACGCACCACGTCGCCATCGGGAGACTCCACCTTGATGACATCGGCGCCGTAATCGCCCAACGTCTGGGTGCAGTAAGGCCCCATCATCACCGAGGTCATGTCGATGATCTTGATCCCGTGAAGTGGTCCCGCCAAAGCCGTTTGCTCCCGAAAAGCGTGTGATTGGGAAAACGGTTTAACGACAGCGGGTTTGCGCGAGCAAGGGCGCTGGGCGCGGAGCCTTATGCGCGGGAGGATGGGGCAACAAGCTCCAATTGTCGTCGCCCGGCTTGACCGGGCGATCCAGTAAACTCAGGAACAGCGGCGTGTACTGGGTCACCCGATCAAGTCGGGTGACGACAAGAGAGCGTTACGCCTTCATCATCTCCCGCAGCTCCGTCTTCAGCACCTTGCCGTAATTGTTCTTCGGCAGCGCCTCCAGATAGACATAGCGCTTCGGCCGTTTGAACCTTGCGATATGCGCCAGGCAATGCGCGTCCAGCGCCGCGTCATCCGCAGAAGCGCCATCCTCCAGCACCACGCAAGCCACCACGATCTCGCCCCAGTCCGGCTCCGCGACACCGATGGCCGAGACTTCCCGCACGGCGGGATGCGTCAGCAGCGCCTCCTCCACCTCGCGCGGATAGATGTTGGTGCCGCCCGAGATGATCACATCCTTGGACCGGTCCGACAGCGTGAGGAAACCATCCGCATCGAGCCGACCGACATCGCCGGTGCGCAGCCAGCCGTCCTTCAGCGTTTCGCTATTGGCCTTGTCATTATTCCAGTAGCCGAGCATGACAGCCGGCCCCTTGGCCTCGACCTCACCCGTCTCGCCCACAGGGCGTACCTTGCCGTCGGCATCCGTAATCCGCACCGACATCACGCTCTGCGCCGGGCCGACGGATGCAAGCCGCTCCAGATAGCGCGGATGATCCACATCCGCATGAAACGCACGCGGCAGCGAGGTGATCGTCATCGGCGATTCACCCTGGCCATAGATCTGCACGAAACGCTGGCCCATCACGCTGATGGCATCGCGGATATCGGCGAGATACATCGGCCCGCCGCCATAGACGATGGTGCGAATGCCCTCGCCGCTCTCGCCGCGCTTCTTTGCCGCATCCACCAGCCGCCGCACCATGGTGGGCGCCGCGAACATCGCGACATCGCCGAGCGCGCGGCCGAGACCCAGCACTTCATCGGGCTCAAAGCCCTGGCTCACCGGCACCACATGCCGCGCCGCCATGCGGACGTGGATGAAATTATACAGCCCGGCGCCATGCGAGATCGGCGCGGCATAGAGGATCGCATCGCGCTGATGCACGGTGTCCACATCGGCGAGATAGCACATCGACATGGCGACCAGATTGCCATGGCTGAGCATCACGCCTTTCGGCCGCCCCGTGGTGCCTGAGGTATAGAACAGCCACGCGAGATCATGATCCTCGCGCGCGAGCGGCACGTGTGACGTGGGCTCGCCATGCTGCAGTTCGGAAAACGTCTCGCTCTGCACCGAGAGCATCTGCATCGTTGTTGGCAGATCCTCTTTCACGGCTACCAGCGCATCGTGACTATCGCTATCCACGATGGCTAGCCGTGCGCCGGCATTGTCGCAGATCCATGCGGCCTCGCGGCCATGCAGTTTCGCGTTAATCGGGATAACGACACCACCGATCCACCACACCGCATACATGCATTCGAGATACGCCGTGCAGTTCGACGCGAACAACGCCACGCGATCGCGGGGCTCGATGCCGTAGTCGCGCACGAGCCCCGCACCGATGGCAGCGGCACGCCACGCGAATGTCGCGTAGTCCGCCTCGACCGAGGTACCGCTCAGCAGCGCTGGCGCCTGCGGATGCAGACGCGCCGACGCCGCAAGCCATTGTGCGACATTCATCTCCGCAAAACCCGCGTTACTTCGCGGGCTCGAGGATCGAGACGTAATTCGCCACCGCCGCACCGCCCATATTGAAGATGCCGGCGAGTTTTGCGTTCTTGATCTGCATCCCCTCGGGCGCCTGATCGAGCAGCTGCATCGCGCTCAGCACATGCATGGAGACGCCGGTGGCGCCGATCGGATGGCCTTTTGCTTTCAGGCCGCCGGATGGATTGACCGGCAGCTTGCCGTCCTTCTGCACCCAGCCTTCCTTGATGGCGCGCGCGCCCTGCCCGCGCGGGGTCAGGCCCATGGCTTCATATTCGATCAGCTCGGCCACGGTGAAGCAGTCATGGGTCTCGACGAAAGAGAGGTCGCCGAGCTCGACGCCCGCGGACTTCAGCGCCTTCTGCCAGGCCACGGTGCAGCCTTCAAATTCGAGAATGTCGCGCTTGGACATCGGCAGGAAGTCCTGCGCATGGCCGGTGGCACGGATATTGACGGCCTTGCCCATGGTCTTCGCGGTCTCCGCATCCGTCAGCACGAGTGCGGCGGCGCCGTCCGACACCAGCGAGCAATCGGTGCGCTTCAGCGGCCCTGCCACGAACGGGTTCTTGTCGCTCTCGGAGCGGCAGAACTCGAAGCCAAAATCCTTGCGCATCTGCGCATAGGGATTGTGGACGCCATTGGCGTGGTTCTTGGCCGCGATCATCGCCAGCGCATCGGACTGGTCGCCATATTTCTGGAAATATTTTTGCGCGATGCCGCCGAACACGCCGGCAAATCCCGCCGGCGTCTCGCCGTCTTCCGGCAGATAGGAGGCGCGCAGCAGGTTCTTGCCGATCTCCGGTCCTGGCGTCTTGGTCATCTGCTCGACGCCAACGACGAGCACGATCTTCGCAGTCCCCGCGGCAATCGACTTGATGCCCGCATGCACCGCAGCGGAACCGGTGGCGCAGGCATTCTCAACGCGGGTGGCGGGCTTGAAGCGCAGCGCGGGATCGGCCTGCAGCACCAGCGAGGCCGTAAAATCCTGTGGCGAGAAGCCGGCATTGAAATGGCCGAGCACGATTTCATCGACATCGGAGGCACTGATGCCGGCATCCGCCATCGCCTCGGTGGCGACGCGGACCACCATGCTTTCCACGGTCTCGGCGTCGAATTTCCCGAAGGGCATATGCGCCCATCCAACGATGCTGGCAGTCATGGTCGTTCTCCCGGTTCGATATCGCAGTTGCGATGAATATAGCGCAGCTTCAGCCCGGTGACAGGGCCTTCATCGTCCGCAGGCACATGGCCGTTATGCCCGCCCAGTCGCCCGCCTTTATAGATGATGGTTGACATATCCAGGAACCGCCGACCGCCAGCACCGATGGCTCATTGAGCCATTCCGCCGCATTCGCTTCGGTGATACCGCCGGTGGGACACACGCGCAGATCGGGGAATGGCCCCGCCCAGGCGCGCAACATCGCGCGGCCGCCTGCCTGTTCGGCCGGGAAGAACTTTAATGTGTCGAAACCGTAGTCGCGCGCCTGCATGACTTCGGATGCGGTGGCGACACCGGGCAGCAGCGGCAGATCGCTTTTCGCCGCGGCTTCGAGCAGAGCCGGCGTGGCGCCGGGACTGACCGTGAAGCGCGCGCCAAGCTTCTGCGCCTGCTCGAAATCGGCAGCGGAGAGCACCGTGCCGATGCCGACGATAGCGTCCGGCACTTCGGCGATCACGGCCTTCGCAGCTTCAACCGCAGCAGCTGTGCGTAGCGTGATTTCCAACGTCCGCACGCCACCTGCAACCAGCGCACGCGCAAGCGGAACGGCATCGGCAACACGCTCGATGGTGACCACCGGAATGACTTTGGCGGCGATCAGCATCTTGCGCAGATCGTCCTGACGCCTGGCGATATCGGTCATGATGTTTGCTCTTTCATGTCAGGCATGGCCTCGCGTGGGATGATCGCGCCGGGATGGCAGACGACGGTGCCGGCGAGATGATGGCCGGCTTGTGCCGCAGCGACAGCCCCGGAGCCGCTCAGCCGCGCGAACAGATAGGCCGCCGCAAAACTGTCGCCTGCGGCGGTCGTATCGACGACCGTGCCCGTTATCGGCTGCGCCTCGACGCGCGTCGCTTTGCCCTTCTCGCGCACGATGCTCGCAGGCGTCGCCAGCTTCAGCACGGCCTCATCGGCATCGATGCGATCAAGCAGCGCGCCCTCCCCGTCATCGGGATACAGCGCGCTCAGGTCTTCCACGGACGCCAGCACGATATCGGATGCGGCAAAGGCCTGCGCAAAGGCCTCGCGCGCCAGATCGAGATCGGGCCAGCCGCGGGCGCGGAAATTGGTGTCGAAGGCGACACGGACACCGGAGGCGCGACAGCGCTGCAGCGCTGCGATGAGACGCGCGCAACCGGCCACATCGAACAGCGACAGCGTGATGGCGGAGAGATAGATCAGATCATAGCCCGCGAGCGAGGCCAGCAGCGCATCCGTCTCCGGCAGGCTCATCAGCCCGCGCACGGCGGAGGCATCGCGCCAGTGATAGAAGCGGCGCTCGCCGGCTGCATTGGTCTCGATCATGTAGAGGCCGGGCAGTTTGCCCTTGAGGCGCAGCACTTGGTCGATGCCGATCCCCTCGTCCCGCCAGCCCGCAATCATCTCGTCGCTGAGCGGATCGTCCCCGAGCGCGGTGACGTAGTCGACGCGGGCACCGAGCCGCGCGAGATAGACGGCGGTGTTGAGCGTGTCGCCGCCGAAGGAGCGCGTCAGGTGCCCGTTCGGCATCTGACGCAGCTCGATCATGCATTCGCCGATGCTGGCGATCCGCATCAGGGCCTCATCGATCAATACCGCTCAAATTCATCTGCGATGTATCCTTGCCGCAACCTCCGTCCTCATGGTGAGGAGCGCGCACTTGCGCGCGTCTCGAACCACGAGTTAACGGAGCTCCGTCGCCATCCTTCGAGACGCCGCTGCGCGGCTCCTCAGGATGAGGGGCGGAGTTGGCGGCGACGCTCATCAATCGACGAATTTGCCGCCGAGTTCATCCTGGATATGGATGCGGATGATATCGTCAAAGCTCTTTTCATCCGTCGTGAAGCCGAGCTTCAGCGCCCGCGCGGTGTCGAAATCGCGCGGCCAGCCGGAGACGATGCTGACGATGGTCGGATCACTCTCGCGCTTGATGCGATCAACCACATTCTTGCCCGCCACGCGCGCCAGCGCCGCGATCTGCTCGCCGACGGTGACGGACATGCCGGGCATCGAGAGATTGCGGCGCGGTCCCATCGCTTCGAGATCCATGCTGCCGGCATGGATGAGGAAGCCCGTCGCCGAGCGCGGCGATGCCACCCAGTGGCGGACGTCCTCGGACACCGGCAGGATCGCTTCCTTGCCGGCCAGCGGCTCGCGGATGATGTTGGAGAAGAATCCGGACGCCGCCTTGTTTGGCGCACCCGGCCGGACACAGATGGTCGGCAGGCGGATGCCGATGCCGTCCAGCAGGCCCTTGCGGGTGTAGTCGGCGATCAGCATTTCGCAGATCGACTTTTGCGTGCCGTAGGAGGTCAGCGGCGTGTGGATGAATTCATCGCCGATCTTGTCGGGGAACGGCGCGCCAAACACCGCGATGGACGACGTGAACACCAGGCGCGGCTTGTAGCCGCCGCCAACGCTGCGGATGGCGTCGATGAGATAGCGGGTGCCGTCGAGATTGATGCGATAGCCCTTGTCGAACTCGGCCTCCGCCTCGCCCGACACGATGGCGGCGAGATGGAAGATGACTTCAGGCTTGCCCGCGATCAGCGCCGGCGCCGCCTTGGGGTCGGAGAAATCGGAGGTGACGGTTTCCGTCGGGATCGAGGTCGCCGGCTTGGCGGGAGCCACCACGTCCTGCAGCGTCAGGCGGGTGATCTCGCGATTGCCGAGCCGGCCATCGGCGATGAGCTTGTCGGTGAGCTTGCGGCCGACCATGCCGGCGGCGCCGAGGATGAGGATGTGCAAGGGATGTTTCCTTTTCTTGATCTTGGCTGTGAATGCGACCACTGCTCTCAGTCGTCATCCCGGCGAAAGCCGGGATCCATAACCTCCGAGCTAATGGCGAAGATGAAGGCCTCTCCTTCAAAGTTTATACTGAGAGGACAGAGGCTATGGGTCCCGGCGTACGCCGGGATGACGGCCGGTAGGCCGTCGCTGCCACCATAACTACTCCTTCACCGCGCCCGTCATCGCCGACACATAATGCTCGACGAAGAACGCATACAGGATCACCAGCGGCAATGATCCCACCAGTGCGCCGGCCATCAGCGAGCCCCATTTATAGATATCGCCATCGACGAACTCGTTGACGATCGCCACCGGCACCGTCTTGTTCGGCGTCGATTGCAGGAACGTCAGCGCATAGATGAATTCATTCCAGCACAGCGTGAACGAGAAGATGAAGGCCGAGATCAGCCCGGGCACCGCCAGCGGCACCACGATCTTGACCAGGATCTGCCAGCGCGACGCGCCGTCGATCAGCGCGCACTCCTCCAGCTCGAACGGGATGGTCTTGAAATAGCCCATCAAGAGCCAGGTCGAGAACGGGATCAGCAGTGTCGGATAGACCAGGATCAGCGACAGCGGCGAGTCGAACAGGCCATAGGCCTGGATGACCGACGCCAGCGGGATGAACAGGATCGATGGCGGCACCAGATAGGCCATGAAGATCAGGCCGCCGATCGCCTCCGCGCCCTTGAAGCGAAGGCGCACGATGGCATAGGCGGCGAGCACGCTGGCGAAGATCGACAGCGTGGTGGCCGCCGCCGCCACATACATCGTGTTCCACAGCCATTTCGGATACTGCGTCTCGAACAACAGTTTTGAAATGTGCTTGAAGGTCGGCTGGATTACCCAGAACGGGTTGTACTTCTCCATGTCGATGAGCTGTTCATCCGGCTTGATGGCCGTGAGACCCATCCAGTAGAACGGGAACAGCAGCACCACCAGGATGATGAACAACGGAAGATAGAGCGTGACGAGGCGCTTCGGCAGCGACTCCAGATAGCTCATGCCTTCGGTGTTGTCGTCCTTCTGGAGCTTCAGCGGCGCGGTGCGCGCGGTATCGGCAATCGCGTCAGTCATGATCAGACCCCTGTTGCCACTTACGGCGTTGCATGCCGAACCAGGAGATCGCGATGGCCGCGAGCAGGAACGGGATCATGGCAGTTGCAATGGCAGCGCCCTCGCCGAGACGGCCGGAGAGAATGCCGCGCTGATAGCTCAGCGTCGCCATCAGATGCGTGGCGTTGACCGGGCCGCCACGGGTGAGCGCCCAGATCAGCTGGAAGTCCGTGAAGGTGAACAGCACCGAGAAGGTCATCACGACAGCGATGATCGGCGTCAGCAAGGGATAGGTGATGTAGCGGAAGCGCTGCCATGAGGTGGCGCCGTCCAGCACCGCCGCCTCATAGAGTGACGGCGACACCGTCTGCAGGCCGGCCAAAAGCGTGATCGCCACGAACGGCACACCGCGCCAGATGTTTGCGAAGATGACGCTGGCGCGGGCATTGGTGCTGTCGCCGAGGAAGTTGATATTGTGGTCGAGCCAGCCGAGCTTGATCAGCGACCAGGAGATGATCGAGAACTGCGAGTCGTAGATCCACCAGAAGGCGATGGCCGAGAGCACCGTCGGCACGATGAAGGGGATCAGCACAATGGAGCGGATCATGGCCTTGAACGGCATGTGCCGGTTCAACAGCAGCGCCAGATAGAGGCCGATGGCGAATTTGATGGCGGAAGCGACGATCGTATAGAGCAGCGTGTTGAACACCGACAGCCAGAAGATCGAGTCGTCCTTCAGCCAGTCATAGTTCTCGAGCCCGACAAACACGCCGGCACGGCCGATGCGCTCGTCGGTAAAGCTCATCCAGACGCCGAGGAAAAGCGGATAGCCGAGGAACAGCACCAGGAAGATAGCCGCCGGCAGCATGAACCAGATGGCGAGGAAGTTGCGGTTCACCCGCAATTTGTCCCATACCGAACTGGCGGGGATCTGTTTCGCCCCCGCCGGCATGGATGTTTGAACAGTCGTCATCATCAGCTCCGGTTACGGCAGGATCGCCTCGCCCTCGATCTCCACCCGCGCATGCGGATCGATCAGGGCGGAGACCTGCACCAGCGTCATCGCCGGGAAATGCTTGCCGAGCGTGGCCCCCCAGGCTTCGCCGATCGCGGCGCCCGAGGATTTGAATTCATTGATGTCGGTGACATAGGCGCGCAGCATCACGATGTTTGTGGGCTCGCCGCCGGCCGCCTTCAGCACGGTGACGAGATTTTCCATCGCATGGCGCCACTGCGTGCCGAAATCGGTCCCCGCGGTGATCTCGCCCTGCCCGTCCTTCTTGCCGAGCTGCCCGGCGATGCGGACGCTACGCGTCCCGGTCGCCACCACCGCATGCGCAAAACCGCGCGGGCGCGCCCAGCCTTCGGGCAGAATTGTCCTGTAGTCGATCTCTGGCATTCCCATTCCCGTCATCATTTAAGTCGTCATTGCGAGCGCAGCGAAGCAATCCAGTTCTTTCTTTACTTGCCCTGGATTGCTTCGTCGCAAGGGCTCCTCGCAATGACGGGGTTAAATGCCGGCGCGGGTCGCTCCGCGCCGGCAAATCGCACTCAGCGGAAGATGCGCTTGGCCGCGCGTTCGGCCGAGGCCATCGCGGTCTTCAGATCTTCGCGGCCGGTGCAGTAGTTCGCATACATGTCGACGACCACGAAGTCGGCAATCGCCGCTGCCGCGTTCTCGCTCATCTGCGCTTCGCCGGCCGGGGTCTGCGCGGTGGCCGCCACGTCGCGATACGGCGTGTTCTTCGGATCCGCGGTCCAGATCGGGTTCTTCTGGTAGCCGTTGAGGAACGGCGCCAGATAGCCCTGCGCGGCCTCGACCCACGGATCGCACTGCGCGGGCTCCAGCAGGAAGGCGGTGAAGGCCTTGCAGGTCTGCGGGAACTTGGTGAAGTTGTAGATCAGGATCGGGAAGCCGAGATGCAGCTCGCGGGTCTTGCCGTCCACGCCCTTCGGCATATGGGCGTGGTTCATGTCCTTGGCGATTTCAGCATTCTCTTTCTTCGCCGTGACATAGATCGAGATGCCGTTATTGGTGAGATAGAGCTGGCCGGCGAGGAAGGCCTTGTTGTTCGACGAGTCGTTCCAGGACGCGGTGCCGGGAATGAACGAGTCATACAGCCCCTTCACATATTCCAGCGACTTCGCCGTTTCCGGCGAATTGATCGTCACCTTGTTGCTCTTGTCGATCAGCTTGCCGCCATGGGCCCACAGCGCCCAATGCACCCAGCCATTGGCGTCGCCCGAGGCGTGGCCGAGCGCCATGCCGGCCGGCGTGCCGTTCTTGCCCATCGCCTTGACGAGATCGGAGAAGCCGCCGAGATCTTCCGGGAAGGTCTTGAAGCCGGCCTTTTCCATCGCCGAGATGCGATAGTTGATGATGCTGCCGGTGGCGGCGACAGGGATGCCGATCCACTTGTTGCCCATCATGCCATATTGCTTGCCGCCCTCGGACCAGCCGCCGCCCTTCTCGCCGAGATAGGTGGCGACATCGGTGACATCGAGGCATTTGGCGGGGAACAGGAAGGGCAGCGAATACAGGCCCCACACCATGTCGAGGCCCTGCCCCGTATTGGCGGCGACCGACGCCTTCGGCTGGATGTCGTCATAGGATTCGTTGGAGACGTTGATCGTGACGTTGTTGGCCTTGGAGAAGGCCTCGACGATCTTCATGAAGGCGGCGTCTTCCGCTTCCACAAAACGCTTCCAGCGCAGCAGGTTGATCTTGGCGCCGGGCTCCGGCTTCCACTGCGAGGTCTGCGCCCAGGCTTTTGCATAATTGAACAGCTGATCGGCAGTCATCGTCGCCGCAGCGGCCAGTGTCAGTCCGCCGCCCTTGAGCAGCGATCGGCGGTCCATCATCGATCCAGTCATGTCGTGTCTTCTCCCAAATGTATCGGGTCGTTGATCGCCCGATGTTGTTGTCATCCCGGCGAACGCCGGGATCTCTACCCGTCATCCCGGCGAAAGCCGGGATCCATAACCTCTGTAAGTCGTGTGGCGGCATAGCCTCTCGGGCAGAGTGTCCTCGCTGACTCGGAGGCTATGGAGCCCGGCGTTCGCCGGGATGACACCGAGCTAATTCACCCGCTTGCCCGTCTCCTTGTCGAACAGATGCGCCGAGTTCGCGCGCGGCTTGAGATGGATCTTGTCGCCCGGCGCCACCGGACGACGATCCCGGAAGATCGCGATGATGTCCTGCGTGCCGATGCGCGCCACCACCTGCGTCTCCGAGCCCATCGGCTCCACCACGATCACCTCGGCTTCGATGCCGTCATCGCCGAATTCGAGATGCTCCGGCCGGATGCCATAAGTGACGGTCTTGCCATCCGCCGTCGTCGGCGTCCCCGCCAGCGGCAGTTTTGCGCCATTGGCCGTCTCCACCCAGGCACTGCCATTCACTTTCAGCGTCCCTTCGAGAAAATTCATCGCCGGCGAACCGATGAAGCCGGCCACGAACTTGTTCTCGGGATGATCGTAAAGCTCCAGCGGCGCGCCCATCTGCTCGACAATGCCGTCCTGCATGACAACAATCTTGTCGGCCATGGTCATGGCCTCGATCTGGTCATGCGTCACATAGACCGTCGTGGTCTTGAGCCGCTGATGCAGCTCCTTGATCTCGGCGCGCATGGCGACGCGGAGTTTCGCATCGAGATTCGACAGCGGCTCGTCGAACAGGAACACCTGGGGATCGCGCACGATGGCGCGGCCCATGGCGACGCGCTGGCGCTGGCCGCCCGACAATTGCCGGGGATAACGATCGAGCAGACGGCGCAGATCGAGAATATCAGCGGCGCGATTGACCTTCTCGTCGATCTCGCTCTGCTTGGCGCCGCGCAGTTTCAGCGAAAAGCCCATATTCTGGGCAACCGTCATATGCGGATAGAGCGCGTAATTCTGGAACACCATGGCGATGTCGCGCTCTTTCGGCTGCACGTCGTTGACGACGCGGTCACCGATGGAAATCGTGCCCGAGGTGATTTTCTCCAGGCCTGCGAGCATGCGCAGCAATGTGGATTTACCGCAGCCGGATGGGCCGACCAGCACCACGAATTCGCCGTCCTCGATGGGGACCGATACGCCGTGAAGAACCTCAAAGCCGCCAAAAGACTTACGCACGTCGTGAATCTGCACGGACGCCATGCACTTCCCTCCCAAAAGTCCCGTTGCGGGACACGCCCCTCCGCGAACGCGGGGTGCGCCTGTTCTTACTTGTCAGACATCCTACCAGCTTTCTGGGAGAATGTCGTTGGATCATAGTCGTAGAAATCTCGCGGATGCAAACATTGCGAAGCAATCGATGCCATGCAAACATCCACCGCCAATCAAAAGAGACGACGCACCATCACAAAAGTGTGCGCTGCGGGAGAAACGATGACCAAGCCAACTTCGTCCACGCCGACTGCGGGGACCACTTCAGCCAGGCGCAAACTTCGTTCGAGCGAATGGTTCAACGATCCCCACAATCCCGGCATGACGGCACTCTATCTTGAGCGCTACCTGAATTACGGCCTCACGCGCCACGAACTACAGTCGGGCAAGCCGATCATCGGCATCGCGCAGACCGGCAATGATCTGTCGCCCTGCAATCGCCATCACATTGAATTGGCCAAGCGCGTGCGCGAAGGCATCACCGCGGCCGGCGGCCTGGTGATGGAATTCCCGGTGCATCCGATTCAGGAAACCGGCAAGCGGCCAACTGCCGCACTCGATCGCAATCTCGCTTATCTCGGCCTGGTGGAAGTGCTGTTCGGCTATCCCCTCGATGGCGTCGTGCTCACCACCGGCTGCGACAAGACCACGCCGGCCTGTTTGATGGCTGCCGCTACCGTCAATCTGCCGGCCATCGTGCTCTCGGGCGGCCCGATGCTGAATGGCTGGCATGACGGCCAGCGCACCGGCTCCGGCACCGTGGTGTGGAAATCGCGCGAGCGCCTCGCGGCGGGCGAGATCGACTATGAGGAGTTCATGACGCTGGTGGCGTCGTCGGCGCCATCGGTCGGCCATTGCAATACGATGGGCACCGCCTCCACCATGAATTCGCTGGCGGAAGCGCTCGGCATGTCCCTGCCCGGCTGCGCCGCAATTCCCGCGCCCTATCGCGAACGCGGCCAGATCGCCTATGAGACCGGCATGCGCATCGTCGACATGGTGTGGGAAGACCTGAAACCCTCCGACATCCTGACGCGACAAGCGTTTGAGAACTGCATCGTGGTGAACTCCGCCATCGGCGGCTCCACCAATGCGCCGATCCATATCAATGCGCTGGCGCGCCATATCGGCGTCGAGCTCGATATCGATGACTGGCAAAAGGTCGGCCATGACGTGCCGCTGCTGGTCAACATGCAGCCGGCCGGCTTCTATCTCGGCGAGGAATATCACCGCGCCGGCGGCGTGCCCTCGGTCGTGCGCGAACTGATGAAGCACAAGCGCATCCATGAGGATGCGGTGACCGTCAATGGCAAGACCATGGGCGAGAACTGCGCCGCAGCGCCCGTGCCGGACAAGGACGTGATCTGGACCTATGACAAGCCACTGGTCGCCGATGCCGGTTTCCTGGTGCTGCGCGGCAATCTGTTCGACAGCGCGATCATGAAGACCTCGGTGATCTCCAAGGAATTCCGCGAGCGCTATCTGATCAATCCGAAGGACCTCAATGCGTTCGAGGGCCGCGCCATCGTGTTCGAAGGGCCGGAGGATTATCACGACCGCATCGACGATGAGTCACTGAACATCGACGAACACTGCATCCTGTTCGTGCGCGGCACCGGCCCCATCGGCTATCCCGGCGGCGCCGAGGTGGTGAACATGCAGCCGCCGGCCGCTTTGATCAAACGCGGCATTCTCTCGCTGCCTTGCATCGGCGACGGCCGGCAGTCCGGCACGTCGGGCTCGCCGTCGATCCTCAATGCGTCGCCGGAGGCGGCAGCGAATGGCGGCCTCGCCATCCTGCAGACCGGCGACATGGTGCGCATCGATCTCAACAAGGGATCAGCGAATATTCTGATCTCCGATGAGGAATTGAAGCGTCGCCGTGCGGAGCTGATGGCCAAGGGTGGCTTCCAGTATCCGAAACATCAGACGCCGTGGCAGGAGCTTTATCGCAATACGGTGGGGCAGCAGGCGACGGGCGCGTGCCTCGAGCTTGCGACGCGCTATCGGGATATCGCGGGCACCGTGGGAACGGCACGGCATAATCACTGACGTTTTAACCTCTCCCCGCTTGCGGGGAGAGGTCGCCTGTAACATGCGAAGCATGTGGAAGGCGGGTGAGGGGGAGCTTCAGCGACGCTCCGACCGAGCCCGCGGCAAGAGCCCCTCACCCCGCCCTCTCCCCGCGAAGTGGCGGGGCGAGGGAGCGCACCGCCAGCGTTCTAACTAACAAACAACAAAACACCCTCAGGGAGACTCCCATGTCCAACCGCCTCCAAGGCAAGCGCGCCTTCGTCACCGCAGGCGCCGTCGGCATCGGCCGCGCCTGTGCGCTCGCCTTCGCGCGCGAAGGCGCCACCGTCATCGCCACGGATCTCGATGAGAAAGGCGTTGCCCTCCTCACCAAGGACGGTGTCGCCGAGACCGCCAAGCTCGACGTGCGCGACACGGCCGCCGTCGAAGCCATGGCCAAAAAGGTCGGCGACATCGACATCCTGCTCAACGCCGCCGGCTTCGTGCATCACGGCGATGCCTTGAACTGCTCCGATGCCGACTGGGATTTCTCCTTCGACCTGAACGTCAAGTCGATGCACCGGACCATCCGCGCCTTCCTTCCCGGCATGCTCACGCGTGGTCACGGCTCGATCGTCAACATCTCGTCCGCCGCCGGTGTCTTCAAGGCCGCGCCGAACCGGTATGTCTACGGCGCCACTAAGGCCGCCGTCGCCGCCCTCACCCGCGCCGTCGCGGTGGACTACATTACGAAAGGCATCCGCTGTAACGCCATCTGTCCCGGCACCATCGAGACCCCCTCGATGCTCGATCGCGCAGCTGCCGCCGGCCCGAATGGCCGCGAGATGTTCGTGAGCCGCCAGCCCATGGGCCGCCTCGGCACGGCCGACGAGATCGCCAATCTCGCGCTCTATCTCGCCAGCGACGAGAGCGCCTTCACCACGGGTGTTGCCCACATCATCGACGGCGGCTGGACGCTGTAGGTCTTGCAGGGGCGGCCCACTCTCCGCCCCTCATCCTGAGGAGCGGCCACTTGGCCGCGTCTCGAAGGATGGCCGCAAACTGAGAGCCAAGCCATCTCATGGTTCGAGACGGCGCCAAGTGGCGCCTCCTCACCATGAGGGACAGAGACAGGTCACGAAAGGATGCAACCATGAACAAGATCGACCTCTCCACCCGCATCGCCGTCGTCACCGGCGGCGCGCAAGGCTTTGGCCGCGCCATCACCGAGCGCTTCGTCGCCTCCGGCGCCAAGGTCGCGATCTGGGATCAGGACATCGACCTCGCCGTGAAGACGGCGCGCGAGATCGGCAATGATGTGATCGCCCTCAAGGTCGACGTGACCGACATGGCGTCTATCGAACAAGGCCGCGATGCCACGCTGCAGGAATTCGGCAAGATCGACATCCTGGTCAACAATGCCGGCATCACCGGCTTCAACAAGCCGGTGGTCGATATCGATTACGACGACTGGCGCAAAGTCATGCGCATCAATCTCGACGGCCCGTTCCTGTGCTGCAAGGCCTTGGTGCCGGTGATGCAGAAGAACGGCTACGGCCGCATCGTCAACATCGCCTCCATCGCCGGCAAGGAAGGCAACCCGAACGCCTCGCACTACTCGGCATCGAAAGCCGGCCTGATCGCACTGACGAAATCGCTCGGCAAGGAGCTGGCCAACACCGAGATCAACGTCAACGCCATCGCGCCGGCGGCGGCGAAGACCGCGATCTTCGATCAGATGACCGAGCAGCACATCAACTTCATGCTGTCGAAAATTCCGAAGGGCCGTTTCGTGCTGGTGCAGGAACTAGCCGCGATGGCCGCCTGGCTCGCATCGGAAGACTGCGCCTTCTCGACCGGTGCGGTGTTCGATATTTCGGGTGGGCGCGCGACGTATTGATCGATCTGTAGGGTGGGCAAAGCGCAGCGTGCCCACCATCAAGCCCAGCGCGCGTGGAGGTGGGCACGCTACGCTTTGCCCACCCTACATCCTACGACTTGGCATCAACCGCATGCGCGGAGAGGCGGATGCCCAACGCACCGATCACCTTCATCACTGTCGCGAATTCCGGATTACCGCTGTCACCGAGCGTCTTGTAGAGCCCTTCACGCGTTACGCCGGCGGCACGCGCGATGATATTGACGGCGTCACAGACTTCGGCCGGATCGCCATCGGCCAGAACGATGCTCAGATATTCCGCACGCGCTTCCGGCGTCGTCAGATGCTCGGCGGCGTCGAAGGTCTTCAGGTTGGCGATGTCCATCCCTCAATCCTCCAAACGATCAGAATTCGTAGGGTGGGTTGAGCGAAGCGAAAACCCACCACCTTCCCTCGCCGAAGCTCCGCCGATGGGTTTTCGCTCCGGCGCTATCGCGCCTGCGCTCAACCCATCCTACGACTACCCCTTCTTCACCCGGAAAATCACCGGCACCGTGAAGCTCAGCCCATCATCCGCGATCAGCGCCGGCGGGGGCGGCAGCGGGTCGGAGCGACGCACCATCGCGATGGCAGCTTCGTCGAAAGCGGCATCACCGGAGCCCTTGACGACGCGGACCGCCAACACCTTGCCGACACGGTCCATCTCGAAATTCACCATCACCTCCGCCGCCTTCTGCTGGCGTTCGGACGGATAGCGCTTGTTCTTTTCCAGATAGGCCGAGAGCTGCTTGGCCCACACCGCCGACAACCGCTTCTTGTCGGTGCCCATGCCGGTGTTGACGGCCTGCGCCTTCTCGCCGGTCTTGGACTCGTCGAGCTTCTGCTGGGCGGCCGCTTCGGAAGCCACGGATTCCTGCGAGGCCTGCTGCTGCTTCTGGGCCTTCTCCGGCGTCTCTTCCTCGGGCTTCTCCGCCTTGTTCTCGGTGACAGCCATATCCGGCTCTTCACTCTCGTTCGGCGTTTCCTTGGGAAGATCGCTTTCCTTCTCGACGGCCTTCTGCTCCTGCACCGCAGGCGATGCAGCCGAGGCTTCGGAATCCGGGCCCTGCGGCAGGTCGGTCTGCTCGACGTCCGGCGACACCATTTCCATGCCGACTTCGATGGCATTGGCGCCGAGGCCGTCGTCATCCATCTCCTGCTGCATCTCGTAAACGGCCGCCGCGATGCCGCCGACATGCAGCGTCACGGCGCAAACCGCCGCGATCAGCCACAGACGCCAGGACGATGAGTTGCGATCGAGATCAGGCATAACCGTTCCGAAATCAGGGCTGCGGCGCGGCCGGCGGCGTGCCCGGCGCGGGCGCAGCACCCGGCGCGGCAGCCACGCCTTCGAGCGCGACGAGCTTGGTCTTGGTGTAGCCGCCTGCACGCAGGCGCTCCATCACGTCGAAGAATTCGCCGTAAGGCACGGCACGGTCCACGCGCAAAAAGATCGGACGATCCTTGTTGCCGTTCTCCATGCTGTCGAGACGGCTGATCAGATCGACGCGGCGCACCATGTCCTCGCCGATGGCGACAGCGAGATCCGGCTTGATGCTGACATAAGTCGGCTTGTCCGGCTTCTTCTGCGGCGCCACGGTGGAGGTCGGCAGATTGATCGGCAGATCCACGGTCGACAGCGGGGCTGCGACCATGAAGATGATCAGCAGCACCAGAATGACGTCGATGAAGGGGGTGACGTTGATCTCGTGGTTTTCCGCGAAATCGTCGTCGTCACCAGAACCTTCGGAAAGCGACATACCCATGGTTATTCAGCCGCTGCGCGCATGTGAGCGCTCGAGTGAGTGCGATCGAGATCGCGCGACAACAGACGGCCCGAAGCGCCCTGCGCACGGCCGACGATTTCCATGTAGTTCTTCGTCACGCGGGCGAAGTGGTTGTACATGATCACGGCGGGGATGGCGGCGACGAGGCCGATCGCGGTGGCGAGCAACGCTTCGGCGATGCCGGGGGCGACGACGGCGAGATTCGTCGTCTGCGATTTCGAGATGCCGATAAAACTGTTCATGATGCCCCAGACGGTGCCGAACAGGCCGACGAAAGGCGAGATCGCGCCGACGGTGGCAAGCGAGCCCATGCCGGTGCGGATCTTGCGGCCTTCGGCGCGGACGATTTCGCCGAAGCTCGACGCTGCGCGCTCCTTGATGCCCTCGTCGCTGGAGATGCCGGCGGACATCTTGCCCTCGCGCATCGCGGCGGCAAGCAGGCGCGACAGCACGGTCTTCTTGTCGCCGAGCGCCATTTGCGCTTCCGCCAGCGACCGCGCTTCGCCGATCTTGCGCAGCGCGCTCTTCAGGCGGTTGCTCGCGTAAGTGAGCTCCATGAATTTGAAGAAGGCGATGGTCCAGGTCATCACCGATGCGAGCGCGAGACCGACCATGACCGTCTTCACGATCATGTCGGCGGCCATGAACATGCCCCATGGGGACAGATCATGCTCGCCGGTCGCAACCGGCGCCTTGGCGGCAGCCTCGGTTGCGGGGCTCGCAAGCGCCGGTGCGGCCGGAGAATTTTGCGAGACAGCCGGTGCCGGCGTTGCAGCGGGCGCCGTCGCTGGCGGAGCGGCAGGCGGTGTCGCCTGCTGCGCGATGAGTGGCGATGCGAACCAGACCGTCGCCAGCGTCGCCAGCAACATAAGAACGTTTCTAAACAAGATGGTACCTCGGCCCAGTAGCAGACAGGATTTCGAAAGAGACGGCCAAGCCGGCCGCTTCGGATTCACCACGTCGGCAGCGCTCAATCCAAAAGCAATGCGCGCCGTCAAGATCGGATAACAGGCGCGCATGCGCATGCCGTATCATGCCTCGCTCCGCCGCAAAAGTCGCGCGGTGCATGGCAGCATTTACGTGTTTTGCGAGTTGCAGTTTAGAAGCAGAATAAACTGAGCTCGCAAAGCCGCCCTCACCTTCACTCGCAGCCTTCTCGTCGCAACGCGTCGAAGCTGAATATGTAACGGCGATGGACATCATCGTACGCTGTGATCGGGTGAATGGCGTGTGATGCGCTCACCACGGTACCGCGGCTGAAAACGCATCATGTCCTTAACGGCATTGCGCCCGATTTGCCCACATCAATGGACCCGATTGCGCTTGAATAGCTCCAGATCAAAATCATTCTAAACTGGAGACGCGATTTTCGACTGCCTCAGGGCCGCCGCAGAGGCGCCACAAGCGCGCCACACCGATCGAGCGCCGCTACGCGCCAAACTTTACTGATCCGGTCAACTGCGGATTGCTGCATCCGAGACGCCCGGCAGCGAGGCGTTGCGCACCGGATCAATTTAACAAGCCGCCGCTGACGCTTCATGGAAACAAGCAGAAACACTTGATTACATGAAGTTTTCGCAATGATGAACGTTCTCGCGGGCTCGTGTGTTTACAGGATTGAACCGGGTTTTTAACTGGCCGCAACGGTGCAACCGGGCCGGGTAAACCGATCCGTGCCTCTGTGTTGCCGCAAGCCAGAAGAGCCCGCCATGACCACGCGCCCCCGTTTCCGCTGGACCAGCTTGATATTGCTGGCTGTTTTGCTCGGCGGCGGATACGCGCTCTTGCGGCATTACAGAGGCGGCGACGTGCAGGCCCAGGCCGACAGGCCGCGCACGCCCGCCCCCATTCCGGTCAAGCTCGCATCGGTCGAGAAGGCTGACTTCCCTGTTTATTTGACTGGCCTTGGTACTGTGCAGGGCTTCAACACCGTCGTCGTACGTACGCGCGTCGATGGCCAGATCGATCGTATCGCTTTCACCGAAGGCCAGGTCGTTCGGGAAGGCGACCTGCTCGCGCAGATCGATCCCCGGCCCTTCCAGGCCGCACTCGATCAAGCCAAGGCAAAGAAAGCACAGGACGAAGCCAATCTCGCCAATGCCAATCTCGACCTGCAGCGCTACACGAAACTCGGCGAATTCGCGACGCGGCAGCAGACCGATACGCAACGTTCGACGGTGCAGCAGGTCACCGCTTTGATCGCCGCTGACGATGCGGCGATCGCCAACGCGCAGACCCAACTCGACTATACGACGGTGAAAGCGCCGATCGCCGGCGTGGTTGGCTTTCGTCAGGTGGACAAGGGCAACATCGTCAATGCCTCGACCCAAACCGGCATTGTCACCATCGCGCAGATCGAACCGATCGCGGTGATCTTCACGGTGCCCGAACAGCATCTCGTCGATATCAATATGCAACTGGCGAAAAATCCGCTCGCCGTCGATGCCTACACCACCGACGGCAAGCGGCTCCTGTCGAAGGGCCGGCTCGAAGTCGTCAACAACACCGTCGATACGACCAGCGGCACCATCCGACTCAAGGCCGTGTTCGACAACAAGGATCACGTCCTGTGGCCGGGCCTGTCGATCTCGACGCGTCTCCTCGTCTCCACACTGAAAGACGCCACCGTCGTGCCGGACGATGCCGTGCAGCACGGCGCCGACGGCCTCTACGCATTCGCCGTCGGTGCGGACAACAAGGCCGACCTGCGCAAGATCAAGGTCGGTCGCTCCATCGATGGCCGCACGGTGATCGAAGACGGGCTGGCGCCTGGCGATCGGGTGATCGTCGCGGGACAATATAAGGTGCAGCCTGGCTCTGTCGTCGCTTCTGCCGTTGCCGCGGCCGAAACCGCGAAGGGGCAGTAAGCCATGAACGGAGGCATCTCATCGCCGTTCATTCGCTATCCCATCGCAACATCGCTGCTGATGGCCGGCATCCTGTTTGTCGGCCTCGTTGCCTATCCCCTGCTTCCAGTCGCGCCATTGCCGCAAGTGGATTTCCCGACGGTACAGGTCTCCGCGACATTGCCCGGTGCGAGTCCGGAGACGATGGCAACCTCCGTGGCGCAGCCGCTCGAGCGGCAGTTCGCGCAGATCCCCGGCGTCGCGCAGATGACGTCATCGAGCTCGCTCGGCACCGCCGCGGTTACGATCCAATTCGACCTCAACCGCTCCATCGACGGCGCAGCCAATGACGTGCAGGCGGCGATCAATGCCGCCAGCGGCCAATTGCCCAAGAGCCTTCCATCACCGCCAACCTATCGCAAGGTCAATCCGGCAGATTCGCCGATCATGCTGCTTTCGGCGACATCCGACACGTTGCCGATCACGACCGTCAGCGACAGCGTCGACGCCCAGCTCGCGCAGCAGATCAGCCAGATTACTGGCGTTGCACAGGTGACGATCGGTGGCCAGCAGAAGCCTGCCATTCGCATCCAGATCGATCCTGCAAAACTTGTCGCCAAGGATCTCGGCCTCGAAGATATTCGTACTCAACTTGCCGTCACCACGGTCGATAGCCCGAAAGGCAATATCGACGGCGCCACGCGTAGCTATACGATCTATGCCAACGACCAGTTGCCGGACTCGAAGGACTGGAACGACGTCATCATCGCCTATCGCAATGGCGGCCCACTGCGCGTGCGCGATATCGGCCATGCGGTGACCGGCCCTGAAGATGCCAAGCAAGCTGCCTGGGCCAATGGCAAGCGCGGCGTGTTCCTGGTGATCTTCAAGCAGCCCGGCGCCAATGTCATCGACACCGTGGACAAGATCAAAGCCGAGCTGCCGCGTCTCGTCGCGGCGATCCCGCCGACGGTCGAGATCAAGGTGCTGAGCGACCGCACCCAGACCATCCGCGCTGCCGTGCAGGATGTGCAATTCACCCTGCTCCTCACCATCGCTCTCGTGGTCATGGTGATCTTCATCTTCCTGCGCAATGTGTGGGCCACGATTATTCCCAGCATCACAGTCCCTCTGGCACTGCTCGGCGCATGCGCATTGATGTGGGTGTTTGGCTATACGCTCGATAATCTCTCGCTGATGGCGCTGACCATCTCGGTCGGTTTCGTGGTGGACGATGCCATCGTGATGCTGGAGAACATCACCCGCTATATCGAGGAAGGCGAAACGCCGATGGCCGCGGCTCTCAAGGGCGCCAGCGAAATCGGCTTCACCATCGTTTCGATTTCGATCTCGCTGGTGGCCGTTCTCATCCCGCTGCTGCTGATGGGTGGCATCATCGGCCGCCTGTTCCGCGAATTCGCCATCACGCTCACGATGGCGATCTTCGTGTCGCTCGTCGTTTCTCTGACACTGACGCCGATGATGGCCTCACGCTTCCTGCGCGACGAAAAGCACGCCAAACACGGCCGTTTCTACCAGATGAGCGAAAACGTGTTCGACGCCATGCTGCGCGCCTATGAACGCGGGCTGGATATCGTGCTGCGCTGGCGCCTGACCACGCTGATGGTGTTTTTCGCCACCGTGGCGTTGTCGGTCTATCTGTTCGTCATCATCCCGAAAGGTTTTTTCCCGCAGCAGGACACCGGCCTGATTACCGCGTCCTCGGAGGCAGCGCAGGACATTTCCTTTGCCGACATGCGCAAGCATCAGGAAGAACTTGGCAAGATCGTGCAGGCCGATCCCGATGTCGCCACCGTCGCCATGGCCATCGGCGGCAATAGCGGTGCGCTCAACACCGGCCGCATGTTCATCACGCTGAAGCCGCGCGACGAACGATCGGCTTCAGCCCAGCAGATCATCGCGCGGCTGCGGCCGAAGCTAGAGAAGGTGGAAGGCGCGCGGCTTTTCATGCAGGCTGCGCAGGATGTCCGTCTCGGCGGTCGCGCCACCCGCACGCAATTCGAATACACGCTACAGGACGCCAATCTCGCCGAACTGAACGAATGGGCGCCGAAGATCCTGACTAAGATGCAGACGCTGCCGGAATTGCGCGACGTTGCCACCGACCAGCAGACCAAGGGCACGACGCTGACGCTGAGCATCGATCGCGACAGCGCCTCGCGCTTCGGCATCACGCCACAGCTGATCGATGACACGATGTATGATTCATTCGGTCAGCGCCAGATCGCGCAGTTCTTCACGCAGCTGAACAGCTATCACGTCATTCTGGAAATCCTGCCGGAGCTTCAGGGCAAACTCGACACGCTGGACAAGATCTACATCAAGTCGCCAACCACCGGCGATCAGGTGCCGCTCTCCGCTTTCGTCAAATGGACCACGGTGCCGGTGCGGCCGCTCTCGATTAGCCATCAGGGCCAATTCCCGGCCATCACCATCAGCTTCAACCTTGCACAGGGGATCGCGCTCGGTCAGGCCACCGATGCCGTGCAAAACGCGATGCAGGAGCTGAATGCACCGGCCACGCTACGCGGCACATTCCAGGGCACCGCGCAGGCCTTCCAGCAATCGCTTTCAACGGTGCCGCTGCTCATTCTCGCAGCGCTGGTCGTGGTCTATCTGATCCTCGGCATTCTCTATGAAAGCTACATCCACCCGCTGACGATCCTGTCCACCCTACCCTCCGCAGGCGTCGGCGCGCTGGCGATCCTGATGGCGTTCGGCTTCGACTTCAGCCTGATCGCGCTGATCGGGATCATCCTGTTGATCGGCATCGTGAAGAAGAACGGCATCATGCTGGTGGACTTTGCCATCGCCGCCGAGCGCGACGAGCGTCTCGAACCCGAGGCTGCGATCCGCAAGGCAGCGCTGCTGCGCTTCCGCCCCATCATGATGACCACGATGGCCGCATTGCTCGGTGGCGTGCCGCTGATGCTCGGCACCGGCACGGGATCGGAGATTCGCCAGCCGCTCGGCTATGCCATGGTCGGCGGGCTCATCGTCAGCCAGGCGCTGACGCTGTTCACGACGCCGGTGGTCTATGTGTATCTCGATCGGTTATCGCATGTGATGTCGCGTTGGGGACGCAAGGGCGGATCTTCGGATCCTCAGACGATCGACAGCGAATTGGCAAAGCAAGCTGCCGAATAGAAACGTGCAGCCTGTGCCTGCATGAACGGCGTTTTCGCCCAGCGCGCAGATCGGTGATCCGCGCGAGATCACGCTCCAGGCAAAAGTCGAGTTCTGAGCCAGCGGAACGGCGCAGGTGGGCGGCATGACTGCCGCCCGCATGAGGCCGTCAGGCCCTTGCCATCTCATCGTCGCTACGCGCGGACGATTTCTTCTTGGTGCTGCCCTTGGCGCTGACGAAGCGGATGTCGATCTGGGCGCCATTGACCTTGACCAGCTCACAGCGCCGGTAAGCCAGCCCGGTCGAGGACAGCAGCAGGAAGAACTCTTTCAGATTGAGGCCTTCGATCGAACTTTCCAGCGTCAGCTGCGCATCATTGGTCGACACGGCCGTGAGCACGCAATTGCGCCGCCAGGTGCCATCGATCCCCATGATCCAGACGTTGTAGCCACGCCCGAAGGTGACCCGTCCGCCGCTTGCAACGTCTTCTGCCATTCATTCGACAATCAAATTGGTCCGCGCAATCGGCGGTGAGAATAGAATAGTCGCAATCGTACGACTGCCCACAATATTTGCAGTCATGATACGCTCGCAGCAAAATGCTAAGAGTCTCTGAAAACAGAAGCCGGCGCTAACGCGCCGGCTCCGATATATCCCACGCCTTAGGCGGCGCGGACGGCGCTGAGGAAGTTGCTCACCTCGACCTTCAGGCGGGTCGAGTCCGAGGACAGCGACTGCGCTGCCGACAGCACCTGCGTCGATGCCGAGCCGGTCTCGCTGGCGCCGCGCTGCACGTCGGTGATGTTCGACGAAACCTGCATCGTGCCCTGGGCCGCCTGCTGGACGTTGCGCGAGATTTCCTGCGTGGCAGCACCCTGCTCTTCCACGGCCGACGCGATCGTCGAGGCAATCTCGGACATGCGGCCGATGGTGTCGCCGATTTCCTTGATCGCACCAACCGACTGCTGCGTCGCCGCCTGGATTCCGGAAATCTGCGTGGAGATTTCACCGGTCGCCTTGGCCGTCTGCTCGGCCAGCGCCTTCACTTCCGAGGCAACGACCGCAAAGCCCTTGCCGGCATCACCGGCGCGCGCCGCTTCGATGGTCGCATTCAGCGCGAGCAGATTGGTCTGGCCCGCGATGTTGTTGATGAGCTCAACGACATCACCGATGCGTGCAGCGGCAGTGGCGAGTTCGCTGACCCGATCATTGGTCACGCGCGCCTGATCGACGGCCTGCCCGGCGATCGTCGCGGACTCCTGGACCTGTCGGCTGATCTCGTTGACCGACGACGCCATCTCCTCGGTCGCCGAGGCGACGGACTGCACATTGGTCGAGGCTTCTTCCGACGCCGCAGCCACCGAGGTGGTCAGCTCCTGCGAACGCTCCGCAGTCGCCGTCAGCGTGCCGGCCGAAGCTTCGAGCTCCGTCGAGGCGGACGCAACAGTCTCGACGATCTCGCCGATCATCGATTCGAAATCGCGGGTGATCTGGTCGACGCGACGGCCGCGCTCGATCTTGGCTTCGGCATCGACGGCGGCGGCTTCATCCGCGGCACGCTTGTCGATCAGCGCCTGCTTGAACACCTGCAACGCGTCACCCATGGTGCCGATCTCGGTCTTCATGCCCTGATGCGGCACCACAGCGGTGAGATCACCGGCGCCGAGCGACTGCATCGGCTTCACGATCGACGCGATGCCCGACGAGACGTCACGCACCAGATAAATGCCGATACCGATACCGAGCAGCGCGGAAACGCCGAGGATCGATGCGATCATGAAGAACGCTGCGCTATAATCGTTCGCAGCATCCAGGCCGGCTTTGTCGGCGCCGCCATTGTTGAAATTGACGAGGCGCGTCAGCAACGCATCGGCCTTCTGCCCCTGCGGGATCGCTTTTCCGTCGTTGAAAGTGTTCGCAGTGCGCGGGAACGTATCCGCCGGCGTGGCGCGCGACTGGGCGAGGACATCCTGCGCCAGCTTCATATAAGCGGCCCATTCCTGGCTCCACTGGTCGTAGATCGCACGCTCTTCGGCAGAGGTGATCATTTTCTCATAAGCTTGGCGGGTCTTGAGCGCCTGCTCGTCTTGCGTCTGCAAGCGCTGCTCCGCAGCGGCCTTGGCTTCCGCGGTTTCAGACAACAGATGTCCGCGCAGAACGCTTCGATAATTCACTGCCGCCGTGCGCAGTTGACCGAGCGCACGCACGCTGGGCAGCCAGCTCTGCTGAATCTCGACCGTCTTCGAATTGATGTAGCCCATCTTGTAGATGGAAAGGATGCCCATGCCGGTCATACCGACCAGCAGCAGCGAAATGACAATCGCAATCTTGTTACGAATGGAGAGGCGAGAAAACATGAGTCATCATTCCTTCGATCAGGGATCGTTGGCGTCAGCTTGAAGAGGATTTCGTTTTTGAAATGAGACGCGTCATGCGTCGCCGACGCGAAGGCCGGCGGGGCCATGGCCACATCGAATCGGAGACCTTTACCCTTGCGTTCTGCTTAGCGGCACGGAAGTTAAGAAGCGGTGCAGCAAATTCGCAAGCGCGGTATCAAGAAACCTTTATCATAAAATTAGTTCGCTTCGCGAACGCGACGGTTGGTCGCGCATTCCAGAAACGAAAAAGGCCGGCGCGATTGCGCCGGCCTTTTTTTGTTTGCGAAAGGATCGCGATCAGGCGGCGCGTACTGCGTTCAGGAAATTGCTGACCTCGACCTTCAGGCGCGTCGAGTCAGACGACAAGGACTGCGCCGCCGACAACACCTGAGACGACGCCGAGCCGGTCTCGCTGGCGCCGCGCTGCACGTCGGTAATGTTCGACGAGACCTGCATGGTACCCTGCGCGGCCTGCTGGACGTTGCGCGAAATCTCCTGCGTCGCGGCGCCCTGCTCTTCCACGGCCGAAGCAATGGTCGATGCGATTTCGGACATGCGGCCGATGGTGTCGCCGATCTCCTTGATGGCACCGACCGAGTCTTGCGTCGCCGCCTGGATGCCGGCGATCTGCGTCGAGATCTCACCAGTCGCCTTGGCGGTTTGCTCGGCCAGCGCCTTCACTTCCGACGCCACCACCGCGAAGCCACGGCCGGCTTCACCGGCGCGTGCTGCTTCGATGGTCGCGTTCAGCGCGAGAAGATTGGTCTGGCCCGCGATATTATTGATGAGTTCGACGACGTCACCGATGCGCGCAGCGGCGGTCGCGAGTTCGCTGACGCGATCATTGGTGGTGCGGGCCTGATGCACGGCCTGGCCGGCGATATTTGCGGATTCCTGCACCTGGCGGCTGATCTCATTGATCGACGACGCCATCTCTTCCGTTGCCGAAGCCACCGACTGCACATTGGTCGATGCCTGCTCGGATGCCGCCGCCACCGAGGTGGTCAATTCCTGCGAGCGCTCGGCAGTGGACGTCAGCGTGCCAGCCGAAGCTTCGAGCTCGGTGGAGGCCGAAGAGACGGTCTCGACCACTTCGCCGATCATGGTTTCGAAATCGCGGGTGATCTGATCGACGCGGCGACCGCGCTCGATCTTCGCTTCCGCATCCACAGCGGCCGCCTCATCAGCGGCGCGCTTGTCGATCAGCGCCTGCTTGAACACCTGCAGCGCGTCGCCCATGGTGCCCATCTCGGTCTTCATGCCCTGATGCGGCACGATGGCGGTGAGATCGCCGGCGCCCAGCGCCTGCATCGGCTTCACGATCGAGGCGATGCCCGATGAAATGTCGCGGACGAGATAGACGCTGACGGCAATGCCTGCCACGGCGGCGACGGCGAGAATGCCGACGATGATCATCAGTGCTGCGTCGTAGTCGCGACCTGCATTGGCACCGGCCAGATCAGCACCGGCATTGTTGAGATCGACATTCTTGGTGATCAGCGCATCCGCCTTCTGCCCGAGCGGGATGCCCTGGGTTTCGTTCAAGCGGACAGCCTCATGCGGAAAGCCGCCAGCGGGCTGAGCGCGGGACAGCGCCAGAACCTGCTGGGCGACCTTCATATACGCGTCCCATTCGCGCAGCCATTCGGCGTAAGTTGCGCGCTCATCCGGCGAAGAAATCAACTTCTCATAGATCTGGCGAGTGGCTTCGTTGCGCGCCACCTGGTCCTGCATGCGCTTTTCGGCATCCGCCTTCGCCTGTCCTTCCGACAACAAATGACCGCGCAAGATGCTGCGGTAATTGCTCGCACCGGTACGGAGTTCGCCGAGCGCGCGCACGCTGGGCAGCCAGTTGACCTGCATATCCGTCGCGCTGGCGCGGATCGACTGCATCTTGGCGATCGAAAGAAGTCCCAGTCCCGTCAACGAGAGCAAAAGGAACGTCACGACAATGGAAATCTTGGTGCGAATGGACAGGCTGGCAAGCATGACAAAAAGATCCCTCGGTCTTCGACCGTTGGTGGGTTGAGCAATAATTCGGTCAGCTGGAATGCGTGAGCAGAGCGGCGGACGCGGAGGTCGCAGCGTTTCTCGCCGTCAACCCTCGCACGTTCAATTTGGTGGTATTATGTAAACTGTCGGTAAAGGATGCGACAATCCACCGCAAAAAATAAACGCATAGCGTGTTTTCGAATTGAGAAATATCAACAGGTTACGGGGCGCTCGCGGGCACTGCAGGATTTTCGGCACAACTCCCGCAGGCATTCGCGACTGATCAGACAAAACCGGCGGAGCAAGTATCCGGTCCGGCAGCACGGCTGACGATCACAGGGATATCCTGTGCGAGGCCCTTGCGCTTCATGATCCGAACGGGCTAGAAGGCGCTCCGTCGAGATGAGATCTCGGCCGACCGATTCCCGACCGCGGCCCTGAAAGCCCTTTTCGTCGGGATCCGTTGGGGAATGGTGTAACGGTAGCACAACAGACTCTGACTCTGTTTGTCTTGGTTCGAATCCAGGTTCCCCAGCCAGTTTGTATTGATCGACAATCCAGTCATTGACGACGCCGTTGTCCATCAGCGCCGCTTCGGCGCTGCGCGCCCGAAAGCGCGGCTTGGTTAAAGCGACCTGAAGTTTGTCAATCTACCAGTCATTAAATGGTACCTAAGAACCGCCATCAGCCGTCTGAGACATCGCAACGCGTAACCGGCCACCATTGTTCATAGCGCAAGCATCGAACGAGCCGCGCCGCCTTAACAGTTTCTCCAGCCCCTCCCCTGCATAGTCACCAGCAAAATCGGGGCGCAGAACGCGAATTCGGATATGGACAATATGACTATGCCAGCGTCGTTCGGGCGCATTATCTCGGTGCGCGGATCGCTCGCGCGCGTCGGTCTTCTGGCCGTCAATCCGATGACACCTTCCGAGATGCGCGCGACGGTCGGCCGCTTCGTCAGCATTCGCTGCGCGAAGTCCACGATCATTGCGATGATCACGGAGGTCTCTTCCGAGGACATGCACGCGTCCGACATCTATGTCGCCAGCGCTTCGGTCGATCTGCTCGGCGAAATCAATGGCTCGCCGGAGCGTCCGAAATTCCAGCGCGGCGTGACTGACTATCCGACCATCGGCGACACCGTCGAGCTGATCAGCAACACCGACCTGCGCACGGTCTATGCACCATCCGGCTCCGACCAGATCAATGTCGGCACGCTGCAACAGGATCGCTCCGTCACCGCCTTTGTCGATGTGGAGGAAATGCTCAGCAAGCATTTCGCCGTGCTCGGCTCCACCGGCGTCGGCAAGTCGTCGGGCGTATCGCTGCTGCTCAACGAAATCCTGCTGGTGCGGCCGAACCTGCGCATCTTTCTGCTCGACGTGCACAACGAATATGGCCGATGTTTCGGTGAAAAGGCGCTGGTGCTCAATCCGCGCAATCTGAAACTGCCGTTCTGGCTGTTCAATTTCGAGGAAATCGTCGATGTCCTGTTCGCGGGCCGTCCCGGCGTGCCGGAAGAGCTCGAAATCCTGGCCGAAGTGATCCCGCTCGCCAAGGGCGTCTATACGCAATATCAGAATTCCGATCGCATCGGCCTCAAGCGCATCGATCCGAAGACCATCGGCTATACCGTGGACACGCCGGTGCCCTATCGCCTGGTCGACATGATCTCGTTGATCGACGAACGCATGGGCAAACTGGAAAACCGCTCGTCGCGCATCCAGTATCACAAGCTGCTGTCGCGTATCGATGCGGTCAAGAACGATCCGCGCTACGCCTTCATGTTCGACAACGCCAATGTCGGCGGCGACACCATGGCCGAAGTGATCAGCCATCTGTTCCGCCTGCCCGCCAATGGCAAGCCGATGACCATCATGCAGCTCGCCGGTTTTCCCGCGGAGGTCGTGGACTCCGTGGTGTCGGTGCTGTGCCGCATGGCGTTCGATTTCGGTCTGTGGAGCGATGGCGCCTCACCGCTGCTGTTCGTCTGCGAGGAAGCGCATCGCTACGCTGCCGCCGATCGCAATATCGGCTTCGGCCCGACCCGCAAGGCGGTGTCGCGCATCGCCAAGGAAGGCCGCAAATACGGCGTTTATCTCGGCCTAGTGACCCAGCGCCCGGCCGAGCTCGACGCCACCATCATCTCCCAGTGCAATACGCTGTTTGCGATGCGGCTTGCCAACGACCGCGACCAGGCCCTGCTGCGCTCGGCCGTGTCGGATGCGGCTGCAAATCTGCTCTCCTTCGTTCCTTCGCTCGGCACGCGCGAAGTGCTGGCCTTTGGCGAAGGCGTCGCGTTGCCGACGCGCCTGCGCTTCAAGGAAGTGCCACCGCATCAACTGCCGCGTTCGGAATCGGCCATTTCGACGATGCCTTCGGTCGCTGCCGGTCACGACATGAATTTCGTTGGCGCGGTGCTCGAACGTTGGCGCGGCGCCACGTCGAGCCGCGATGTGCCGAATGACCCCGGCTTCGCGGAGCGTCCGATCGCGCCGCCGCAGCCGCGCATGATCGATGCACCGATGCTACAGCCTTCGCTCGGGCTGGATCCGGATCGCTTCTCGTTGCTGAAGAAGCCGCTGCGATAAACTCGGAATGTACCCCGGGTGGAGCGCAGCGTAACCCGGGGACAGCCGAGATCGATGAAACGCCGGTCCCCGGATTGCGCTGCGCTCCATCCGGGCTACGGCACTGCGTCTTGCGTCATCCCCGCCATCGCCTATCATCCTTTGAAACAACATGCTTCAAGGGACGCTCCGATGAACAAGCCAGCGACACGTTTTCCAGCCCCAGCCATCGATACGCTGCCGGACGATATCCGCACGCGCATTTTGGCCGTGCAGGAAAAATCCGGCTTCGTGCCGAATGTGTTTCTGGGGCTCGCCTCGCGCCCCGATGAATTCCGCGCTTTCTTCGCCTATCACGATGCGCTGATGGAAAAGGACTCCGGCCTCACCAAGGCCGAGCGCGAGATGATCGTCGTCGCGACATCGGCGGCGAACCAGTGCCACTACTGCGTCATCGCACATGGCGCCATCCTCCGGATCCGCGCCAAGAACCCGACCATCGCCGATCAGATCGCCGTGAATTATCGCAAGGCCGACATCACGCCGAAGCAGCGCGCGATGCTCGATTTTGCGATGAAGGTCAGCCGCTCGGCGGAGATCGTGTCGGAGGCTGATTTCGCCGAAGTGGCGAGCCACGGCTGGACCGACGACGATATCTGGGACATCACCGCCGTCTCCGCATTCTTCGCGCTGTCCAATCGCATGGCCAATGTCACCAACATGAAGCCCAACGACGAATTCTACATGATGGGACGCCTGCCGAAGTAACGCGGAAGAAGGACGCGATCGTGCTCGACTGGTCTGAGATCATTTTGCGCCTTGGCATTGCCGCCCTCGCTGGCGGGGCCGTCGGGCTCAATCGCGATCTGCACGGTAAACCGGTGGGCGTACGCACGCTCGCTTTGGTCAGCCTCGCCACGGCGATGCTGACCACGCTTGCCGATCCGCTGCATCAAGGCGGCTTCTCCGATGCCGGCAGCCGCATCGTGCAAGGCATCGTGACCGGCATCGGCTTTCTCGGTGCGGGCGTCATCTTCCACGCCGAGCGCCACTTTCGCATTCGCGGACTGACCAGTGCGGCCTGTGTCTGGCTCACTGCCTGTATCGGCATCATGTGCGGCGCCGGCCATTGGCGGCTCGTCGCCGTCTCACTGGCGATCACTTTCGCGGTGCTGCTGTTCGGCGGCAAGGTCGAGCGCCTGCTGCATCGCGCCCTCGGCGGCAAGGGCGATCCGACCTCCGAGCCGATGGATGCCGCTCAGCCGTCCGACGCCGGGCCGCACCAGCCCGGCAAATAGATCGCGTCCTTGCTTTTGGCGATCGCCAGCGCTTTCTCAACGGCGCTGGCGAAATCGTTTTCGACACCCTTGCGACCGATGCGGCGCCGGAACAGATCGGCCCAAAGGAACTCGCTGAACGGCGTGGTGTCCTTGGCGTAGCCGCCAGCACGTCGAATCTCGCCGGCGAGGCTGCGATACGGATCGTCTTTCAGGCCGATGATCGACTTCGGGATATCCCGAAACTGTCTCCGCTCGCCCTTGGCGTCGTACGGATAGGCCCATCGGCGATGATCGAGTACGCTCCAGAACGCATCCTTATCGACCATGGTGAGATCGGCGATCACACTGACCAGCACATCCTTGACGCCCTCATCATGCAGCGCACGTGCAAGATGGTGGTGATCGACCACATAATGTTTCTGGTCCGGCCCGAGCACCACGGGGATCATGTGCTTGCCAAGTAATTCGGCCTGCTTGCGCTTGGACTTGTGCTCGCGCCATCGCTTCCGCTTCTCCTTCACTTCGCGCATGCCGACGGTCATCTGCGTCGGGCGCAACGACAGGATGGCCACCGGCTGCAGGATCGGTTCGCGGATATTCGACATCTCGGACTCCGTGGATGCATTGTTCCGCGGAAACTATGACATGCCTTTTGCGCATCGGGCGATCAGTTCCACGTCATCACGCGACATCACGACATTGCCGTTATGCGACTTTTGCCGAGTCAGCGCCCCGTCGCCGTGTTAGCGTTGCTGACGAGTTTCGCAGACGACCGATCATGAAAATCCAGCAGCCGATCATCCGGGATGACGACGAGCACCGCGTGGTGCGCTTCGTGCCGCGTACATCGACCACATTGCCGGGCCATCCGACGGTGCCAGCCTCCGGGACTGCGCTCAAGCCAGCTGGCGATCTTTCGCGCTATCAGCAGAATGCCGAACCCGACGACTTCCGCCACCGCATGATGGCGAACGCCGCTGCCTTCGCTTTCACGGCATTGTTAATCGGAGCTGGTATCTGGTTGGCGGTCACGATCGCGGACCTCCGCAAGACCCAGGACTGCGTGCTGATGGGCCGGCGTGACTGCGCCCGGATCGCCGTCCCGCACGAATGACGCCCTTCCAGGCCCTCCGGACCGCCCACAGGGCGTTGGTGAGCGACCGCTCAACTGCATTGAACTACTGCCCCCGCTCCGATATACGGGCAAACGACTCCTGCGGCGAACCGGCCCAAACCGGGGCGAAGCCTAGCCTTTGCGCGCGCAGAAACGAAATTTACATTCAAGATATCAAAGGCTTAGTAATGTCCTCCACATTCGATCAGGTCGCTACCATCATCGCGGAAACCTGCGACATCCCCCGCGACACGATCACGCCGGAAAGCCACGCCATCGACGATCTGGGCATCGACAGCCTCGACTTCCTGGACATCGCCTTTGCGATCGACAAGGCATTCGGGATCAAGCTGCCGCTGGAAAAGTGGACCCAGGAAGTCAATGACGGCAAGGCGACCACCGAGCAGTACTTCGTTCTGAAGAATCTCAGCGCCCGCATCGACGAGCTGGTTGCCGCCAAGGGCGCGTAACGCGCCTCACTTTTCGATGATCGCGTTCAAGCCGCACCGATCTTCCCAAGGGTTTCCTGGAGATCGGTGCAGGCATATGGACACCATGGTGAAGCGCCTGCGCTTCCTGTCCGGGGCCCCGTCCCGGGCCTCCTCTAAGGTACCGTCCCATGGCCGAAACCCGTCCTGTCGTCACCTCGCCCGTCGAAGCATGGATCACCGGCATCGGCATCGTGTCGTCGCTGGGCGAAGGCCCCGACGCGCATTGGGATGCGCTGAACCAGAAGCGCGTCAATGTCGATGAGACGGCGTTTGCGCCCTATGTGGTGCATCCCTTGTCGCCGGTGAGCTACGATACCCAGATCCCCAAGAAGGGCGATCAGCGCCAGATGGAAGCCTGGCAGCGCATCGGCACCTATGCGGCCGGTCTCGCGCTCGACAGCGCTGGCGTGAAGGGCAACAAGGACATCCTGTCGAAGATGGACATGATCGTCGCGGCCGGTGGCGGCGAGCGCGATCTCACGGTCGATTCCGCGATCCTGAATTCGGAAGCGCACGGCGATGCGACGCCAGGCTATCTGAATGAGAAGCTGCTCAACGATCTTCGCCCGACTCTCTTTCTCGCGCAGCTCTCCAACCTGCTCGCCGGCAATATTGCCATCGTGCATGGCGTCACCGGTTCGTCCCGCACCTTCATGGGTGAGGAAGCTGCCGGCGTAGACGCCGTGCGCATCGCGCTGGCGCGCATCGCCGATGGCCAGAGTGACATCGCCCTTGTCGGCGCCGGCCACAATGGCGAGCGCAAGGACATGCTGCTGCTGTACGAATTCGACAATTTTAATCTGCGCGACAAATATTCGTCGGTGTGGGATCGCAAGGACAACAGCGGTTTCGCGCTCGGCTCCGGCGGCGCTTTCCTCGTCATCGAGTCGAAGGCCCATGCGGAAGCGCGCGGTGCAAAGCCGTTTGCACGACTAAAAACGGTCGTCGCAGATCGTGCGAAGCGCAAGGATGGTGGCGAAGTCACAACCTCGCTCGAAAATCTGTGGGGCAAGGTCGGCGCGAGCGGCGATGCGAGCACTGCGATCATCACCGGCGCGACAGGTGCAGAGCCGGCGACATCGGAAGAGCTGAGCTTCATCAAGAAGCATGCCGACGTGCCGGTGCGCGCGACAGGTTCGTCCTTCGGTCACGCGGTGGAGACGCAATTCCCGCTCGGCATCGGCCTCGCCGCACTGTCGCTGTCGCGCGGCGCGCTTTATGCGCCCAATGATTCCACCGGCACCGAGATTGAAATGTCGAAGGCGCCCTCCCAGATTGTCGTGATCGGAACCGGCCACTGGCGCGGCGAAGGCATGGCGCTGGTCGAAGCGATTTAACTTATTGGGATGATCCCATCGGAAAACGGGTGTCCGTTATCCGGGGTCATGGACTAGCTAAGCGGCCCGCATGGGCGATGGAGAACACATGTCAGCAACGCGCGACAAATTCGGCAGGCCCATCGTCGTCGTCACTGGCATGGGCGTTGCGACGTCGCTCGGCGCCGGCAAGGCCGACAATTGGAAGAAGCTAACGGCTGGCGAATCCGGCATCCGCACCATCACCCGCTTCCCCATCGACGGCATGAAGACCACGATGGCCGGCACCGTGGATTTCCTGAAGGTCGATCCGTTCTCCTCCACCGATCTCGGCGAAAAGCTCGGCGAACTCGTTGCTGAAGAAGCGATCGCGCAGGCCGGCATCGGCGCCAAGGGCGACTTCCCCGGCCCGCTATTTCTCGCGGTCGCACCGGTCGAAGTCGAATGGCCACAGCGCCAGGCGCTCGCCAAGGCCGCCGGTGCCAATACGGACATCAATTACGACACGCTACTGCGCACCGCCGGCTCCGGTGGCTTCACCGAATATCACCGCCGCTTCCTGTTCGGGTCGGTCGCTGACAGCCTCGCCGATACATTCGGCACCAAGGGCTCGCCGATCTCGCTCTCGACCGCCTGCGCCTCGGGCGCAACGGCGATCCAGCTCGGCGTTGAAGCCATCCGCCGCGGCGAGGCCGATGCAGCGCTGTGCGTGGGCACCGATGGCTCGGTCAATCCGGAAGCACTGATCCGCTTCTCGCTGCTGTCGGCGCTTTCCACCAATAACGAGACGCCCTCCAAGGCTTCCCGTCCCTTCGCCAAGAACCGCGAAGGCTTTGTCATGGCGGAAGGTGCCGGCGCGCTGGTGCTGGAGAGCCTGGAATCGGCCAAGGCGCGCGGTGCCAAGATTCTCGGCATCGTCGCCGGCTGCGGCGAACTCGCCGACAATTTCCACCGCACCCGCTCGAGCCCGGACGGCAAGCCGATCATTGGCTGCGTCAAGAACGGCCTGATCGACGCCGGCATGACCGTGGACCAGATCGACTACATCAACGCCCACGGCACCGGCACGCCGGAAAACGACAAGATGGAGTATCTCGGCATCTCCACCGTGTTCGGTGAACTCGCCAAGACGGTTCCGGTATCGTCGAACAAGTCGATGGTTGGCCACACGCTGTCGGCCGCCGGCGCCGTCGAGGCGGTGTTCTCGCTGCTGACGCTGGAGCATCAGCGGATCCCGCCGACCATCAATTACGATGTTCCGGATCCTGCCATTCCGTTCGATGTGGTTCCCAATACGGCCCGCGACGCCCGCGTCACCGCCGTGATGTCGAATTCCTTCGGCTTCGGCGGGCAAAATGCCTCGCTGATCCTCACCGGCGAGCCGGTATAGCGGCCTCTCGCCGGTTGACGCGCCAGCGTGAACCGGCGATACGCAGGCCTCAAGAAATCAACACTTTAGACCCGGAGACACGGCATGCGTGCGCTCAATCTTGCCGCTGAACGCGAGCTCATCACCGCCGACGTTCCCCCGCCCCCGCCGCCCGCAGCCGGCGAAGTGCAGATCCGCGTCAAGGCGGTCGGCCTCAATCACATCGACGTCTGGGGCTATCGCGGCATGGCCTTCGCCAAGCGCAAGCTGCCGATCACCATCGGCGCCGAAGCCTCGGGTGAGATCGCCGCGGTCGGCGAAGGCGTGACCAATTTCAAGCCGGGCCAGAAGGTCGCCATGTATGGCGCGCTGACCTGCGGCCACTGCAAGGCCTGCACCGAGGGTCGCGATAATTTCTGCGAAAACGTTGGCGGCCTCTACGGCTTCCATATCGACGGTTTTGCCCGCGAGCTGATGAACATGCCGGCGCGCCTCGTGATCCCCGCCCCGGACAGCCTCTCCTTCCGCGACATCGCCTGCGCACCGATCGCCTTCTCCACCGTGCAGCACATGCTGTTCGACAATGCGAAACTGCAGCCGGGCGAGACCATCCTCGTGCATGCCGGCGGCTCCGGCATCGGCACCGTCGCCATCATGATGGCGAAGAAGATCGGCTGCACCGTGATCACCACCGTGGGCGATGACTCGAAGTTTGAAGGCGTGAAGAAGCTCGGCGCCGACTATGTGATCAACTATCGCAAGGATCGTTTCGAGGGCGAGACGCGCAAGATCACGAAGAAGAAGGGTGTCGATGTCGTTTTCGAACACGTCGGTGCCGATACGTTCCCGGGCTCCCTGCTGGTGATGAAGCGCGGCGGCCGCCTGGTCACTTGCGGCTCGACCTCGGGCCCGACCACCACGATCAACCTGATGCAGCTATTCCAGCAGCAATATCGCATCTTCGGTTCGTTCGGCGCCTCCATGCGCAACATTTCCGAAAGCCTCGACAAGATGGCCGACGGCATGCTGCCGGTGATCGACACCGAAGTGCCGCTGGATGATGTCGCGACCGCCTTGAAGCGCATGGAGACGCGTCAGGTGTTCGGCAAGATCATCGTTCACTTCTGATGCTCCGCCTGCTGCTTCGCACCAAGGCGCGTATTCGCGACGCGCTGAAGCCGGCAGGCGAAGCGGCCGTTGGCGCTTTGACGATCGGGCTGCTGCGCACCACGCGCTATTTCGATCCGGTCAAGACCGCCGACCTTTTCGGCAAGATCACCCGCCGCATCGGGCCGCTGCTGCGCGAGGACAAGATCGCGCGCGCCAATCTCATCGCTGCGTTTCCCGAGAAGTCACCGGAAGAGATCGACCGCATCGTCACCGGCGTATGGGACAATATGGGACGGATGGGCGCTGAATTCGCGCATCTCGATCGCATCTGGGATTACGACGTCACCAATCCCGAAAAGCCGAGCAATGTGGAATTCTCCAAGCGCACCGGCGAGATTTTCGATGCGCTCCGCGATGACGGCAAGCCGGCGCTGATCTTTGCAAGCCATCTCGGCAACTGGGAAATCCCTGCCCTTGCCGCGGTCGCGCATGGACTGGATACGGCGGTGCTGTATCGCCCACCGAACATTGCCGCGGCGGACCGTGCCATCAAGAGCATCCGTGCTGTCAGCATGGGCAATCTCATCGCCGCCAGCCATGACGCGCCCGTCAAACTCGCGCATGCGCTCGACGAGGGCAAGCATGTGGCGATGCTGGTGGACCAATGGTTCACCAAAGGCGCCGAGGTTGATTTCTTTGGCCGCAAGACCCGCGCCAATCCGATGCTGCCCCGTCTGCTTCGCCAGGTGGATTGCCCGATCCATGGCGTCCGCGTGATCCGTCTGCCGAACCATCGTTTCCGGATCGAGCTATCGGAAGAAGTGAAGCCAGTGCGCACGGCGGATGGCAAGGTGGATATTGCCGGGACGATGCAGGCGGTGACGAGTGTGCTTGAAGGCTGGATCCGGGAATATCCGGATCAGTGGCTGTGGCTGCATCGCCGGTGGCGCTAAGACCTAATAGCAACTCTTCTCCCCACGCTCCCCCCTCATGGTGAGGAGGCGCCTCATGGCGCCGTCTCGAACCATGTTGGCTTGGCTCAGAGTTTGCGGCCATCCTTCGAGACGGCGCTAAGAAGCGCCTCCTCAGGATGAGGGCGGAGTTATTTAGAGCCCCTTACTTCCCCGTCTTCACTTTCGTCCACAGCCGGTTGATCACCCGCTGCGTCGCCGGATCCCTTGCCGTGATGATGAACAGCTTCGCCAGCATCCCCTCATCCGGATAGATCGTCTTGTCCTCGATGATTTTCGCATCCACCAGCTTCTGGCTTGCCAGATTGCCGTTGGCATAGCCGAGGAAGTTGGAGTTCTTCGCAGCGACTTCGGGCCGGTAGAGATAGTTGATCAACTCGTAAGCCTCGGCGACATTCTTCGCATCCGCCGGGATCGCAAAATTGTCGAAGAACATCTGCGCGCCCTCTTTCGGAATGGCGTAACCGATCTCGACACCGTTCTTCGATTCCGCAGCCCGCGCACGAGCCTGGATAATATCGCCGGACCAGCCGACCACGAGGCAGATCTCGCCCGTAGCAAGGCCGTTCAGATATTCGGACGAATGGAATTTGCGCACATTCGGCCGGATCTTCGCGACGAGATCCCCGGCCTTTTCGAGATCAGGCTGCTTGGTCGAATTCGGATCGAGACCGAGATAATTCAGCGCCGCCGGCAGGATGTCATCGGCGCTGTCCAGCATATGGACGCCGCAATCCTTGAATTTTGCGAGGTTCTCCGGCTTGAAGACGATGTCCCAGCTATCGATCTTCGCATCAGGCCCGAGGATTTTTGCGACCTGTTTGACGTTATAGCCGATCCCGGTGGTGCCCCACATGAAATTGGCGGCGTGCGCATTGTCGGCATCATAGGTCGCGAGACGCTTGGTCACTTCCGGCCAGGCATTGGCGAGGTTCGGCAGCTTGCTCTTGTCGAGCGGCTGAAACACTTTTGCCTTGATCTGCCGCTGCAGGAAATAAGCCGTGGGCACCACGACGTCGTAGCCGGACTTGCCGGCGAGCAGACGCGTCTCCAGCGTCTCGTTCGCATCGAACGTGTCGTAGACGACCTTGATGCCGGTCTCTTTGGTGAAGTCCTCGAGGACTCCCGGCGCCATATAGTTCGACCAGTTATAGAAATTGACCACGCGCTGTTGCGCCTGCGCGGGCGAGCCCAGCAGCAGTGCAAACAATGCCAGACCGGTTTTGCGCATGGTTGTCCCCAAACCGTAGGGCGGATGAGGCGAAGCCGTAATCCGCCGGCCGAATTCACAGCTGAAACTCCGCGGCGGATTACGCTTCGCTCATCCGCCCTACGGCCTTCAACGCCGATGCACCGCGTCTGACAGCCGCTCCAGTGCAGCATCCAGCGTCGCGTCGTTCTTCGCGAAGCAGAAACGCACCACCGAGGTCACCTTGTCCTGCTCATAGAAAGCCGACACCGGAATGCCCGCCACCTTGTATTGCGTGACGATGCGCTTGCAGAAGTCCTCGTCGGTCTCGTTGAGGCCGAGCGGCGACAGATCGACGGTGAGGAAGTATGTACCTTGCGACTTGATCACGGGAAAGCCGATGCGCTCCAGGCCCGCCGCTAGACGATCGCGGCTGCGCGCGAGATCGGCGCGCATCTGCCTGAAGTACTCATCCGACTTGCCGAGACCATAGGCCACCGCCACCTGCAGATTCGGCGCTGTGGTGAAGGTCAGGAACTGATGCACCTTGGCGCAGACGCGCAAGAGATGCGGCGCGGCACAGACGAAGCCGATCTTCCAGCCGGTGAGCGAAAAGATCTTGCCGGCGGAGCCGACCTTGATCGTGCGGTCGCGCATGCCCGGGATCGTGATCAGCGGGATGTGCTCATGGCCGTCGAAGGTGACGTGCTCCCACACTTCATCGCAGATCGCGATGGTGTCGAACTCCTGGCAGAACTTTGCCAGCAGTTCGAGATCCTCGCGTGGGTAGACGACGGCAGCAGGATTGAGCGGCGAGTTGAACAGCACCGCACGGGTCTTGTGATTGAAGACGGCGCGCAGGTCCTCTTCCGTCAGGCGCCAATGCGGCGGCTTCAGCGAGACAAGGCGCGGAATGCCGCCGCACTGGCGGATGATGGGAAGATAGCTGTCATAGGCTGGCTGAAACACCACCACTTCGTCGCCGGGCTGCACCACAGACATGATCGACGAGGTGAGCGCTTCCGTGCCGCCCGAGGTCACCATCACCTCGGTCATCGGATCGAGGGTGAGTTTGTGCCAGTGCTGATAATGCGTGGCGATGGCCTGGCGCAGCTCGGGAATGCCCATCATCGACGGATACTGGTTGTATCCATTGACGACAGCGTCCGCCGCGGCCTGACGAATATCGTCGGGACCGGGATGATCGGGAAAACCCTGGCCGAGATTGATGGCGTTGTTGTCGCGCGAAAGCTGCGACATCGCCTCGAAGACGGTGACGGGCAGCTCGGAGAAAATCTTGTTCATCGAAGGATCAGGCTTTCGTCGGCAGGCCCGCGGCCTTCCAGCCGATGATGCCACCAGCGAGATGCTTGTCGTAAGGCAGCCCGGCTTCCTGCGCAGCCAGCGACGCCGTCACGGAGCGCTTGCCGGAGCGGCATGCGAAGACAACATCCTTGCCGGCGGGATCGGGAATCTCGGCGGGATCGAAGGTCGAGAGCGGCACGACCACCGAATCCGGATAGGCCTCGACTTCCACCTCGTTCGGCTCGCGCACATCGACCAGCAGATACTTGCCGTCCTTGATGCCCTGCGCGACGTCCTCGGGGGTCAAATCCTGAACTTCTGCCACCACAAACCTCCTGGCCCCGGCGTCCGGAGCAAATCAGAAGGGGCCGGATCGGCCCCTGTTTTCGAGGGCCAAACTCGCGCTTTGGAGATCGAAAATCAAGCACTGAAGATGGTGGGCACGCTTCGCTTTGCCCACCCTACAAACACGGCCTGTAGGG
>JAEXYA010000039.1 GCA_023451825.1 Pseudomonadota bacterium
CCCCCCCCGGGGGCGCCGCGGGGCGGGGGGGTGGGTGGCGTGCGCGACGCTACGGACGGGTGGGGTGTCTCCACAGGCGACGTCGTCTGTGGCTTTCCCCACCCGTCTTCGCTCTTCGAGCTTCGCCGCGGCTCGCCCTGATCCTCCCCACTGCGCGGCTGCGCCGCTTGGGGGAGGGAATACGACTGTCTGTGCTCATCCATCTCCCCCGAGGCCGCCCATGCTCGCGCCCGCGCCTACACCCGCACGTCTGTCGCTGACGCCGGACGGTCTCATCGAGGGCTATGCCTCGCTGTTCGGCGCCGTCGATCAGGCACGCGACATGGTGATGCCCGGCGCGTTCAAGCTCACGCTGCAGCAGCGCGGGCTCCGCCGCATCCCGATGCTGTTCCAGCACGATCCCTCCGAGCCGATCGGCGTCTGGCTCGAGCTGCGCGAGGATTTTCGCGGGCTGTGGGCGCGCGGCAAGCTGATCCCCGAAGTGACGCGGGCGCGCGAGCTCTATGCGCTGCTCAAGGCCGGCGCCGTCGATGGCCTGTCGATCGGCTACCGCACAAGGCACGGCGCCATCGATCCCCGCTCGCGCATTCGAAGGCTGCATCAGGTCGATCTGTGGGAGATCTCGCTGGTGACATTCCCGCTGCTGGACGGCGCCCGTGTCGATGCGGTGAAGCAGTCGCGTTTGCGCAACGATGCGGAGCGCGAATGGCAGCAATTGATCGGCTCAGGCCAAACGTCTTCAGGTGACGGCGCGGATGCACCGCCGGCGCCTGCCCGGCGCGGGAGGACAGTGTGCTCACTGCACTCCCGCGCCGCTCGGAAAGCGGCGCTGCGAAGTGTAAGCGCTGGTCTCGCATTCGGAGCACAGCGATGACGCATCAGGATCATAACGGTGTGGCTCCGCTGCAGGCGCGTTACCTTCGACCTGATGCCTGGCGCTAAATCCGACCGGACGCGCTGCGGTTTGTCCGTGCTGATCTAACGCGGGTCCTGGCCCCCGGTATGAATGCCACCGACGCTCCAGAGATGGATCTCAAATTCAGGGCCGATCAACGCCGCATTCCGGCCGGGCAGCCCGGTGGCGGCCGCTGGGCCGGCAGCCTCGGCGGCCATCTCGAGATGCCGCAGAGTATTTTTCAGAAGTGAGACTTGCAGCCGGAAACGCGGCGGGTGTTCAATGACGGAACGACAGGGCCGGTGCCAAGAGATACGTTCAGGACCAGTCCTGATGGCGTGCCGCAAGGGCACTTCTGGGACGGCCCGAACGGTGCTCATGCAAATTACAATGACGCGGTGAGAGAGTTGACCGACCGTTTCATGAACGACCGAGGCATCTCGCCAAGTCAGATGACGCCAGATCATGCCTGGGAATTACTCGGTGAAATCCGGGAGTCTGCTGATCCACGCATTCGCGGTTACAATGATTCTGTTCGTCTTCTGCGTCGACTGAAGCTGCTACGAACAGGTCGGGGCTCCCAGTGAGAATGTCGACATGAGCAATGATATCGAAGCAAAGCAGCAGCGAGACTGGCAGCCTCTTCATGATGCGATCACCGGCGTCGTTGATCTGTATGGCGTGAAAGATCCTTTCAGAAAAGGCGACTATTGGCTGCTGGATGAGAATTGGGGACGTTACTCCCAACAGCTCGAATTTCAGAACCTCCAGCTTTTTGACACGCTCATCCTCAGCGCGCTGCAGGGGCTGCTGCACCAATTTCCCGATTGGCATATTACGATACGCGTTGATGTTGTCGGCAAGGAAGAACAATGGCCGGGGATGGGTGTCATCATCTATCGCGACCGAATTGTTGACGATCTGAATCGCGATGTTCTTCCCGATCGATTTCGCAACCTCCTGTTCGGAGAAACACCGGCTGTAGAGGCCGACCGGGTTGCCGAACGCGTCAGGACGCTGATGCATCTGACACAGCAGAAGCGACGTCGATAGTCTTCATAGACGCCATTCGTCGTAGCGATACGTCATGCACGTAACCCGTGTGCGTCGCAATGTCTCCCATTTTCGCAAGTGACAATTCCGGCGCATCGCGGCTGGGGGCATTTGCGTGCGCGTTTTTAGTGCCTGTCCATCAATCCTGGAGAACACCATGAATTTCGATCTCACCGACGCTGCTCCCGAACATAAGGCTGGTTTCGCCGCCCACGCGAAAATTATGACGAGCTTCGCCAGACCTTCGAAGATTTCAAGACCGCCAATGACGAGCGCCTGGCCGATATCGAGCGCAAGCGTGGCGATGTGCTGCTGGAGCAGAAGGTCGATCGCATCAATGCGGCGCTGGATGCGCAGCAGCGGCGGCTGGATGACATCGTGCTACGCGCGGCGCGGCCTGGCATCGGTGGCGTGCGCGTGTCGCGCGATACAGGAGCACGTGAACACAAGAGTGCCTTCGATGCCTATGTGCGCTCCGGCGATGTCGAGGCGCTGCGCGCGCTCGAGACCAAGGCCATGTCGGTGGGATCCAATCCCGATGGCGGGCATCTGGTGCCGCCCGAGCTCGAACGCACCATCGGCCAGCGGCTGATGGCGATCTCGCCGATCCGCAGCATCGCCGCGGTGCGCGAGATCTCTAGCAGCATCTACAAGAAGCCGTTCATGACGGCAGGGCCGGCGACGGGCTGGGTTGGCGAAACCGATGCGCGGCCGCAGACGGCATCGCCGACGCTGGATGCGCTGTCGTTCCCGGCGATGGAGCTCTATGCCATGCCGGCGGCGACGGCGACGCTGCTCGATGACAGCGCGGTCGATCTCGATCAATGGATCGCTTCCGAGGTGGAGCTAGTCTTCGCCATGCAGGAGGGGGCAGCCTTCGTCGGCGGTGATGGTGTCAACAAGCCGAAGGGGTTTCTCAGCTACACGACGGTGGCGAATGCGTCCTGGAGCTGGGGCAATCTCGGTTATCTCGCGTCGGGCGCGGCCGGCGCCTTTGCGGCGTCGAATCCGTCCGACACGCTGGTCGATCTGATCTATGCGCTCAAGGCCGGCTATCGCCAGAACGGCTCCTTTGTCATGAACCGCAAGACGCAGGCGACGATCCGCAAGTTCAAGGACACAACCGGCGCCTATCTGTGGCAGCCGCCGGCGCAAAGCGGCGGACGCGCCACGTTGATGACATTCCCGGTCGTGGAGGCCGAGGATATGCCGGATGTCGCAGCGAACGCACTCGCAGTGGCATTCGGCGATTTCCAGCGCGGCTATCTGATCGTGGACCGCGTTGGTGTGCGTGTGCTGCGTGATCCCTATAGCGCCAAGCCTTATGTGCTGTTCTACACGACCAAGCGTGTCGGCGGCGGCGTGCAGGATTTTGACGCGATCAAGCTGCTGAAGATGGCCGCAAGCTGAGGGATCGCGGCAGGTGCGGGCGACGTGTATCGCCCGTGCCTGATCGCTCAGCAATAGGTGAAGTAGTTGCAGCCGAATGTCGGGCGGCCGGTGAGCAGGCCCTGGGGCGCGCCGGAGTGGTTATAGTAATAGGAAACCTGCGGCGGGCCAAAGTAACTGTGGACCTGGCGCGGAGCGGCATCGTGGGGCGCGTAAGTGATGATCTTGTCGAAGGGTGGAGATTCCACGGCGAGGTAGCGCCCGCGGCCGCCGATCGGGGCCGGCTCCATCACCTTGCCGTAGCCCTGGCGCGGATAGCCTGAGAGGTCGGCGGCTGCTGCCGGCAGGGTTACCGCGGCAGCAATGCAGGCGAAGGCAAACGAGCGCAGCACGACGAGCATTCCCCATGACAGGTGTTCATCGCGCGAGCGCGCTGATGATGCGGATGCAATTCGTCATTATCAGAGCGGGCTTGTGTCAGGCTGATCTGGGTGCGCGACCCGCGTGGGCTCGATCGGCCTGAGGGCCACACGGGAGATCGATCGCTGCGTCGAGCGCGATCGTGTCTGTGATTCCTCGTATTTCCAATCTTTGTCGCTCCTTGTGGAGGCGCATATGAACGCTTGGCTGCTTAATCAGCAATGTCGGTTCATGCGTCCGGATGGCGGTCGATATCTGCGACCGGACGTTGGACGCTATATGGCCCCCGAGAGGAAATGGGATGGCCAGCCGCGAATTGGAGCGGGCGAGGAAGGCGTTGGACAATTCACGTTCGGTAAGCAGTCTGGCGAGGAGGAATCTAGCAGCGAGAATACCCGAGTCTATATCTACACACCGCGAGACGAGAGCAATGGAGGTGAGGGGGATGGCGATGGTGGTGGGAGCGACATCGACTACTTCTGGCTGGCCTCAACGGCATCGCCAGGATTTGGTCACAACGGCGGGCCTCCACTCGAGGATCCGCCTGAAATACCTGAGACGAAGCCATCTCGTTCTCCATCGACAATTCTTCGCGATGCCGCAAGCTGGATAGGCCGCGCTCTTTCCGCTCGCGCTTTTGGCGCTATTGGCGCGTTTATCGGCATGCTCAGTGCTCGAGCATGGGCAAAGGCTAGAGCTCACGAGATTATCACTTCTCTCGATCCTCCTAAATCAATGGAAGAACTGGAAGCGGCGGTTGATGTGCCGAGGCGAGGAACCGAACTACATCATCACAAGATGGAGCAGCATGTATCGAGAGGACGCGGTCTATCACAGTCAGAGATCGACGCACCAGGAAATCGTGTTAGAATTCCAACATTCAAGCACTATGATATTACAGGGTGGTACCGAACGCCTCAGCAGAGGCTAGGCGGGCTATCGCCGCGCCAATATCTCGCTGATAAACCTCCCGAAGAACATGCTCGTATTGGACGGGAAGCTCTGATCCTCTTTGAGGTACTCAAACCATGAGTCGCAACGATATTTCCAATCAGACGGTGCCGCAGTTACTTGAGCGATTTGAAGCGCTTTCGCTTGCGAAGGGTGAAGCGCTTGTGGAGGGCCAGATCGCTAAAGTAACCCGTCTCTACTGGAAGATCGATGCCTTGAAGAAAGAACTCAAGTCACGCGACGGAGACCAACGTCGTGCGCTCCACGCGCTTTACGATCATCCCAATCCGCAGGTGCGCCTGGAATCGGCCGAAGCAACATTGGCTGTCCTTCAAGCTGAAGCACGCGCGGCGCTGCAAATAATCATCGACCGGAAAGAATTTCCTCAGGCCGGCCATGCTGGTTTCACGCTGCTATATCTGAGTGACGGTCGATATGTTCCTGAGTGAGATGGAGTGAAAGACTGTCCGATACCTCACCCCTTCAACACAAACCGCTTCCGCAACTCCATCGCCACATCATCCGCCATCTTCTGCGCATAGGTTGCATGTTTCGGCGCGGTGATGACCATCGGGCGCCAGCCGAGCAGGGGATCGGGGCGGACGGAGACATAGACGCCGCCGACAACGATGCGCTGGGCGATCATCTCTTCGAGTTCGGCTTCGGTCTTTTCCTGCTTGCCCAAGTGGCTTTCCTCCCGGCGGTGAAAGCTACTTCCTCAAATGGTGACGCGTTTCGCGCTTGCTGTTCACAAAGCGGCGAGCAGATGCGCCGTCGTCGCGCGCAAGGCGCGCGCCGGGGCTCAACAATAGCCGTACCAGCCGCAGCCATAGGGCGCGCGGCTGAAGATCGTGTCCGGCTTGGTGCCGTAATAGGAGCGATAATAATACGAATTCGGCTTGCCGTAATAGCCATGCACGATGGAGGGGATGTCCACCTCCGGCGCATAGGTGACGATGGGTTCCTCGACCGGCTTTTCCTTCTCCACCACCACGGTGCGGCGCGTCTTCACCACCGGCTCGGCGAACACGGCGCCGAGGCGGCTGTGGCCGGCAAGATCGGCGGCGTCAGCCGAAGCTGTGCCAAGGGCGCAGACGGCGAACAACAGGGATGGCATGAGGCTCCGCATGATTCGCCAAGGATAGCGGAGAACGTGTTTACGAAGGTTAACGACCAGCGGTTAGAGCGCCACACCCCACGCCTTCGCCGTCTGCAGGATCCAGTCGCGATAGAGCGTCAGCGGCGTCACGCCGGTGAGGCCGCCGCAGCCATTGCTGCTCTTGGCGCCGGTGGACCAGGAGATTACGCCGATCACGATATTGCGGCCGTTCTGCTGCTGCAGCACGGGGCCGCCGCTGTCGCCGGTGCAGGCGCCGAGGCCGGGGCGCTCGTTATTGGTGGCGGGATCGAGCAGGCGGATCTGCAATTTGCCGGGGTGGCTGGTGGAGATCAGCTGCGCCTGGCGAACCGTGCCGCCGCTCTTGCCATCGCCGCGGGCGGCGACGCCGATGCCGGCGATGGTGTAGCTCTGGCCGGCTTCGAACGGCTCGAGCGGCCGGCCGAGCGGCAGCGTGGTCTTGCCGGCGAGCGGCTCATTGAGCTGCAGCAGCGCGATATCGGCGCTGGCGCGATGCGCCTTGATGCCCTGCGCATTGAATTGCGGATGATCGGCGACGCGTTTCACCGCGATCAGCTGCGGCTGCCGGTCGGCGTCATATTGCACGATCTTGTAGCTGGCGCCGGGCGTCACGCAATGCGCGGCGGAGAGCACCAGCGTCGGCGCGATCAGCGCGCCCGAACAGAAATTACCGCGCGAGCCGACAATGGTGACCACGCTGCGGCCGAGCGCGCCTTGATCGCGTTCGGCGCCGCCGACCAGTGCTTGCGCCGGCAAAACGAGAAGTGATGACACCAGCGCCGCGAAAGCGAGCGCGCGAGGAAGGGCCTGAATCATGGCGGGATGTCACCGCCGCAGGCCTGCGCTGTCAATTCCCAGAATTGTCCCATGAGGTTCACGATGTCTGCATTGCTGCTGGTGCCGCCGTCGCGCGAGCCGCTGATGCCGGTCGAGGCGAAGGCGTTTTTGCGCGTGGAACATGGCGATGACGATGATGTCATCACCGCATTGATCGCGGCGGCGCGCGTTCATGTCGAGGCGATGACACGGCGCGCGTTGCTGATGCAGACCTGGCGCTTCGTGCTGGATGCCTGGCCGCGAGACGGGCGCTTGGAGCCGCGGATCGGGCCGCTGCGGGAACTCGTGGCAGCACGGGTGTTCGATGCGGATGGCGCGGCGCGCGACATCGATGGCGAGAGTTTTGTCGTCGATAGCGCCGCCAATGTGATTGCGGCGCCGTGTTTCGCGCTACCGGCTCCGGGGCGCGTGCAAGCGGGAATCGCGCTCGATGTCTTGTGCGGCTATGGCGCCGAGGCCGGCGACGTGCCGGCGGATCTGCGCCAGGCGATCAGGCTGCTGCTGGCGCATTGGTACGACAATCGCGTGGCGACGACGGACGGCGCGGCTGTGCCGGCGAGCGTGCGCGCGTTGCTGGCGCCGTATCGGATGCTGGCGCTATGAAAAATCCCGGCCGCATGAAGACGCGTCTCGTCATCGAGGCGCCCGTGGAGAGCGATGACGGGCAGGGCGGCGTGGTGCGCAGTCATGCGCCGGTCACGACGGTCTGGGCCGCCGTGATGCCGGACCGTGCGCAGCATGGCGGTGAGGCCGATGCGGACGGCGCCGTGGTGCGGCTGCGCGTCGTGTTGCGCAGCGGGCTGGCGCTGAGCCTGCGGCATCGGCTGATCGATGGCGAAAGCATCTATCGCATCACCGCGCTGAGCGACAGCGCGGACCGGCGCTTCACCGAAATCCATGCCGAATATCGCATCACATGAGGAGAGCATCATGCCTGCTGCCAATGTCGCGTTGCGCGCGGCGGTTCATGCGGCGCTGACGGCGGATACGGCGCTGATCGCGGTGCTCGGCGGCGCGCGCGTGCATGACGAGGTGCCGCGCGATGCGGCCTTCCCCTATGTGACGCTGGGCGATGCGCGCGTCAGCGATGTCTCCGCCGATGATGGCGTCGTGCAGGAGCATCAGCTCGTGCTGCATGCCTGGTCGCGCCAGGGCGGGCACAAGGAAGCGCATATGATCGCCGGTGCGCTGCTGCAGGCGCTGGACGATGCGCCGCTGAGCCCGGTCGGGCATCGGTTGGTCAATCTGCGTTTTGCGGTGGCCGATATCCGCCGCGAGAGCGATGGCCGCACCTATCACGCGGTGGTGCGTTTTCGCGCCGTCACCGAACCCTTGAGCTAACGGAGACATTCATGGCCGCACAGAAGGGCAAGGATCTGCTGCTCAAGATCCACAACGGCACGAGCTATGTGACGGTGGCCGGGCTGCGCAGCCGGCGCATCGCGTTCAATGCGGAGCTGGTGGACATCACGCATGCGGAGTCCGTCGATCGCTGGCGCGAGCTTCTGGCCGGCGCCGGTGTGCGGCGGGCGTCGCTGTCGGGGCGCGGGCTGTTCAAGGACGGCGCCTCCGACGCGCTGGTGCGGCAGCAGTTTTTCGACGGCATGATCAGCGATTGCCAGGTCGCGGTGCCGGATTTCGGCACCATCACCGGCCTGTTCCAGATCGCCAGCCTCGAATTCGCCGGCGAGCATAATGGCGAAGTGACGTTCGACATCGCGCTGGAATCGGCGGGGCCGCTCACTTTTGCGGCGGCGTGAGGAGGCGGATATGGCGAACCAGCATCGCGGGGAAGTTGCAGCGGAGCTCGGCGGGCGCAGCCGCACGCTGGTGCTGACGCTCGGCGCCTTGGCGGAGCTCGAGACGTCGCTCGGCGCGGGCGATCTCGTGGCCCTGGCGGAACGCTTCGGCAGCGGGCGGCTCTCCGCGCGGGATCTGATCGCGATTATCGGCGCCGGGTTGCGCGGCGCAGGCGAGGCGGTGAGCGATGACGACGTCGCGGCCATGACGACCAGCGGTGGCGCTGCGGGATTCGTTACGATCGCGGCGGAGCTGATCGTCGCGACATTTGGCGAGCGCGCGCGATGACGCCGTTTCCCTGGGAGGCGGCGATGCAGGTCGGCTTCGGCGTGCTGAAACTGTCGCCGGATGCATTCTGGCGGATGACGCCGCGCGAACTCGCTGCCGCGATGACGGCGCTGCGTGGCGGGACGCGCGAGACTATCGACCGCGCGCGGTTGGATGAACTGATGCAACGCTTTCCGGATCGCGAGGTGGATCATGAGTGAGACACACGATCTCAATACAGCGGGTGAGAGCGTCGACCAATTGAAGGCGAAGACGGCCGGCCTCACCACCGCGGCGGCGAATTTTTCCAGGACGATGACGCAGGCCTTCGCCTCGTCAAGCGCGAGCGGGCAGAAATTCGACGATGTGCTGAAGGCGGTGGGATCGAAGATGGTCTCGCTGGGCGCGAATTCGCATGCGGGCATCGCCAGCGGGCTGCAAGGGATCGTGTCGGGGCTGACCGGCGGCATGACCAATGTCAAACCTTTCGCCGCCGGCGGCATCATCGGCACGCCCAGTTATTTCCCGATGGCCGGTGGCGCGGGGCTGGCGGGTGAATCCGGCCCGGAGGCGATCATGCCGCTGCAGCGCGCGGCGGATGGCAGTCTCGGCGTCGCTGCGCAAGGCGGAGGCCATGTGATCCATGTGCACATCGCAACGCCGGATGCGGAGAGTTTTCGGCGATCGGAGAGTTACGTCACCGGCCAGATCGCCCGCGCGGTGGCGCGGGGGCAGCGGAGTTTGTAGCTCACTGCGTCCTTCATGGTGAGGAGCGCGCCTCTTGCGCGCGTCTCGCACCATGAGCGGGCTGGCTCCGAGTTTGCGACCATCCTTCGCGACGCGGCGCAATTGCGCCGCTCCTCAGGATGAGGGGCAGTGTGGGGAGAAGCGCCATGAGCGGCTTTCACGAGGTGCTGTTCCCGCTCGATATCGCGCTGAAAAGCGCGGGCGGGCCGGAGCGGCGCACGGAGATCGTGTCGTTCGGCTCCGGCCGCGAGGAGCGCAATGCGCGCTGGGCGCATTCGCGACGGCGCTATGATGCCGGCTACGGCATCAAGACGCTCGATGCGCTGCGCAGCACGGTCGCGTTTTTCGAGGAGCGGCGCGGGCGGCTCTATGGTTTTCGCTGGCGCGATCGTCTCGATCAGATCTCCGGGCTGTCCGGTATCTCGCCTCTGGATCAGGGGATCGGCATCGGCGATGGCGCGCGCCGTGCATTCCCGTTGACGAAGACCTATGGCGGCAGTTTTGCGCCTTATCAGCGGATGATCGACAAGCCGGTGGAGGGCAGCGTGCGGGTGGCGGTAAATGGCCATGAATTGCCACCGGCGGCATTCGCTTGCGATGCATCCACGGGGCTCGTGACGCTGACGGCAGCGCCTGCGCCGGGGGCCGCGGTCACCGCCGGCTTTCGCTTCGACGTGCCCGTGCGCTTCGATACGGACTATCTCGAAGTGGATCTGTCGGCCTTTGCCGCGGGGGCGATCCCGAAGATCCCGGTGGTGGAGATACGGATATGAGAGCGATCCCACCGGTGTTGCAGGCGAAGCTCGACACCGGCGTCACCACGCTGGCGCAGGCCTGGAAACTGACGCGGCGCGATGGCGTCGTCGCAGGCTTCACCGATCATGATCGCGATCTTGATTTCGATGGCGTCAGCTTTCGCGCCGGCACCGGCTTTGCGGCCTCGGAAGCCACCGGGCGCTTCGATCTGTCGGTGGAGGGTGGCGACATCGCCGGTGCACTGGATGGCGACGGCCTCAACGAAGGTGACCTTGCCGCCGGAAAATATGACGCCGCCGAGATCGAGACCTGGCTGGTGGACTGGAGCGACGTCTCGCTGCGCGTGCTGACGGCAAAGGGATTTCTCGGCGAGGTGAGGCGCGAGGGGATCGCCTTCGTTGCGGAAATCCGCGGACTTGCCGATCTGCTCGCGCAGGAAAGCGGGCGGCTCTATACGGCCAAATGCAATGCCGATCTCGGCGACGCGCGATGCCGTGTCGATCTGGGCGATCCCGCGCGGCGCGGCAGCGGCACGGTGGACGCGCTGCTCGGCACCTCGATCTTCGTCGCCGGTGGTCTTGCCGGCTTCGGCGATGGTGTTTTCACCGCTGGGCGCCTGATGTGGACGGGCGGTGCCAATGCCGGAGCGGCGATCGAGGTCAAGTTGCATCGTGTGGGTGATGGCGAGGTGATGCTGTCGCTCTGGCAGGCGATGCCGGACGCGATGGCGACGGGCGATACATTCACCGTGACCGCCGGCTGCGACAAGACGCTTGCGACCTGTCGCGATCGTTTTGCCAACAGCGACAATTTTCGCGGCTTTCCACATATCCCCGGCAACGACTTCATCATGAGCTATCCGACACCGGGCACATTGTCGGCGGAGAGCGGCGGATCGCTGTTCGGCTGAGATCAGTCGCGGGTGCGGACGTTTCTCGGGAGGCAGAGATGACGGATACGCAGTTACGCGCTGCGATCGTCGCCGAAGCGCGCGACTGGATCGGCACGCCCTATCGCCATCAGGCGTCGCTCAAAGGCATCGGCTGCGATTGCCTCGGCCTGGTGCGTGGCGTCTGGCGGAGCTGCATCGGCACCGAGCCGGAAGCACCGCCGCCTTACGCGCCGGACTGGGCCGAAGCTCGCGCGGAGGAGGCGTTGGCAGCCGCCGCATGCCGGCATCTCATCGCGATCGACCGTGATGCCGTCGATGCCGGCGACGTGCTGCTGTTCCGTTGGCGCGACGGCTGCGTGGCCAAACATGCGGCGATCGCAAGTGGTGAAGGCACGATGATCCACGCCCATGACGGCGCGGCGGTGTGCGAAGTGGCGATTGCCCCGTGGTGGCGACGACGGTTGGCTTTTGCGTTTCGGTTTCCGCGACCATGCGAAGGCACTTGGCAGGAGATTTCACCCAAAGATAGCGGTAGATGATGGTGTGTCCCAAAGGGTGTATATGACCCGTGGATCGCAGAGCGATTTTGTTGACATCTGTCAACGAAGCTTTATTGTTAGAGTGCGCTTGTGAGTAGACCCCGGCACCCGAGCAAAGAGGTCGAATCCGCGATCGCTTACGCGGAATCCCTGGGATGGCGTTTTCGCAAGATGGGCCATTGGGGCCGTCTGTTTTGCAAGCATTCGGACCGCGATGGATGCGCTCAACAAGTCAACGGTACGCCCAAGAATGCCGAGAACCACGCAAAGCAGATCCGAAGGGCGGTCGATAGGTGTCCTCACCAGCCAAAGCGTAGCGACCATGAAGACATTTGAGTTCAGCATCATTGCATCCGGCGTCGATCCCGAAGCCGAAGACTTCGGCGATCGATTTTACGATGCCGGATGTGATGACGCGCTGGTGGCTTTCCAGAAGGGGCATACGATTATCGACTTCGCGCGCGAGGCGGATTCGCTGGCGGAGGCCATTGCGTCAGCCGTTGAGAACGTGGTGGCTGCGGGAGCGATTGTCGATCGAATTGAGCCCGATCCGTTGGTGAACTTGTCGGATATCGCCGGTCGGACCGCGCTCACGCGCGCCGCCATTTCAAAATATGCAAATGCCGATGGGGCGAAGCGCTTTCCAGCGCCCGTCGCGCGCGTCACGTCCGATACGCCATTGTGGGATTGGGCTGAAGTCGCCGCCTGGATGGTTTCGCACAAAGGATTGTCAGCGGACACGGCGGTTGAAGCCGGTGTCGTCAAGGAGGCAAATCGCGCGGTTGAGCGCGGCGAGACTCATCTGCGCGACCGTTTGCTGAAACGGGCCGAACGCGATCGCGCCGCGTTAAAATCAAAGACGAGTTGAGCATATCACTCTCGCCAACAGCAGCATTTCAAATTCGATCGTTGAAGGGCCCCGCAAACCGGGGCCTTTCATTTTGCCGCGCATGCGACCGAGGCTCCGCCATGTCCACGCTTGTTCTCTCCAGCGCCGGTGCTGCGGTCGGGGGACTGTTTGGGCCGGTGGGCTCGCTCCTTGGGCAGATCGCAGGCGCGGCGCTGGGGAGCGCGATCGATCGTGCGCTGTTCGGGAATGGCAGCGCGGCCAAGGACGGGCCGCGACTGGGCAGTCTCGATGTCATGTCGTCCAGCGAAGGTGCGCCGGTCCCGCGGATCTATGGCCGGGTGCGGCTCGCGGGGCAGGTGATCTGGGCGACGCAGCTCGAAGAGGTCGCAGTGACCGACGAGGCCGGCGGCGGCAAGGGGATGGGCAGGCCGGTCGAGAGCGGTGCGAACTACGCATATTTTGCGAATTTCGCCGTCGGCTTGTGCGAGGGCGTGATCGGCCGGGTCGGGCGGGTATGGGCGGACGGCAAGCCGCTCGATCTCGATGGCATCAACTATCGCGTCTATCGCGGCAGTGAGGACCAGCCGCCGGACTGGCTCATCGTCGCCAAGGAGGGCGCCGGTCGCGCGCCGGCCTATCGCGGGCTCGCTTATGTCGTGTTCGAGCGGCTGCCGCTGGAAAGCTTCGGCAACCGGATTCCGCAATTGTCCTTCGAGGTGATCAGGCCGATCGGTTTGCTGGAGCAGATGACACGCGCGGTCACGCTGATCCCCGGCACCACGGAATTCGGCTATGAGCCGTCGCCGGTGGTGCAGGTGGTGGGGCCGGGGCAGGCGGCGCCCGAGAACCGGCATGTCGGCTCGGCGCGCTCGGATGTGGTTGCGGCGCTCGACGACCTGCAGGGGATGTGTCCTCATCTCGACCGTGTGGCGATCGTCGTCTCCTGGTTCGGCTCCGATCTGCGCGCCGGCCATTGCACGATCAGGCCTGGCGTCGAGAACGCAGTGAAGACCACCGACCCGCTGGCGTGGTCGGTGCAGGGCGTCGAGCGGGCATTCGCTTATGTGGTGTCACAACCAGGCGATCGACCGGCTTTCGGCGGAACGCCATCGGATGCAAGCGTGCTGCATCTGATCGCAGAACTGAAAGCGCGCGGGTTGAAAGTCACCCTCTATCCGTTCGTCATGATGGATATTCCCGGGGGCAACGCGTTGCCCGACCCATGGAGCGGCGCGGGCTCGCAGCCGGCCTATCCGTGGCGTGGGCGGATCACTTGCGATCCGGCGCCGGGCATTGACGGGTCGCCGCAAGGGACGGCCGCGGCGGCCGCGCAGGTGGATGCGTTCTTCGCTGGCGGCGTCTGGAATTATCGCCGCATGGTGCTGCATTACGCGCAGCTTGCGGCAGCGGCAGGTGGCGTGGAGGCGTTCCTGATCGGCTCCGAGCTGCGCGGATTGACGCGCGTGCGCTCCGGGCCTGGCGTCTATCCGGCCGTTGCGCAACTGGCCGCCTTGGCGAGCGATGTGAAGGCGATCGTGGGCGGCGCGGTCGTGACCTATGGCGCCGACTGGACCGAATACGGCGCCGATGTCGTGACGCCGGATGGATCGGACGTGCGCTTTCCGCTCGATCCGCTCTGGGCATCGCCGGCCGTCGATGCCGTGGGGATCGATTACTACGCGCCGCTGGCGGACTGGCGCGATGGCGTGCTGCATCTCGATCGTGCCGCGGCAAGCTCGATCTATGATCGCGCCTATCTGCGCAGCAATATCGCTGGTGGCGAAGCCTATGACTGGTTCTATGCAGACGACGCCGCCCGCAACGCGCAGGCGCGCAGCGCAATCACCGACGGGCTTGGCAAGCCCTGGATGTTTCGCGTGAAGGACCTCGCAAGCTGGTGGTCCAACTATCATTACGAGCGCGTGGGCGGCGTCGAGATCGGTGCCACCGGCTGGGTACCGCAGAGCAAGCGCATCTGGCTCACCGAAGTCGGCTGTCCGGCGGTGGACAAGGGCGCCAATCAGCCGAGCGTATTTCCCGATCCAAAATCATCCGAGAATCTTTTTCCGCATTTTTCCGGCGGTGCCCGCGACGACCTGATGCAACGGCGCTATTTCGAGGCGTTGCTTTCCGGTTTCGATCCCGCCTATGGCGCCGGCGACGCGCTCAATCCGGTGTCGGCGGTCTATGGCGACCGCATGATCGACGTTTCGGCGATCCATCTGTGGACGTGGGATTCTCGGCCTTATCCGGTGTTTCCCGCAGCCGAGGATATCTGGGCCGATGGCGCCAACTGGCATACCGGTCATTGGCTCAATGGCCGCCTCGGTGGCGCGCCGCTGGATGCGCTGGTGGAGCGGCTGGCGGCCGATAGCGGTGTGGTCGGTATCGATGCCTCGCGCCTGCTCGGTGGCTGCGATGGCTATGCGGTGGACCGACCGATGGCGCCGCGGGCGATGATTGAACCGCTGGCGGTGACCTATGCGTTCAATGCCACGGCGGCGGATGGCGTGTTGCGGTTTATCCCGCGCGGCGGCGAAGTGGTGGCTGAACTCTCCGAAGATGATCTCGTCGCGCCGGAACAGGGCGCACTAGCGCAGGTGGTGCGGGCACAGGAAACGGAATTGCCGCGGCAGGTGGGCATCGGCTTTTCCGATGCTCTCAGTGATTATCGCCGCGGGGCGGTGACATCGCGAAAATTGGTCGGTGGTGCCAATCGGCTGCTGCAGGCCGATCTCGCGATCATCACCAGCGAAGCGGCAGCGACCCAGCGCGCGGATGTCTGGCTGCAGGATCTGTGGGCCGGACGCGAGCGCGCCGAATTCGCGCTCGGCAAGGCGTCGCTCGCGCTGGCGCCGGGCGATGTGATTGCACTGACGCTGAACGGACATCGACGATTGTTCGAGATCGGTGGGGTCACCGATGCCGAAGCGCGGCGGGTGACCGCGCGCAGCATCGATCCCGATCTGTTCGATGTGCCGCTACTGGCGCCGGTCATTCCGATGCCGGCTGCGCCGCCGGCGCTTGGGCCGGTGCAGGTGGTCGTGCTCGATCTGCCTGTCATCGACAATGGCAACGCCGATGTGCTGACGCGGCTCGCTGTGTTTGCCAATCCGTGGCCGGGCGGCGTCACGGTCTGGCAATCAAAGGACACTGCGAGTTTTCAGGTGGCAGCAAATGCCTTGATGCCGGCGGTGATCGGCGAGACGCTTGATCCGCTGCCGGCAGGGCCGGTGGCGCGGTGGGACAACGCTTCTTCGATGCGCGTAAGGCTCTATGGCGGTGTGCTCACGTCGCTGTCCGACGCGCGCGTGCTTGGCGGTGGCAATGCAGCGGCGGTGCAGAATCGCGATGGACAATGGGAGATCTTTCAATTCGCTCAGGCTGAGCTCGTGGATGAGCGGACCTACCGTCTGTCGCGGCTGTTGCGCGGACAGGCGGGCTCCGAACAGGCCATGGCGGCATCGTTGCCCGCCGGGGTCCGCTTCGTACTGCTCGATGCCAGCCTCGTCGCCATCGCCCGCGGATTGGATGCACTGGACCGGCCGCTGTCGCTACGGCTTGTCGGCAGCGGCCGCAGCACCGACGATGCCAGTGCGACGGCGCTGACCGTGGCGCCGGACCGCACGGCGCTGCTGCCGCTGGCACCGGTGCATGTGAAGGCGGTGCGGAAAAGCGATGGCGTGCATGTGAGCTGGATCCGGCGCACGCGCATCGATGGCGATGGCTGGGCGGATGAGGTGCCGCTCGGCGAGACCAACGAGGCCTATCGGCTTGATGTCCTGGCGGGCAGCAGTGTGAAGCGCAGCATCGCGTCCAATGCGCCACAAGTGCTTTATGCGGCCGCGGACGAGATTGTCGATTTCGGCTCGTTGCAAACGAGCATTCATCTGCGCATCGCGCAGATCTCCGGCACAGTCGGGGCCGGGCGGGCGGCGGAAACCACCGTGAACCTTTGATCGTCATTGCTTCGCTTCGCATCTCGCAATGACGGGGAGACAATGGATGAGCGATACCCCCAATCTCCGGTTGCCCTATATCGATGGCGGGCAGGCGCAGAAGCATGTCACGCATAACGAGGCACTGCGCATGCTCGATGCCGCGATCCAGATCGCGGTGCGCGACAGGACGCGGACGGTGCCGCCGGCGTCGCCGATCGAAGGTCAACGGCATGTGGTGCCGGTCGGTGCTGGCGGCGCGTGGAGCGGGCATGCGCAGTCGATCGCCACGTGGCAGGATGGCGCCTGGGCCTTCCTTGAACCGAACGCCGGATGGTGCATCTGGTCGATCGCCGATGACATGATGCTGGTGTTCGATGGAGCCGCATGGCGCGATCTGCGCAACCTCACGCTCGATAACACGCCGCGTCTCGGTATCAACACGGCTGCCGATGCAAGCAATCGGCTGAGCGTCAAATCCGACGCGTTGCTGCTGTCGCATGACGATGTCACGCCCGGCAGTGGCGACGTGCGCATGGTGCTGAACAAGGCGTTGGCTGCGAAGGATGCCGGCCTCGTCTTCCAGACCGGGTTCTCGACACGGGCCTTGCTTGGGCTGCTTGGCGACGACCATCTGGCCATCAAGGTATCGACCGATGGCGCCGTCTTTCGCCCGGCGCTGGTGATTGATCGCAGCAGCGGGCAGGCCAGTCTCTCGCAGTCGCCGAAATTTTCCGCCTATATGAATTTCGACAAATACTGTGCGGCGAATACCCCGACCAAGGTCCAGTTCAACAACGGACGGCATAACGATTTCGACGTCTTCGATGCGGCGAATAGTCAATTCGTGGCACCGGCCGCGGGCTACTACGCCGTCGGCTATCGCGTGCTGTTCAAGGCCAATGCGGCGCTGCCGGCCTCGATGCTCGCTACGTTGTACAAGAATGGCAGCGAACTCATCGACGACGCGCGGATGCAGACATCGTCGGTGCTGGTGAGCAACAGGACGTCGCTGAGCGCACATACCGTGCTCAAGCTCGCTGCCGGCGACACGATCGCCGTCTGGGCGGTGATGGAAACCAATGACGGCTACATCGCCGCGGCGCAGAACAGTTTTTACGGGCACCGAATTCCCTGACGCACAGTTGTAGGGTGGGCAAAGGAGCGTAGCGACGTGCCCACCATCTGGTGCCTCGCTCGTGGTGGGCACGCTTCGCTTTGCCCACCCTCCAGGTTGGGCTGATCCAGACCGTTGGAGAACATCATGCAACTCGATGAAGCCACCTTGCGGCGCCTGTGGCCGCGGGGCGATCAACGCGTGCCCGCTCTTGTTGCGGGCATCGCGCGGTCCTCGCAAGCCGTGTTCGCGCGTCACGGCGTCACCACGCCCGATCTCGTCGCCCATGTGATGGCGCAGATCAGCCACGAATGCGGGGCGGGGCGCGATGTGGTCGAGAACATGAACTACACCGCCAGCCGCATGATGCAGGTGTGGCCGTCGCGATTTCTGACGCTGGCGAGCGCGCAGCCCTATGCCGGCAATCCGCGGGCGCTGGCGAACAAGGTCTATAATGGCCGGATGGGCAATCGCACCGGCTCGGATGACGGCTGGAATTTTCGCGGCCGCGGCGGCGCGCAGACCACGGGACGCGAGGGATATCAGCGCGTGAAGACGGCGACCGGGCTCGATGTCATCGCACATCCGGAATTGCTGATCGATCCCGCGCATTTCCTCAATTGCGCCGTATCAGACTTCATCAATTGCGGCTGCCTGCCTTACGCAAAAGCGGATGATGTGGTCGGCGTCACGCGGCGGCTGAATGGCGGCACGATCGGCCTTGCCGAACGCAAGGTTTGGCTCGGCAAGTGGAAGGCGGTGCTGCGGGATGCGCCGGTCTCCGCGCCGGCGATCGCATCGCCGCCGCTCGCGCCTGAGCCGCCGCAAGCGCATCCTTCCGCCGTCTCATCGATCATTGCCGCGGTGATCGCGGCCTTCCGGAGGGCTTGATCATGGAATGGGGCGATCTTGCAAAGCAGGTCATTTCGCTGGGCGCGCCGATGTTGGGTACGGCGCTGGGCGGGCCGCTCGGCGGCATCGCCGGGGAGATCCTGGCCAAGACGATCGGTGCGGCTACGGCGACGCCGGCAGGTGTACAGGCGGCATTGCCTGTGGCGGATCCGAACAAGCTCGCCGAAGCCGAGGCGAGCTGGGCGGAGATGATGCGCGCCGAGGCGGAAACGCAGCGCGCTGCGATGGCCGAGACCCAGGCGACGATCCGCGCCGAACTCGCCGGCGAGGATGCCTTGCAGCGCTGGTGGCGGCCCGTTTACGCGCTGGAATTGACGGTCGAGTGCGCCGCGCTCTGGGCTGTGCTGATGCACGAATTCTGGACCGGCGATCTCCAGACCGTCAATGCGCTGGTCAATGCCACGGCGCTGCTGGTGGCCTATTGGGGGTTCCGGTTCGGCGTGCTAGGCGTCTATATCAGCGGCCGCACCCGCGAAAAGGTCAGCGCCGTCACCGGGCAGGATGCGCCAGGGATGATCGAGAAGCTGGTGAAAGCGGTCGTGAAGAAAAAGTAATATCCGGCAGTGCCGGCATTCATTTGGCGTTCACCCGCCGGGGGCTCCACTCGGGCGTGTGAATGTGGAGAACGGAACGTGCGCCTGCTCGTCGTCGAAGATGATCCCGATCTGAATCGTCAGCTCACCACGGCGCTGACCGATGCCGGTTATGTCGTCGATCGCGCGTTCGATGGCGAGGAGGGGCACTTCCTCGGCGACAGCGAGCCTTACGACGCTGTGGTGCTGGATATCGGCCTGCCGAAAATGGACGGCATCTCGGTGCTGGAAGCCTGGCGCCGCAACCATCGCGTAATGCCGGTGCTGATCCTGACGGCGCGCGATCGCTGGAGCGACAAGGTGCAGGGCTTTGATGCCGGCGCCGATGACTATGTGGCGAAGCCGTTTCATCTCGAAGAGGTCCTGGCACGGATTCGTGCGCTGCTGCGACGCTCGACTGGGCATGCGCAGTCGGAGCTGAGCTGCGGCCCGGTGGTGCTGGATACCCGCACCGGGCGCGTCAGCGTCTCCGGCAATCCGATCAAGATGACGTCGCACGAGTATCGACTGTTGTCCTATCTGATGCATCACACAGGCCGCGTGATTTCGCGCACCGAGCTGGTGGAGCATCTCTACGACCAGGACTTCGATCGCGACTCGAACACGATCGAGGTGTTTGTCGGCCGCATCCGCAAGAAGCTCGGCGTCGATATCATCCAGACCGTGCGCGGTCTCGGCTATCTCCTGACGCCGCCGCAGGCGGGGGCGTGATGGCGGCTTCTAAACACGCGCGCGAAGCTCGACCCTCATGGTGAGGAGGCGCGCAGCGCCGTCTCGAACCATGAGATGGCTTGGCTCGGAGCTTCTTCGCCATCCCTTGCGAATGGCTTCGCCATTCGCTGGGAGACGCGCGCAAGGGCGCGCTCCTCAGGATGAGGGGAGCGGCTGGGCTGCTCCGTGCCGGCGGAGCGTCGCATGACCCGCACCAATTCGCTCGCCACCCGCCTGTTTCTCACGGCAACAGCCTGGGTGGTGGTGATCCTCGTCCTCACCGGCATCATCCTGTCCTCGGTCTATCGCGGCGCCACCGAGCGCGCCTTCGATCGCCGGCTCAATCTCTATCTCCGCACGCTGGTCGCCGAAGTGGCGTCGCCGTCCGATCCCGCCGATCCGCAGGCCATGCCGTCGCTGGGCGAGCCGCTGTTCGAACTGCCGCTGTCCGGCTGGTACTGGGAAATCGCGCCGACCGAAGGCGAGAAGACCGAGATCCGCGCTTCGCGCTCGCTGTGGGACAAGAAACTGCCGAAGCTCGAGGATCAGGGCGCCGAGCTCACCGCCTCGGGCGTGCGGCTCGGCTATGTCGATGGGCCGGAAGGCCAGCATCTGCGCATGGTTGAGCGGCCCGTCGATCTCGGCGCCGACGGCAAATTCCGTATCAGCGTGGCCGGCGATGCGACGGAAATCTCCGAGGAAACCCGCGCCTTCGACTACTATCTCGGTAGCACTTTTGCGGCGCTATCGATCGTGCTGGCGTTGACCACGCTGTTCCAGGTGCGCTTCGGCCTCGCGCCACTCAAGCGTCTCTCCGAAGCCATTTCCGATATCCGCTCCGGCCGTGCCGAGCGGTTGGAAGGAACTTACCCCGTCGAGGTCGCGCCGCTGGCGCGCGAGATGAATGCACTGCTCGATGCCAACCGCGCCATTGTCGAGCGCGCGCGCACCCATGTCGGCAATCTCGCCCATGCCATCAAGACGCCGCTGTCTGTGATCGTCAACGAGGCCGGCGTCGCGCGGGCCAATGGCAATGCCGACGATCCGCTCGCCGCAAAAGTGCTGGAGCAGGCCGATGTGATGCGCGACCAGCTCACCCATCATCTCGAACGCGCCCGCATCGCGGCGCGGGTCACCATCATCGGCACCGTCACCGACGTGACGCCGACGCTTGAAGCGCTGTGCCGGACCATGGAGAAAATCCATCGCGGCTGCGATATCGATCTGAGATCGGACAGCGTCGCCAAATTCCGCGGCGAGAAGCAGGACCTCGAGGAGATGGTCGGCAATCTCGTCGATAATGCCTGCAAATGGGCCGACCACCACGTCACCATTGCCGTCGAGGTGGAGCGGGCAGGCGCGGGCGATCCCTCGCCAAAACTGCGCATCGTGGTGGATGACGACGGCCGCGGACTGTCCGATGACGAACGCGCCCGGGTCGCCCGCCGCGGCCAGCGGCTGGACGAGACCAAGCCGGGCTCGGGCCTCGGCCTGTCCATCGTGGTCGATCTCGCCGCCCTCTATGGCGGTAGCCTGACCCTGGGCAAGGCCCCGATCGGTGGCCTGCGGGCGGAGCTGGTATTGCCGGGGGGCTGAGCTAGATCGTTTGAATCAAGAGCAAAAGTAACGCCGCTTCGGACGCTGTCGAACCTTAGTCGGGGCTGAACTTCCCTTAGTGGTGCGCTCGCCTTAGGGTTGCGCGGTGCGGGAGTCTGTCTTAAGTTCCTTCAAAAGTATGGGGAGCAGTTGGTGGCGGGAACGACCAACACCCCATCGGGGGTGCAGATTGATGTTTCCGGCAAGAAGCTCACAGCATCGCATGATACCGTTACTGCGGCACTCGGTACTGCGGAACGAATCTGGTCGCGAACGCTTGATTGGCTTGACGATAATCCGCTTCAATTCGCGCTTTTGGTGGTGTTAGCCATGTTTGCGATCGTTCAGGCCCGAAAGGGTCGAACCGACCGCATCGCCATGAAGACAGAGTACGATATGCGCCGTGATGAATTGCGGAGCCAGCAGCAGCCGCCGCTGCCCTTACCTCCGCCAGAGGACGCGCCGCGCCCGAGGGAGATCACCAAATGATCGATAGTCCCTATTTGCCGATAAGCGTTGGTCTAGGCGTTGCTTTCTGGATGTTTGCAGATAGGCGATTGAAAAGAGCAGCTCAGCCGCTCCGACTCAGACTGGCGGAAAAAGGCGAGGCCTTTCTTGCGAGGCCGGACATCCCACCTCACGCCCGAACACATGTTCGGTTTCTATTGGATCGCGCGTTCGGGATGCGCGGGTCTCTGCTCTTCGCCGTCGTGTCGATACCCGTGATTGCGATGCTATTTGTCTTCCGGCAAAGGTATCTTCGTCGATCCGTTGAAAAGATACGTATTTCAGATCCTGCATCCAAGGCGGAGTTCTTTGAGATTTGCCGACTGCACGACCGCATAACCCTCACAAATCATTACATTCTCTTGCCAATAGTTGAGCTTGAGCTGGTCGCGTTCATGCCCTTAGCAATCGTTTTACGAGGTATATTGCGGGGAGTTGTTCCCGAAACGGGAGGTCGCGAGTCCGTAATAACGTTCATTGAGGACAAGCGAATTCACGGCATTCATCCGTTTAACCAGTCGCACGCCGCTGCCAATAGCCCGTAAAGTCCACCGACTTTCCACACTTCATCACCAGCGCTGCGGCGCGGGACACCGTTCGTTGCGCGTTCGCCGACGGATTTCGTCCTAACAACGCAGGCCCGACGTGTGGCGGAATCGAGCCATTTTAGGATCATGCGTATGCGCCCTGATCCCGCCCGAATTATCTCGTTCGTAACCACTTTGGCGTTTGCTGATCGCCAGTATTGCGTGCGAGGTTCCGGTCCATGGTCAAGTTCAACATGCTCGCTGTTGCCGCAGTCGCGCTGGCGCTGGGTGGATGTGACATGACCACTTCGGACGGCAGCATGAGCCTTGGCACCGATACCATTGCGCGCGCTTATGCCAGCACCAAGTCGGCCGTTGGCCTGTCCGAGGAGAGTGCCGCAGCAGCCGTCACCAACGCGGCCTTCAGCGGCATGATCGGCACCAGGATCGGCGCCCAGCTCAGTGACGAGGATCGCCGGCTGGCCTATGAGGCCCAACTCACCGCGCTCGACCGCGGCGCGCCCGGTGCCCCGGTGCCGTGGCGTAACGACGAGAGTGGACGCTACGGCAATATCGTTGCCGGTCCCGTCTACAGCCAGAAGGGCCTGCAATGCCGCGGCTTTTCCCACACGATCACGGTGAATGGCGATATCAAGTCGGCCCGTGGCACCGCCTGCAAGAGCCCCGAAGGGGCATGGGCCGCCGCCGCTTGAGTTACATCCTCAACGGGTTTTTAACGACAAGCCTGCTACAAAATCCGGTGGCCGCTTTCGGTCTTGAACCCGCCGGCGAGTGCTGATTTCTGGGCCTTATGAACAAGACCTCCATCGATCGTCTCCGGGACTATCTCGCGCAACTGCCGTCGCAGTCGCAGATGCTCCTGCTGCGCGAATATGAGCGTGCGATCGAGCGCGGCGAGGACGTCAAAGTCGCGCAATTCGTGCTCGATATCCTGCGCGGCGTCATGCGCGGGCACGAGGACGCGGTGCGGCCGCGGGTCGAGGATCCCACCCGCCTGCTGTTCAGGTCGCTGGACCCGTTCCTGGTGGATGGCGTGCAGGCCGTGCGGCCGGGACAGATCCGCCGACCGTCGCTGCTGCCGGTCTGGCAGTGGCTGGAGCGCGACGCCGCCGATGCCGTGCGCGAGTTCGAAACCGCGATCGCGGACGCTTCCGACAATGCCGCCGCTATCGAACGCGCGGTGAAAAAGCTTCAGCAAACGGCGGCCGGCGCCATTGCGCATGTTCTGTCGGGCGGCGACGGCGGCCGTGCCGCGCGCATCGGGCCGACCCATGCGGTCGAGGATCTGCCTGCCATCGGTGCGGCGCTCAAGGCGCGTGAACAGCTCGATGCGTTTGCCGGCAAACTCCCCACCGTCTTGCGCAGCTTCGGCGAGGCCCAGATCTCATCCGTCAACAATGCGCTGAATACGCCGGCGCTGACCGCACCCCAGGTGCTGCCTTTCGCGCTGTCCTTGATCATGCTGCGGCTGGCGGCACCCTGGCAGATCATCCGTCTGGCTGTGAAGATCGCAGCTTCCGACGACGAACTCCGTGTTGCTGCGACGCCCTATGGCGTGGCGGTCACGATGGCGCTGGCCGATCTCAACAATGTCGCCGCCAATCTGCGGGTTGACATCCGCCGCGGCCGGCTCGACAGCGCGCCGGAGCTGCTCAAGATCGCCCATGACGGCGTGCGCGGCCTGCGTACCGAGCTCGACATGCGCAATGACTCGGCTTGGGGTCGCCAGATGGCGGCGATCCGGGTGGAGATCTCTTCGACGCTGCAATCGGAAATCGAGAGCGTGCCCGGCCGCGTGCGCCGCCTGCTGCGGCAGCGTCCAGATAAGGAAATCGCACCGACTGCCACCATCGATCCGTCGGAGGTCGAGGAGGTCGTCGCGATGATCGGCTTCGTCGCGGTGTGCCGCACTTATGCGAGCGAACTGGCGATCAACGAAGTGACGCTGCGGACTTATTCGGACCTGCAGCAATATGTGGAGAAATCCACCGAAGCGCTGGTGCAGTCGCTGCGCGCCGGCGATGCGCGCGTGCGCAATTATCGGCAGATGCAGGCGAAGACGGCCATCCGCTTCTGCCATGTGCTGTTCGGCCAGGAATACGCTGCCCTCATGACCCGCGCCGCCGAGCAAGCGCTGGTGGTGGTCGACAAGCCGAAGAAGGCCGGCTGAGACCTCGGCAGGCGCTCTTGTGCTGACGTTCCACACGCTGGCTTCCACCACGGCGCCGCCGGCGGCGGATATCACCAGGGTGAGCAGGCGTCAGACGTGATCCGCGGGCATGTGTGCAAATCGTTTTCGATATTCTGCAGGTGTCACGCCCAATCGTCTCACAAAAGCACGCCGAAAAATATCGACATCGGTGAATCCGCAATGTGACGCGACCTGTTTCGGCGCCTCGTTTCCCGATTCCAGGCGATGGCGCGCAGCCGAAACGCGGGCATCCTCGACCCATGTGGCCGGTGTGACCCCAACCTCGCTGCGGAACAGGCGTGCGAAATGCCGCGGGCTGAGGTCGAGGCGCTCGGCCAAATTGGCCACGCTGTGGTCCAGCGCCGGATTCGCTGCAATCCATCGCTGCAACTCCTGCAGCGCGCTGCGCCCAACAGGGGCCGCTTCTCCCTTCCGGCTGAATTGCATCTGGCCACCCGGCCGTTTGAAGAACATCACGAGCTGTGAGGCCACCTTCTTGCCGGTTTCAGGCCCGAGATCCTCTTCGACCAGCGCCAATGCCAGATCGAGCCCCGCCGTGACCCCGGCAGCCGTGCGCAGCCTGCCGTCGCTGGTATGAATGGCATCGGCATCGACGTCGATCAGCGGGTAGCGCGCGGACAGCGCCTCAGCCATGGACCAATGCGTAGTCACCCGTTTTCCATTCAGAAGTCCGGCGGCTGCGAGAAAGAATGCGCCGCTGCAGACGGAGCCGAAGCGCTTTGCCTTTGGCGCGCGACGCTTGAGCCAATCGGTGATCCGATCATCCACCGGCGCGTCGGCTGCATGCGGGCAACCGGCGACGAGCAAAGTGTTGATGGGCTCCTCGGTGTCGCGATCGATGGTCCAGTCGGGCATCAAACGCACGCCCGAAGAACTGGCGATCGGGCCGCGCCCTGTCGCGACGACCTGTAGCCTGTAAGCGGCATAGCCGACCTGCGCATTGGCTTCGGCAAAGACGTCGAGCGGGCCGGAGACGTCCAGCAATTGGACGCCTGGCACCGCCAACAGCACGATAGTTCGCGATCGCTTGTTCATACCAATGGTGTCCGCATGCGACGGGCTTTGTCCGAAAACGACGTGTCACGGTGATTGCAGACAGGGTATCCGTTTTCTAGATCTTGGCAACCGACAGAGCAGGAGCATCGGATGAGCAAGATCATCGACGGCGCGGCCATTCCGGATAGTAAGCTGGCCCGCGCGATCACCGAGTACATCCGCGACAACGAAACGGACTTGTTGTTCAATCATTCAAGCCGCGTTTACCATTTCGGTGCACTTGCCGGCGTGCATCGCGGCCTGCAGTTCGACCGTGAGCTGCTTTATGCGGGCGCGATGTTTCACGATCTCGGGCTGATGCCGGCTCATGCGAGCCGCAACGAACGGTTCGAGGTTGATGGCGCCCACGCCGCGCGCGACTTCCTGCGCAGCCACGGCATTCCCGAGGCGGATGCCTACACCGTCTGGACGGCCGTCGCGCTCCACACGACGCCGGGCGTTCCCGTCCACATGCATCCGGTCGTGGCGCTGGTGACCGCAGGTGTCGAAATGGACGTGCTGGGCCTCACTTATCGGCAATATACGGATGCCGAACGCGACGCCGTGCTCAGCGCGTTTCCGCGCACCCCGCATTTCAAGGAAGACATCATTCAGGCTTTCTATGACGGGATCAAAGACCGCCCGGAGACGACATTCGGAAACGTCAAAGCCGATGTGATCGCCGACAAGGAGCGGCATTTTCATCGGGGCAATTTCTGCAGCGTGATCCGTTGCTCGCATTGGCATGGCTGATGAGTGTCTGAGGCACCAGCCTCGCGCCACGCGATCAGATGTGCCGCATTCTTGACCCAGCGCAATCTCCCGCCCGGCGCAATGGCATAAAAGTCAATTGCGCAGGGGTGGTGGCCATGGTGTAACCGGCTCCAGCACCGTTTAGATCGACTCAAGGGTATGCTGGAACCCATTGATGGCCTTATGGTTTGTCTTCGCCTTGATGACCGCTGCGGCGACTTTCGCCGTGTTGCTGCCGCTTGGCCGCAAGAGTGCTGTGGCCGGCGGCACCGATGTGGCCGTCTATAAGGATCAGCTTGCCGAGGTCGGACGCGATGTCGCAGCCGGGCTGATCGGGCCGTCCGAAGCCGAAGCGGCGCGGGTGGAGATCGGCCGCCGCCTGCTCGCCGCCGCGGATGCGGATGGCAAGAGCGTGGCGGGCAACGCGCCGGGCATGCGCAAAGCCGTATCGCTGGTGGCGCTGATCGGGCTGCCGCTGATCGCTGTCGGCGTCTATCTGCCGCTCGGCTCGCCGCAACTGCCCGACATGCCGCTGGCCTCGCGTCAGCAGAATTCCAACCCCAATCAATCCGTCGTCAGTCTGATCGCGCAGGTCGAGGCGCATCTCGAAAAGAACCCGACCGATGCGCGCGGCTGGACCGTGCTGGCGCCGGTGCTGGCGCGGATCGGCCGCCACGACGATGCGGTGCGCGCCTATCGCAATATCATCACGTTTGGCGGCGACAGCGCTGCCAATCGCGCCGATCTCGGCGAGGCCATGACCATGGCGGCCAACGGCGTGATCACGGCCGAAGCCAAGGCGGAATTCGACCGCGCCGTCGCGCAGGATGCCGACGAGGTGAAAGGACGTTACTTCCTCGGCCTCGCAGCGGAGCAGGATGGCCGCAGGGACGATGCGGCAACGATCTGGCGCGCGATGCTCGAAAAGGCTCCGGCGGATGCGCCATGGCGCTCGGTCGTGACCGCAGCGCTGGCGCGTGTCGGCGGCAAGGGGCCGGACCTGCCGGCGCTGCCGCAGGAGACCGTCGCAGCTGCACAGGACATGACTACGGATGATCGCAATGCGATGATCCAGGGCATGGTCGATCGTCTCGCAACCCGGCTGAAGCAGGACGGCAGCGACGTCGATGGCTGGCTTCGCCTGGTGCGTGCCTATCTCGTGCTCGGCGATCGCGACAAGGCGAAGGGCGCGCTGGCTGATGCAAGGCAGGCGGTCGGCAGCGATGCCGAGCGGCTGCGCAAGTTGAATGACGGCCTGAAAGATGCCGGGCTGGATGGGTAGTTCATCATGACACGCAAGCAGCGACGATTGACGATGATCGGTGGAGCGCTGGCGGTGCTGGCGATGGCAGCCGGCCTCGTGCTGTATGGCCTGAGTGGCTCCATCGTGTTCTTCTCGACCCCCACGATGGCGGCGGAGAAGCAGATCCCGGTCGGCAAGCGTTTTCGCCTTGGTGGCATGGTGGAGCAGGGCTCGCTGACGCGCGGCGACAATCTCGCAGTGAGCTTCAAGGTCTCCGATGGCGGCGCGACGCTGCCGGTGAATTTCAAGGGTATCCTGCCGGACCTTTTTCGCGAAGGGCAGGGTGTCGTCGCCGAAGGCGCGCTCGATGCCAATGGCGTGTTCAAGGCCGACACGGTGCTCGCCAAGCATGACGAGACCTATATGCCGAAGGAAGTGGCCGATGCGCTGAAGAAGCAGGGCCGCTGGAAGGAAGGCGAGGGTGGCAAGCCGGTGGTCTCGCAGGACACGACCAGTGCCAAACCGAGCGTGACACGATGATTGCCGAAGCCGGACATTATGCGCTGATCCTCGCACTCGCACTGGCGCTGATCCAGTCCACGGTGCCGGTGGTCGGCGCCTATCTGCGCGACACCGCGCTGATGAATGTTGCGCGCTCGACGGCGCTGGCCCAGTTCCTATTCTGCGGTCTGTCGTTCCTGGCGCTGACCACGCTCTATGTCGTGTCGGATTTTTCCGTCGCCAACGTGTTCCAGAATTCGCATTCTGCAAAACCGCTGCTCTACAAGATCACCGGCGTGTGGGGAAACCACGAAGGCTCGATGCTGCTGTGGGTGGCGATCCTCGCTTTCTTCGGCGCGCTGGTGGCGAGTTTCGGCAACAATCTGCCGCTGTCGCTGCGCGCGCATGTGCTGGCCGTGCAAGGCTGGATCGCCGCGGCGTTCTATCTGTTCATCCTCGCGACCTCGAATCCGTTCACCCGCATGGCGCAGGCGCCACTGGAAGGGCGTGACCTCAATCCGGTGCTGCAGGATATCGGTCTCGCCGTGCATCCGCCGATGCTCTATCTCGGTTATGTCGGCTTCTCCATCTCGTTCTCCTTCGCCGTCGCCGCGCTGATGGAAGGCCGCATCGATGCCGCCTGGGCGCGCTGGGTGCGGCCATGGACGCTGGTGGCCTGGATCTTCCTCACCCTCGGCATCGCCATGGGCTCCTACTGGGCCTATTACGAACTCGGCTGGGGCGGCTGGTGGTTCTGGGATCCCGTCGAAAACGCCTCGCTGATGCCGTGGCTCTCCGGCACCGCGCTGCTGCATTCCGCCATCGTGATGGAGAAGCGCAACGCGCTGAAAGTCTGGACCGTGCTGCTGGCGATCCTGACATTCTCACTGTCGCTGCTCGGCACGTTCCTGGTGCGCTCGGGTGTGCTCACTTCGGTGCATGCCTTCGCCACCGATCCCTCGCGCGGCGTATTCATTCTGGTCATTCTCTGCCTGTTCATCGGCGGCAGCCTGACGCTTTATCTGTGGCGCGCGTCGTCGCTGAAACAGGGCGGCCTGTTCGCGCCGATCTCGCGCGAGGGCGCGCTGGTGCTGAACAATCTGTTCCTCACCACGGCCTGCGCCACGGTGTTCGTCGGCACGCTGTATCCGCTGGCGCTGGAAATGCTGACGGGCGACAAGATTTCGGTGGGCGCGCCGTTCTTCAATCTCACTTTCGGGCCGCTGTTCGTGCCGCTGCTGCTCGCCGTGCCGTTCGGCCCGATGCTGGCCTGGAAGCGCGGCGACATCCGTGGCGTCGCACAGCGATTGCTCGGGGCGGGGATTGCGGCGCTGCTTGCCATTGCGATGGTCTGGGCCTGGACCACGGGCGGTGCTGCGCTGGCGCCGCTGGCGATCGGTCTGGCGGTGTCCGTCATTCTCGGCGCCATCACCGATATCGCCGAACGCATCATGCTATTCCGCTTGCCTGCGGCGGTCTCGCTGCGGCGAGCCCTCGGCCTGCCGCGCGCAGCCTGGGGCACGGCTTTCGCGCATGCCGGGCTTGGCGTGGCGCTGATCGGTATCGTCTGCGAGAGCACGTGGAATACGGAATTTATCGGCACGCTGAAGCCGAACGACGTGGCGAAGCTCGCGGGCTATGAGCTGACGCTCAAGGACGTCACGCAACGCCAGGGCCCGAACTATCGCGAGAGCATCGCGCGTTTCCGCATCACCCAAGGTGGCGACGAGATCGGCGAGATGGTGCCGTCGAAGCGCAATTTCTCCGCCCGTCAGATGTCGACCACGGAAGCGGCGCTGCTATCGCGCGGGGCGAGCCAGCTCTACATCTCGCTCGGCGATGACACGACCGAAGGCGCCGTTGCGGTGCGCATGTATCACAAGCCGCTGGTGCTGATGATCTGGTGGGGGCCGGTACTGATGGCGCTGGGCGGCGTGCTGTCACTGTCCGATCGCCGGCTCCGCGTCGGTGCGCCAAAGCCGGCGAAAGCAGCGCGGGCGCTGCAGCCGGCGGAGTAGGGCGATGCGACGGATCGCGATGGGTGCGCTGGCCTTGATGTTGCTCGTGGGATCGCCGGTGCATGCTGTGCAGCCCGACGAGATCATGCAGGATCCTGCGAAAGAGGCGCGTGCGCGCAATCTCTCCAAGGAGCTGCGCTGCATGGTCTGTCAGAACCAGTCCATCGACGATTCCGATGCGCCGCTGGCGAAGGATTTGCGCTTGCTCGTGCGCGAGCGCATCGCCACCGGCGAGAGCGACAAGCAGGTGATGGATTTTCTCGTCGCCCGCTATGGCGAGTTCGTGCTGCTGAAGCCGCGCCTGGAGTTGCACACGTTGCTGCTCTGGCTGCTGACGCCGCTGGTGCTGATCGGCGGGGCTGGTGCCCTGTGGTGGCACAATCGCCGTCGTAACGAGCGCGTTAGCGCCGAGGGGGCGACGACACTCACAGCGGACGAGGAAGCGCGTATCGAGCGCTTGCTCGGCTCGCAGGATAAGGCTGGCTGAGCGTTGCGGTTGGCCTTGATCGCCAATCCGCTCACCGCTCGTCGAACTGACGCAACTTCACGCCATCCCCGCCAGCACCTTGTCCAGCGTCACCGGCAGCTCGCGCACGCGCACGCCGCAGGCGTTGTAGACGGCGTTGACCACGGCGGCATTGGCGCCGCAATTGCCGAGTTCGCCGATGCCCTTGATCCCCAGCGGATTGCCCTTGTCGTCGTCCTCGTCGAGGAAGATCGCATCGATGTCCATGATATCAGCATGCACCGGTACCTGATATTCGGCGAGATCGTGATTGACGAAATGTCCGTAGCGCGGATCGAGCATGGCGGCTTCCGTCAGTGCGGAGCCGATGCCCCAGATCATGCCGCCGATCATCTGCGAGCGCGCCGTCTTCGGATTGAGTATCTTTCCCGCCGCAAAGACGCTGAGCATGCGGCGTAGTCGCACTTCACCCGTATCGATATCGACGGCGGCCTCCGCAAAATGCGCGCCATAGGCGTGCTGCGAAAAGGTCTTGTAGGTCTCGCCGCGCGCGGCGGCGCCGGTGGCCTCGAAACCGTCGGGTGAGGTCTGTGTGATCAGGTCGGCGAGCGGCGTCGAACGATCGCCGAAACGCACGCTTGCGCGTTCGAATGTTGCATGCGCGGCATTGGTGCCGCGTAGCGGCGAGGCGTCATGCGTGCTGGCCGCTTCGGCGATCTTCTGGCACAGCGCGAGGCATGCGTGATGAACCGCGGTGCCCGAGCTCGCCGCGCCCCATGAGCCACCGGAGCCGGGACTGCGCGGCAAATTACTGTCGCCGAGCTCCACGGTGACGGCTGCGAGCGGCACGCCGAGACGCTCCGCTGCGATCTGGGCCAGGATCGTATAGGTGCCGGTGCCGATATCGGTCATGTCGGTCTGCACCGTCACCTTGCCCTTGCTGTCGATGGCGACGCGGGCCTGGGTGGGGCCGATATAGTTCGGCCGCATGGCGCCGGCCATGCCCATGCCGATCAGCTTTCGGCCCTCGCGCCTTGTGCCGGGCACCGCCGATCGTGACGCCCAGCCGAAGCGCCGGGCGCCTTCGCGCATACAGGCGATCAGGTTGCGGCTGGAAAACGGCGCGCCGGTTTCGGGATCGCGGTCGGGCTCGTTGCGGATGCGGAAGTCGATCGGATCGAGCTTCAGCTTCTCCGCCATCTCGTCCATGGCGCATTCGAGCGCGAGCAGGCCGGAGGCCTCGCCGGGCGCGCGCATCCATTCGCCGCGATTGGTGTCGACGCGCACCAGGCGATGCGTGGTGCGCCGCGTCTGCGAAGCATAGAAGGAGCGCGACACCACCGCGCTCTGTTCGGCGAATTCCTCGAAGCGCGAGGTCGCGGCGATCACGTCATGCACCAGCGCCGTGAGTTTGCCGTCGCCATCCGCGGCGAGGCGGATGCGCTGCGCCATGGCCGGGCGGTGGCCGGCATTGGCGAACATCTGCTGCCGCGTGAAGACGACTTTCACCGGACTCTGCAGCATGCGCGCCGCGATGGCGGCGAGCACCGCATCGGCATGGGGGATCAGCTTCGATCCGAAACCGCCGCCGACATAGCGACTGATCACCCGTATGTTTTCACGCGGCATCGCGAGGGTGGCGGCAACGCCGCTCTGGATATTGGCGATGGTCTGCGTGCTGGTCTGCAGGGTCAGGCGGTCGCCGTCCCATTGTGCCAGCGTCGCATGCGGCTCCATCGGCGCGTGGATCTCGTAGGGCAGGCGATAGGTCTGGTCGAGGGTGATGGGGGCCGATGCGATTGCGGCATCGGGATCGCCATGCGACGTATCGGGTGCGAAGCCGGCATTGATGCGGGTCGGCTTGTAGTGCTCGGCATTGGCGGCGAGCGGATCGTAGAAGCCCGGCTCCTGTGTGTAGCGGATATCGATCAGTGCCGCAGCGCCGCGCGCGGCCTCGATGGTCGTGGCGATCACCAGCGCGACCGGCTGGTCGTAATAGAGGATGTCGTCGCCGGCCAGCATCGGGCGCGCGCGGGTGAAGACATCCGGCACCGCAGGCGGCATGGGAGGGCCGAAGGCGGGTTGCGATATCATGTTTCGATGCGTGAGGATCTTGAGAACCCCGGGCGCCGCTTCCGCGCGAACCGTGTCGAGCGCGGCGATGCGGCCTTTCGGAATGCCGGCGCCAAGGATCACGCCATAGGCCGGCGCGTCGCCGCGTGCGAGATTTGCGTGCTCGAAGGCGTAGCGCGCTGCGCCGGTGACCTTCAGCCGTCCATCGATGCGATCGACGGGGCGTCCGACAACGTGGGCGGCAGGAGTCGTATTGGTGTCGGATGTCATGGTCTGCTCCTAGCCTGCCGCGACTGCGAGTGTCTGGCGCAAGGTCCGTTTGGCGAGGTCGCGCTTGAAGCTCGCGCTGCCTTCGGTCCGTGCATCGGCCAGCGCGCGCTCGGCGGCTGCGCTGAATGTCGCTGCCTCCGCCTTGCCATTGCGCAAAAACTGTTCGGCGGCCTCGGCCCGCCATGGCCGCGGCGCCAGTCCGCCGAAGGCGATGCGCGACGAGGTGAGCCGACCATTGCCCTGCGCGACCACGGCGGCGACGGAGACCAGCGCAAAGGCATAAGACGCGCGGTCGCGCACCTTGCGATAGAGCTGCCTGCCGCGCGGCGGCGGCGGCAGATGCACCGCGACGATCATCTCCCCTGGCTTGAGCACGGTCTCGATCTCGGGCGTGGTGCCGGGGAGGCGATAGAACTCGCCGATGCCGCGCTTGCGCGACTGGCCGGCGGCATCAATGGTTTCGATCCGCGCATCCAGTGCCGTCATGGCCACCGCCATGTCGGACGGGTGAACGGCGATGCAGGCATCGCTGCTGCCGAGAATGGCATTGGCGCGATTGAAGCCGCCGATGGCGGCGCAGCCGGAGCCCGGCACGCGTTTGTTGCAGGGCGTATGCGTGTTGTAAAAGTATGGACAGCGCGTCCGCTGCAGCAGGTTACCGCCCACCGATGCCTTGTTGCGCAGTTGCCCGGAGGCGCCGGCGAGCAGTGCCTGGGTGAGCAGCGGAAAATGCGCGCGCACATGCGGATGCACCGCGAGGTCGCTGTTCGTCACCTGCGCGCCGATGCGCATGCTGCGATCGGGCTGGGTCGCGATGTCGGCGAGCGGCAGGCGGCTGATATCGACGAGATGCGCAGGCCGCTCGATGCCGAGCTTCATCAGGTCGAGCAGATTGGTGCCGCCGGCGATGAATTTTGCATTCGGATGCCTGCTCACCGCGGCAATGGCGCCGGAGACGGTGGTGGCGCGTTCATAGGTGAAGCGCTGCATGGTCAGGCCTTCTCGGCTGCGTCGCGCGGATCGCGGCGACGATGTTGGGATAGGCGGAGCAGCGACAGATATTGCCGCTCATGCGTTCGCGGATTTCGTCATCGGTGAGGGCGATGGTGGTCGCTGCCACATCCGCGCTGACGTGGCTCGGCCAGCCCGTCTGTGCCTCCTGCAACATGCCGATGGCGGAGCAGATCTGGCCCGGCGTGCAATAGCCGCATTGAAAGCCGTCGCGCGCGATGAAGGCCGCCTGCATCGGATGCAGGTCGTCGCCTGTGGCGAGGCCTTCGATGGTGGTGACCTCGTCGCCCTCATGCATCACCGCGAGGGTGAGGCAGGCATTGATGCGGCGGCCATTGACCAGCACCGTGCAGGCGCCGCACTGGCCGTGGTCGCAGCCTTTCTTGGCGCCGGTGAGCCCGAGATGCTCGCGCAGCGCATCGAGCAGCGTGGTCCGGGTGTCGAGCTTCAGTGCGGTCCGTTTGCCGTTGATGGTGAGATCAAAGGCGACTGGCGTATCTGCTGCCGCTGAGCTCTCGGTCGCGGCACTCGCCACGCCGCCCGTCATGATCAGCGCAAGGGCCGAGCTGCCTTCCAGCACCTGTCGCCGTGTCGGCCAGAAGGGATCGATCGCATCGTCCATCGCGCACTCCATGGGTGGATGCGCAAGATGTGCCTTCCTCAGGCGGAATCGTCTTCCACGATTCCGGGACGGATGTCAGGATTCCGGAACGGCGCGTGCGAATGCCGCGGGTGTGATCCCGCGCAGCCGCTTGAAGGTCGACGAAAAGTGGCTCTGGCTGCAGAAGCCCGTTCGTGCCGCGACACCGGCGAGCGGCATGTTTCCTGCGCGCAAGATGCGCTCGGCATGGCGGACGCGCTGCTCGAGGATGAAGGCATAGGGCGCAAGACCGGTAGTCGCCTTGAAACGGCGTGCGAATGTATCGACCGGCAGCCGCGCGAGGTCAGCCAGCTGCTGCAGCGAGATATCGCTGGCGAGATGCGCGTCGATAAAATCCTCGATGCGGCGGAGCACGGCGCCGCTCAATGCACCATAGGTTTTCGGTTTCGGCTTGCGACGATCCATACGCGCGATCCGGTGCAGCACGAAGCCGGCGAGATGCTCCACATAGCCATTGTCGAATTCGGCGCCGGCCGCGTGATCCTCCTGAAAGGCCTTGAGCGCAGCGGCGATGGCGGCGTCGCGCTGGTTGAGCATGATGGGGAGCGTCTCGTTGCGAATGCCGAGGCGCGCCGTGAAATCCGGATCGATCCACAGCGCCGTGTAGACGAGATCGGCATCGCGGTAATTGCCGTCACGAACGACGTTGGCGGGCACGAAAGACAGCGAGCCCGGCCGGTCCATGCCGCGATAGCTGGTCTCGCCGGCGCAATTGATGGATGTCTGCGACGTGCCACCCTGGCGGGTCAGGATCAGCACATGCGCCGGCGCCGACCATGTCAGGTCGGCCTCTCGGCAGATCCAGCGGCGGTGATCGAGAATGATGCTGTCACCCAGCCAGCCGCGCGTGGCCGGTGGCGCGGCCATCACGCCGGTTGCGGAAATGCGACCTTTGCCGAGCAACGGGTCCAGTGTCATGCGATGCGCCTTACGGGCTGACGTCGATGCGCCACACTGTTACGGGACGGGCAGGGCAGCAAGATGACGACACCTCCAGAGGTGGTGACATGCGGCCGTCCAGCGCTGATTCCGCGCGATTTCGTTGTCGTTTCACGCTGGTTTCGCGATGCGCCACGGATCTGCGTCACCCGGCCGCACCGTCCTTCCCCAAATTACAAAACCTTAATCCCCCTGCCAGCGGACCGTAATGTTCGCTCTGCCATCTTCGGATCACACAAGGCGCCTTGCCCCCCGCGCCGTCGTTCTGGAGATACCGATGTCCGACCGCACCCCCGATTTTTCCTCGCTGCCGTCCTACAAGGCGCCGCGCCGCTCGCTGCTGTCCATGCGCAAATTTGCGCTGATGGCTTCGGTCGTCGCCGGCCTCGGCGTTGCCGCCTACGGCATCTCGCCGTCGAAGGATGGCATCAATTTCACCACCGCCGCGCATGCCCAGGTGGACAAGCAGGTCAAGGCGCAGGCCGCCCAGCCGATGGGCTTTGCCGATATCGTCGAGCGCGTGAAGCCGTCGGTGATCTCGGTCAAGGTCAACATGAAAGAGAAGGCCGCTGCGAAGGACGACGACAATAACGACTCGCCGTTCCAGCCGGGTTCGCCGATGGAGCGCTTCTTCAAGCGCTTTGGTGAGAACGGCATGCCGCCGGGCATGCGCGGTGGTCCGCGCGGTGGCCGTGGCGTCGTGTCAGGCCAGGGCTCGGGCTTCTTCATTTCGGCTGACGGCTATGCGGTGACCAACAATCATGTGGTCGATGGCGCCGACAAGGTCGAGGTCAATACCGATGACGGCAAGACCTATTCCGCCAAGGTGATCGGCACCGATCCGCGCACCGATCTGGCGCTGATCAAGGTCGAGGGCCGCACCGACTTCCCGTTCGCCAAGCTCGCCGATGGCAAGCCGCGCATCGGTGACTGGGTGCTGGCGGTCGGCAATCCGTTCGGCCTCGGCGGCACCGTGACGTCGGGTATCGTCTCGGCCTCGGGCCGCGATATCGGCAACGGTCCGTATGACGATTTCATCCAGATCGACGCGGCCGTGAACAAGGGCAATTCCGGTGGTCCGGCCTTCGACGTCTCCGGCGAGGTGATGGGCGTCAACACCGCCATCTATTCGCCCTCGGGCGGCAGTGTCGGCATCGCCTTCTCGATCCCGGCGTCCACGGTGAAGCAGGTGGTCGCGCAGCTGAAGGAGAAAGGCACGGTCTCGCGTGGCTGGATCGGCGTCCAGATCCAGCCGGTGACTCAGGATATCGCCGACAGTCTCGGCCTGAAGAAGGCGGAAGGCGCATTGGTCGCCGAGCCTCAGGCAGATGGTCCGGCGGCGAAGGCCGGCATCAAGTCGGGTGACGTCATCACCCAGGTGAACGGCCAGCCGGTGAAGGATGCCCGCGAACTCGCCCGTACCATCGGCGGCTTTGCGCCGGGCAACACGGTGAAGATCAACGTGCTGTCGAAGGGCGAGGACAAGGTTCTGTCCATGACCCTCGGCACGCTGCCGAACACGGTGGAGGCGAAGGCCGATATCGGCGGTGACAGCGGCAATTCCTCGCGTGGCTCCGACGTGCCGAAGCTCGGCCTCACGGTCTCGCCGGCAACCAGCGTCGCCGGCGCCGGCAAGGAGGGCGTCGTCGTCACCGGCGTCGATCCGAAGTCTGCGGCCGCCGAGCGTGGCTTCAAGGAAGGCGACGTCATTCTCGAAGTCGCCGGCAAGAATGTCGCGACGCCCGGCGAAGTGCGCGAGGCCATCGTCGCCGCGCATGCCGACAAGAAGAACAGCGTGCTGATCCGGGTTCGCTCGGGTGGTTCGTCCAAGTTTGTGGCCGTTCCCCTCGCAAAGGGCTGATCGGTGCAACGAAACGGAGAGTGTCGCCGGCATAGTCGCCCCCGCTGACGGCTCTTTCCAGGGAGCGAGCCACAAACTCGCTCCCGCTTCTTCCTTCCCTTGGGCAATGCCCCCGCCCATGGGAAGGCGTGTGGGCGGTGAGGTTTCCCCCAGCCTCACCGCCCATCCCCCATCAAAGGCACAGGACGTTTATCGGAGACGATCCGTCGCCTTGCATGAGAACGCAGTGCACGCCATGGTGACCGAAATTCAACCGATCCGCAGCGATGCTGCCCCGTCCAGAGCCGTTCCCGAAATGCGTCTGCTCATCATCGAAGACGACCGCGAATCCGCCGACTATCTGGTCAAGGCGTTTCGCGAGGTCGGCCATATCGCCGATCATGCCAGCGATGGCGAGGAGGGTTTTGCGCTCGCCGATAGCGGCGACTACGACGTGCTGGTGGTCGATCGCATGCTGCCGAAGCGCGACGGCCTGTCTGTCATCGGCGGCTTGCGCGAAAAGGGCAACCGGACGCCGGCGCTGATCCTCTCCGCACTTGGCCAGGTCGATGACCGCATCAAGGGCCTGCGCGCCGGCGGCGATGACTATCTGCCGAAGCCCTATTCATTTGCCGAGTTGCTCGCACGCGTCGAAGTGCTGTCGCGCCGTCAGGGCGGTCCCGCGGAAGAGACGACTTATCGCGTCGGCGATCTCGAACTCGATCGTCTGTCCCATGGCGTCACACGTGGCGGCCAGGAACTGATCCTGCAGCCGCGCGAATTCCGCTTGCTCGAATATCTCATGAAGCATGCCGGGCAGGTCGTCACCCGCACCATGCTCTTGGAAAATGTCTGGGACTATCACTTCGATCCGCAAACCAATGTGATCGACGTTCACATTTCCCGCCTGCGCTCGAAGATCGACAAAGGCTTTGATCGGCCATTGCTGCACACGATCCGCGGCGCCGGTTACATGGTGCGTGACGGCGTCAAGTGATCCTCTTCCTCCGCATGCTGAAGCGGCATCCGGAGGAAGTCGAGGCGCTCAAGACGTCCGCTTGAGCCAGTCATCGAGACGTGTCGGCGTGATGACGGCAGCGGCGCTTTGCGGCGTCAGCGATCGATCGGTGAGGGCGGCGCCGAAATAGAGCGCATGGACGTCTGCGATGATGGTCCGCCTGTCATCTCTCACAGCGAAGATTTTGCGTGCCAGTGCATCGAGAGGAAATGGCTCGGGCCCGGCCAGCTCGATCGTGTCGTTACGCGGCGCGCCGACAACGAATTCGGCCAGCGTCGCGGCAACATCGTCCGCGGCGATCGGCTGGATCAAAGCTGGCGACAGACGAATGACGTCGCCATCCGCGCCCGCCTGGATGATGATGTCGAGGAATTCGAAGAACTGCGTAGCCTGAATGATCGTGTAGGGCAGGCCGGATGCCTTGATCAGATCCTGTTGCACCTTCTTGGCCCTTATGTAGCCGTTGTCGTCCATGTCATCGGTGCCCACCACGGACAGGGCCAGATAGTGATTCACCCCGGCAGCCTTCGCGGCGGCGATCAGGTTCTGCGTCGAGGTCTGGAAGAACGCCAGCGCCGGATCGTCTTCCCATGATGGCGCGTTCGACACATCGACAACGACATCCGCGCCGCACAAAGCTTCCGCCAGCCCTTGTCGCGTGATGGTGTTGACGCCGGCGGAGGGAGAAGCGGCGACCATCTGATGGCCCTCCGCCTGCAGGGTTTTGACGAGTTTCGACCCGATCTGTCCGGTGCCGCCGATCACGACAATTTTCATCTTTTCGCTCCTGTGCGTCCGATGCCATGACGCCTCTGACAGCATGCCGCAGCAGCGGGTCGCTTGCTTTGCGAGCGGCTTGGTTTTCTCTTGAGTTTGCCCTGCCGGATCGTCCAGAAAGGGCGGGACAAGAGCGGGGGATGTCGTGCACTATGCGTTTGATGGCTTGGTTCTCGACCCGGATCGCCGCGAATTGCGGCGTGACGGGGAGACGCTGCCTGTCGCTCCGCTGGTGTTCGATCTGCTGCTGTATTTCCTGCGCCATCGTGAGCGGGTGATCAGCAAGGATGATCTGTTCGATGCGGTCTGGGAAGGCCGGGTCGTGTCGGAATCGACGCTGGCCAGCCATATCAACGCAGTCAGAAAAGCCATCGGCGACAGCGGGTCGGAGCAGCGGCTGTTGCGGACCATGGCGCGCAAGGGATTCCGTTTTGTCGGCGATGTCGTGGAGATCGAAACGGTCCACGCGCCGGTCGTGCAACCGCCGCTGCAGACCGCGGACGCTCCGAATCTCGCTTTGCCGGATCGGCCATCCATCGCGGTGCTCCCCTTCCTCAATCTGAGCGGCGATCCGCAGCAGGACTATTTTGTCGATGGCATGGTCGAGGACATCATCCTCGCGCTGTCACGCAGCCGCTGGCTGTTCGTCATCGCCCGCAATTCGAGCTTCACCTACAAGGGGCGGGCGGTGGACGTGCGCCAGATCGGGCGCGAGCTCGGCGTGCGCTATGTGCTGGAGGGCAGCGTGCGCCGCGTCGCGAACAAGGTACGCATCACGGGGCAGCTCATCGACACCACATCAGGCATGCATCTGTGGGGCGAGCGTTTCGAGAGCGTCGTCGACGATATTTTCGAACTGCAGGACCAGATCACCGCAAGCGTTGTCGGCGCCATCGCGCCGCAGGTCGAATTCGCCGAGATCGAGCGCGCCAAGCGCAAACCGACCGGAAGTCTCGATGCCTATGATTACTATCTGCGCGGGCTGACCAAGTTTCATCTGTCGACTCGCGACGGCATCGATGCCGCATTGCCGAAATTCTACAAGGCGATCGAACTCGATCCCGATTTCGCCGCCGCCTATGGCATGGCCGCCGGTTGCTTCTACTGGCGCAAGATGAATCGCTGGCTCGATGACCGTGTAACCGATGGCGCCGAGGCCGCACGCCTCTGCGAGCGCGCCGTTGCGCTCGGCCGCAACGATGCCGTGGCGCTCACGCGCGGCGGTCATGCCTGGCCGCATTTCGGCGGCGATCTCCACACCTGCGTGGCCTATGTGGATCGCGCGCTGGTGCTCAATCCCAACCTCTCCACCACCTGGTATCTTGGCGGTTATCAGCGGGTCTCGCTCGGCGAGCACGACGACGCCATCGCTTATTTCGAGCGCGCCATGCGGCTCAGCCCGCGCGATCCCGAGACGTTCCAGATGCATACCGGGATCGCCATGTCGCATCTGTATTCGCTGCGCTTCGATGCCGCGCTGGCGTCATTGGAGCAGGCGGCGCAGGAATTGCCGAACATCTTGCGCGTCGCGGCGTTTCAAGCGATGGCTCATGCCCTGGCCGGTCAGATCGACGAAGCGCATGTGGCGATGGCGCATGTCCGCCGCCTCGATCCGAGCCTCAATCTGCGCAATATCGACGACTGGCTGCTGGTGCAGCCGCAGGACTTTGCGCTCGCCGCGGAAGGTCTGCGGCGCGCGGGGCTGCCGGAATAGGGCGCCAGATTACCAAGACATAATCTTGCGGGCCTGTCGGTGGCCGTGCCCGACTGCTACAATCGCCGGCATCAGTTCATCCAGAGACATTTCGTGACGGCCCTCGGCAAACTTTTTCGCACCACCGCATTCCGGCTGACGCTTGCCTATCTGCTGCTGTTTGCATTTTTTGCGGCGGCGCTGCTCGGCTATTTCGCCTGGAATACGAACCGGCTCATCAATGACCAGATCACCACCACGGTGAATGGCGAGATGAGCGAGCTCAGCGAACTCTACCAGCGCCGCGGGTTGCGCGGCATCGTTTTCGCCATCGAGAATCGGGCGCTGCGGCCGGGCGCCAATCTCTATCTCATCACCACGCCCGCCGGGCAGTCGGTGGCGGGGAACGTGTCGTCGTTGGCGCCGGGCGTGCTGGAAAAGTCCGGATGGTCGGAAACGCCGTATCGCCGGCTCGATGATCCCGACTCGCCCAACCACCGCGCCCTCGTGAAAGTCGAGCAGCTCTCCAGCGGCTTCCGCCTGCTGATCGGCCACGATCTCGAAGAGCGGCGCCGGTTGTTCGACATCGTCGGCGACGCCGCGAAATGGTCGGTGTTGATCGTCTTCGTGCTCGGTCTCGGTGGCGGCATCTTCGTGTCACGCCGGGTGCTGCGCAAGATCGATGCGATCACCGGCACCACCCAGCGCATCATGGCCGGCGACCTCACGGGCCGCCTGCCCGTGGGCCGCAGCGGCGATGAGTTGGACCGTCTGGCGGAAAATCTGAACACGATGCTGGAACGCATCGAGGCGCTGATGAGCGGCCTCAAGGAAGTCTCCGATAATATTGCGCATGATTTGAAGACGCCGCTGACACGGCTGCGCAATCGCGCCGAGGAGGCGCTGGCGCGCGCCAGCAATGAGACCGAATATCGCGCAGCCCTGGAGCGCACCATCGAGGAATCCGATGGCCTGATCCGCACCTTCAACGCGCTGCTGATGATCGCACGTGCCGAGTCCGGGCAGGCGCGGGGCAATATGGACGTGTTCGACGCCGCCGAGGTCGCCGAGGGGATCCAAGAGCTCTACGAACCGCTCGCCGAGGATGGAGAACTCACGCTCAAGGTGGACGCGTCCGTCGCCCCGGTGCATGGCAATCGCGAATTGGTCAGCCAGGCGCTCGCCAATCTCGTGGAAAACGCCATCAAATATGGCAAGCCTGCGACAGCAGGCGAGGGCGCGGCGACGCCGGAAATCCTGATCGAGGCGCGCCGCGAGGGCGACCAGGTGCTGATCAGCGTCTCCGATCATGGCCCCGGCATTCCGGATGCCGACCGCAAGCACGCCGTCGAGCGTTTTGTGCGGCTGGAAGCGAGCCGGACGCTGCCGGGCTCCGGCCTCGGTCTCAGCCTCGCATCGGCGGTTGCCAAGCTGCATAACGGCGAATTGCGACTCGGCGACAACAATCCCGGCCTGCGTGTGACACTGGTATTACCGGCTGCAACCGGAGAGGCCCTTGCGGGTCCAAGCGCGAATGTGCCACAGAAGTCGGCATGACTTCAGCCACTCAAGGCGAAGGCCAGCCGATGCTGGCCGCGCAGTTCGTGAGCGGGCCGGAACTGTTCGACGCCCCTGAGGCCGAACGCCGTTTCGCCGACTGGCTCACGGATATCGCGCCCGACCAGGCCAGCGCTTTGCGGGCCATCGTCGATCAGTATCCATATGCCCGCGCGATCCTGTTCGGGATTGCGGAAGCCTCTCCGTATCTTTTCGATCTGCTCCGCGCCGATGCCGCGCGTGCGCTGCGCGTGCTGAACGGTGATCCGGACGAGGCGCTGCCCGATCTCATCGCGCGCGCCGTCGAGCTTGCCGGCGAGGCGTCGAGCGAAGCCGATGTGATGATCGCGCTGCGGCGGATGAAATCCGAAGCGGCGCTGATGATCGCGCTGTGTGACATCGGCGGCGTCTGGCCGGTGATGCGCGTGACGCGCGCGCTGACCGATCTCGCCATTACATCCGTGCAGGCGGCGATCCATTATCTGCTGACCCAGGAAGCCGGCCGCGGCCGTATCCTGCCGCCGAATCCGGCCAGGCCGGAAGAGGGCAGCGGGCTTATCGTCTTCGCCATGGGCAAAATGGGCGCGGGCGAGCTCAATTACTCCAGCGACATCGACCTGATCGTCTATTTCGATCTCGAAGAACATACGCTGGCCGATGACATCGAGCCGAATACGTTTTTTGTCCGCGTCGCGCAGGGCATGTCGCGGCTGCTACAGCAGCGCACGGGCGACGGCTATGTGTTTCGCGTCGATCTGCGGCTGCGTCCCGATCCCGCATCGACGCCGGTGGCGGTCTCCACGGCATCGGCGCTGTATTATTACGAGCGCGAGGGACGCACCTGGGAACGCGCGGCGATGATCAAGGCATTGCCTTGCGCCGGCGATCCGAAAGCGGGCGAGCGCATGCTGGCCGACATCTCGCCCTTCGTCTGGCGCAAGCATCTCGATTTCGCAGCCCTGGCCGATGTCCACGACATGAAGCGCCAGATGCAGACCTATCGCGGCCAGAGCGAAATCTCGGTCGAGGGCCATAACGTCAAGGTCGGCCGCGGCGGCATTCGCGAGATCGAGTTTTTCGCACAGACCCAGCAGCTCATTGCCGGCGGCCGCCATCCGGAATTGCGCGTGCGGCCGACGCTGAAAGCGCTCGGCATTCTCGCCGCGAACAACTGGATCACCGACGAGGTTCGCGACGAACTGACGGTGGCCTACGAATTCCTGCGCCGGGTCGAGCATCGCCTGCAGATGATCGCGGACGAACAGACCCACGCGCTGCCGGATGAGGTCGAAGCCGTCGAGCGTTTTGCGCGCTTCTTCGGCTATGAGAACCGCGACGCCTTCGTGCGGGATCTCCTGGCGCATCTCAATTGCGTGCAGGGGCATTACAGCCGCCTGTTCGAAGGCGATGCCACCGACGACACGCATCTGCCGGCGGTGGACTACAAGGCCGGCGCGTCCGATCAACGCCTGCTCGAACATCTGAACAAGCTCGGCTTTCGCAAACCGGCGATGGTGGCGCAGACCGTGCAGCACTGGATGCTGGACGATGACTACCGCGCGCTCCGCGTCGAGAGCACGCGGCTGGCCTTTCTCGATTTCGTGCCCGCGCTGATCGTCGGTCTTGCCGATGCCGAAGAGCCCGACAGTGCCGTGATCGCTTTCGACCGCTTCCTGCAGGCGCTGCAGCGGGGCGGGCGACTGATCTCCTTGCTCAGCCAGAACCGCGATCTGGTCGCACTGGTCGCGCTCGTGCTCGGCGCTGCCCCGCGGCTTGCGGATATGCTGGCGCGGCAGCCGCAGCTCGTCGATGGCCTTATCGACCCGCGCTTCTTCGGCGCCATGCCGGATCGCCGCGAATTGTCGCTGCGCCTCGCCGCCACGCTCGAAGACGCCAACTCCTATGAAGAATTCCTCGACCGTTTGCGTTTGTTCGGGCAGGAGAGCCTGTTCCTCATCGGCACGCGTATCCTCTCCGGCACCGTGACGGCGCCGCAGGCGAGCACGGCGTTCGCCGATGTCGCCGAGGGCATCGCGCAGACGCTGCATGGCCTCGTCCTCGACCAGTTCATCGAGCAGCACGGCCGCATCAAGGATCAGGAAACCGCGATCATCGCCATGGGCCGCCTCGGCAGCCGCGAGATGACGGCGTCGTCCGATCTCGATTTGATCCTGATCTACGACTTCGATCACGACGCGCCGGATTCAGACGGCGCACGCTCGCTGCATGGCGCGCAATATTTCGCGCGGCTGACCCAGCGGTTGATCAGCGCCTTCACCACCCGCACCAATTACGGCGTGTTGTATGAAGTCGATATGCGGCTGCGTCCGTCCGGACGTTCCGGACCGTTGGCCTCGCGCATCGATTCCTTCTCCGAATATCAGCAGACCGAAGCCTGGACCTGGGAGCACATGGCGCTGACGCGCGCGCGCGTGATCTCCGCGTCGCCGGCCTTCCGCGACAAGGTCGAGGCTGCGATCCGCGAGGTGCTGATGCGCGCGCGCGAGCATGGCATCATCGCCAACGACGTCGCCGAAATGCGACAGGCGATCGCCGAGGAAAAGGGCGAGGACGATATCTGGGATATCAAATATGCCGCCGGCGGCATGGTCGATATCGAGTTCATCGCGCAATATCTGCAGCTCATTCATGCCGCTGAAAAGCCGGCGATCCTGAGCGTCAGCACGCATCAGGTGCTGGAGAATGCCGCCAAGCTCGGCGTGCTGAAGACGGAGCATTTCGACGTGCTGCGCCGTGCCGCGCGGCTGTTCAACGACCTTACGCAGATCTTGCGCCTCTGCGTCAGCGAAGGTTTCAAGCCGGAAACTGCCGGCGCCGATCTCACGCGCCTCCTCGCGCGCGTCAGCAACGAGCCGGATTTCTCGTCACTCGAAGCCCGCGTGCGCGATATCCAGCAGGATGTCCGGCAGGTGTTTCGCGAGATCGTCGGCGGCTGACCTTGTAGGGTGGGCAAAGGCGCCTTTGCGCCGTGCCCACCACCACCACGCGCTGCGTCGCGAATGGTGGGCACGCTGACGCTTTGCCCACCCTACAATCGCCTCACTGCTCGGGCTTCACCTTGCCGACGTCCACCACCGTCTTCCAGCGGTCGAGCTCCTTCTCCAGGAAGCCCTGAAACTCCGCGCCCGAATTGGCGACGACCTCAAAACCGCTGTCATTCAGCTTCTTCTTCAGGTCGGGCGAAGTGAGGGCGCCGGTGATGGATTTTTCCAGCTTGCTTTTCACGTCGGCCGGCAATCCCTTCGGCGCGACGAAGGCCTGCCACGAATAGATGTTGAGATCGTCGATGCCGAGCTCCTTCAGGGTCGGCGTATCCGGGAAGGAGTCCGAGCGTGTATCGCTGGTGACGGCCAGCAGCTTCACCTTGCCGCCGCGGATATAGTTGGCGACCGCGCCGAGGTTCTGGAACGAGACATCGACATGGCTGCCGATCAGGTCGGTATGCGCCTGCGAGCCGCCTTTATAGGGCGTGTGGATGCCGGTGGTCCCCGTCTTCTGCCAGAACAGAACGGCCGACAGATGATCCGACGAGCCGACGCCTGACGAGGCGAAGGTCACCTTGTCCGGATTCTTTTTCAGATAGTCGATGAATTCCTTGACGTTATTGGCGGGGAAATCCGGCCGGGTGATCAGCACATTGGGATTGCGCACGGCCACCGAGAGAAGGTCAAAGTCCTTCATCGGATGATAGCCGGGATCCTTGTAGAGCACGGGATTGATGGCGATGACGCCGATCGATCCCACCATCAGCGTGTAGCCATCCGGCTTCGAACGCGCGAGCTGGGTGGCGCCGATCGACCCATTGGCGCCGGGCTTGTTCTCGATGATGAAGGACTGCCCGAAGCTTTCCTGCATTTTCTGCGTGGTCATGCGTGCGGTGTTGTCGCTCGCGCCGCCGGGCGTGAAGGGGACGATCACGGTGACGGATTTTGCGGGGTAGTCCTGGGCAAAAGCCGTTGCCGGCAGCAGCAGATAAAATGCCGCCGCAACAAGGTGGCTGGTTTTCATTGCGCTTCCTCTTGGGTGGTCTTGTTTCGTTCACCGAGCGACCTCTGCGTGCCGCTTCGTTTGTCGTTGTCGTCAGGTCATCGTACAAGTTGAAGTATAGCGGCAATGACGATGCATCCAAGCGACTTTTCGCCGCGCCATCCCCCGTCATCCCGGCGCATGCCGGGATCCATACATGCTGGCGTGTTGGCGCGAACGCCGCGGCTGAGGCGTTCGATTTGGGTCGTCGGTGGTGATGGATCCCGGCGTTCGCCGGGATGACAGGTGCGCGGCGCCTATGCCGCTTGCGACACCTGCGGCGCGCGGCGCTTGCCTTCCAGCGGCAGCGTGATGCAGACCACGGTGCCGACATCGGGCTTGGAGCGCAGCTTCATGACGCCGCCATGCAGGCCGGTCAGCGACTTCGCGATGGCCAAACCCAGCCCCGAGCCGTGATAGGTTTTTGTCAGCTGGCTCTCCACCTGCTCGAACGGGCGGCCGAGGCGCTTCAGCGCATGCGGGGCGATGCCGATGCCGCTGTCGGCGATGATCAGCGCCACCGAATTCTTCATCACCCGGCTGCGCACGGTGACGCGTCCGCCATCGGGCGTGAACTTCACGGCATTGGACAACAGGTTGACCAGGATCTGCTTGATGGCGCGACGATCGGCGGTGACAGCCACATCGGTGGCGAGATCGGCGTTCAATGTCAGGCTTTTCGCTTCAGCGCGCCCGGACACCACGCGCAGGGATTCCGACAGGATCTGGCCGAGATCGAGCGGCTCGAGATCGAGCTTCATGCGGCCGGCCTCGATCTTCGACATGTCGAGAATGTCGTTGATGACTTCGAGCAGGTAGTGACCGCTGGTGAGAATGTCGTGGCAGTATTCGCCGTATTTCTCCGAGCCGAGCTGGCCGAACATGCCCGATCCCATGATCTCGGAGAAGCCGATGATGGCGTTGAGCGGCGTGCGCAGCTCGTGGCTCATATTGGCCAAAAACTTGCTCTTGGTGGCGTTGGCCTCTTCGGCGCGGTTTTTCTCGTCGGAATATTTCTGGGCGAGGTCGGCGAGTTCGAGCGCCTGTTTCTCCAGCGCCGCCTGCGAGTGCTTGAGATCGATGACGGTGGCGCGCAGGCGCAGGTCGTTGTCGACCAGCTTCTGCTCGTGCTCCTTGATGCGCGTGATGTCGGTGCCCACCGAGACGTAGCCGCCATCCTTGGTGCGGCGCTCGCTGATATGCAGCCAGGTGCCGTTTTCGAGCTGCGCTTCGAAGGTCCGTGCGCCCTGGGCTGCGCCGGCCGCGTCCGCGAGGCGCGAGCGAACTTCCGGCATGCTGCCGACTTCGAGCACCGTCTCATAGGGCGTGCCCGGCCGGACGGCGGAGTCCGGCAGCTTGTGCAGGCGCTGGAAGTGCGAATTGCAGAGCACGAGGCGATCCTCGGCGTCCCACAGCACGAAGGCTTCGGGAATGGTCTCGATGGCGTCGCGCAGGCGCACATCGGCTTCGACGCTCTTCTGCGCGAGGCTCTTCTGTTCGGTGACGTCGATGGCGATGCCGATCAGATGCTGGCTGCCGTCGCTCTGGCCGGCAACGAGCTCGCAGCGCAGCTGCAGCCAGATCCAGTGGCCATCGCTATGTTGCATGCGGAAGGTCTGGTCGATGTGGTCGAGTTGCTGCGAGACCAGCTGGTCGGCGATCTCGAACAGGTTGATGTCGTCGGGCCGCACCAGCGCGTTGACTTCGCCGAAGGTCAGCAGGTCGCTTCGGCTGTCGAGGCCGAGCATGGTGAACATCGATTGCGACCAGAAGATGCGGCCGCGCGACAGGTCCCAGTCCCACAATCCGCAGCGGCCGCGATTGAGCGCGGTGTCGATGCGGCCGCGCACGGCGTCATTGATGGCGTCGCCTTCGCGGGCGCGGGTCGATTGCCAGTGAAAGGCGAAGCCGAGGATCAGCACCACGAAGCCGGTGGTGGCCGAGAGCGTGATGGACAGCGCCGATTCCGAACGCCAGACGCTGTCGTTGTTCTCCTGCAGCACGATGATCTGGCCGGGCAATGCGCGGACGATGCGGCGCGTGGCGAGGGCGTGGTTGCCGTCGGGCAGCGCGACGTCGAACACATCGGTGCGCTGACTCTGCGCCGACATGTTCTGCACGGCGCTGAGCATGTCGAGGACGCGCGTGTTGTCGCGTGGAGACACATCGTTCGGCATCCGCGCGATGACGCTCTGGTCGGCGCCGAGCACGATGACATGGCGGCCGGGTGCAATGCCCCAGGCTGGAATGAGGCTTGGCAGCAACGCCTGCAGGCGTTCGATGGCGGCCGGGCGATCCTGTCGCACGGTGCCGTTGCGATCGAGGCGTTCGCCGACCATGTCGCCGAGCGCGGCAAGGTCACGCTTGAGCGCGGCTTGCTTCTGGCGGCTGTGATCGACGACCTGCACGAAGGCGCCGAAAAAAATAGTGATGAGGAACGCGATGATCAGCGTCGGGACGGCGCGCCGAAGGGCCGGTTCTGCGATGAGCAGCCGGTGATAAGCCGGCTTAGCCATCGATTGCGCCAATCCTTTGATCGAATCGGATTGGACGCATGCGTTATCCGCATGCGCACGCGACATACTTCGCCCCTTCGAAATAAAATGAAATGTCGATCGAACCCCAAACGCCCGCCACTTCGAATCGACAAGGACATATGAATCCACTTTGCCCACAGTGTCGAGAGTCAACGAAACGTTAACGTGAAATAAATGCTATCCAACGGAAACTCAGTGCGCGTTCGGACTCAAAAACGAGTCCGAATGGAGAACGCCGCGCAGGTGATGCGCGGCGTTTTTGGTTCGTCGTCATTGCGAGGAGCGAAGCGACGAAGCAATCCAGTCTTCGTTTGTGGCTCTGGATTGCTTCGCTTCGCTCGCAATGACGGCGAGATGACTCGCGCAGCGCGCGCTACAGCGTCACCACGATCTTGCCGAGATGTTTGTTGGCTTCCATGTGATCGATCGCCGTTCCGATATCCGCAAACGGATACACCTTGTCGATCGGCAGCTTGAGCTTGCCGTTCTCGACCGCCGGCCAGATATCGGCGCGCACGGCGCTGAAGATATCGCGGATCTCTTGCATGGACCTGGTGCGGAAGGTGACGCCGACATAGCTGATGCGCCTTGCCGCATGCAGGTCGAAATTGAAATCCGCATGCGTGCCGCCGAGCCGTCCGACATTGACGATGCGGCCGAGCACTTTCGTCGCTTTCAGATTCTGGTTGGCGACGGGACCGGAGATCTGGTCGACGATCAGATCGACGCCGTCGCCACCCGTCGCTTTGAGCACCTCATCGACCCAGCCGGCCTCTTTCGAATCCACGGCGAGATCGGCGCCGAACTCGCCGAGCCTGCCGCGGCGCGCGGCATGCGTCGATGAGCCGATCACCGGCTTGGCGCCCTTGAGTTTTGCAATCTGCAGCGCCATCAGGCCGACGCCGGAACTCGCGCCCTGGATCAGCACCGATTGGCCCGCCTGCAATCCCCCCACCGTGACCAGCGCATTGTGCATCGTGGTCAGCGCGACGGGCAGGGTGCAAGCAATGTCAAATCCCATGCCGGGCGGGATGTGGAACAGGCGGCCGTGATCGGTCACCGTATATTCCGCAAAGGCCGCGCCGCCCGAGCCCATGACGCGCTCGCCGATATGGAAACCTTTGGCATCGGGCCCGAGCTCGGCGATCTCGCCCGCCCATTCCATGCCGAGCACGGTGCCGACGCCGCCGGCCGCGCCATGGACATGGCCCTTGGTCATGCCGAGATCGGCGCGGTTGAGGCCGCAGGCTTTCACCTTGATCAACACCTGCGTGCCGGTCGGTTTCGGCGCGGCGATGTCAGTGATCTCGGCGCCTTTTTCCGTAAAGACATAAGCTTTCATGGCAGTGCTTTCTGAAACAGCTTGATGGGAGCTTGTCGGTTCAATCGCGTCCCGGACTCAAAGCCGTAGGATGGGTATCGCTGCGCTCAACCCATCCTACGACGGCGGTGTCTTGGTCCCGGCTTTGCGAAGCGGCATTAAACATGCCGCATCGCGTCCGGGACACCGGAGAGTTACTCCGCCGCCTGGCGCTGGCTGCCGCCGAGCATGGCGTCGAGCCGCGCGCGGATGATCGTCTCGGCATCATGCATGATGCGCGACACCAGCTCCTGGCACGACGGGATGTCGTGGATCAGGCCCTGCACCTGGCCGGCCGACCAGATGCCGTCCTCGCTGTCGCCGGTGGAATAAACCAGTTTGCCGCGCGCGCCGGCGACGAGATCCTTGATCTGCTCGAAGGTCGCGCCTTCCTTCTCCATCGCCACCACCTGCTGGCTGACGGCGTTCTTGGCGACGCGCGAGGTGTTGCGCATGGTGCGGAAGATCAGGTCGGTGGCGCGCTCGTCATTGGCGACGATGCGCTCCTTCACCAGCTGATGGATCGGGCTTTCCTTGGTGCACATGAAGCGCGTGCCCATATTGATGCCCTCGGCGCCGAGCGCGAGCGCCGCCACCAGGCCGCGTCCGTCGCCGAAACCACCGGAGGCGATCATCGGGATCTTGATCTTGTCGGCGGCGGCCGGGATCAGGATCAGGCCGGGCGTGTCGTCCTCGCCGGGATGGCCGGCGCATTCGAAGCCGTCGATGGAGATCGCATCCACGCCCATGCGTTCGGCGGAGAGGCCGTGGCGCACGCTGGTGCATTTGTGGATCACCTTGATGCCGTGCTTCTTGAATTCGTCCACATGCTCCTGCGGCTTGTTGCCGGCGGTCTCCACCACCTTGATCCCGGCCTCGATGATGGCCTGGCGATATTCCGCATAAGGCGGCGGCTTGATGGTCGGCAGGATCGTCAGGTTCACGCCAAACGGCTTGTCGGTCATCTCGCGGGTGCGCGCGATTTCCTTCGTCAGGTCTTCCGGCGTCGGCTGGGTGAGGGCGGTGATCAGCCCGAGCGCGCCGGCATTGGCGACGCCGGCGACCAGTTCGGCGCGGCCGACCCACTGCATGCCGCCCTGGACGATCGGGTGTTCGACGCCGACGAGTTCGGTGAAGCGTGTCTTGATCATGATGTCTCCCTGGTTCCCCACGGCGCCTTCGATGCGCGCCGATCTGGTTGTTGTTTCGGGGCGGGAGGATGCCGGGCCGGGCGGGGCTTGTCCATCGAAGCTGGGGCGAGGCGCCATGCGTGTCCGGCGGGGCTGGGTGAATTCCTATCGATGGAATTCGCGACCGGGGATCGGCAGGCAACGCGATGAACCATCGGGCAAGGTGCCGGCACCAATGATGAGACGCCACCGGCGTCCATTCAAAGGGATGTGTGATGACTTCGCAGAGAGTTTCGGTGGCGGTCGCCGGTCTGGCGATCTGCCTGTTCGCAGCCGCCACACCGGCTTCCGCGCAATCGGCCTTCGCCGGCATGCACGGCGCCTGGTCGGGTTCGGGCACGATCGCACTGTCCGACGGATCGAAGGAGCGGCTGCGCTGCCGCGCCAGCTATCGCGTCTCGGCGGGCGACAACACGCTGCAACAATCGCTGCGCTGCGCCAGCGACAGCTACAAATTCGAGCTGAGCAGCGATGTGGTGAACGAAGGCGGCCGTGTGTCCGGCTCGTGGAGCGAGACGTCCCGCGGTGTCAGCGGCAGCCTGCAGGGCCGCGCCAGCGGCGGCCGCATCAATGTCGTCGCCGACTCGCCGGTATTCACCGCAAATATCGTGCTGACCACCACCGGCAACAAACAGTCGGTGTCGATCACCTCGCAAGGCGATATCCGCCAGGTGTCGATCGCGATGGTGAAGAGCTGATCGCAGGCCGTAGGGCGGATGAGGCGAAGCCGTAATCCGCCGGCCGAGCTTATAGCTGAAACTCCGCGGCGGATTACGCTTCGCTCATCCGCCCTACGGGAGCGCATCGCTCCTCAATACAATCCCGCCACCCTTCCGCGCTGTGCCACCAGCGCCAGCACGGAATCGATCGCTGGCGTCGGGATGCCGGTGAGACGTCCCATTTCCTGCACCACGGTGACCAGCGGATCGATCTCCATCGGCCGGCCGCGCTCGAGATCCTGCAGCATCGAGGTCTTGTGCGCGCCGACTTTTCGCGCGCCCTCGATGCGGCGCTCCACATCGACGCGAAAGCCGATGCCAAAACTTTCGGCGATGGCCTGGGTCTCCAGCATCATCGATTTCGACAGGTTTCGCGTGGCCGGATCGGTGCAGATCACGTCGAGCGTGGCATGGGTGAGGGCGCTGATCGGATTGAAGCAGACATTACCCCACAGCTTGAGCCAGATCTCGTCGCGGATGCGGTCGAGGATCGGCGCCTTCAATCCGGCAAGCTCGAACATGGCGGCGAGGCGCGCGACATCGTCGGTGCGTTCGCCCGAGGGCTCGCCGAGTGGAAACTTGTCGCCATAGACATGGCGGATCACACCGGGGGCTTCGATCTCGGTGGCGGGATAGACGATGCAGCCGATCGCCCGCTGCGCGCCGAGCTCGTTCCACTGCCGGCCGCCGGGATCGACGCTTTCCAATGCCGTGCCTTCATAGCGATTGCCGTGGCGGTGGAAATACCAATAGGGGATGCCGTTGACGGCGGTGACGAGGCGCGTCTGCGGGCCGAGCAGCGGCTGCATCGCTTCGATCACGCCGGTGATGGAATGCGCCTTCAGGCAGATGATGACGTAGTCCTGTTCGCCGAGCTCGGCAGGATCGCTGGTGCAGGGAATATGGACCACGCGCTCTTCATCGCCGATGAGCAGCCTGAGGCCGTTGCTGCGCATGGCTTCGAGATGCGCGCCGCGGGCGACGAGGCTGACATCGGCGCCGGCGCGCGCGAGCTGGACGCCGAGATAGCCGCCAATGGCACCGGCGCCGTAAATGCAAATCTTCATGCGATGTCCCCGAAGCAGGCGTTGCGGAGAAATGACAAAGGAGATTGCGTCACGGACCGCGTGCGGTCCGTGGTGATGGTGATGCGTCGTGCCCTGGGGCGGAGTGCGTAGGGTGGGTTGAGCGCAGGCGCACAGCGCCGGAGCGATACCCATCACCACATGCACCGGCGTTTGTCGTGATGGGTATCGCTGCGCTCAACCCATCCTACAGCCGCGGTGTTTGTGGCAATCGGCTTACGCCACCGCCGCATGCAGCTGTGGCGCCTCGTCATGATCGAGCGCGCGGCTGATGTCGCGGATGCTGATCACGCCGACCAATGTGTAGTCGTCGATGACAGGCACATGGCGGATGTGATGGCGGTTCATCAGGCGGCGCACATGTTCGAGCGTGTCGTTGGAGGTGCAGGAGATCAGCTGCTGCACCGAGATCATCTCCGACACTTTCCGATTGACGCCGGCGGCGCCGTGTTCGGCGATGGCCCGCACCACGTCGCGCTCGGAGAACATGCCGACCGCGGTATTGCCTTCGGTGCGGCACACGTCCTTGACCACGAGGGCACTGATATTCGCTGTGCGCAGCAGCTGGGCGGCGATGGCGACGGTCTCATTCATACGGACCGTGGCGATACGGGTGCTCTTACGTCGCAATACGTCTCCGACTTGCATGGCAACCTCCCTGATTATCCCGAGATCGGTTATTTGGCTGATTGGCTGAGAACGATCTCGCAAGGGCAAGTTTGGTATACGGTATGCCAGTTGTCAACGCGTGATATGGGAAACTGCAACCAAAATGCGCGGATGGGACAGCAATGCTGCCGTTTCTGCGCGTTTCCGCACGCCTGTTTTGGCATGACGAGATTTCCTAGTTCGATTTCTGGTATGCCACGGCGATTTTGGTCGCCATTGCTGCGCCTCTGGTCTGCCGCAAGCATGCCGCAACAAAAATGCGCTCATTCTTGCGAATGAGCGCATGTGCAGTCGTGAACCTGCGTTGCGAGGTTAGGCCTGCGCCTTCGCGACGACGATCTTGCGCCAGGGCTTGAGCACCGCGATGGCGAGCACCGACGCCAGAATGTTGGCGCCGGCGGCGATCAGGAACACGCTGTCCCAATTGCCTGAGCCCTGCTGCATATAGTTCGCCACCGGGACCAGCAGTGCGGCCGTGCCTTTGGCGGTGTAGAGCAGACCGGCATTGGTGGTCGCGAATTTGGAGCCGAACGTATCCGTGCAAGTGGATGGGAAGAGCGAGTAGATCTCGCCCCAGGCAAAGAACACGAAGCCCGACAGCAGCACGAACCACAGCGGATCCTGGCCCCACATATACAGCGCCCAGATGCCGAGGCCTTCCATGCCGAAGGCGATGAACATGGTGTTCTCGCGGCCGATCATGTCGGAGATCCAGCCGAAGAACGGACGCGTCAAGCCGTTGAGCACGCGGTCGATGGTGGCGGCAAAGGTGACCGCGGTCATCGTGACGGCCATCAGGGTGACGGGGACGTTGTCGATCTTCCAGTCGGCGGCGATGGGCTTCAGATTCGCGGTGACCATCAGGCCGCCGGCGCCGACGATCACGAACATGAAATACATCAGCCAGAAAATCGGATGGCGGATGACTTCGGTCGGCGCGTAGTTGCGGCGGGTCTGGATGATATTGGCATTGGCGACGACCGCCGGCACCTGGCCGGGTTTCGGCGCGAACAGGAAGAAGGCGAGGATCACGATGATGATGCCCTGGCCGAGACCGAAATACAGGAAGGTGGTCTGGAAGCCGGAGTCCTTGATCATCGCCTGGATCGGCGCGACGGTGAGCGCGGAGCCTGCACCAAAGCCTGCCGCGGTGATGCCGGCGGCGAGGCCGCGCTTGTCCGGAAACCATTTCAGCGCATTGCCGACGCAGGTGCCGTAGACGCCGCCGGCGCCGATGCCGGCGATGATCATGCCGAGATAGAAGCCATTGAGCGTCTCCGCCTGCGCATTGATGGCCCAGCCGATGCCGCAGAGGATGCCGCCGACCAGCACGACGATCTTCGGGCCATATTTATCGACGAACCATCCTTCCACCGGCACCAGCCAGGTCTCGAACAGCACGAACAGCGTGAAGGCCCACTGGATCGAGGCGCGGTCCCAGCCGAATTTTTTCTGGATGTCGGGGACGAAGAACGTCCAGCCATATTGGTAGTTGGCGATCATCACCATGGCGCCGACGCCGATCGCCAATTGAGTCCAGCGATAGGCATCGCTGACGCGCGCGGCCGACGGCGCCGCTCCGTGAACTGCATCAGTCATACTTCCTCCTAATGCGCTGTTCTATTACGTGTTCGACAGCTGCAACCGGGAGTTTGGTATATGATATGCCAACTCACAAGCGAAATCTTGCCAATTTGTCGCAGCTAGTTTCGCATAGCTGAATGTTGTGCTGCGAGATGAATTGATAGCAAAAGGCCGGCGGAAACTCCGCCGGCCTTTGTTTTTGAACGGTTTATTCGAGATGTCGTTACGCTGTTGCAGTGCGGGCCCGCATGCGGCTCAGGCCATTCGAGATCACCGACCAGAACAAAGCGATCAGACCGAGGATCATGATGGTCGAGACCAGCGGGTTGGAGAAGAAGATCCCGAGCGATCCTTGCGAGCCGAGCAGGGATTGACGGAAGGCTTCTTCGGCCTTGTCGCCGAGCACGATGGCGAGCACCAGCGGCGCTAGCGGGTAGTTGCACTTCTTGAGCGCGTAGCCGATCACGCCGAACACCAGCATCATCACCACGTCGAAGGTGGAGTTATGCACGGAATAGGCGCCGATCGCACACAGCACCAGGATCAGCGGCGCGATGATGCTGAAGGGAACGCGCAGGATCGCGGCGAAGACCGGCACGCAGGTCAGCACGATGATCAGACCGACAAGATTGCCGAGATACATCGAGGCGATCAGGCCCCAGACGAACTCCTTCTGCTCGACGAACAACATCGGGCCGGGCTGCAGACCCCAGATCAGCAGGCCGCCGAGCAGCACGGCTGCGGTGGGCGAGCCGGGGACGCCGAGCGACAGCATCGGCAACAATGCCGAGGTGCCGGCGGCGTGGGCCGCGGTCTCCGGCGCGATGACGCCTTCGATTTCGCCCTTGCCAAAGTTCTTGCCGTTCTTCGACACGCGCTTGGCGATGCCGTAGCTCATGAACGACGCCGGTGTCGCACCGGCGGGCGTCACGCCCATCCAGCAGCCGATGATGCAGGAGCGCAGCGACGTCATCCAGTATTGCGGCAGGCTCATCCAGGTACGGAGGACAACGCGAAGATCGATCTTCGCCTTGCCGCCGCGGAAGTTGAGGCCTTCTTCCATGGTCAGGAAGATTTCGCCGAGGCCGAACAGGCCGATGACTGCGATCAGGAAGTCGAAGCCGTTGAGCAGTTCGGTCGAACCGAAAGTAAGACGGAGCTGGCCGGTGATGGAGTCGAGGCCGACGGCAGCGAGTGCGAAGCCGATCATCATCGCCGCGATGGTTTTGAAGGGCGGCTCCTTGCTCAATCCGACGAAACTGCAGAAGGCGAGGAAGTAGACCGCGAATTTCTCCGCGGGCCCGAACCGTAAGGCGAAGCCTGCGACCAACGGCGCGACCAGGGTGATCATGATGACGGCGAACAGCGCGCCGACGAAGGAGGAGGTGAAGGCGGCCGTGAGCGATTCCGCGGCCTTGCCCTGCTGGGCCATGGGATAGCCGTCGAAGGTGGTCGCCACCGACCATGGTTCGCCTGGTATGTTGAACAGGATCGAGGTGATCGCACCTCCGAACAATGCGCCCCAATAAATACAGGACAGCATGATGATCGCCGAGGTCGGCGGCATGCTGAAAGTGAGGGGAAGCAGGATCGCGACGCCATTGGCGCCGCCAAGACCGGGCAGCACGCCGATGATCACGCCGAGCACGATGCCCAGTACCATCACGGCGATGTTGAAGGGCTGCAACGCGACTGCGAAGCCGTGGAATAGATTGACGAGTTCTTCCATGTCGAAAAGTCCTTGAACCGACTGTCAGGCGCGACGGATTACAGACCAAGCCATTCTTCGACCGGCCCTTTGGGAAGCGGCACGAGGAACCAGCGTTCGAAGATGAGATAGGTGACGATCGGCATGCCGAGCGAAATCGCGGCAATGATCGGCCAGTTATATTTGCCGAGCCAACGCATGAACCAGGCGATGAAGATCATCGATGCGAGGTACAGACCGATAAAGGGCAGCGAAGCCACATAGATGCCGGTCGGGATGATGACGCTGAAGACTTGCTTCAACTGGCCCCATTCGGCGAAGAGCGGGCCGTCGTCCTCGCGCAGCGTATTGAAGAGGTTGATCAGACTGGAAATGATGATGAACAGGCCGATATAGAACGGAAAGAATCCGGCCTTCGGTCCTTCGGCGCCCCAATTGATGCCGGCCTTGATGCTGCCATAGACGACAAGGGCACCGAACAGGCCAATGACGGTGGTAACGCCGGCCTCGACGGCTTTGTGAGTCGGACCGGTGGTGTGTGATGGTGTGGTCATGAGACGTCCATTTCGAACTTGCGGATCGGGCTGGGAGCGGCCGGCTCAGTGATGTGAGCCGGCGCATATGCATCTTCGGTGCGCGAACTCAGTTGCTCGCGAGGAAGCCTGCTTCCTTCATCAGCGTCTCGTGGCGCTTCTCTTCCGTTCCGACCCAGCCGGCATATTCGCCGCCGGTCATGAAAGTGGTGTTGAAAGCACCGCTCTTCATGAGGTCCTGCCATTCGGGCGTGGCGCGCACCTTCTTGAACAGCTCGACATAGTATTCGATCTGGTCCTTGGTGGCCTTGGGCGACATGAAGATGCCGCGCAGCATCACATATTCGATGTCGAGGCCCTGAGACTTGCAGGTCGGAATATCCTTCCAAGCTTTGCCGTCGGCGACGGGCTCGTCATAGGCCATCACCTTGCTATCGAAGACGCAGAGCGGGCGCACTTTGCCGCCGCGCCACTGCGCCACGGCCTCGATGGGATTGTTGACGGTGGAGTCGACATGCTGGCCAACGAGCTGAACCGCAACTTCACCGCCGCCCTTGTAGGGAATGTAGGTGAACTTGCTGCCGATCGCCTTTTCCATGGCGACGGTGATAATCTGGTCTTCCTGCTTGGAGCCGGTGCCACCCATCTTCATCGAGCCCGGCGGCGCGGCCTTCACAGCCTCGATATATTCTTTCACCGTCTTGTACGGCTTGTCCGCATTCACCCACAGCACGAACTCATCGAGTGCCAGCATGGCGACGGGGGTCATGTCCTTCCAGTTGAAAGGAATGCCGGTCGCGAGCGGCGTCGTAAAAAGGTTCGACAAAGTGATGATGATCTTGTGCGGATTGTTGTTGGCGGTTTTCACATCGAGAAAACCTTCGCCGCCGGCGCCGCCCGACTTGTTGATGACGACGAGGGGCTGCTTCATCAGATTGTGTTTCGTGATGATGCCCTGAATGGTGCGCGCCATCTGGTCTGCGCCGCCGCCAGTGCCTGCCGGCACGATGAATTCAACCGGCCTGACCGGCTCCCATGCTGCGGAAGCGGGAAGGCTGGCCACCAAAGTGGTCCCAAAGCCAAGAATGGACGCCGCGGCGGCCAGCGTGAGACATGAAGCCAAGCGTCGTGAAGCAAAGCGGTTCATTGTTTCTCTCCCATTCGTTTTGATGCGTCGGTCGTTCGCCGACTTGTCATCGTCAGTGCAAAAGCGTCAGTGCGTGGTCGCGTGTCCTTCGAGTTTCCAATTGGCTGGCTGGCGAACATGCTCTTGCGTACGCCACATGCGCGCGTCAGAGTGTTGAGCCGGAACGGCTCGCCTGCAGATTGGGTGGGTGGGTTTGGATCGCTGTTTCATAGCGCATATGGCGTCGCGCCCCCTCAGGGCAGTCGGCCTTCGTCCTCCCCCGGTATGCTTTCTATTCAAACCTGAAGCATTACCGTTGACGCAGTTTGGTATGTGATATGCCAGACGGCAAGCGATTAGAGCCGTTTCAAGGTGGGGAGGCCAATATGTCGCAGGGAGCGGGCATTCTCGCTGCAATGCAACCTTGAGGGCAAAAAAGAGGCCCCGGAAATCCGGGGCCAGTTCGGGAGGAACGCAGAAGAATAGTGCGGGCCGAAGCCCGCAAAGCTTGGAAATCAGAGGCCGAAACGCGGCAGGTTGCCGTTGCGGATCGAGATCTTGGCGCTGGCCATCAGTGCGCGATCGATCGACGCGAGGAGGCGGCCGAACAGGCTCGAATTGGTGGTCAGGCCGAGCGAAGCAGTCTTGGACATCGGTATTCCCTTCCAGATGGCGCCGTGCGCCGTGTTCTGATCTGGGCCTAATTTACGTATACCAGATGCCACGGACTAGTCGTTTGTTTGCATAGCAGCAAGAAAATTTTGCAACGCAAAATTGAACGATTGGATTCTCTTATTAAAGTTCCAGATTAAACTGGCCACAGAGAAATCGAATTCATTGGAATAATTGATTTCGGATAAATCGTGTTATGTTGGCGGCAGAGCGGATATGAGGCAACTGATGACGATTGAGAAATCTAGATCGCGATCAACCTCGCTCTCGCCGGCTTCAGAAATACGACTGCGTGCGATTTCTACACGCGAAAACCGAACGGTGGCGAATGTCATGGAAAACGCTGTGCGCGTTTTCACATTGATGCCGAAGGAGCTTCGAGATCAACTCGTCGAGCTGTCGTCCGACGACAGGACGGCGGCATCACGGTTAGAGGATATATCTCGCCGACTGTTGTTTGAAATGGCCCGGCAACAATATGCGGAAGCCTCAGCGATGCTCGCGACCTCCGGAAAGGTCGATGAAGCGATGCTTGCTGAAGATGAAATGGCTATCGTGTCGTCGCCGGTTGTGTGATGTCCGTCGAGGCCGGGCAGCCTGTGGCGAAGGTCTTTACGATCGTCCCTGACGTCAATGTCCTCGTCTCGGCACAGAATGCTGCTCGCGCCGGACGCATGGCGACCGTCAGTCAGAGAATTCTCGAACATCTCACATCGGGGCATGTGAATGGCGTTCCAGTGCAGATGGCCGTTTCATTCAAGATGATCGACACGTTCCGGCTTGTCCTTCGCCGGAATGGTTTCGACCTTCAGGCCGTCGATGCTGTCGCGCGAGCTCTCATGAGTATTATGCGCTGTGGTCCGCGACAGCTTGATCCATATGTCGTTTTTGGTGGAACGCCGCATCCTTCATTGCGCGACATCGAGGATGGGGACGTGCTTGCAACTGCTTTTGCTGCGCGGGCCGATCTCCTCATCACAAACAATCTGACTGATTTCGTGACGGCAGACTGTGAGGCGCTGAATACGTCCGTTGCGAGGACGCCGGACGGGACACGTCGTCAATTATCCTGTCAGATCCATCGGCGCCCAGACGGACAGACGCTCATGATTGCTCATCCCGTCGATGTTGTTCACTGGATCGATCGACGGTTTGATATTTCTCCTCGCTCTCTTCGTGCAACTTTCGGCGAGGGCGGCCTGTCCCCCTCGCAATGACGCGGATCGGCCAAGGCAAAAGGAGCGCCTTATCGGCGCTCCTTCGCATTTGTCAGATGTCAGCCCTTACTCCGCAGCGACCTTGCGCGGCGGATCCAGCGCGCCGCTGTCGTGGATTTCGGCGACCTGATGATCGCTGAAGCCGAGCACCTGCTTGAGGATTTCGTCGGTGTGCTCGCCCAGCAGCGGCGAACGCTCGACCTTGGTCGGGCTATCCGACAGCTTGATCGGATTGCCGACCGACAGATATTCGCCGCGCTCGGGATGATCGACCTTGACCATGGTGCCAGTGGCGTAAAGCGATTGATCCTCGGAGATTTCCTTCATGGAGAGGATCGGACCGCACGGGATGTCGTCCTTGTTGAGGATTTCCATCGCCTCGAACTTGGTCTTGGTCATCGTCCACTGTTCGATGCGGGCGAAGATCTCGTTGAGGCGCGGCAGACGGACGGCAGGCTTGCTATAGTTCGGGTCTGTTTTCCAGCCGGGTTCGCCGATGACGTCGCAGATCTTCTCCCACACCGGCGCCTGGGTGATGAAATAGATATAGGCGTTCGGATCGGTCTCCCAGCCCTTGCACTTCAGGATGCGGCCCGGCTGGCCACCGCCCGAGTCGTTGCCGGCACGCGGCACGGCATCGCCGAACGGGACGCCTTCACCGAACTGGCTGTATTCCTTGAGCGGGCCATGGGCGAGGCGCTGCTGGTCGCGCATTTTTACGCGCGAGAGATTCAGCACGCCGTCCTGCATTGCGGCGGTGACCTTCTGGCCCTTGCCGGTCTGCGTGCGCTGATACAGCGCGGTGACGATGCCAAGGGCGAGATGCAGGCCGGTGCCGCTGTCGCCGATCTGCGCGCCGGTGACGAGCGGCAGACCATCGCGGAAGCCGGTGGTGGAGGCGGCGCCGCCGGTGCACTGCGCGACGTTCTCATAGACCTTGCAGTCTTCATAGGGACCGGGACCGAAACCCTTGATCGATGCGACGATCATCTTCGGGTTGATCTCCTGGATTTTCTCGAACGGAAAACCCATGCGGTCGAGCACGCCGGGACCGAAATTTTCGACAAGCACGTCGCACTGCTTCATCAGCGCGGTGAGCACTTCCTTGCCCTTCGGGTTCTTGGTGTCGAGGGTGATGGAGCGCTTGTTGTGGTTCAGCATGGTGAAATACAGGCTGTCCACATTCGGGATGTCCTGCAGCTGGCCGCGGGTGATGTCGCCGACGCCCGGACGCTCGACCTTGATGACGTCGGCGCCGAACCAGGCGAGGAGCTGCGTGCAGGTCGGGCCCGATTGCACATGGGTGAAGTCGAGAATGCGAACGCCTTTGAGCGCCTGTGTCATGGTGTTACTCCCGTTATCGTTTTGAAAGGTGACGGGGCGAATGCCCCTTATTTCTTCTTGCTCAGCACGCTCTGCGGATTGAGGTTACCGATGCGGCCGCTTTCGCTGCCGGCAGCGGGATCAATCACGGCGTTGATGAGGGTCGGCTTGCCCGAGTCCATCGCCTCGTTGACGGCGCGCTTGAGTTCGTCGGGCGAGGTGGCGTTGACGCCGACGCCGCCGAAGGCTTGCATCATCATGTCGTAGCGCGAGCCCTTGACGAAGACGGTGGGGGCGACGTCCGGGCCACCTGTCGGATTGACGTCGGTGCCGCGATAGATGCCGTCATTGTTGAAGACAACGATGCAGACCGGCAGATTGTAGCGGCAGATGGTTTCGACCTCCATGCCGCTGAAGCCGAAGGCGCTATCGCCTTCGATGGCCAGCACCGGCTTGCCGGTCTCGACGGCGGCGGCGATGCAATAGCCCATGCCGATGCCCATGATGCCCCAGGTGCCGACATCGATGCGCTTGCGCGGCTTGTACATGTCGACGATGCCGCGGGCGAGATCGAGGGTGTTAGCGCCTTCATTGACCAGCATCGCATCCGGACGCTCGGCAATGATGGTGCGGAGAACGCCGAGCGCGCCGTGATAGTCCATCGGCGAGTTGTTGTTGCGCAGTTTCGGCGCCATCTTTGCGATGTTGTCATCGCGCTTAGTGGTGACGGCGGACGTCCAGTCGCTTGATGCCTTCGTCCAGCTCTTGCCCATGCCGTCGAGCAAAGCGGCCACACAGGAGCCGATATCGCCGACCACGGGTGCAACGATCTCGACGTTGGAATCCATTTCCTTCGGCTCGATGTCGATCTGGATGAACTTCTTCGGTGCATCGCCCCAGGCCTTGCCCTTGCCGTGCGACAGCAGCCAGTTGAGGCGGGCGCCGATCAGCATGACGACGTCGCTATCCTTCAGCACGGTGGAGCGTGCCGCGCCGGCGCATTGCGGATGGGTGTCGGGGAGGAGGCCTTTTGCCATGCTCATGGGCAGGAAGGGAATGCCGGAGGTTTCGACCAGCGACTTCACGGCCTCGTCGGCCTGCGCGTAAGCGGCGCCCTTGCCGAGAATGATCAGCGGCTTCTTCGCCGACTTCAGCACGTCGAGCGCGCGCTTGATGGAATCCGGTGCAGGGATCTGCGCCGGTGCGGCGTCGATCACCTTCACCAGCGACTTCTTGCCGGCTTCGGCATTCATCACCTGGCCGAACAGCTTTGCCGGCAGATCGAGATAGACGCCGCCGGGACGACCGGATACGGCCGCGCGGATAGCGCGGGCGAGGCCGATGCCGATGTCCTGTGCATGCAGCACGCGGAACGCGGCTTTACAGAGCGGCTTGGCGATCGCGAGCTGATCCATTTCCTCATAGTCGCCCTGCTGCAGGTCGACGATCTCGCGCTCGGACGAACCGGAGATCAGGATCATCGGGAAACAGTTGGTGGTGGCGTGGGCGAGGGCGGTGAGGCCGTTGAGGAAGCCCGGTGCCGACACGGTGAGACACACGCCCGGCTTCTTGGTGAGATAGCCGGCGATGGACGCGGCATAGCCGGCGGCCTGTTCGTGGCGGAAGGAGAGCACGCGAATGCCTTCGGCCTGCGCCATGCGGCCGAAATCGGTGATCGGAATGCCGGGGACGCCGTAGATGGTGTTGAGGCCGTTCAGCTTGAGGGCATCGATAATCAGATGGAAGCCATCTGTCAGATCCTGTTCGGTCGATGTGTCGATGCTGTGAACTGCGGACATTCCGCTCTCCCCTGACGTTTCTGGGTATGGTTGTTGGTCGATGCCGCGCGGCGAACCGCGCGACGGCGTTAGGTGAATAGCTCCTGGCCATGCGCCTCGACATATGAGGCAAGACCAAGCGTGTGATCGCGTGCGAGCTTCTCCGCGCGCTCGGTGTCGCGCTCCTCGAGTGCCTCGATGATGGCGAGATGCTCGGGCAGGGAGGTCGCGGTGCGATCGACCCGGCCGATGGTGAGCTGACGATAGCCGCGCACATGCAGCAGGATGTCGTTGGTCATGTCGATCAAGACCGGACTTTCACTGAGCGACAGCACTGCCTGGTGAAAAGCAATGTTGGCCTTTGAATATTCTTCGACATGATCCTGCGGCAGGCGGTCCTTGCCGAAATCCTTGAAGAAGTCGCGCAGCGCCGAGATGTCCTTCTTGCGTGCCGTGGTCGTGATCAGGCGCGCAGCCATGCTTTCCAGCGCCGCCCAGGCGCGGATCATGTCGACGATCTCGTTCTTGGTCTTGCGCACGACGACGATGCCGCGGCGTGGCACGGTTTTGACAAAACCGTCCTGCTCCAGCATCGCGATGGCTTCGCGAATGGGGGTGCGGCTGACGCCGAGACGTTCGGAGAGGGCGCGCTCGTCGAGCATCACCGGATCCGGCGTCGTATAGATGTCCATCTTAAGAATGGCTTCTTTCAAGGCTTCATAGGCCTTGGTCTTGAAGCTGGTCTCTGGTGCGATCCGTACGATCGCAAGATCGGCATCGGACATAATGGACGGCGCCTTGGTTGGTTTTCGCGTTGGCATGAATCATCTCCGGTCGGAGACGTCGTACCACAGAAACAACATGCAGAATTTTTGGCATGCCAGATGCCAGCGTGTCAAGCTGACGGCTATTTCAGCAATTTTGCGCTGCACCGCGCCTTGACTTTCGATTTTCTGGCATACCAAATGCCATCAATTCGTCCGCGTCAAGAAACGCAATGGGAGAAGGCCATGTCTCAATCGAATCTCGCTGTCAAAGAAGCACCCGCCTCGGCCAAAGATGCCGTGCGAAAGGTGCTCGACGCCGTCAAGGCGGACAAGCGCACCAGCCTGACGGCGCCGGAAGGTAAGCTCGTCTGCGACGCCTATGGCATTCCCGTTCCGAAAGAGGGCGTGGCCACGTCGGCGGCGGATGCAGCCAAGCTCGCCGGCGGCATGGGCTTCCCGGTGGTGATGAAGATCGTCTCGCCGGACATTCTCCACAAGACCGAAGCGGGCGGCGTCATCGTCGGCGTGAAGACCGCTGAAGACGCGCAGAAGGCCTATGACACCATCCTGGCCAATGCCAAGAAGTACAAGGCCGATGCGAAGATCGAAGGTGTCCAGGTTCAGCAGATGCTGATGGGCGGCACCGAAGTGATCATCGGATCCATCACCGACGGTTCGTTCGGCAAGCTGGTGGCGTTCGGTCTCGGCGGCGTGCTGGTCGAAGTGCTGAAGGACGTGACTTTCCGTCTGGCGCCGGCGACCAATGACGATGCGCTGTCGATGCTCGATGGCATCCAGGCCGCTGAGATGCTGCACGGCGTCCGCGGTGGCGATCCCGCCAATCGCGAGGCGCTGGCCGATATCATTGTGAAGGTATCGCAGCTCGTCAGCGATTTCCCTGAGATGGTCGAACTCGATCTCAACCCGGTTTTCGCCACCAAGAAGGATGCGATTGCGGCCGACGTGCGCATCGTTGTCGATTTCGACTACAAGCCGCGTCCGGCGCCGCGCCCGACTGCGGAAATCGTCACTGCGATGAACCGCATCATGCAGCCCAAGGCCGTCGCTGTGATCGGCGCCTCGGCAGAGGACGGCAAGATCGGCAACTCCGTGATGAAGAACCTGATCAACGGCGGCTACAAGGGGCAGATCTATCCGATCCATCCCAAGGCCGACGAGATCATGGGCCTCAAGGCCTATAAGAGCGTCAAGGATGTCGCCGGTGAGATCGACACGGCGGTGTTCGCGATCCCGGCAAAATTCGTCGCGGCTGCGCTGACCGAATGCGGCGAGAAGAAAATTCCGGGCGCCGTGCTGATCCCGTCGGGCTTCGCCGAAGCCGGCGCGCCTGAATTGCAGGAAGAGATCGTCGCCGTCGGCAAGAAATACGACATCCGCCTGATGGGGCCGAATATCTACGGCTTCTACTACACGCCGTCGAATCTCTGCGCGACGTTCTGTACCGCATATGACGTGAAGGGCTCGGCGGCGCTGTCGTCACAGTCCGGCGGCATCGGCATGGCGATCATCGGCTTTTCGCGCTCGGCCAAGATGGGCGTGTCGGCCATCGTCGGTCTCGGCAACAAGAGCGATATCGACGAGGACGATCTGCTCGCCTTCTTCGAACAGGATCCGAACACCACGATCATCGCACAGCATTGCGAAGATCTGAAGGACGGCCGTGCCTTCGCGGAGGCCGCCAAGCGCGTCTCCAAGAAGAAGCCGGTTGTCGTGCTCAAGGCGGGCCGCACCTCGGCTGGCGCCAAGGCGGCCTCGTCGCATACCGGCGCGCTCGCCGGCAACGACAAGATCTATGAGGACGTGCTGAAGCAGTCGGGCGTCATCCGCGCCCGTTCGCTGCGCCAGTTGCTCGAATTCGCCCGCGGCATTCCGGTGTTGCCGACGCCGAAGGGTGAGAACGTGCTGATCATCACCGGTGCCGGTGGTTCGGGCGTTCTGCTGTCGGACTCGGTGGTGGATAACGGCCTGTCGCTGATGGCGATGCCGCCGGATCTCGATGCGGCATTTCGCAAGTTCATTCCGCCGTTCGGTGCCGCCGGCAATCCCGTTGACATCACCGGTGGCGAGCCGCCGATCACCTATGTGAATACGGTGAAGCTCGGTCTCGAGGACGAACGCATCCACTCGCTGATCCTCGGCTACTGGCACACGATCGTGACGCCGCCGATGGTGTTCGCCAAGAACATGGTCGAGATCAAGAACGAGATGAAGAAGAAGGGCATCGACAAGCCCATCGTCGCTTCGCTCGCCGGCGATATCGAAGTGGAAGAGGCCGCGGAATATCTCTACCAGAATGGCATCCCGGCTTACGCCTATTCGACGGAGCTTCCGGTGGAAGTACTCGGCGCCAAGTACAAGTGGGCGCGTGGGGCAGGGCTGCTGTAAGGCGCGTTCTGTCGCTGTTGAAAGAGAAATGCCGCTCGGGAAACCTGGCGGCGTTTTTCTGTTTGGGGAGTCGCAACAAACTCATCCCTCATCCTGAGGAGCGGTCGTCTTCGACCGCGTCTCGAAGGATGGCTGCACACTCTGAGTCAGGCCAGTCATGGTTCGAGACGCGCGCCAAGGGGCGCGCTCCTCACCATGAGGGCGGAGTGTGGCGCTGTGAGCTAAAGAATCACCTTCTGCTCAGCCACGCCCTCACGGCCAAAGATGCGCAGATAGCGGTCGATCTCTTCCTGGCTGCCGCCGGTCGTCTTGGCCGGATTGTCCGACAGCTTCACCGCCGGTCGCCCGTTGGCTGCCGTGACCTTGCACACGAGGCTGATCGGATCGAGCGTATCCAGCCCGCGCGGATGCGCGCCGCGGAAATCGTTGGTTGCCATGGTGCCCCAGCCAAAACTCTCGCGGATGCGGCCGCGGAAACGCTGGTGCAGGTCGATCATCAGATCAACTTCCAACCCGTCGGAGAACATCGCGCGCTTCTTGCGCGGGTCTTCGCCACGCATGGCGTACCAGGCGATCACTTCCTCGCCGGCCGCGATCGGCTCCTTGCTGTCCATGCGCATGCCCGTCCATTTGGATGCCCAGGCGGGGGCGTCACGCAAAAACTGGGTCATGCCGAACGTGTCGGGCAGAATGATCAGCAACTCGCCGTCATAGACTTCCTGCCATTTGGCGAGCACGTCATATTGCGCGGTCTTCAGCGCTTCGTCGCTGTCAGCGAGGCAGCCGAACACCATTGGCAGTTCGTGCGAATTGGTGCCGATGGCCTCGAAGGAATGCTTGAAGGCGAGCAGTGCGTTCGAGGTGCCGACGAAGCTACGGCCGAGTTCGTTGGCCATCGCGTCCGTCACCCATTCCTGCCACAGGAAGCCGTGGCGGCGGCGGGTGCCGAATTCCGCGAGCTTGAGATCGGGATAGGATTTCAGCTTGGTGATCTTGCTCCAGATCTTGGTCTTGGCGTGGGCGTAGAGAATATCCAGCTCGAACTTGTCGAGCGACGCCATGGCCATGCGCGAGCGCAGCTCGCTGACAATGGCGAGGGCATAGATTTCCCACATGGTGACCGCAGCCCAGTCGCCCTCGAAAGTGAGGACATATTGGCCATCGACCACCTCGAGGTGATAGTTGGGCAGGCGGAACGTGCGGAGATATTCGATATATTCCGGGCGAAAAATGTCGCGGCGGCCATAGAAGCGGTTGCCGGCCAGCCAGATCAGTTCGTTCTCGCGGAAGGTGAGGGTGCGGGCGTGATCAAGCTGCGCGCGAAGCACTGCTTCCGGGATGATTTCCGCCAGGCGGACCGTCCTGGTGCGGTTGATCAGGCTGAAGGTGACGGGCACCTTCGGATAGAGCATCCAGACGAACTGGTGCATCAGGAATTTGTAGAAATCCGTGTCCAGCAGCGACCGAATGATCGGGTCGAGCCGGTAATTGTGGTTATGGACCCGGGTGGCGAAATCCATCATGACTGCGCCGCTCCCCAAAACATGCCTGACACCGGCATTTATCCTTGATGCCGCGCTCGCGGCCTTACGCACTGAAAATGGCGTAACGGGCGGTCAGAATGATGTCAACGCAATGGCTGAATCCGGAATCCGCAAGTGAAGGTTGCGGATGCTGTCGTAGGATGGGTAGAGCGAAGCGAAACCCATCGGCCGAGCTTGCCGCATCGACGGAATGATGGGTTTCGCTCCGGCGCTGTGCGCCCACGCTCTACCCATCCTACGATCCGCGTTTCAGCCGCTCGTCCGACGCATTCATCTGCAACGTATTCTGGATCGCCGCCCGCAGCGTGGCGTGATTGCTGCGATCCCAGTCCTTCATCCGGATATCGGCGAGCAGTGCCGCGGACTTGCCGAACACCACGATGCGGTCGCCGACCGACATGGCTTCTTCCAGCTGATGCGTGATCAGGATGGCCGTCGAGTGGAATTCGCGGGCGAGATCGACGAAGGTTTTTCGCAAGTCGTTCGCCGTGACTTCATCGAGCGCACTGAAGGACTCATCGGCGAGGAGGATTTCCGGCTGCACGGCAAAAGCTCGCGCGATGGCCACGCGCTGGCGCATGCCGCCGGAGAGCTCGCGCGGATAGGCGCTGGCAAAATTCTCCAGCCCGAGCCGCTTCAGCCAGAACATCGCACGCTCCTGCTGAACGTTCTCGGCGACGCCGATCAGTTCCAACGGAAGCTTGACGTTGTCGATGGCTGAGCGCCAAGGAAACAACCGATCCTGCTGGAAGATCGTCGCGATCTTGCCGCGGAAGTCGTTGAAGTCGTCATAGGGCGTCTTGGCGCCGATTGTGATGCTGCCGGCGGTGGGATGTTCGAGGCCGATCAGGAGATCGAACAAGGTCGATTTGCCGCAGCCGGTCTTGCCGACAATGGCGACGAGCTCACCCGGCTCGATGCGCAGCGTGAGCTGGTCGATGGCGACGATGGATTCGCCCGTCGTCGTCTGGTGAAACACTTTTCGCAATCCTGCGATTTCGATAGGGGCCGATGCGCCACTCATGCGCGCCACCTCAATACGCGGGTCTCGAATTGCACGATCAGCGCTTCGAGCAGGAACAGCAGGACGACGAGCACCAGCGTCCAGGCGAAAACGTCAGCGACGGAGAACAGCTCTTGCGCCACCGACAGGCGATGTCCGATGCCGGTCACCGCGCCGACGAGTTCGGCGATGGTGACGACGCGGATGGCGAGGCTGAGCGTGATCTTCCAGCTGGTGAGGATGCCCGGCGTGATCGCCGGCAGCATCAGTTTGTAGAGGAACTGGAAAGGCGTGGGACGGAAAGAGCGGATCATCTGTTTCAGGTCGCGCGAGACTTCACGCATATTGTCGAGCGCATCCACGGTGAAAACCGGCGCGCAGACGACGACGAGCACGAAGACGATGCGGAATTCAACGCCCTTGAACCACAGTACGGCGAACAGGATCCAGGAGACGACCGGCACCGCCATCAGGATCCGGACCATCGGGCGGAGATAGCGCTCGACGCTGTCGGACAGATACATCAGCACGGCGACGAAAATGCCGATGATGAAAGAGACGAGGAGCGCCAGCAGCACACGGCCGAGCGTCACCGCGACATCGATCGGCGTGATCTTCATGAGGCTTTCCGCGATCCGGCCGAGGCCGGGGATCGCGAAGGCCGGAATGCCGAGCGACGGCGCGAGATAGGACATGATCTGCCACACCGCCGCGAAGAGCACGATCGAAATGATCGTCTCGCGCGGCAGGCTCGGCATCATGGATTTGCGGCGCGGCTCTTCGAACGGCGTCGGTGTATGTGCCTCGTCAGGGGGCATAGATGATCGCGTCATCAGGCAGTTTCGGATGGAAGCCGGCGGCGACCGCGCGCTCGAACGTATCCCAGATGCTCTTCTTCTCCGCAGCATCCCAGGCCGGCCGGGCATCGAACACCCAGCGTTTCGCGTGGACGGCTTCTTTCAGCACGCCCGGCGGCAGCTTCACCGTCTCGACCGCGATCTTGTCGGCCCCATCGGGATCGGACTGCAGATATTTGGTGACGTCTGCGAGCGCTGCGACGAATTGCTTCGGCGCATTGGCGTTCTTCTTGATGCTGTCTTCGCGCATGGCATAGACGAGCTCCCAGCCCGTCACGCCCGCCATCTCCTTCCAGGCGTCATTGGCATTGAAGATGATTTTCAAGCCGGGATCTTCCTTGATCATCATGGTGGCGATGGGCTCGATGATCATCGCCGCCTCGACGCGTGCAGCCGCGAGCTGGGCCCGGGCGACGGCAAAATTGGCGTTGACCAGCGTCATGTCCTTGGTGAGGTCGATGCCCTTGGATTTCGCGTAGATCGACAGGATCTGGAATTGCCCGCTGCCCATATCGGCTGCGAGCTGCTTGCCCTTCAGGTCAGCGAGCGACTTGATCGCGGGATCTTTTGTGATGATCACGAGATCGGCCAGCGTCGCGCCGGTGGCGACGATGCGCAGCGGCACGCCTTCGAGGCGGAGCTTCTGGAAGTAGGTGGGGCCGCCGATCAGCGTGTCGATTTCGCCGGTCGCGAGGCCTGCATAGTAGGCGGAGAAAGACGGGTAGGTCTGCACCTCGGCTTCGAAACCGTGTTTGGTATCGAATTTCTGCGCCTTCATGATGTTGACGATGATCGGTGCAAAGACTGGGAGCGTGAGGCTACCGACGCGTATTTTCGGCAATGATTGCGCGGATGAAATTGTGATCGAGGTCGTGCCTAGCAGTGTAGCAGCGGTGCCCAAGGCAAAGGCGCGTCGCGAAAGGCCGGTCATAAACATCTCCCAGAAAAATAGTGGCAAACGTTGTGGCGCTTGGTTTTTCGATCACTTCATGCGGCAGTGCGGCATTCGTTTGTAAGCAAACGATATGCCAAAATTACATTCACTAAATCCTCTTGCTCAGTCGAACTAACGCTACTAGCATTTTGTATGTGCGCAAATGAAATCTGCTTTTGGCTTGCAGGAGGCGAACATGCCGCACCTCACGACGCCGGACGGGACGAAGCTCTATTATGAGAAGGTCGGCACCGGGAGTCCTGTGATTTTCGTGCATGAATATGCGGGCGATTACCGCACCTGGGAGCCGCAGCTCCGTTATTTCTCGCGCTCCTATCGCTGCGTCACCTACAGCCAGCGCGGCTATCCGCCATCGGACGTGCCGACCGATCCCGCGAAATACGGCCAGGATATCGCGCGCAACGATGTGATCGCGCTGATGGATGGGCTGGGCATCGAGAAGGCGCATATCGTCGGTCACTCGATGGGCGCATCGACTGCGCTGCATGTCGGTATTCATTATCCCGATCGGTGCCTTTCCGTAACGGCCGCGAGCTGCGGCTATGGTTCAAGCCCTGATCCGGCCTTTGTCGAGCAGGGGCGAGCAGCGTCGCGCGAAACCGCAAAGATGTTCGAGACGGTCGACTGGCCCGAAGCGGCGGCGCGTTACGCTGATGGTGCGACGCGGCAGACGCATAAGAACAAGGATCCGCGCGGCTTTGCGGAATTCGCAAAGATGCTGGCGGATCACTCGCCGATCGGCCATGCGCTGACCATGCGCGAGCTGCAGGCGAAGCGCCCGATGCTGTGGGAGATGAAGCCGCAGCTGGAAAAGTTCACGCCGCCGCTGCTGATCATCGTCGGCGATGAGGACGACTGGTGCCTCGATCCCAGCATCTTTCTGAAGCGCACGGTGCCGACAGCAGGCCTGCTCGTGCTACCGCGCGCCGGCCATACCATCACCAGCGAGGAGCCTGCGGCCTTCAACGCCGCGCTTGCAGAGCTCTTCCCGGCGGCCGAAAGCGGTCGCTGGATGTCGCACCGGCCGGCGGTCTGATCCGATGGCAGCGCCCGGCGATATCTCCATCGATATTGCAGACGGTATCGCAACGCTGCGGCTCGCCAATCCGGCGCGCCGGAATGCGATCTCCACGGTGATGTGGAACAAGATCGCAGCCTTCGCGCAGGATGTCGCGACGCGAGGGGATGTCCGCGTCGTCATCATCCGCGGCGAGGGTGAGGACATGTTCTCGGCCGGCGCCGACATTTTCGATTTCGCGACAGCGCGATCAGGCGAGGGCAATGCCAAGGCTTATGACGATCTCGTCGAAAACACCTGCCGCGCCATCGAGGCGATCCCGCAGCCGACCATCGGCGTGATCTTCGGAGGCTGCATGGGGGCCGGTTCTTCGGTTGCGGCAAGCTGTGACATGCGGATCGCGGCGTCGGATGCGTTCTTCGCCGTGCCGGCCGCGAAGCTCGGCCTCGGCTATGATCCACGCGGCATCACGCGTTTCATCCGCGTGTTTGGCGTGGGTGCCACGCGCCAAGTGCTGTTCACCGCAGATCGGCTGCCGGCATCGCGTGCTTATGAGCTTGGCGCCGTGCATATCCTTGCGTCAAAGCCCGAAGTCACGGCGCTTGCCGTGGGGCTCGCGCAAAAAATCGCTGGCAATGCGCCGCTGACGATCAAGGCTGCAAAAGCCGCGATATGTGCGCTGACCACGAGTGATACCGATCTCATGGCAGAGGCTTGGCGTCTCTACGCGGCTGCCGACGCCAGCACCGACTACGCCGAAGGCCGGTTGGCCTTCGCCGAGAAGCGGCCCCCGCGCTTTACCGGGAGCTGACACGACCGACCACTCGATTTCCTCTCTTCCAACCCAGAAGGACGATCTCATGGACCTGCAACTCAAAGGCAAATGCGCTCTCATCACCGGTGGCAGCGAGGGTATCGGCAAGGGCATCGCCATGACGCTGGCGAAGGAGGGCGTCAATGTCGCCATCTGCGCCCGCCGCATCGAACCGCTGGAAAAGACTGCCGAGGAGATCAGGAGCGCGACCGGCGTGACCGTCGTCGCGATTGCGGCGGATCTCACCAAGGATGCGGATGCCAAGAATTTCGTCGAGACCGCGCACAAGAAGCTCGGCAGCATCGACCTGATGATCAACAATGCCGGCTCTGCGCCGGGCGGCGTGATCGAAACGCTGACCGAAGCCGATTGGGAGCAGGCGCTGCAGCTCAAATTCATGGGCTATGTGCGTTGCCTTCGCTACGCGCTGCCGATCATGGTGAAGCAGGGCGGCGGCCGGGTGGTCAATCTGATCGGCAATGACGGCGTCAAACCTTCCTATTGGGAAATTGCGCCGGGTGCTGCCAATGCCGCTGGACAGAACATGACCCTGTCACTCGCCGGCCAATATGGCCGTCACAACATCTCGTTCTGCGCCGTGAACCCCGGCCCGGTGCGCACCGAGCGCTGGGCGGGCCTTGTCGGTGCCATGTCACGCGACATGAAGATTTCCTATGAGGACGCCGACAAGCTGGCGCCGGCCTCGATCCCGCTCGGCCGCATCGCCGAGGTCGAGGAGGTCGCCAATCTCGTGGTGATGCTGTCGTCGCCACTGGTGCAGATGGCCAATGGCACCATGATCGAGATCGATGGCGGCCAGGACAAGGCCCTGATGGATCGCTTCCGCGACCGCTAGTCGCGGCACACGCGCAGCGGCGTTGATTTCGTCGCCGCGTGCTGCTTTGTCTACGCCCTTGATTCACGCGCGGCTGGCTGCGCGTGATCAAAACTTCAGCGACATGCTAGGTGTGTTGCTGTAAGTGCAGCCTTGACAAGAAAATAGGTGCGCCGGACTATTTGCGTGCAAACTAATTCACGCATCGCCGACGAGACCTCAACGATATCAGTCCGACGCAATCGCTGATCACACGGATGTGGATCACAACGGGAGTTCGATCATGATCACGGCTCGTACACTCGGTTCACTCGCTTTCGCCGGCGCATTGGCGCTCACCTTCGGTCGGGCTGCGATGGCGCAGGATACGATCAAGATCGGCGAACTCAACAGCTACAAGACCCAGACCGCCTTTCTCGATCCCTACAAGAAGGGCTGGGAACTGGCGATCGAGGAGATCAATGCCGCGGGCGGCGTGCTCGGCAAGAAGCTGGAAGTCATCTCGCGCGATGACGGCTCGTCGCCCGGCGATGCGGTGCGTGTCGCGGAAGAGCTGGTGACGCGTGAAGGCGTCAACATTCTCGCCGGCACGTTCCTCTCGAACACCGGCCTTGCGGTGACTGAGTTCGCGGGCAAGAAGAAAGTGTTCTTCCTCGCCGCCGAGCCGCTGACCGACAAGATCACCTGGCAGAACGGCAATCGCTACACGTTCCGTCTGCGCGCGACGACCTATATGCAGGTCGCCATGCTGGTGCCCGAGGCGCTGGCAGCGAAGAAGAAGCGCTGGGCGCTGGTCTATCCGAACTATGAATATGGCCAGGCGGCCGCGGCGACCTTCAAGGAGATGATGAAGGCCAAGCAGCCTGACATCGAATTCGTCACCGAACAGGCGCCGCCGCTCGGCAAGGTCGATGCCGGTGCCGTCGTGCAGGCGATCGACGATGCCAAGCCGGATGGCATCTTCAACGTGCTGTTCGGTGCGGACTTCGCCAAGCTGGTGCGCGAAGGCGGCACGCGTGGCGTGTTTAAGGATCGCACGGTGGTAAGCGTATTGTCGGGCGAACCGGAATACCTCGATCCGGTCAAGGAAGAGGCGCCGGTCGGCTGGATCGTCACGGGCTATCCCTGGGACAAGATCTCGATCCCCGAGCACAAGACGTTCCTGGCGGCCTATCAGAAGAAATACAACGACTATCCGCGCCTCGGCTCGATCGTCGGTTATGCCACGATGAAGTCGCTCGCTGCCGGTATCGCCAAGGCTGGCTCGACGGATACCGAAAAGCTTATCACGGCCTTCCGTGGTCTCGATGTGGTCGGTCCGTTCGGCCCGTTCAAATATCGCGCCAGTGATCATCAGGCGACGGCTGGCGCCTTTGTCGGCAAGATCGCGCTGGAAAACGGCAAGGGCACCATGACCGACATCAAATATGTCGATGGCGCGACCGTGCTCCCGAGCGATGCCGACGTGAAGAAGCTCCGTCCGGCTGCTGAGTAAAGGCGATCAGTCGATGACCGTAACGCTTGCTCTTCCCACGATCCAAGCGCGGGAAGAGGCGGGGTTCTGATGAATCTGAACGCGTTCGTATTCCAGGCGATCAACGGGCTGTCGGCGGCATCGGGCCTGTTCTTGGTCGCCGTCGGCTTGTCGCTCATCTTCGGCGTCACCCGCATCGTCAATATCGCCCACGGCTCCCTCTATATGCTGGGGACCTATATCGCCTATAGCCTCGCCACCAAGCTTGGCGGCGCGCTGGGCTTCTGGGGCGGTATCGTGCTGACCGCCATTCTGGTCGGCATGCTCGGCGCCATCATCGAGGTATTGCTGCTCCGGCGCATCTATCGCGCGCCCGAACTGTTCCAGTTGCTCGCGACATTCGCGCTGGTGCTTGTCTTCAATGACGCTGCGCTGTGGATCTGGGGTCCTGAAGATTTGCTCGGCCCACGCGCGCCGGGCCTCAAGGGCTCCATCGAGATCCTAGGTCGCCGTCTGCCGACTTACGACATCTTCCTGATCGTTGTCGGCCCCGTGGTGCTGTTGCTGCTTCACTTGGCGCTGTCAAAGACACGGTTCGGCCGCCTGATGCGGGCGGCGACGCAGGACCGCGAAATGGTCGGCGCGCTCGGCGTCAATCAGGCGATGCTGTTCACCGGCGTGTTCGCCCTTGGTGCGATGCTCGCCGGTCTTGGTGGCGCGCTGCAGATCGCGCGTGAGCCGGCGACGCTGACGACGGACCTCAACGTCATCGGCGATGCGTTCGTGGTGGTGGTTGTCGGTGGCATGGGATCGATCACGGGCGCCTATGTGGCGGCCGTGCTGATCGCCGAGGTGAAGGCGCTGTGCATCGCGCTCGGCGTGATCGATTTCGGCGGTTTCACCGTCAACTTCTCCAAGATGACGCTGGTCGCCGAATTCCTCGTGATGGCGATCGTGCTGATTGTTCGCCCCTATGGTTTGCTCGGTCGCGAGCAGGGCGTGGTCCGCAGCGTCGCGGAACCCGAAGAGCCAATGCGTCCGGCCACGACCGCAGTGAAGATCGGCGGCCTTGTCGTGCTGGTCGTGCTGATCTGCATGCCGCTGATCGCGAAGAATTCGCCCTACACGCTGGTGCTCGGCATCGACGTGCTGATCGCGGTTCTGTTCGCCACCAGCCTGCATTTCATCATGGGGCCGGGCGGCATGCATTCCTTTGGGCACGCCGCTTATTTCGGTCTTGGGGCCTATGGTGCGGCGTTGCTCGTAAAATGGTTTGCGGCGCCCATGGGTGTTGCTCTGTTGTCTGCGCCGTTGGTCGCGCTCGTCGGTGCGCTGCTGTTCGGCTGGTTTGCCGTGCGGCTGTCCGGCGTCTATCTCGCGATGCTGACACTGGCTTTTGCACAGATCGTCTGGGCCGCGGTGTTTCAGTGGGAGACGCTCACCGGCGGCTCCAACGGCGTGCTCGGCGTCTGGCCTTCGGTGCCGTTCGAGAGCCGTCCGATGTTCTACTATCTCACCCTGGCGCTTGCTGCGATCGGCGTATTCCTGATCCGGCGTTTCCTGTTTTCCCCATTCGGATATGCCATGCGGGCAGGGCGTGACTCGCCATTGCGCGCCGAGGCGATCGGGCTCGACGTCAAGCGCATCCACTGGCTTGCCTTTGCCATCGCCGGGTGCATCTGCGGTGTCGCCGGCGGCTTGTTTGCCTTCGCGAAGGGCTCGATCTCGCCAGAAACGATTGCCGTCAGCCGCTCCATCGATGGTCTCGTGATGGTGTTGCTTGGCGGATTGCAGACATTGACGGGCCCGATTGTCGGCGCCTCGGTGTTTGCCGTGCTGCAGGACAGCGTCATGCGCTCCACCGAATATTGGCGCGCGCTGCTCGGCGGCGTCATTCTCCTTCTGGTGCTGGCATTCCCCGCCGGGATCGTCGGCGGCCTCGCCAAGCTGTTTTCGCGTCGGAGGTCCGCGCCATGAGCGATCTCAGCATTCGCCATCTGTCAAAATCGTTCGGCGGCGTGCGTGCCGTCAATGACGTGTCGTTCGAGATCAGGCGTGGCGAATTCCTCGCGCTGATCGGGCCCAACGGCGCGGGCAAATCGACCTGCTTCAACATGATCAATGGCCAGTTGCCGCCCGATGCCGGTGAGATCTGGTTCGAGGGCAACAAGCTCAACGGGCGTAAGCCGCGCGATATCTGGCGGCTCGGAATCGGCCGCACGTTCCAGGTGGCAGCGACATTCAACTCGATGACTGTGGTCGAGAATGTGCAGATGGCGCTGCTCTCCCATGCCGATCAGATCTATCGGCTGTGGCAGCCGGCGCGCGCGCTTCATCGTGAGCGTGCGCTCGAGCTGCTTGCTCAAGTCGGCATGCAAGACGCTGCTGACAGGCCGAGCCGCGAACTCGCCTATGGCGACGTCAAGCGCGTCGAGCTTGCCATCGCGCTCGCCAATGATCCGCGGTTGCTGCTAATGGATGAGCCCACCGCCGGCATGGCTCCGAAGGAGCGCAACGATTTGATCGCGCTGGTGAAGCGGCTGGTGATCGAACGCGGCATCTCGGTGCTGTTCACCGAGCATTCGATGGATGTCGTGTTCGCATTTGCGGACCGCATTATCGTGCTGGCCCGTGGCAAGCTGATTGCGGACGGCGATGCCAAATCGATCCGGGATAATCCGCAGGTGCAGGAAGTCTATTTCGGCACCGGCAAGACCTTCAAAGCGGAGGCGCGGGCATGAGCACGCCGATGCTGACAGTCGAGAATCTTCGCGCCTCCTATGGAGCCGCGCAGATCCTTTACGATCTCGGGCTCGAAGTCGGGCGAGGCGAAGTGGTTGCGCTGATGGGGCGCAATGGCGCTGGCAAGACCACGACCATGAAGGCCGTGATGGGCCTGATGGCGCAGTCCGCCGGCAAGATCACCTTCGATGGGAAGGATATTTCCGGCCGCCAGCCTTATGAGATCGCGCGACTTGGCCTCGGCTTCGTCCCGGAAGATCGCCGCATATTTTCCGATCTCACCGTACTGGAAAATCTCGATATCGGCCGTCAACCGCCACGCAAGTTCAGCGATGGCATCGACGCGCCGCAATGGACCGAGCAAAAATTGCTCACGCTGTTTCCCAATCTCGGCGAGATGCCGAACCGTCCGGGTGGGCGTATGAGCGGCGGCGAACAGCAGATGCTCACGGTGGCGCGTACGCTGATGGGCAATCCGCTTCTCATCCTGCTCGATGAGCCGTCCGAAGGCGTCGCCCCAGTCATCGTGGAGATGATGGCTAGCACCATCGTCGAACTCAAGAAGGCCGGCGTTTCCATCCTTCTATCCGAGCAGAACGTCCATTTCGCGGAGCTGGTGTCCGATCGCGCCTATGTGCTCGAGAAAGGTCAAATTCGATGGAATGGGACCATGGTCGAGCTCGCGGACAATGTCGATATTCAGCGCGCATATCTCACCGTCTAGCGATCAAAACTTGATCTGTTCCTGCCCCTGCGAATGGTTCATAAATGCGGTCAGAGAGCAGGGCCGTCGTGATGCAGAAGTCGAGCAAGGTGAAGTCGCAGGATGGGAGCGAGACGCCCGCCGGCTATGAGCTCGATGCACAGGTCGGCTTCCTGCTGCGCGTCGCGATGCAGCGCCATACCTCGATCTTCATGTCGCACATGGTCGATGAACTGACCCAGACGCAATTTGCTGTCATGGCGAAGCTGCATGAGGTCGGGCCCAGTTCGCAGAACCATCTTGGCCGTCTGGTCTATCTTGATGCTGCGACGATCAAGGGCGTGGTCGATCGGCTTGGGTTGCGCGGCCTGGTTGCCACCGGTGCCGATCCCAACGATCGCCGCCGCCGCGCGGTCTCGCTAACGGAAAAGGGAAGCCGTGTGGTCGAAGCCGCGATCCGTGTGGCGGCGGATGTTACGACAAAGACGCTTCGGCCGCTGACGGTGGATGAGCAGCGCACACTGACGCGGCTGTTGAAGAAGATCACGTAACCCTACAGTCGATTGATCAATTCCTTTACCTTCTGCGGCGACACCGGCAGCCGCGTGATCGCACCAGGCTGGCCGAGCGCATCATCGATAGCTGCTGCAATCGCCGCGCCGACTGCATTGGCGCCGCCTTCGCCGGCGCCTTTCAGCCCCATTGGATTGAGTGGGCTTGGCGCGTCCTCGGTGACGATCACATCCACTTGCGGCACTTCCCGCGCTGTCGGCATCAGGTAGTCCGCAAAGGTTACCGCCAGTGGCTCACCGCGGTCGTCATAGCTGAATTCCTCATAGAGCGCGCCGCCAAGGCCCTGGGCGACACCGCCGACGATCTGGCCGTCGATCAGCATGGGGTTGATGGCCTTGCCGATGTCATAGGCGACCAGATAGCGCTCCACCGTGACGCCGCCTGTGTCGCGCGCCAGCGACACCACGGCGACATGGACGCCATAGGGATAGGTCATGTGCTTCGACTCGAACGAGGCTTCGGCGAACAGGCCGGGTTCCTTATCGCCGACGAGATTGCTGCCCGGCTCCAGCGCCTTCGCGATTTCGGCAAGCGACATTGAAGGGCCGGTGCTGCCGTCGAGGCGGACGATCCCGCCATCGACGATATCGAGTTGATCGGCCGGCAGCTGCATCAGCTCCGCCGCAGCAGCGATGGCATTGTCACGCAGTTTCAACGCCGCCTGCCGCGTCGCTTCGCCCGTCATCACCGAGACGCGCGAGGCGAACGCGCCCAGGCCGCGGGCGATGCGATCGGTTTGGCCGTGAATGACGCCGACATCGTCATAACGGGCACCAAGTTTCTCCGCGCAGATCTGCGCAATAACGGTTTCGACGCCCTGGCCGACCGAAGCGGCGCCGGTGACAACTTCGATCTTGCCGTCAATGCCGACAGTGATGCGGACATCGTCGAACGGGCCGAGCCCGCTTTTCTCCACGAACATGCCGAGCCCGGCGCCGACCAGTTCACCGTCCTTGCGCCGCTCAGCGATCTGCGCCTGCAACATTGGCCAGCCAATGCCATCCAGCGCTTTGTCGAGCAGTTTTGCGTAGTCGCCGGAGTCCAGCACGATATCGGTGCCCAGCGTTTCCAGTGCACGGGTTACCGGCATCTCGCTGACCGGGATCAGGTTACGGCGACGCACCTCGACGCCGTCGATTCCGACTTTGGCCGCAACGGCATCAAGCAGGCGCTCGCGCACAAAGGTGCTTTCATAGCGGCCGGGCGCGCGATAGGTGCCGCCGGGTGTCTTGTTGGTGAGGCGGATATGCCCGCGGGCGCGATAGGCGGGAATGCGATAGGGGCCGGGCAGCATTGCTGCGGCAAGGTCGGGCACGGTGGCGGCATGCGTGCGCATATAGCCGCCCTGATCGTGAAAGAACTCGTCATCGATGGCGAGGATGTTGCCGCGCGCGTCGATGGCTGCGCGGATGTGATGCGTCTGCTGGCGTGAGTGATTGGCGGCAATCAGGTGTTCGCGCCGGTCCTCGATCCATTTCACCGGCCGGCCAAGCCGCATTGCGGCCAGACAGACCAGCACATCCTCGGGATACATCTCGCCGCGAATGCCGAAACCGCCGCCGACATGGCCCTCAAAGAGATGGGTGTTGGCAGCGCTGCGGCCGAACATCTTTGCCAGCTGGTCGCGATTCCAATGCGGCACTTTTGCGGCGCCGTACATTTCCAGCATGTCTGTCTCGGCAATATAGCGTCCGATGGCGCCGCGCGTCTCCATCGGCACGCCGGAATGTCGGCCGATGGAGAGGGTGAGTTCGACCGTTGCATGCGCGCCGGCGAAAGCGGCATCGATATCGCCGTAGCTCTTCTCGATCAGCGCCGTCTCGGTGGGTAGGCCGTCGCGGAATTCGCCGACGTCGCTATCGGCATGCAGGATGACCGGCAGTTCCTCGATCGCGACCTCGACATGCTCGGCTGCGTCCTCGGCGAGATAGGGATCCTCCGCAAACACCACCGCGACGGGATCGCCGACATAGCGCACCTTGTCCTTGGCGAGGATCGTCTGGCGATAGGCGGCGAGCTGTTCGAGCCGCGTGAGGCGGAAATCGATGGGCGGAATATCCGCCACATCCTTGAAACTCCAGGCCGCGACGACACCGGGGATTGCAAGGGCAGGGGCGAGATCGACCGAGACGATACGGCCATGCGCATAAGTCGAGCGGACCACGCGCATATAGAGCTGATCAGGGAAATTGATATCGGCAGCAAACCGGCCTTGTCCGCGCAGCAGCGGGCCATCTTCCTTGCGGGTGACGGATTTGCCGACCAGCACCGGTTTGGCCGGTGCGCTCACGGCTGGCGCATCTCGATGGCTGCGGCGCGCACGGCCTTGATGATGTTCTGATAGCCGGTGCAGCGGCACAGGTTCGACGACAGCACATCGACGAGATCGTGGTCGGATATGTCCGGCTCGCGTTCCAGCACGCCCACCGCAAGCATCAGGAAGCCCGGCGTGCAGAAACCGCATTGCAGGCCGTGGTTTTCCATGAAAGCGCGCTGCATCACATGCATCTCGTCGCCGTTCGCAAGCCCTTCCACGGTGCGGATCTGTTTGCCGTGGGCCTGATGCGCGAACATCAGGCAGGAGCGCACCGGCTCACCATCCACCAGCACCGTGCAGGCGCCGCAGACGCCGTGTTCGCAGCCGATATGGGTCCCGGTCTGGCCGCATTCCTCGCGGATGGCATCCGCCAGCGTCCGCCGCGCCTCCACGTGGATCGCATGGGCCTTGCCGTTGATGGTGAGGGTGATGTCGGTCTTGTCGGTCATGGTAGTTTCCCGCTGTTGCGGAGGGCAGCGCGGATGCGCTGGGGCGTTGCCGGCATTTCGTCGATGGAGACGTTGAATGGTCTCAGCGCATCATTGATGGCGGAGATCACCGCCGCCGGCGCGCCGATGGCGCCACCTTCGCCAAGGCCCTTGGCTTTGGTGATGGTGTTGCCGGTGAGCGTCTCGATGTGATGCAGCTCGATCTCCGGAATCTCATGCGCCGTCGGCGGCAGGAAGTCTGCCAGTGTCGAGGTCATGATGTTCCCGGTCTCGTCATAGATGATCTCCTCGAGCAGCGCATTGCCGATGCCCTGCGCGACGCCGCCATGGACCTGACCGTCAGCGATCATCGGGTTGATGATCAGCCCGGCATCCTCGGCCACGAGGAATTTTTCGAGGGTGACAGCGCCGGTTTCGATATCGACTTCGACCACGGCGACGTGGCAAGCATTGGAGAATGTCCCGGAGGGATCGTAGGTGGCGTTCTCCGAAAGTCCGGGCTCGATCTCGCCCTTAAAAATATGCGTCTGGTGATAGGCCGCCCGTGCCATCGATGCGATGGTAACGGATCGATCGGTGCCGATCACATGGGCAGATCCTGCTTCGAGCTTGATGTCCTCCGGCGATGCCTCCAGCAGATGGCTCGCCATCTTCAGCAGCTTTGCTCGGATCTTCTGCGCCGCCATCAGGCTGGCGCCGCCGGACAGCACCAGCGAGCGGCTCGCAAACGTGCCCCAGCCATAGGGCGAGCGATCGGTGTCGCCATGCACCACTTTGATGAATTGTGGATCGATACCGATCTCATCCGCGATGATCTGCGCCAGTGACGTCCGCAGCCCCTGGCCGTGTGGCGAGGAGCCGATGCGCGCTTCGACGAAGCCGGAGGGATCGACAGTGAGGATGACCGTCTCGAAGCCTGGTGTGATCTCCATGCCGCGCGCCGCAAAAGCCGGGCTGCCATAGCCTGTGCGTTCGGAGAAAGTGGCGAATCCGATGCCGAGATAGCGGCCTTGCGCACGTGCGGTTTCCTGCCGCTTGCGGAAGGCGCCGAGTCCGATGGCTTCGATCGCCATCTCCATGGTCGCGCGATAGGTGCCGTCGTCGAACACAAGGCCGGTCGCCGATGTGTAGGGAAACGTGTCGATCAGGTTGCGGCGGCGCAATTCGGTCGGCTCGATGCCGAAGACACCGGCAGCCTTGTCCATCAGCCGTTCGAGCACGAAGGTGATCACCGGTCGCGAGACGCCGCGATAGGGCGCCATCGGGCAGGTGTTCGTCATCACGCCGCGGGAACGACAGTCATAGGCGCGCACGTCGTAGGGACCAGGGAGTTCGGCCAGCGCCATCAGCGGCTCCACGCCGCAGGTGGTGGGGAAGCAGGAATAGGCGCCGATATTGGCGACGATGTCGCCGCGCAGCGCCAGCAGCTTGCCGCGGGCATTAAAGGCGCCTTCGAGCTCGACATATTGATCGCGGCTGTGAAAGCTCGCGATCAGGTTTTCGCGGCGATCCTCCGTCCAGGCCACCGAGCTGCGCAGATGCCGCGCGAGCCACACCAGCAGCACATATTCCGGCGCCAGCGACATTTTTTGTCCGAACCCACCGCCGACATCGGGCGCGATCACGCGGAGTTCGGATTCCGGCATGCCGAGAATGTCGCAAACCGCGGTGCGCATCAGATGCGGCATCTGCGTCGTGCAGGTCAATGTCACGCGTTCGGTGAGGGGATCATAGACGGCACGCCCCGCGCGCGCTTCCATCGGCGTCGCATTCTGTCGGCGTGAGCGCGCCTCGACTTTGACGATGCGATCGGCGGCCTTCCAGACGTCCTCGAATTTCGGCGTGACGATATGGCCTTCGACGATCACATTGTGATCAGTCCCGGCATGAACACGCGGGGCATCGCCAGCCAGCGCATCGCGGGCATCCGTCAGCGGCGGGGTCTCGGTGATCGCCACCTCGACCTGATCGGCAAGATCCTCCGCCTCGTCCTTGCCGGGCGCATAGACGGCGGCGATGCATTCGCCGGTGAAGCGCACCACGCCATCGGCCAGGATCGGTTGCCCGACCGGCACATAATTGAACTTGCTGAGCATCGGCTTGATCGGTTTCAAGTCCTGCAGGTCCGCTGCCGTCACGATGCCGATGCCATCGGGCGCTTCGATGCTGTCGATTGTCCCCGCCGCCACATGGCTGCGCACGAAGCGCACCCAGTGCGTCGCCGGAAGATCAGCGGTAAATCGCCCGCGGCCCGAGACGAGCGCGGGATCTTCGAGCCGGCGGATCGAGCGCCCGACCCATGTCGTGCCCGACCCCTTGGTGTGCTCCGTCTTCCCGTGCATGATCACTGCTGTGCATGTTCGAGCGCGCGCCGTGTCACGGCGCGGACGAGATCGCGACGATAGTCGGCGGTGGTCTGGATATCCTCGATGGGGTCGACGGCGAGGGCCGCGGCTTCGCCGGCGGCGACGAACAACTCAGGCGAAGGCGCCTGACCGTTCAGCACGTCTTCGGCCTCGGCAATGCGCCGCGCGCGATCCTCGGCGCCGCCGATGCCGACGCGCGCATCAGCGATCTTCCCATCCACCAGCCGATAGGTGACCAGCGCGGCCGACATCGCGAAATCGCCGGCACGACGGCTGAATTCGTAGAAGCCGAATTTTGTATCCGCCGGCAGTAGCGGCAATCGCGCTTCCGCGAGAAACTCGTCTTCCTGCAACGCCGTCGTCATGATGCCTTCGAGGAATTCGTCGATCGGCACGCGGCGTTCGCCGCGCACACTCTTCACCACCAACTCCGCGCCGAGCGTTGCCGATGTCAGGCACCATTCCGATGACGGATCGGCATGGGCGAGACTGCCGCAAAAAGTGCCACGCATGCGGATCGGATAATGCGCAATATGCTTGGCGACATAAGCGAGCAGTAACCCGAGCGGTCCGTCGATGACGGGCTTGTGGAACGCGCCATGGCGCACACGTGCGCCGATGGTGAGGTGATCGCCGTCGATCGCGAGACGATCAAGCCCTTCGACCTCATTGATATCGATCAGATGCGCCGGCCGCGCCATGCGGAATGCCATGATCGGCACGAGGCTTTGCCCGCCCGCGAGGATGCGTCCGTCCAGCGGCGCATATTCGGCCAAAGCCTTCACGACTTCGTCCACCGTGCGGGGAACGTGGCGCGTAAACGACGCCGGTTTCATCCGATCTACCCCTCATCAGGAGCGTCAAAATTCACTTGTATGCTAACAATCGCGCCATCCTTGTCAATCAGCGCCCGTGCTGGAAATCGCGGCGATCAACGCCTGCGAATGCGGCACTGCGCAAATACGGTGATGATGCTGCGCTGCGGTCAGGCTATGCGGCAACGTCGCGATCGAGCGCGAAGTCGTCGAGAAGCTGCGAGCGCTTGCCATTGACGAGATCGCCGAGCAATTGCGCAGCAAGATAGCTAAATGTGATGCCGTTGCCGCCATAGCCATAGGCCGCGAATAAATTGGGATGTTTCGGCACCGGCCCAATCAATGGCAGCCCATCGCGTGTGGTGTCGAAGGTGCCGGCCCAGCGATGCGTGATGTTAAGTTCGGCGCGTGGCCACAGCGCTTGCAGACGCTGCTTCAGTTTGTCGGCTTTGGCGGGGATCAGCGCATCGCGCGCATCCGGTTCGATGATCTTGTCGCTGTCCTCGCCGCCGATGATGATACGGCCCGCACGTGTCGTGCGTGCGTAAAGATAGTCCTTGCTGTCTTCCCAGATCAGCACGCCGTCGCGCCACAGCCGATCGGGTTGTGGCGCGGTCGCAATGGCCCAGCTCGACGAGGGCGACTGTACTTTCGTTTCCACGACATCAGGCATCACATAGCCGGTGGCGAGGATGACGTGGCGGGCTTCGATCATCCGTCCTTCCGACGTGGATACACCGACGCTGCGCGAAGCGGAATCGTAACGAACAGCTTCGGTCTCAAAGAAACGTGCGCCGCGGCCATGCGCGACATTGAGCAGCCCGATCGCCATCTGCATCGGATCGCAGTCGGCCGAATTCGGCGAGACGATCGCACCGGCGCGCGTGATCTCATAGGCGCCGAGCAAGGCGCGATGATCGAGGAAGGTGCCTGGCAGCCCCGCGCGGGCGCGCAAGGCATTCTCGTTGATCAGGCTTGTCGCGTCCTCGCTGGCTGCGAGATAAAGTGATGACTTCGCCCTGAAGTCGCAGGGCAGTTCTAGATCGCGCACCAGCGTCTGCAGTCCGTCGACGGCTTCGAAGCTCGCGCGATAGGCACGCACCGCGCGCTCAAAGCCGTAAAGCTCTGTCAGTTCACTTAAGGAGCGATCGATCTCCCATAGCAGCATTGATGTGCTGGCCGCCGTGCTGCCATGGCCCGGCAATTCGCGATCCACCAGCACGACATCCAGCCCTTGTCGGGTCAGTCGTTCGGCCATCAGCGCACCGGTAATGCCGCAGCCCACGATCAGCGCGTCGCAGCGGATGTCTTCGGTGAGGGAATGGCGGGTGGGACGAGGCAGGCCGGCGAACCAGGGTGAGCGGCCGCCGTGAAGATCGTCTTGTTCTGTGGTATCGGGATCGAGGTCGGAAATGGGGCACCGGTGGTTGGAATGTGACTGCCGAGGCGGGCGGCTGACAATGTCGGAAAACGGGTTCCGTTCCGCCCGGTCCTGAGTCCCGCCACCGCCGGCTCCCGCGACATCCCGAAAGTCGGATGGTCCCACCGGCCGGCAGTCAAAAATTCTTATTTTTCAATTTGTTGTGCCCCCACTTGGCATTGCCGGGATGACCGGATTAAAGATGCGGCCAAATCGAACCAGCATCCGGCTTTTCTGATCTCGCCGGAGCCTCCCGGGGCTCCCGCTGCTTCGCCGTTCCAATTGCCCTGCAAAGGACACCGCCCGTGTCGAAGACCGCCGTTCCCGCCCCGCAGCTTTCGCTCCCGAAGGACAAGATCAAGATCCTTCTGCTCGAGGGCGTCAATGACAGCGCCGTCGAGCTGATCGACATCGCGGGCTATACCAATGTGACGCGCCTGACCAAGGCCCTTGGCGGCAGCGAATTGAAGGAAGCTCTCAAGGGCGTGCATCTGCTCGGCATTCGCTCGCGCACCCAGATCACCCAGGACGTGCTCGACGCCGCCGACCGCCTGATTGCCATCGGCTGCTTCAGCGTCGGCACCAATCAGGTCGATATCGACGCCGCCCGCCGCAGCGGCATCCCGGTGTTCAACGCTCCGTTCTCCAACACCCGCTCGGTGGCCGAACTGGTGATGGGCGAGGTGGTGATGTTGTTCCGCCGCATCGTCGATCGCTCTGTCGCCGCGCATGAGGGCAAGTGGGACAAGTCGGCGACGAACAGCCATGAAGTCCGCGGCAAGACGCTGGGCATCGTCGGCTACGGCAATATCGGGTCGCAGCTCTCGAACCTCGCCGAGACCTTCGGCATGAAGGTGATCTATTACGATCACACCGATCGCCTCCGTCACGGCAATACCGAACCGGTGGCGACATTGCAGGAGCTGATGTCGCAGAGCGACGTGGTCAGCATGCATGTGCCGGAGACGCCGGCGACCCAGGGCATGATCGGCAAGCTTGAGCTGTCCTGGATGAAGGACGGCGCCTATTTCATCAATAACAGCCGCGGCACGGTGGTCGATCTCGACGCACTCGCCGAAGTGCTTCGCAATGGCAAGCTGCGCGGTGCCGCCGTGGACGTGTTCCCGGTCGAACCGAGCTCCAATGCGGAGAAATTTGTCACGCCGCTGCAGGGACTTCCCAACGTGCTGCTGACGCCGCATGTGGGCGGCTCCACCGAAGAGGCGCAGGAACGCATCGGCGCCGAAGTTGCACGCAAGCTGATCGATTACAGCGACACCGGCTCGACCGTCGGCGCAGTGAACTTTCCGCAGGTGCAGTTGCCCGCCCGTCCGCAGGGCACGCGCTTCATTCAGGTCCAGCGCAACGTGCCGGGCATGCTCGGCCGCCTCAACGAGGTGCTGGCCCGCCACGCCGTCAACATCGCTGCGCAGTACTACGAGACCAACAACGATGTCGGTTACGTCGTTCTCGATGCGGACGCATCGGCAGCGGACAGCCAGCGTGTGCTGGAAGACATTCGCGGACTGGACGGCACCATCCGTGCGCGTCTCCTCTACGAATACAAAGACTAGGGCGAGCAGGGACCAGGCATTTGACCTATCCGAGCTACAGATTTTCCGTGGCGCCGATGATGGAATGGACCGACAGCCATTGTCGCGTTTTCCATCGCCTGCTGACGCGGCGTGCGCTGCTTTATACGGAGATGGTCACGACGCCGGCGATCATCCATGGTGATCGCAAGCGGCTCCTCGGTTTCGATGCCAGCGAGCATCCGGTGGCGTTGCAGCTCGGTGGTTCGGATCCGGAGAAGCTTGCCGAAGCGTCGAGGATCGGTGCTGATTTCGGTTATGATGAAATCAACATCAATGTCGGTTGCCCATCGGATCGCGTGAAGGAAGGGCGCTTCGGAGCTTGCCTGATGGCCGACCCGGATCTCGTCGCACGTTGCGTGGCTGCGATGAAGGCTGCTGTCAATGTGCCGGTGACCGTGAAGTGCCGCATCGGCGTCGATGATCAGGATGAGGAAGTCGCGCTCGATGCGCTGGCAAAGGCGGTTGTCGCTGCTGGCGCCGACGGGCTGATCGTGCATGCGCGGAAAGCGTGGCTCAATGGTCTGTCGCCAAAAGAGAACCGCACCATTCCGCCGCTGAACTATGATCGCGTCTACCGGCTGAAGGCTGCGATGCAGGATGTGCCGATCGCCATCAATGGCGGCATTCCCGGTGTCCTCGAAGCCAAGGAACACCTCGCGCATGTGGATGGCGCGATGCTCGGTCGCGCAGCCTACCAAGAGCCGTGGCGCCTGCTCGCGGTGGATCCGGAAATCTTCGGCGAGCCTGCGCAGCATGCGACAATGAAGGACGCGATGGAGGCGATGATGCCCTATATCGCGGACCAGCTTGCGCAGGGTACGCGGCTGCATTCGATCACGCGGCATTTTGTCGGCGCGTTTCATGCGGTGCGCGGCGCGCGCGCGTTCCGCCGGCATCTGGCGGAGCATGGCGTGAAGCACGGTGCTGGCATCGACGTGCTACGCGATGCGATCGCGCTGGTGGAGGATGAGCCGGCTGAGGCGGCGGCGGCTTAACTCGGTTCGTAGGATGGGTTGAGCGGAGGCGTGAAGCGCCGGAGCGATACCCATCACCACGCGCACCGAACTTGTTGTGATGGGTATCGCTGCGCTCAACCCATCCTACGGGACTGAGTTTTACGGATAGCCGCGCAGCTTGAGTTTATCCGCGCGGACTTCCCAGCTTTCCAGCCGATCGAGAAAGCTCATGCCGAGCAGATTGGTCTTCATCAATCCGCGCTGCACGATGAGAGCAGGGACCGAGCGCTCCACCAGCCTGCCGACAGCGAGGCGATCAAGGGTCAGGCGCGCGGCCTTGGTGCGGCCGGAGACGGTTTCAAGATCGATATTATAGGTGAGCAGTTCGACCGGCAGGCCGATCACTTTCGCGGTCTCATAGGACAGCACGACCGAGGTGGCGCCGGTGTCGATGATCATTGGCGCGACAACGCCGTTGATCGTGGCCTGCAGGGCGAATTCGCCGCCATTGCCGCGCGGCACGTCCACAATGCGCGGCATTGGCGGCACTTGCTTGCGCAGTATTTCGGTGACGAGCGTGCTCGCTTTCGTAATCTGATGAGGGTCGCCATAAGCCAGTGCAGCGCCCGCAGTGGCGAGGATGGCAATGATCAGCAACAGGACGCGCGTCATATAGCGCCTCCGGCTTCTCCGCAGCTCAGTTTGCCGCAGGGCGCGGCTTGCGGGCGTAGGTCGAGGGCGGCGCCAATCCCAGATCCGTCATGCGCGTTTCCAGCGTCGCCATGATGCTCAGGCGTTCCGCGCTTTCCATGCGGCCCCAGCGTGCGATCTCCTGCAGCGTGCGTCCACATCCAAGGCAGAGTTTCGCTTTGGGATCGATGACACAGATGGCGACGCACGGTGTTTCTTTGTTCATGCCACGATATTTGAGCGGTTTGGCGCATGTGTGCAAGCCGTGATCTCACAGACCGGTTCCTGCGTTCATGATCGGCTTGTTGCGTGGCCGACGCTTTTCGTCGGTGATCTCATATTCTGGCTGCAGCGGCGGCGCATCTTCCATGACGGGCGCGAGCGCCGACATCACGCGCTCCGGCGGGAAGGTGATGATCACCTCGGTGCCGATACGCAGCTTTGACTTCAGCGTAAACGTGCCGCCATGCATGTCGATCAGGCTCTTGGCGATAGGCAGGCCAAGGCCGGCGCCTTGTTCGGCCGACTTGATCGAATTGGAGCCCTGGCCGAACGAAGCGAGCACGATCGGGATCTCGTCTTCGGCGATGCCGGAGCCGGTGTCCTTGCAGCTCAGATACTGGCCGCCCGAGGCGGTCCAGCCGACCTTGAGCCAGATTTCACCGCCCTGCGGGGTGAACTTGATGGCGTTGGAGAGCAGGTTCAGCACGATCTGCCGGCAGGCGCGCTCGTCGCCCCAGACGCGCGGCATGCCGTGCTCGAACACTTCATGGATGGTGATGCCGCGGCTGGTGGCACGCAGCTTCAAGAGATGGTGGCAATCGGCGACGACGTGCTCGAGCGAGACGGCTTCTTCATTCAGCTCATAGCGGCCAGCCTCGATGCGCGAGAGATCGAGAATCTCGTTGATGAGATTGAGCAGGTGGACGCCGGAATTATGGATGTCCCCGGAATAATCCTTGTAGACGGCGACCGCATGCGCGCCGAAGATTTCGCTCTTCATCACTTCGGAGAAGCCGAGAATGGCATTCAGCGGGGTGCGCAGTTCGTGGCTCATTTGGGCGAGGAAACGTGACTTGGCGACATTGGCAGCTTCTGCGCGATGGCGCGCTTCGTCGGAGATCGCCTTGGCCTGTTCCAGTTCGCCGATCAGCGCGTCCTTCTCCGCACGCGCTTCCAGCGCGGCGAGCGTGGTCGAATGCAGGCGCTGGGCGAGCAGGATGAAATAGCCTTCCGCAGCGACGGCCAGCGCGGCGAGGATATAGTTGTCGAAATTGCCGCGCAGGATGAAGCTAAGCGCCACGCCAAAGGTCACCGGGACGGTGGCGGCGATGGCGGCGATGGGCAAGCTGGATGCGAGCATGCTGGAGACGGCCACCACCAGCAGCATCAGGAACATCATCAGCGCATTGGAGACGACGTCGGCGCCGGTTGGATGCACGAGGATGACGGTCCAGGCGAGGCCATAGACGAGGTCCAGCACGACGAACCGCGTCCGCCATTTCTTCGTGCTGTTCGGCCCGGTCGGCTCGGCCAGATAACGCGTGCAGACGCGCAGGATGAGGGCCTGGATGCACAGCATGCCGCAGGCCCAGGCCGCAGCCGACAGCGGCTGCAGCCAGACGCCGAATACGATGCCGGTGCCGACCACCAGCAGCGTCACCACCAGCGAGGCGGAGAGGCGGGTCTGGGCGTATTGGCGCAGCAGTTCGCGGTCGAAAGCGGGGCGAGTGCCGGAGGTCGAGGTCAGCCGGTCGCGGGCCTCGCGCACGCGCTGCTGGGCCGCCCGCCGGTTGCGCGGCGCAGCGACGGGCTCTTCAGCCGGAAGCTGGACGACCTCGGGCCTGGCGGCGGGCTCACTCATCACGCTTACACAAATCCTGCACGCAAATGCGGGCGGTTTTCACAGATCATTATCTGTGCCGCACAATCCTTAAAGGGCGACTTAAAGAACGCGGTAATCCGGTTAATTATCTGTGAAAACGGATGCGGCCGGGGAAGCGTGTCACGCTTCGCCCGGCCGCCGATTTGTGAGTGGTTAGAAGTGCTTACTTCTCGAACCGAGCGAGCAGGCTGGACGTGTCCCAGCGCTTCCCGCCGATCTTTTCCACTTCCGCGTAAAAGTTATCGACCAGCGCGGTGACCGGCAGGCTGGCGCCGTTGCGGCGGGCTTCGGCGAGGCAGATCGAGAGGTCCTTGCGCATCCATTCGACGGCGAAGCCGAAATCGAACTTGCCTTCGTTCATGGTCTTATGGCGGTTCTCCATCTGCCACGACTGGGCGGCGCCCTTGGAGATCACCTCGACGACGGAATTGACGTCCAGGCCGGCCTTCTTGGCGAAGTGGATGCCTTCCGACAGCGCCTCGACGAGGCCGGCGATGCAGATCTGGTTGACCATCTTGGTGAGCTGGCCGGATCCCGCTGGGCCGAGCAGCTTCTGCATCTTGGCATAGGCGGCGATGATCGGATCGACCTTGCCATAGACCGAAGCCTCGCCACCGCACATCACGGTCAGCGCGCCGTTCTCGGCACCGGCCTGGCCGCCGGAGACGGGGGCGTCGATGAAGTGGAAACCGGCCTTGGTGGCGGCGGCATCGAGCTCACGGGCGACTTCGGCCGAAGCGGTGGTGTGATCGACGAAAATCTTGCCCTTGCCCATGCCGCTGAAGGCGCCATCGGCACCGGTCGTCACCGAGCGCAGGTCGTCGTCATTGCCGACGCAGGCCATGACGAAATCCTGGCCTTCCGCGGCGGCCTTCGGAGTCGGGGCGGACTTGCCGCCAAATTTCTCGACCCAGGCTTTCGATTTGGCCGCGTTGCGATTGTAGACGGTGACCTCGTGGCCGCCTTTGGTGGCGAGATGACCAGCCATGGGGAAGCCCATGACGCCGAGACCGATGAAAGCAACTTTGGCCATATCCAAACCCTTGATGTGCTGCCGGCTGTGCCGCCGGCTATCGACTGTGGGGAGGTGATGCCCGCAGACAAGGCGGGAACACGAAGAGGCCGCAGCATAGTCGCTGCGCCGGACGCGGCAAAGCCCCGAGGTTGCGGCACCGTGACTTTGTGTGCGCCGCGAGAGGATTTCGCGGTCGAATTGCGCCTGCGCAAATACGGGCGCAATCGTGACCGAAACGGCATGGACATGGCGCACAGGTGCTCTATCTCTGCGGTTGGAATTGCGACGACCGGGAGACTTCAATTGAGCGTTTCGAAACAACAGGTTCTCGATGGCCTTGCAAAAGTGGCGTCGCCGCGCGGTGTGCCGCTGGTGCATGCCAATGTGTTGTCCGAAATCGCCGTCACCGACGGCCGGGTGATGTTCTCCATCAACGTGGACGCCGCCGAGGCCCGCGCTTGGGAAAGCGTGCGGGCGCAGGCGGAAGCCGCCGTGCGCGCCATTCCAGGCGTCATGGGGGCCATGGTGGCGCTGACGGCCGAGCGTAAGCCTGGCTCTGCGCCATCCGCGCCAGCGCCGCACCGCCATAGCCCTGGCGGCCATTCCCATCCTCATGCCTCTGGCGTGCAGCCCGTCTCGGCGCATCGCCCGCACCAGCCGCCGGGTGCGCCCTCGGCGATGAGCAAGCAGGCCGAAATTCCGGGCGTGAAGGCGGTCATTGCCGTGGCCTCGGGCAAGGGCGGCGTCGGCAAGTCCACCACCTCGCTGAATGTGGCGCTGGGTCTGCGGGATCTCGGCCTCAAGGTCGGGCTGCTGGATGCTGATATCTACGGCCCCTCGGTGCCGCGCCTGACCGGCATCAACGAAAAGCCGACCCTCGATAACGACAAGATGATCCCGATCCAGCGCTTCGGCCTGTCGATCATGTCGATCGGCTTCCTTGTCGAAGAAGAGACCGCCATGATCTGGCGCGGGCCGATGGTGATGTCGGCCATCACCCAGATGCTGCGCGATGTCGCCTGGGGGCAGCTCGACGTGCTCGTGGTGGATATGCCGCCGGGCACCGGCGATGCCCAGCTCACTTTGGCGCAGAATGTGCCGCTGAAGGGGGCCGTGATCGTTTCGACCCCGCAGGACCTGTCGCTGATCGATGCCCGCCGCGGGCTGGCCATGTTCACCAAGGTCAACGTGCCGGTGCTCGGGATCATCGAGAACATGAGCTACTTCCAGTGCCCGGAATGCGGCACCCGGTCGGACATTTTTGGCCATGGCGGCGCGCGCCACGAGGCCGAGCGGCTGGGCGTCCCGTTCCTCGGCGAGGTGCCGCTGCACATGTCCATTCGCGCCATGTCCGATGCCGGCACACCGGTGGTGGTCAGCGAGCCCGAAGGGGCCCATGCGGGGATCTACCGGAAGGTCGCGGCGCAGGTCCGGGACAGTCTGAAGCCTGTTCTCGCCTGACCCTGCTGCGCCTGCGAAGCGGGCGCAGAATGCCGCATAGAACTTTCGTCCAATCGGACGAACTACGACACTCGTCTCATTTTCCGACGCTTCATAACCGTGTTACATCAGCGCCGAACCAAGGGCTTCGGCGGCTGAATCGCGATGCGGTCGGGCTGCCAAATAGCTCAAAGGATTTCTGGGGAAACGCTTTCAAAAGGAGAGCTTGAATGAAGCGTCGTGAGTTTTTGAAGGTCTCGGCGGCGGGTGCCGCAGGGGCCGCAGCTGTAGCCTCGCCGGCGATCGCGCAGTCGATGCCGGAAATCAAATGGCGCCTGGCGTCGTCCTTCCCGAAGTCGCTGGACACCATCTATGGCGGCGCCGAAACGATGGCGAAGCAGGTGTCGGAAATGACCGACGGCAAATTCCAGATCCAGGTCTTCGCGGCCGGTGAACTGGTGCCCGGCCTGCAAGTGCTCGACGCCACCTCGAACGGCACCGTCGAAATGTGCCACACGGTGTCCTACTACTATGTGGGCAAGGACCCGACCTTCGCGATCTTCGCTTCGGTCCCGTTCGGCCTCAATGCGCGCCAGCAGAATTCCTGGTGGTATCAGGGCGGCGGCGAACAGCTCGGCAACGAGTTCTACAAGAAGTATGGCGTCATCGGTCATCCCTGCGGCAACACCGGCACCCAGATGGGCGGCTGGTTCCGCAAGGAGATCAAGACCGTCGCCGACCTCAATGGCCTCAAGATGCGCATCGGCGGCATTGCCGGCGAAGTGCTACAGAAGGTTGGCGTGGTGCCGCAGCAGCTGGCGGGCGGCGACATCTACCCGTCGCTCGAAAAGGGCACCATCGACGCCGCCGAGTGGGTCGGTCCCTATGATGACCAGAAGCTCGGCTTCCAGAAGGTTGCCAAGTACTACTACTATCCAGGTTTCTGGGAAGGCGGCCCGACGGTCCACGCCTTCACCAATCTCGACAAGTTCAATTCGCTGCCGAAGAACTATCAGGCGATCTTGTCGAATGCCTGCGCCAATGCGACCTCATGGATGGCTGCACGTTACGACATGCAGAATCCACAGGCGCTGAAGCAGCTCGTGGCCGGCGGCACGCAGTTGCGTCCGTTCACCAACGAAGTGCTCGATGCCTGCCTCAAGGCCACCAACGAATTGTGGGCTGACATTTCCGCGAAGAACCCGACCTTCAAGAAGTCGATCGACGCGATGCAAGCCTATCGTTCGGACGAATATCTGTGGTGGCAGGTCGCCGAATATACCTTCGACAGCTTCATGATCCGCTCGCGCACGCGCGGCTGATCCAAGTCAGCAAGTCACATCGAGAAGCCCGGTCTCCGCAAGGAGGCCGGGCTTTTTGCGGTTTGCAGTCTCTCTGCCTCATGGTGAGGAGCGCGCTCTTGCGCGCGTGAATTCCCGTGGCGTCCGCCCCGCGATTGCTCCATCATCGCATCATGCCTCCGGTAGAGAGGCGCGAAACAGGTGAGGGAGCAAATATGAAACGTCGTCAATTCATCCGCATGGCCGGGCTCGGCGCTGCGGGCGCGGCCACCGTGGCATCACCCGCCATCGCACAATCGATGCCGGAAATCAGGTGGCGGCTGACATCGAGCTTCCCCAAGTCACTCGATACAATCTACGGCGCGACCGACCTGTTCGCGAAAGCTGTGGCGGAAGCGACGGACAACAAATTCCAGATTCAGGTCTTCGCGGCGGGTGAAATCGTTCCTGCGCTGCAAGCGCTCGATGCCGCGTCGAACGGCACAGTCGAAATGGCGCAGACCGCCGGCTACTACTATGTCGGCAAGGATCCGACTTTCGCGATCGGCACGTCGATGCCGTTTGGCCTCAACAGCCGCATGCAGACGGCTTGGCTGCATTCCGGCGGTGGCGCCGAGCTCTTCAACGAGTTTCTCAAGGGGCACAATCTGATCGGCTTTGCTGCGGGCAATACCGGTTGTCAGATGGGTGGCTGGTTTCGCAAGGAAGTGAAAGAGGTCGCCGACCTCAACGGGCTCAAGATGCGCATCGGCGGCATCGCGGGCAATGTTCTGGCCAAGATCGGCGTCGTGCCACAGCAGGTTGGCGCAGGCGATATCTATGCGTCGCTCGAGAAAGGCACGGTGGATGCCGCCGAATTCGTCGGGCCGTATGACGACGAGAAGCTCGGCTTCCAGAAGGTCGCGAAATATTACTACTATCCGGGCTTCTGGGACGGCGGCCCCACCATCCACCACATGGTGAATCTTTCGAAGTGGGAGCAGTTGCCGGCAGCCTACAAGTCATTGATCAAGACGGCGTCGTCCATGGCCAACGAAGCGATGCAGGCGCGCTACGATGCGTATAACCCACCGGCAGTGAAGCGGCTCGTCGCGGGCGGCACCCAGCTTCGCGCGTTTTCACCCGCCATCCTGGATGCGTCGCTCAAGGCCGCCAACGATCTCTACACGGAAATCTCGGCCAAGAACGCCAACTTCAAAAAGCTCTACGACAACATGGTTGCCTTCCGCGCCGATCAATATGCCTGGTGGCAGGTCGCGGAATTTTCATACGACAGCTACATGATCCGCTCGCGACCGCGTGGGTGAGCATTATTGCGCCAGCAAAAAGCCCGGCCTCTGAAGAGGCCGGGCTTTGTTTTGCTAAATAGTTGCGCCGGAGATTATTTCGCCGGCCCGAAATCCGGCATCGCCGGCATTTCGATCTGCGGAATCTCGATCTTCACATTGGACGTATCGACCACCGTCGTGTCGATCCAGTAGGTCACAAGGCCCGGCCACATGATCACGATGATCACGAGCAGGATCTGCATGCCGACCCAGGGAATCGCGCCGAGATAGATGTCGCGGCTCTTCACCTCCGGCGGCGCGATGCCGCGCAGATAGAACAGTGCGAAGCCGAATGGCGGATGCATGAACGAGGTCTGCATGTTCACGCAGAGCAGCACGCCGAACCAGACGAGATCGATGCCGAGCTTGGCAGCCACCGGCGCCAGCAACGGAATGATGATGAAGGCGATCTCGAAGAAATCGAGGAAGAACGCCAGGAAGAACACGAAGATGTTCACGAAGACGAGGAAGCCGACCTTGCCGCCGGGCAGGCCCGTCAGCAGGTGCTCGATCCAGTGCGAGCCGTCCATGCCCTGGAAGACGAGGCTGAAGCAGGTCGAGCCGATCAGGATGAACACCACCATCGAGGTGAGGCGCATGGTCGAGGTCATGGCCTGTTCGACCAGCGGCCAGGTCAGGCGGCGATGCATGGCGGCGAGAACGATGGCGCCGACGGCGCCCATCGCACCGGCTTCGGTCGGCGTCGCGAGGCCGAGGCCGATGGTGCCGAGGACGAGGAAGATCAGCACGATGGACGGGATCATGCCCCACAGCACGCGGCTGATGAGCTTCCAGCCCATCGGTTCGCGCGCATGTTCCGGAATCGGCGGCATCGACGTCGGGCGCGCGATCGACATGATGACGATAAACAGCAGGAAGATCGCGACCTGCAGGATCGAGGGGCCGATGGCGCCGAGATACATGTCACCGACCGAGCGGCCGAGCTGGTCGGCGAGCACGATCAGCACCAGCGACGGCGGGATCAGCTGCGTGATGGTGCCCGATGCCGCGATGACGCCGGTGGCCAGCTTCATGTCATAGCCGTAGCGCATCATGATCGGCAGCGAGATCACGCCCATGGCGATGACCGATGCGGCCACGGTGCCGGTGATGGCGCCGAGGATCGCGCCGACGATGATGACTGCATAAGCGAGGCCGCCCGGCACCTTGCCGAACAATTGTCCGGTGCCTTCGAGCAGATCCTCGGCGAGCCCGCAGCGCTCGAGAATGGCGCCCATGAAGGTGAAGAAGGGGATCGACAGCAGCAGGTCATTCGAGATCGTGCCGTAGAAGCGGAACGGCAGCGCCTGCAGGAATGACGGATCGAAGTGTCCCGTGAAGATGCCGAGAATGCCGAAGAACAGGCCGACCGCGGCGAGCGAGAAGGCGACCGGGAAGCCGAACACCATGAAGCAGATCATGGTGCCGAACATCAGCGGAGGAAACACGCCGTAGGAGAACATCGGAGATCCCTGACTATCGATCTATGTCGTCAAATGCGAAGGGCTGAAAAAGCAAACGCCGCTATTGCAGCGGCGCTTCATAATGGGTGTCGATCTTGACCACGCCGGCGAGGGCGGCAAGGCGCTTTGCGAGTTCGGCGAGGCCCTGCAGCACCAGCAGGCCGAAGCCAACGGGCAGCACCAGTTTCACCGGCCACAGGATCAGGCCGCCCGCATTGCTCGACACCTCTTGTGAATTCCAAGAATTCAGGAAGAACGGGGTCGTCATATAGGTGAGATAGATCATCGCCGGCAGCAGGAAGACGGTGAGGCCGATGATGTCGATCCACAGGCGCGCGCGGTCGGAGACGGCGGAATAGAGCAGGTCGACGCGCACATGCTCGTTGAGGCGCAACGTCTGCGAAGCACCGAAGAACACGATGCCGGCGAACATGTACCACTGGATCTCGAGCCAGCCATTGGAGGAATAGCTGAACAGGTAGCGGACCGTGGCATTGCCGGCGCTGACGAGGCAGGCGAGCAGCACGAGCCACTTGGCGACGAAGCCGAAGACATCGCTCAGCCGATCGATGGCATTCGTGAATTTGAGTACGTCCACGGTTTCCCCCGAAACTCGCCCGTCCGTCCGCAGATCACGTCTTTCTCACTGAGAAAGCGGAGCTTTTTCCGCTGGGCGACCAAAATTTTGGGCACCATTTCAGCGCGTCATGCAATCGTCAATCGGAAATTGACGGTTTGCCGCAGGCCATTGGTCGGGGGTCTGAGGGAGGGTAAGGCGGTGCGCCGATCAACCGCCGGTTACGCTCATATGGCGGCTGACGCTCGGCCGGTTGTGGCGGCGATCGATGATGAAATCGTGGCCTTTCGGCTTCAAGCCGATGGCACGGTCGATGGTCGCATTGAGCAATTCGTTGTCCGCGGAGGCACGCAGCGGCTTGCGCAGGTCGGAGGCATCCTCGTGGCCCAGGCAAGTATGGATGGTGCCGGTGCAGGTGATGCGAACGCGGTTGCAGCTCTCGCAGAAATTATGCGTCATCGGGGTGATGAAGCCGAGCTTGCCGCCGGTTTCGGCGACACGGACATAGCGGGCGGGGCCGCCGGTATCGTCGGGCAGATCGGTGAGCGTGTAGTTGTTCGCAAGGCGCGACCGCAGCAGCGATAGCGGCAGATACTGGTCGATACGGCCTTCGCCGATATCGCCCATCGGCATCACCTCGATCAATGTCAGCGCCATGTCGCGGCCATGCGCCCATTCCATCAAAGCGGGGATTTCATCCTCGTTGAGATTCTTCAGCGCGACAGCATTGATCTTGACGGCGAGGCCGGCAGCCTGCGCGGCGTCGATGCCCGCCATCACCTTGGAGAGATCGCCCCAGCGCGTGATGGTTTTGAATTTGGCGGCGTCGAGCGTGTCGAGCGAGACATTGATGCGCTTCACACCGCAATCGGCGAGCTCGTCGGCATATTTTGCGAGCAGCGAGCCATTGGTCGTGAGCGTCAGCTCTTTCAGCGCACCGCTCTTGAGGTGCCGCGACAGCGAGCGCACAAGGCCCATCACGTTACGACGCACCAATGGCTCGCCGCCGGTGAGGCGCAGCTTCGTCACGCCCTTGGCGATGAATGCTGAGCACAGGCGATCGAGTTCTTCCAGCGTCAGCAAATCGGCCTTCGGTAGAAAGGTCATGTCTTCCGACATGCAATAGAAACAGCGCAGGTCGCAGCGATCCGTCACCGAGACGCGCAGATAATTGATCCGCCGGCCGAATGGATCGGTCATGGCTGATGAGGTCTGTGCGGGAATGAGATCGGTGACCGACATTCAAACGCCTTGCTGCATGCAACGGGCGGCGAGTACGCCGCTCGTCATAATGTAATCATGCAAAGCGCTGGGCACAATTGCGATACAGCAATCGTTCGTCGGATGCGGCGGAGCCGGCAAATCATGGACAGCACTATTCGAAGTGCCTATCGGCGGATTGCGTTTTGCGATCCGCCGACATCCGAATGTTTAGCGCGGATTGGGGAATGGCGAGCCGGCGGCCGGCGCTGCCTCTTCCGTTGCCGGAGCAGGTGCGGCAGCGCGCTTCTTGGCGGCCTTGCGGGCTTTGCGGGCCGGCGTGGCCGGGGCCAATTCGACGGCGACCGGGCTCGGCTCGACAACCGTGCGAGCAGCCTGGGTGAAGTCGCCGGGCACGCGCGTCACGGTCACCGGAACCGTGGTCGGCTGGAACTTCGGCAGGGTGAAGGTCGCCTCGAAATTGCCTTCGGTGACGATCGGCAGCGAGCAAGGCGTCGTGCAAGCGGGGCCTACCGACGTCTTCACCTCGGCGCCGGGGGGCGTCGATTCGAACTGGACGGTAACCGGCTCCGGTGCCGACTTGAAGGCATCCGTTGAGAAGGAGGAGCAGCCAGCAAGGCTCAGGCCCGCTGCCGTCAATAGGAATACTCGACGCATAGTTGAATCCGTTACTTTCGCGGCTAGCCGCAGTCCCCATGCCGGACAATAGGAGCGTGGGTCCAATGACGCAACCTGCCGGCGCATGATAGTTAATAGATGGTTAATTCGATCGTGCGAAAGGCCAAAAAGTTCCGACAGCTGATGCGGTTAGAAGGCGATCGGAACGAGAAATCGTCAGAAGGCGGATGCGATCGCGTCAGTCGGCAGCGGAGAACATCTCCCGTCCGCTGAGTGAACTCGCCAAGTGATCGGCGAAGGCTGCGCTGATCGGTGGCAGTGTGCGACCGCTTTTCTTGATGACGGTGACTGCCCGCGAAAAGCCGGGAGCGTCGATGGCGCGCGACCGCAGATCCGGTTCTGCACTGATTTCCCGCGCAGAGCCGGGTAGCACCGTGAGGCCCAGGCCGGCCCGAACCATCGCAATGGCGGTCATCATATAGGTCGCCTCGCAGGTTGCCTGTGGCGTGTACCCCGCGGCAAGGAACGCGGCATCCACCACGGTACGCACACTGGTTGTGGACGCTAGCAGAATCAGCGGGTGGTTGGCGAGATCCGCAACGCCGATGCTGCGCAATTTTCCGATCGGATGATCCTTCGGAAACACCACATGCATGCGGTCGCGCACCTCGAACAGGATATCGACATCGCGGCTGCTGAAACTGCCGCCCATGATGGCAAGATCCACTTCCTCGGTCAGCACGAAGTCAATGACGCTGCTGGCGATGGCATCCTTGAGCACGAAGGACGCGCCGGGCTGCAATGCGCGGAATGATTTGATGGCCTCGGGCAAGGCGCCGGCAGCGACCGACGGCAGCGACGCGACGCGGACGATGCCGCGCCGCTTGGCAGCGATGTCGTGGGTGTCGCTCACCAGCGTATCGAGATCGTTGATCATGCGCTGGAACACCGGCAGCAATTCACGGCCCATGCGCGTCAGCTCGACCGAGCGCGTGTTGCGGTCGAACAGCCGCACGGCGAGGGATTCTTCCAGACGCCGGATCTGAACGGTCAGCGTGGGCTGCGCCAGATGCAGCATTTCCGCCGCGCGCGTAAAACTGCCGGATTGGGCGACGGCAAGGAAGGTTCGAAGCTGCCGGAGACTGACATCCATAGATGTTTTCTATTGCTGGAATACAATTAATTCAATTGCTCAATCCGTTGCGTTTGGCACCATCCGGCTCAACGGGAATGGGAGCAGTCGATGAACAGACGTGAATTTGCCAAACTGGGCGTCGCCGCAGGTGCTTTGGGTCTCGGTGGTTTTCCGTTGGGATTGCAGCGCGCGGTCGGGCAGACCAGGGGCGGGCGGCTCAACGCGATCATCCAGCCGGAGCCGCCGATGCTGGTCTCGGCCCTCAGTCAGTTGCAGGCGACGCTGACCGTGGCCGGAAAGCTCTATGAGAGCCTGCTGCGCTACGACTTCGACCTGAAGCCGATGCCGGGTCTGGCGAAGTCGTGGGAGGTGTCTGCCGACGGCCTGACCTATACGTTCAAGCTGCATCCGAACATCACCTTCCATGACGGCAAGCCGTTGACGGCTGACGACGTCATCTTCTCGCTGACTAAGATGCTGCCCGAAACCCATGCGCGGGCGCGCGGCGTGTTCTCGCGCATCGCCTCATCGGAGGCGCCCGATCCGCTCACGGTGGTGTTCAAGCTCAAGGCGCCATTCGCGCCGTTCCTCGGTGCGCTCGATTGCACGACGGCGCCGGTGCTGCCCAAGCATATCTATGACGGCACCAATTATCGCGAGAACCCCGCCAATGCGCAGGCAATCGGCTGCGGTCCGTTCAAGCTGAAGGAATGGGTGCGTGGCTCGCATATCCATTTCGTCAAGCATGAGGGCTATTACCGCGCCGGCGAGCCGCATATCGACGAGATCATCTATCGCGTCATTCCGGATGCCGCGTCGCGCGCGGTCGCGCTGGAGCAAGGCAATGTGCAGCTGACGCAGTGGAGCGACATCGAAATGTTCGATTTCCCGCGCATGTCCAAGCTGCCCACCGTCGATGTCACCACCAAGGGCTACGAGATGTTCGCGCCGCATCTGTGGCTGGAGTTGAACAACCGCGTCGCGCCGATGAACGACAAGCGTTTCCGCCAGGCGGTGATGTATGCGATCGACCGCAAGGCACTGCAGCAGCGGCTCTATTTCGGGCTCGGCAAGATCGCGACCGGGCCGGTGTCGTCGAAGACGCGCTTCTATGAGAAAGACGTCAAGCAATACGAATATTCGCAGGACAAGGCGAAAGCGCTGCTCGATGAGATGGGCCTGAAGCCGGGGCCGGACGGCAAGCGGATCAGCATCCCATTCCTGGTCATTCCATCAGGGGATATCTATCGGCGGATGGCTGAATTCCTCAAGCAGACGCTGCTGCGCGTCGGCATCGAGCTGCAATTCGAGACCACCGACACCGCCGGCTGGATCGATCGCGTCGCCAACTGGAATTTCGCGATGACGAACAATCTCGTCTATCAGCTCGGCGATCCCGCCATCGGCGTCTCGCGCAGCTACATCTCGTCGAACATCCGCAAGGGCATCATGTTCTCCAATACGGCTGGCTACGCCAATCCGGAGGTCGATCGCCTGTTCGAGGAGGCTGCGGTCGCCGGCTCGGATGCGAAACGGCAGGAGCTCTACAGCGCCGTGCAGAAAATCCTCGTGGAGGATGTGCCGATCGTCTGGCTGCTCGAACAGGATTTCCCGACCATCACCAACAAGAAGGTCAAGAATGTCACGACCACCGGGATCGGCGTTCACGAGACATTTGGCGCGGTGACGATCGACACATAGTGCTCGTCATGGCGAGGAGCCCTTGCGACGAAGCAATCCAGCGCTGTTTCCAGAAAATCTGGATTGCTTCGCGATTCGTCAGGGCTCGCCCTGACGGCTGAAACTAATGAGCCCGGACCAGAAGCAGTCGCTCAACCGTTGCGGGCAGATCGCGGAAGTGATCGATGACCACGTCCGGCTTCAGTTCGGCGATCGGGGTGTCCGTATAGCCGAAGGTCACGCCGATCACCGGCACATTGGCGCGGCGGGCTACGCCGACATCCGGGCCGGCATCGCCGACCATGACCACGGCCGACATCTCGCCGCCGGCCTTGGCGACCGTCTGCTGCAGAATCACCGGATCCGGCTTGGAGATGCCAAACGTGTCCGCGCCGCAGATGGCGGCGAATCGGGCGGTCAGGCCGAGCTTTTCCAGCAGCAGCTTGGACAGCCCTTCCAGCTTGTTGGTGCAGACCGCGAAGCGGTACCCCTTTGCTTCCAGCGCATCCAGTGCCTCGATCAGCCCCGCGAAGGGGCGCGACTCGTCAGCGATATGGTCGGCATAGAAGGCGATGAAATCGTCGGTCAGCTTGGTGACCTCCGCCGGCGTCATTTCCCGGCCCTCGACTTCCAGTCCGCGCTCGATCAGCTTTCGCGCGCCCTGGCCGATCATTTTCCGCGCGGATTCCAGCGGAACCGGCGCAAGGCCTTCCTGGGCCAGCACGTGGTTGAGGGCGCTGATCAGGTCAGGGGCGGTATCGACGAGGGTGCCGTCGAGGTCGAAAACGACGAGGGGGGCTTTGGTCATGGTGGGATCGCTACCGGGCCGGGGGCGATCCTGCAAGAGGCTCGGTGGCCCCCGGATGCAGGTCTGCATTCCCTGGGAATGCACGCCTTGCACCCTGTTCCTGCCCTCCAAACGTCGCTAGATATGCCGCGCCTCCCGCTTTGGCGGGCCGACGCCAACAGGGACTACCGCTGCGATGAATATGGACGAGCTGAAACGACAGGCTGCCGCCAAGGCGCTGGAATCCGTGCAGGACGGCATGAAGCTTGGTCTCGGCACCGGCTCGACCGCCAAGCATTTTGTCGATCTGCTCGGCGAGCGCGTGAAAGGCGGCCTCAAGGTCATTGGCGTGCCGACCTCGGAGGCCACCCGGATCCAGGCCGAGGCCTGCGGCGTGCCGCTGACCACGCTTGACGCCATCGATCATCTCGATCTCACCGTGGACGGCGCCGACGAGGCCGATCCCGATCTCAATCTCATCAAGGGGGGCGGCGGCGCGCTGCTGCGCGAAAAGATCGTGGCGGCCGCGTCCGACCGCATGATCGTGATCGCCGACGACAGCAAGTGGGTGCCCAAGCTCGGCCGCTTCCCGCTGCCCATCGAAGTCATCCCGTTCGGGCTCGGCGCCACCCGCCGCGCCGTTGAGCGCGTGTTCGCGCAATGCGGCCTGACGGGCGAGATGGCGGTTCGCCAGGCTGCGGACGGCCATGCTTTCGTCACCGATGGCAGCCACTGGATCCTGGATGCCAAGCTTGGAACCATCACCGACGCGCCGCGCCTTGCGGGTTTGCTCGCCGGCATTCCGGGCGTTGTCGAACATGGACTGTTTATCGGTCTGGCGCGCACCATCGTGCTCGCCGGCTCGGATGGAATTCGCGTCGTTGAGCGGCCCTAAGGCTGCGATCTCAAGGAGACTGCCATGAAGATCCTCTCGAAACTGCTGCTGTCCGCCAGCCTGGTGCTCGGCGCCGCAGCCGTCACGCTGCCGGCCTCCGCCCAGCAGGGCGCGCCCGCCGGCGAGCGTCCGATCAAGCCGGCATCGCCGGCCGCCATCGGCTATGCCAAGGAAATCCTGCAGCTGAAGAATGCGCAGGCGATGTATCAGAACGCCATTCCGAACATGGTCCAGCGCGTCAAGGATTCGCTGCTGCAGAGCAACCTGAACTATCAGAAGGATCTCAATGAGGTCGCTGTGGTCGTGGCGCAGGCCAATGCCGGCCGCGACAAGGAGATCGGCGAGCAGATGGCCCGCATCTATGCGAGCGACTTCACCGAAGCCGAGCTGAAGGATCTCGCAGCTTTCTACAAGTCGCCGCTCGGCCAGAAGTTGTTGCAGATGGAGCCGCAGTCGATTTCCGCCAGCGTGAACTATATGCAGCAGTGGGCGCAGCAGTTCGCCGAGCAGGTGAACGGCCAGTTCCGCGCCGAAATGCGCAAGCGCGGCAAGGAAATCTGACACCCCTCCGTCATTGCGAGGAGCGCAGCGACGAAGCAATCCAGTTCTTTTTCACCCAGTTTCTGGATTGCTTCGCTTCGCTCGCAATGACGGCTGAAATCGTTGCGCGTCGCGGAGTAATTCATGTCCAGCAAGTCTGACTTCGACGTCGATCTCTTTGTCATCGGCGGTGGTTCAGGCGGCGTCCGCGCCGCCCGGATCGCCGCCGGCTACGGCGCCAGCGTGATGGTCGCCGAGGAATATCGCTTCGGCGGCACCTGCGTGATCCGTGGCTGCGTGCCGAAGAAACTGATGGTCTATGCCTCGCATGTCTCGCGCGAGATCGACGATGCCCGCGGCTTCGGCTGGACCATCCCGACCGCAGATTTCGACTGGCCGACCTTCATCGCCGCGAAGGACGAGGAAATCGCGCGGCTTGAAGGCATTTACACCACCAATGTGGAAAAGCCCGGCGCCAAGACGGTGAAGGCACGCGCGGTGTTCGAGGACCCGCATATGCTGAAGCTCAGCAATGGCGAGACCGTTCGCGCCAAGAACATCCTGATCGCCACCGGCGGCACGCCGAGCCACGGCCCGGACATTCCCGGCATCGAGCATGTGATCTCGTCCAACGAGGTCTTCCATCTGCCGGAAATGCCGAAGCGCATCGTGATCCAGGGCGGTGGCTATATCGCGCTGGAATTCGCCTGCATCTTCGCCGGCCTCGGCTCGGCTGTCACCGTCGTCTATCGCGGCGACAACATTTTGCGTGGCTTCGATGAAGACGTCCGCGCCCATGTCCGCAAGGAGATGGAGAAGCAGGGCATCACCATCGTCACCGGCTGCACGGTGAAGGCGGTCGACAAGCATCGTCACGAACTGACGGCGCATCTGTCAGGCGGCGCCAGCATCGCGGCGGATCAGGTGCTGTTCGCCATCGGTCGTCATGCCAATACGAAAGGCCTCGGGCTCGAGAAGGCCGGCGTGAAGTTCAAGCACAGCGATGGCTCCATCATCGTCAATGAATTCTCGCAGACCAATGTCCCGCATATCTATGCGGTGGGCGATGTCACCAACCGCGTGAATCTCACGCCGGTCGCGATCCGCGAGGGCCATGCCTTTGCGGACACGGTGTTCGGCGGCAAGACAGTGAAGGTCGATCACAGCAACATTCCGACCGCCGTGTTTACCCAGCCGGAAGTCGGCACGGTCGGCATGACCGAACACGAAGCGCGCGCCAAGTTCAGTCACGTCGATATCTACAAGACCGATTTCCGCGGCATCAAATCCACCATCTCCGGCAGCGACAGCCGTGTGCTGATGAAGCTGATCGTCGATGGCTCCACCGATGTGGTGGTCGGTTGCCACATCGTCGGGCCGGAAGCGGCGGAGCTGATCCAGATCCTCGGCATCTGCATCAAGCTGAAGGCGACCAAGGCGGACTTCGACGCCACGGTGGCTGTGCATCCAAGTGCGGCGGAAGAGCTGGTGACCATGCGCACGCCGACCGCGCGCTATCTGCGCGAGGCGGCGGAGTGATACTCAGGCTGTCATCGCCCGGCTGGACCGGGCGATCCAGTAAACTGGGGCCTTAGTGTAAACACTCATTACGGCGTCTACTGGATCACCCGCTTTCGCGGGTGATGACAGTGAAAGTGTGTGCAGTCTCAAAAATTCCCGATCGCACTGATCCGGAACGTGCGCGGCTGGCCCGGCGACAGATTGTTGTTGCCGTCCGCCGATGCCCAATAGCCCTTGTTGAAAATGTTCTCCACGTTGAGCTGCAGCTTCCAGTTCTGGTTGATCTTCGCATAGACCGCTGCATCGAAGCGCACGAAGCCGGGAAGCCTCACGCTGTCATCCGACGATGCGTAGGAATTCGAGAAGTAGATCATGCCCACGGCGGCGGCCCAGATCGGATCGATCTGCACCTTGTTCCACCACGAGAACTGATTGTAGGGCACGAGCTGCACGCGATTGCCGGCGAGAATGGTCGCTGACGTATCACTGGTCACCCGCGCATCCGTATAGGCATAGCCCACAGTGGATTGCCAGATATCGGTGACATAGCCGTTCAGTGTGGTTTCGAAGCCGCGGATGCGGTTCTTGCCCGATAGGAAGAAGGTGCCATCGCCATTCGGATTGGCCAGCGGCACATTGCTGCGGTCGAGCTGATACACCGCCGCGGTATATTGCAGGCGCGGCAGGATATTGTACTTCACCCCGACTTCCTTGTTGTCGAATTTTTGCGGATCGAGCAGCACGGTCGACGACGACAGCGCGCTGAACTGGTCGCCCGACGCCGGCAGATACGAAATGCTGTAGCTGCCATAGACCGACAGATTGTCGATCGGCTTCACGATCACGGCCGCGCGCGGCGACAGTTTTCCGTCGGTGCGGCTTCGCGTGATGCCGGTGTTCTGGTCGGTGGCCTGCAGATCGAAATTGTCGTAGCGCACGCCGGCGATCACCTGCAGCCAGCGCGTGATGTCGATCTGGTCCTGCACATAGCCCGACGCGATGTTGAGCCGGTAGCGGCTGTTGGCGTCGGTGGCGATGTGCTGGAAGGTCACCGGCCCGAGATAGGCGCTGTCGAACGGATTAGCGGCGATGGTGTTGCTCAGCGTGCCGCCGGGCCCGGGGAAGAAGCCGGTGTTGCGGAAGGAGAGGCCGCTCTGGCGGCCGAATTCGGTGCCGAAAGCGAGCGTGTGGAAGACCGGGCCAGTCCAGGTCTTGTAGGTGAAATCGGTCTGGTTGAAGATGTTTTCGCGGTCGGTGGTGTTATTATAGGCCGCACGGTTGAACGATGTATCGGTCGTGTTCACCGCGCCGGACAGCGTGCCGTTGCCGGGATAGATGTTCTGATAACCGCGCTTGAAGTTCGCATACATGGTGGCGTTGCGAACCGTCAGCCCGTTCTCGAAGTCGTGGTCGATCACGCCCGACACGCGATTGAGGTCGACATAGGACTGGTTGAGGCCGGGCGCGCCGTAAAAGGCGGTGAGGTCGCCGCCGGGTGCGAAAGGCAGCGCGGGATTGAAGCGCGTGGATGAGGGCGCGGTGTTGCTCAGCGCCTGCGAGGGATTGCCGCGATCGGCGGTGCGCTCGTCGTGATAGAGTTCATAGTCGAGCTTGATTTTTGTGGTATCGTTCGGCGTGAAGGCGACGCTCGGATTGAGGCCGTAGCGTTCGAGCTTGCCATATTGGCGGAACGTGTCGGAGCCTTCATACATGGCATTCAGGCGCACGGCGACGTCGGGATTGACGGCCTGGCCGGCATCCAGCGTGAACCGGCGATCGCCATAGGAGCCTGATTGCAGCGTGGTCTGGTAGACGCGCTGGCCGTCGGCTTCCTTCAGCGTGCGATTGACGAGACCGCCACCGGCGCCGCGGCCGAAGATCAGCGCGCTTGGTCCCTTCAGGACTTCGATGCTCTGGGTGTTATACAGATCGCGAAAATACTGCACGTCATCGCGAAACCCGTTGACGAAGAAGTTGGCGCTGGAATCGACGCCGCGGATCACGAGTTCGTCGCGATTGCCTTCGCCCTGATGGATGGCCACGCCAGGCACATAGCGCGTCACGTCGGTGACGCTCTGAAAATTCTGGTCGGCGATGTAGTCCTTGGTCAGCACGCTGATGGACTGCGGAATGTTGAGCAGCGGCGTGTTGGTCTTGGTCGCGGTGGACGTGGAATTGGCATAGATGCCGACCGTGCCGGTGCGCACATCATGCGGCTGGTTGAAGGCCGGCACCGGCTTGGCAACCACCTCCGGCTGGCGTGCTGCGGTGGTTCGTCGCCGCGCTGCGGGTGCAGCGCGCGTGGTCGCCGCAGTCCGGCGCGAACGGCGGACTGTATTGGGAGCGTCCACTGTCACTGGCGGTAGCGATGACGCGCCCTGGCGCTGCGATGCGGTTTGCGCCTGCGCATGCGGTGCGGTGAGGAGCGTCAGCGCGAGCGTGCTCGCGGATAGCAACGTCGCGCGCGCGAACAGTTTTGCGGGTGATGTCGATGATAGATCTTGATGCATGCGTCGCTCCCCAGGTTGCGCACGATTGGCGTCGTTCGCTCATGGGGGAGGCGGCGTTTGGACGCAGCACAACTTAATTTGCTTTTGGGGGAGGGAATAAAACGCGATGTGCGGATTACGGAAAATCACAGTGATCGCGTGATTGAAATTCGCGGAAAAACAGGTGTTTTTCAATTGGTCCGATCGTCGCAGCACGCTTTGTAGCGCGGAAATGCTTGGAGATATTCTAACATCAGCAGAAACACGGCGGCCCTTTTCAACAGTGGCGCCGCTCTCTGTCCCTCATCCTGAGGAGTGCGCGCAGCGCACGTCTCGAAGGATGGCGGCACACTCGGAGCCAGGCCAGTTCATGGTTCGAGACGCGCGCAAGAGCGCGCTCCTCACCATGAGGGACCGAGTCAGGTGCCTACTCTTCCATCTGCAGCCATTCCGCTGCGCCGCGCCACAGCGTGTCGCGATGCTCGGGGCGGAAAAACCCGAAATGCCCGACCTTCTCGCTGCCGGCCTCGATCGGGCGGATACTGTCGATGTCCGGCTTGATCGACGTGAACGCCGCGCACAGCATCTCCACCGCCGCCCGCGTGGCCCAGGGATCGTCCGTAAAACTCAACGCCCGCAGCGCGCCGCGATAGCGCGGAAAATTCGCCAGCGCGCGCAGCTTGCGGTCGTCGAAGAAGTAATTGTCGCTGGTGACCCATTTGGCCCATTCGAGAAACACATTCTTCGGCAGGTCGAGGCCGAGCCCGATCTTGCCGGGCGCATAGCCCATCACTTCCGCCAGCGTCGGGCCGATGAATTTCATCAGCGCATAGATGCGGTAGTTCTCCGGCGGCGTCATCAGCCGCCATGTGCCGGCCTGGGCGGCCACCAGCAGCGCGCGCGAGACCTCCGCATTGTTCGGGATCAGCCCCAGCGCCTGGCCGCCGAAGGAATGGCCGACAAAGCCGAGCGGCAGTCTGTAGCGCTCGCGCATCCAGTCCACCGCGGCCACGACATCGAGCGCCGCCCAATCAGCCATCGAGGCCCGAAAACCGCGCAGGGAGCTCGTGCCTTTCGGCCGGGAATCACCAGTGCCGCGATAGTCGTATGTCACCACTGCGCAGCCGCGCGAGGCCAGATAGCTGGCAAATCCCTTGTAGATTTTCCGTGGCACGGCAGTGGCGGAGTTGATCAGCACCGCATGGGTGCGGGCCCCACGCGGCAGATACAGCGTCGCGCCCAGCGTAAATCCGTCTCCCGCCACAATCGTGATGTCGTCGGAAAAAGCGTCATCGGGCGACGCATCCGGCAGTCTCATCCCATAGTTCCCCCAAAAACAGCCCAACCAAATGCGAATTCGGTTTGTCGTGCAAGGGCTTGGCGCGCATGGCCGGTTGCGGGCAGGGTGGATTTCCAACTGGCGATCCCCATCTGTGCCATGTATAACGCGGCCTCCGTCGTCACCTAAGGCGCGGTTTTCAGGAGACAATTTCATGTCCGAGCGGTGGACACCCGAGAGCTGGCGGGCCAAACCCGTCATGCAGATGCCGGAATATCCGGATGCGAAGACCCTGAGCGACGTCGAGGCGCAGCTCGCCACGTTTCCGCCGCTGGTTTTTGCGGGTGAGGCCCGTAACCTGAAGAAGCAGCTCGCCCGCGTGGCCAACGGCGAGGCTTTCCTCCTGCAGGGCGGCGATTGCGCCGAGAGCTTCGCCGAGCATGGCGCGAACAATATTCGCGACTTCTTCCGCGCGTTCCTGCAGATGTCGGTCGTGCTGACCTATGCCGGCGCGCTGCCGGTGGTGAAGGTCGGCCGCATCGCCGGCCAGTTCGCAAAGCCCCGTTCCTCGCCGATCGAGAAGGCGAATGGACAGGAGCTGCCGAGCTATCGCGGCGACATCATCAACGACATCGCCTTCACGGCGGAATCCCGCGTGCCGGATCCGCAGCGTCAGCTGATGGCCTATCGCCAATCGGCTGCGACGCTGAACCTGCTGCGCGCTTTCGCTTCGGGCGGCTTCGCCAATCTCGGCAGCGTGCATCAGTGGATGCTCGGCTTCCTCAAGGATTCGCAGCAGTCGCGTCGCTACAAGGAATTGGCCGACCGTATCTCCGACGCGTTGAACTTCATGCGCGCCTGCGGCCTCGATCTCGAAGCCCATCCGGAGCTGCGCTCGACGGATTTCTACACCAGCCACGAAGCGCTGCTGCTCGGCTACGAGCAGGCCTTCACCCGCGTCGATTCGACGACAGGCGACTGGTACGCGACCTCCGGCCACATGCTGTGGATCGGCGACCGCACGCGCCAGCTCGACCATGCCCATGTGGAATATTTCCGCGGCATCAAGAACCCGATCGGCCTTAAGTGTGGTCCGTCGTTGAAGGCCGATGAGCTCTTGAAGCTGATCGACATCCTGAACCCGGACAACGAGCCGGGCCGCCTGACCCTGATCAATCGCTTCGGCCATGAGAAGGTCGGCGAGCATCTGCCAGGCTTCGTCCGTGCGGTGCAGAAGGAAGGCCGCAAGGTCGTGTGGTCGTGCGATCCGATGCACGGCAACACCATCACGTCGAATTCGGGCTACAAGACCCGTCCGTTCGACCGCATCCTGTCCGAGGTGAAGTCGTTCTTCCAGATCCACCAGGCCGAAGGGACGCACGCCGGCGGCGTGCATCTGGAAATGACCGGCCAGAACGTCACCGAATGCACCGGCGGCGCCCGCGCGATCACCGACGAGGACCTCAACGACCGCTATCACACGGTCTGCGATCCCCGCCTGAACGCCGAGCAGTCCATCGATATGGCGTTCCTGATCGCCGAGCTGCTGAAGAGCGGCCGCGCGGGCAAGGAGCAGCCGCTCCCGGTTGCCTCCGGTCTCTAAATGGATCGGCTCTGGCGAGCCACCATCAACTCCTGGAATGGTCTCCGCTCCGGCTTCACGTCGGAGCGGGCCATTCGCGAGGAGGTGGTTGCGCTTGTCCTTGCGCTGCCGCTGGCCGTAATGATTGGCACGACCATGGCCCGCCGGATCGAGATGATCGCGGTGGTGATGCTGGTGCTGACCGTCGAACTCCTCAACACCGCTATCGAGAAACTCGCCGACCGGGTCACGATGGAACACGATTCACAGATCGGTCGTGTGAAGGACCTAGGCTCGGCGGCGGTGGCCATTGCGCTGCTGATTGCGGGTATGGTCTGGCTGTTCGCGCTCGGCGAGCGGGTGGGCGTGTTTTGATTTCTCCGTCATTGCGAGGAGCGAAGCGACGAAGCAATCCAGTTTTTCTTTACTTGGCCCTGGATTGCTTCGTCGCCAAGAGGCTCCTCGCAATGACGGCAATGGGTTGCGAACGATCCGCCTAGAGGCTTCAATACTCCCATGACAAACACCCGCTTCACCATCACGCTGGCCCAGCTCAATCCGACCGTCGGCGACACCGCCGGCAATGCCGCGAAAGCGCGCGCCGCGCGTGCGCAGGCTGCCCGCGACGGCGCCGATGTGGTCGTCCTCCCCGAACTCTTCATCGCCGGCTATCCGCCGGAAGACCTCGTGCTCAAGCCGGCCTTTCAGATGGCCTGCCGCGCCGAGGTCGAGGCGCTCGCCCGCGAGACCGCCGATGGCGGCCCGGCGATGCTGGTCGGTACGCCATGGGTCGATGGCGGAAAACTGTACAATGCCTGCGCACTGCTGGACGGCGGCCGCATCGCCGCCATCCGCTTCAAGGTCAATCTGCCGAATTACGGCGTGTTCGACGAGAAGCGCGTGTTTGCCCGCGGCTCCGTTTCCGGTCCGGTCACCATCCGTGGCCTGCGCATCGGCGTGCCGATCTGCGAAGACACCTGGATGGAAGAGTCCGCCGACTACGAGGATGTGGTCGAGACTCTCGCCGAAACCGGCGCCGAAATTTTGATCGTGCCGAACGGCTCGCCCTATGCCCGCGGCAAGAACGATCTGCGCTTGAATGTGCAGGTCGCCCGCGTCACCGAGAGCCATCTCCCGCTGGTCTATCTCAACCAGGTCGGTGGCCAGGATGAGCTCGTGTTCGACGGTGCGAGCTTCGTCCTCAATGGCGACCGCTCGCTCGCCGTGCAATTGCCGTCCTTCGCCGAGAACATCACCACCATCACCTTCGAAAAATCCGGCGATGCGTGGCGCTGCAGCGGCCCGATCGCAAAGCTGCCCGAAGGCGACGAGGGCGACTACGCCGCCTGCGTGCTGGGCCTCCGCGACTACGTCAACAAGAACGGTTTCCCCGGCGTGCTGATGGGCATTTCCGGCGGCATCGATAGCGCGCTCTGCGCCGCCATCGCCGTCGACGCGCTCGGCGCCGATCGCGTGCGCGGCATCATGCTGCCGTTCCGCTATACTGCGCAGGTGTCGCTCGACGATGCCGACAAGCTCGCGAAAGCACTCGGCTTCCGTTACGAAATCCTGCCCATCGCCGATGCGGTGAACGGCTTCGAAAAAATCCTCGCCGAGACTTTTAAAGGCCTTGAGCGCGACATCACCGAAGAGAACCTGCAGGCGCGCACGCGCGGCACGCTCTTGATGGCCGTGTCGAACAAGACCGGCGCCATGGTCGTCACCACCGGCAACAAGTCGGAAATGTCGGTGGGCTATGCCACGCTCTATGGCGACATGAATGGCGGCTTCAATCCGATCAAGGATCTCTACAAGACCCAGGTGTTCCGCATCTCGACCTTGCGCAATTCATGGAAGCCCGAAGGCGCCATGGGTCCGGACGGCGAGGTGATCCCGAACAATATCATCATCCGCCCGCCGACCGCCGAACTGCGCGAAAACCAGACCGACCAGGACTCGCTGCCGCCATACGAGATCCTCGACGCCATCCTCGAACGTCTCGTCGAGCGCGAGCAGCCTTTGTCCGAGATCGTGGCCGATGGTTTCGAGAAGGATGTGGTGACGCGCATCGATCGGCTGTTGAACATCGCCGAATACAAGCGCCGCCAGGCCGCTCCTGGCGTGAAGGTGACGCGGAAAAATTTCGGCAGGGATCGCCGCTATCCCATCACCAATCGTTTTCGCGATCTGGCCCAGCCCTTGCCGAAACCGGACGAGGATCTGGTGACGCGGCCTGGCAAGGGCACCAGCGAAGCGTTCGAGTGACGTTTGCAGGATGGGGTGAGCGTTAGCGAAAACCCATCGCTGCACGGCAGATCGTTGATGGGTTTTCGCTGCGCTCAACCCATCCTACGGCACCATCACGCCCTGCGCGCCATCGCCGCGAATGCCGTGTCGCTCAGCAGTCCGCCGCCTTGATACAGCGTCACGATTGGTGACGAGGCGATGCTGGTGCCGTTCTTGATGTCATAGAGCGCCGAGAAGCGGTTGAGCAACTTTGCGAGCTTGGCGGGATCGGCGAGATCCTTGAGGTTGAGGTGCTTCTCCACCACCTTGGCCTGCTGGTCGATATCCATCGCGCCGACTTCGTCCGGCAGGCCGAAGGTGGTGCGGAACACTTCCGCCAGCGCTTTGTCCGCGAGCAGGTCATAGGCCGAGGTGATGCTCGGCGCCTTGCGTTCGAAATAGAGCGCGAGCCGCACCCCCGGATTGCTTTCGCCCTGCTGCGTCTCCAGCGTCTGCTGCAGATATTTCCGCTGGGTTTCCATGAACTGGTCGCGGGTCTGCGGGCCGAATTTCGGCAGCCGCGAGATCTCCCCGCCGTCGTCGAAATTGAACGACGCCACCATCTCGGCAAAGCGCGGATCGGTCTGCGTGTTGACGAAGCTCTTGGGATCGTTGAGATCGGAGTCGAACATCTTGCGCAGATCGGCGGTGGTCACCTTGTCGGGCTCGAGACCCTTCGCGACCAGCACGATGTCGATCAGCTTGCGATCGGCAAGCAGGTCCTTCACGCTTTGGACGTTGGCGATGTTGGTCTGATAATAGACCGCGTCCTTGTCGGCGGTCTTGCGCAGCTCGGTCTGTTCCTTGCCGCTGGTGAAGCGCGTCTTGGCGATGATGTAGTCCTTCATCACCTGGGTGACTTCAGCAGCGTCCTGCGCCACCACGGGCGTGGTGACGTTGCCGCTGCTGTCGAAATTGAAAGCGCGGGCGAGCTGGACGAAGCGGTCATCCTTCAGCTTGTTCGCATAGCTCTTCGGGTCGTCCAGATCGCTCTGCAGCACATTCTTGATGATGGTCGGCGACACCGTTTCGGGATCGATCCCGAACGACTTCAGCGCGAAATTGAAGACGTTCGGCGTCTTGAGGAATTGTTCGACCGTCGTCACCCTGGCGAGGCCGGTGCGATACTGCTTGATCAGCGAGGCCGAATAGCTCTCGTCCGCAGCGAGATAGACGGCGCCCTGGCTGTTGACATATTTGGCGTGGACGTCGGTCAGTTGCGCGGCCGTCTGCGGCTCGGTGCCCGCCGGCAGCGTGCCATCGGCCGAGAATTCGAAAGCGCCGGCCAGTGCCACATAGCTGTCGATGGTGGTCAGCGCCTTGCGATAGCTGACGACGCTGATCTCGTTCATCGATCCGCGCGAGCGCTCCAATGCGATCTTGTTGCGCAGATCGGCCATGTCGGCACCGGGCAGTTTCAGCTGCGCCGTATAGGCGTCGATCTTGCTGGCGGCATCGAGCATCGCCGCCTGTGCCTTGGCGATATTGGCGTTGATGTCGTCTTTCTGCGAGACCCAGACGGAATTGACATAGCTGTCCGGATCGGACGGATCGCTGCCGAGCACCTTGCTGATCGTGTCATGCGACCAGGTGCCCTTGTCGATGCCATAGGCGGAGAAGACATAGTCGCGCAATTTGTCGTCGGCGAGCAGGCCGTTGACATTGGTGATCTTGCCGATCGTGAGATTGTAGTAGTTCTTGTTGGCGTCGAGCGCATCGACACCGCGCTTTGCCACCGCCGTATAGAGGCCGATCATGTCGTCGGTCTGGTTGGCGGATTGCGCCGTCTTGGTGTCGCCGCTGGTGGTGCCAAACGGGAACGCAGCGGCGAATTCGCGGTAGCGTTTGTCGCTCAGTTTATTGGCAAAGCTGTTGGCGTCGGAGAGGTCGCTTTCCAGCACCTTGCGCAGGAAAGCCTTGGCATAGGCCATGTCTTCCAGGCCATAGGCCTTGGTCGCATAGGTGTAGAGGCGAAAGTCATTCAGGAGGTCATCGACGCTGGTGACCTTGCCGATGTTCTCTTTGTAATAGGCGGTGTCCCGGCTCACATCGGCTTGCTGCGCAATCTTGGTGATCGATTTCTGCAGGTCGCGCGACACCAGATTGTAGTTGAGATAGGTGGAGACCATGGGACCAGCCTTTCGGATTCGCCCCATGATACCGGCAGTGGGTTATCCGAACCTTGCGGAGTATGGCTTCGCAAGCTTTGCCCTGAAGGCTCGGATTTAACGCGAATGTGGTGCGAGCTGACGGTCGCGGTGCTATCGCCACGATGCCCAGCAGGTACGCTGGGCGAACCGTCGTGATCGCGTTCGCTGGCGCGGGTGTGCCAGCGAACATCCTGTTCGCCTGTCGAAGCTACGGCGCTGGATTTCAGCTCACGGCAGCGCGGGACTTGCAGATCGGTGCGGCTGCAATGGCGTCGGTCGCGTGATCGTGTCCGCTCACGCAGCACCACTGGCTGGCGATCAGCGTCAGCAGGCAGGCCGCGCCTGTGGAGCCGATCAGCTTCTTCATCCAGCCTTTGCTCTCCGCAGCCGGCGCATCGGCCGCCGCCGCGTCGCCGCCGAGAAGGGCGCCGAACGCGGTAAAGAATTCGCCCGCGAGCTTCTTCGAGGTGGAGTCGATCAGGCGGCCGCCGAGTTGCGCCAGCTTGCCGCCGATCTGGGCATCGACGTCGTAATGCAAAAGAGTGACGTCGTCGCTCTCGGCTTCCAGCCGCACGAATGCGCCGCCTTTGGCGAAGCCGGCGACGCCGCCCGAGCCTTCGCCGGTGATGCGATAGCTGTTTGGCGGATCGAGGTCGGACAGCGTGACCTTGCCGCCGAATGTTGCCTTCACGGGGCCGACCTTGACCACGATGGTGGCGGTCATCTCCGTCGGGCTGGTCATCTCCAGGCTCTGGCAACCGGGAAGGCACTGCTTGAGCACCGCGGGATCGTTGAGCGCCGCCCAGACTTTTTCTTTCGGGGCGGCAATGCGCTGGCTGTCACTCATCTGCATGGTTGTTGTCCTTATTGGTCGATGGAAGGGCGTGCCGCGCGCTGGCCGCGGCGGCGCAGGGCTGTGATTTCGGCCAGGATGGACATGGCGATTTCCTCCGGCGTGATGGCGCCGAGATCGAGCCCGGCGGGGGCCTTGACGTGATCGAGCATGCTCGCGGCGACGCCTTTGCTGGTCAGGCCATCGCGCAGCGCGGTCATCTTGCGCTGGCTGCCGACAAAGGCCGTGTAGGCGGCGGGAATGTCGATGGCAGCACGTAGCGCCGCTTCATCGCCTTTGCCCTGGGTGCAGACCACCACGAAGCGCTTGGCGTCATGCAGATGCTGCGGTGTGAAACCATCGATCAGCACGTCGCTGTCCGGCGGCATGGTGAGATCGGCAGCCGGGACGGCGAGGGTGACGTGATAGCCGAGCGTGCGCGCCTGTGTCGCCAGCGACAGCGCCACCGGGCTGGCGCCGAGAATCACCAGCGCCGGATGCGGCAGCACGGGCTCGACAAAAATATCCATCGTGCCTTTGCTCGGGCACATGTTCTTGGCAAAGCGCACGCCGTCGCGGCTTTCGCCGGGCGCGACACCAAGTTCGGCCAGCAGGTTTTCCGGCTGCACCGACACCATGCGCGGTTCGCCATCGACAAGCGCCTCGCGGGCCGCCTTGAGCACGGCGCCGCGCGCGCAGCCGCCGCCGATCCAGCCGGCGGCGATGGTGCCGTCGGGGCGGATGATCGCCTTGGCGCCGGCTTTCGCAGCCGTCACCGAAACGGTGCGCACCACGGTAGCGAGCACAAAGGCCTGTTCGGCGGCTTTCAGCTGCGCGACAAGATCGATCACATCCACATGTGCGCCCATGGTTGCGTCCTCAGAGCCTGGCCAGATAGGGTTCGAGCGCCGCGAGGCTTTGCAGCGTGTTGGCGCGCGCGAACAGGTCCACATGCGGCAGCGCCGCCTTGATGCCCGCGGCCTCGGGCGCATAGCCCTCCCAGCCCATCATCGGATTGAGCCAGGCGATGCGGCGGCAACGCCGCGCCAGCATGGCCATCTCGCGGCCGAGCAGATCGGCATCACCGGTTTCATAGCCGTCGGAGACGATCATCACGCAGGTGCGCGAATGGATCACGCGGGCGGCGTGCCAGCGATTGAATGTCTGCAGGCATTCGCCGATCCGGGTGCCGCCGCCGGCGCCTTGCGACATCACGGACAGCCGGTCCAGCGCGCGGGCCGGATCGCGCTCCTTCATGGCGTCGGAGACGTAGGCGAGCCGGGTGTGGAACAGGAACGCCTCGGCCTCGGCGAATTCATCGATCACGCCGTGAATGAAGCGCACGAACACGCCGGTATACATGCTCATGGAGCCGGAGGCGTCGAGCAGCATCACCAGGCGGAGCGGCTTGTGCCGTCGCTGGCGCTTGACGAGGCGGATCGGCACGCCGCCATGGCTGATATTGGCGTGGATGGTGCGCCGGATATCGAGGCGATAGCCGCGCCGCCGCGCCAGATCGCGCCGGGTCAGGCGCGCGCGCATCGCCTGCGCCAGCCGCGCGGCCGCGGCGTGGGCCTCGGCGATCTCAGCGGGATCGTGCATCTTGCGGAAATCCGTCTCGGCGAGGTTGTCGATCATCGACGCGCCCTCGGCACGGCCTTCGCCCGACGACGCGTCATCGCCGCCGTCCTCGGACGGGATCTGGTCCTGCTGGCCGGATTCGCCGGCGGCGCCGTCCTGCAGGCTCTTGAAGGACGGGTTGTTGGCCGACTTCGTCGAGCCCGATGTCACGGCTCGCGATTTCACGCCACGGTTCAGCCAATAGGCATCGAAAAGCCCGTCGAATGTGTCCCAGTCGGTCTTGCGTGATGTCAGCAGATGCTTGAAGGCGGAGCGCAGCAGCGACGGATGTGCGGCATAGCCGGCAGCCAGCAACGCCGCGGCGTCGTGGCCTTCCTGCAGGCCGACCGCGAATCCGTTGTCGCGCAAGAGATGCAGGAAGCCGCTCAACCGGCCCGCGATGGCAAGCGACGCTTGATCGACCACGTTGACGGCTTGCGCGCTCATGCGACTTTGCCGAGTAGGCGTGCGGTCAGTTCCGGCTTGAAATGCGCTTTGTCTTCCCTGGTCTTGAGCAGGCACATCAGCGTCTCCTGCACGATCTTGGGCGCATCATGCAGGTTGCTGACATCGAGGCCGACCAGTGCCGCGGCCCAGTCCAGCGTCTCGGCCACGCCGGGCACCTTGCGCAGGTCTTCCTTGCGGATGCTGTCCACGATGCGCGCGATCTGCAGCGCCAGCGATGTGCCGATGCCGGCAATCCGCGCCATGATGATGCGCGCTTCGCGGTCGGGATCGGGGTAGCCGACATAGTGATACAGGCAGCGTCGCCGCAACGCGTCGGACAGTTCGCGGGTGCCGTTCGATGTCAGCACCACCAGCGGGATCGCGGTCGCGGTCACCGTGCCCATTTCCGGGATCGTGACCTGATAGTCCGACAGCAGTTCGAGCAGAAATGCCTCGAACTCGTTGTCGGCGCGATCGACTTCGTCGATCAGCAGCACCGGCGCTGTCTCGCGGCGGATCGCGGCGAGCAGCGGGCGTTCCAGCAGATATGTCTCGGAGAAGATCCTGTCTTCGATATCGTCCACCGATGCATGACGATCGGCCTGGATCGCCAGCAATTGTCGCTGATAATTCCACTCATACAGCGCCGCCGACTGGTCCAGCCCCTCATAGCATTGCAGCCGGATCAGCTCGGTGCCATGCGCGCTCGCCAGTGCCTTGGCCACTTCGGTCTTGCCGGTGCCCGCGTCGCCCTCCAGCAGCAACGGTCGCTTCAGCATCTGCATCAGCGCAATCGCCGTGATCAGTTCTCCGTCGGCGACATAGCCGGCGGAGGCGAGGCGTTCCGCGATCTGGTCGCGGTCCTGCATGGTCATGCCACCAGGCCGAGGTTCTGCGCCGCCTTCCAGTTGCGCCAGAAATCATGCGGCATCTGGATATGCGTCGAACCAAGGAACGAGAAGGCGTCGTTGACCGCGTTGGAGAATGCCGGCACGCCGCCGACATTGGGGCTTTCGCCGACACCCTTGGCGCCGATCGGATGATGCGGCGAGGGGGTGACGGTGAAGTCGGTCTCCCAATGCGGCGTCTCGACGGCGGTGGGCAGGAAGAAGTCCATGAACGAGCCCGACATCACATTGCCGGCGTCGTCGTAGCGGATCTCCTGACCCATCGCGATGGCGAAGGCTTCGGTGAGGCCGCCATGGACCTGCCCCTCGATGATCATCGGATTGATGCGGGTGCCGCAGTCGTCGAGCGCATAGAAGCGGCGCACCTTGTAGACGCCGGTATCGACGTCGATATCCATCACGCAGATATAGGCGCCGAACGGATAGGTCATGTTCGGCGGATCGTAATAGCTCACCGCTTCCAGGCCCGGCTCCATGCCCGGCGGGATCGCGTTATAGGCGATCCAGCAGATGTCCTTCATCGACAGCGCCTTTTCGGGCAGGCCCTTGACGCGGAAACCGTCGATGTCCCATTCCAGATCGCCTTCATGGACTTCGAGCTTGTAGGCCGCGATCATCTGCGCCTTGGCCTTGATTTTTCGTGCGGCCATGGCGATGGCGGCGCCGGCCACCGGCGTCGAGCGCGAACCGTAGCTGCCAAGCCCGTAGGGCGCGGTGTCGGTGTTGCCTTCCTCGACCGTGATATTGTCGGCGGGAATGCCGATCTCGGTGGCGATGATCTGCGCCCAGGTCGTCTCGTGACCCTGGCCCTGGCTCTTGCTGCCGACCCGCGCGACGCCGCTTCCCGTCGGATGCAGGCGAATCTCGCAGGAGTCGAACATCGCGATGCCGAGAATGTCGCAGTTCTTCGACGGTCCGGCGCCGACGATCTCGGTGAAGAACGACAGGCCGAGGCCCATGATCTCCCGCGTTTCGCCGCGCTGGAAGGCGGCGCGCTTGTCGGCCTGCTGCTTGCGCAGGCCGGCATAGTCCACGGTCTCCATCATCTTGCGCATGGCGGTGTGATAGTCGCCGGAGTCATATTCCCAGCCGAGCGCCGAGTGATACGGAAACTGATCGGGCTTGACGAAGTTCTTCAGCCGCAGTTCCGCCGGATCCATGTTGAGTTTCTGCGCCAGAATATCCATCGCGCGCTCGATGCAGTAAGCAGCTTCGGTGACGCGGAACGAGCAGCGATAGGCCACGCCGCCCGGCGCCTTGTTGGTATAGACCCCGTCCACCGCCAGATGCGCGGTCGGGAAGTCATAGGAGCCGGTGACGATGTTGAAGAAGCCGGCCGGCCATTTCGACGGATCGGCGCAGGCATCGAAGGCGCCATGGTCGGCCAGCACATGGACGCGCAGGCCGGTGACTTTACCTTCCTTAGTGGCCGCGATCTCGGTGGTCATGTGATAGTCGCGCGCGAACGATGTCGAGGTCAGGTTCTCGATGCGATCCTCGACCCATTTCACCGGCTTGCCGGTGACGATGGAGGCGACGGCGGCGCAGACATAGCCGGGATAGACACCGACCTTGTTGCCGAACCCGCCACCGATATCCGGGGCGATGACATGGATCTTGTGTTCGGGGATCTTGGCGATCAGCGCCACCACGGTGCGCACCACATGCGGCGCCTGGAAGGTGCCGTAGATGGTGAGGTCGCCGGTGATCTTGTCGAATGAGCACAGGCACTGGCAGGTTTCGAGCGGCGAGGGATGGGTGCGGTGATAGGAGATCATCTCCTTGATCGTCACCTCGGCCTTGCTGAAGGCGGCGTCGGTGATTTCCCTGTCGCCGACCGTCCATTCGAAGATGTGGTTGTGATGCTTGCGCGGCCCATGGGCGCCGGTCATCTTGCCGTCGAGGTCTTCGCGCAGCACGGGCGCGTCGGCATCCATCGAGGTGAACGGGTCGACCAGCACCGGCAGCGCTTCATATTCCACCTCGACCGCATTGATGCCGTCGTCGGCGGCATAGCGGTCGGTGGCGACCACGAAGGCGACTTCCTGATTCTGGAACAGCACCTTGCCGTCGGCCAGCACCATCTGGACGTCGCCGGCCAGCGTCGGCATCCAGGCCAGATTGACGGTCTTCAGCGTCTCGGCCGTGAGGACCGCGAGCACACCCGGCACTTTCAGCGCGGCTTCGGTGTTGATCGATTTGATGCGCGCATGCGGATGCGGCGAGCGCACGAAGTCGCCATGCAGCATGCCCGGCAGTTTGACGTCGTCGACATACTGGCCGCGGCCTTGCGTGAAGCGGATGTCCTCGACGCGCTTGCGCTTGCAGCCCATGCCTTCGAGGCGGGCTTCGCGTTGTTCGCGGGTGGGGGTCATGTCGTTCATTCTGCGGCCTCCTGGAATTCGACGCCGTTGATCTTGGCGGCAGCGTATTGAATGGCGCGGACGATGTTCTGATAGCCCGTGCAACGGCACAGATTGCCGGCGATGCCCATGCGGATCTCCGGCTCGCTCGGCGATGGGTTTTCCTGCAGCAGGCGGTGCGCGCGCATGATCATGCCCGGCGTGCAGAAGCCGCATTGCAGCCCGTGCATCATGCGAAAGCCTTCCTGCAGGGCCGACAGCGTGCCGTCCGCATTGGCCATGCCTTCGACAGTGCGGATGTCGGCTTTCTCGGCTTGCACTGCAAACACCGTGCAGCTCTTCACCGACATGCCGTCGAGATCGACGGTGCAGGCGCCGCAATGGGTTGTCTCGCAACCGATATGGGTGCCCGTCAGGAGCAGGTTTTCGCGCAGGAAATGCACCAGCAGCGTGCGCGGCTCGACGAGCCCTTCGACTTCGGCGCCGTTGACCGTCATCGTGACGTGTGTTTTTGCCATGTTTGCCTCTTGCGACTTGGCGATTGTATGTGGCGCGTTTTATTTGACGCGTGCGGCGGCGCGGGTGAGCGCGCGCATCACCATGATCCCGCCGACATGCTTGCGGTATTCGACCGGTCCGCGTGAATCGCCGGCCGGGGTCATGATCGCGGATGCCGCGGCGGCAGCCTTCTGCAATGCTGCGGGCTCCAGCGCAGTGCCGATCACCGCCTGCGCCGCGTCGTCGGCGAGCAGCGCGGTTTCAGCGAGATTGGTGAGACCGATGCTGCAACTGGCGACCTTGCCGCCATCCATGGTCAGCATCACCGCGGCGGCAGCCGTCGCGTAATCGCCGACCTTGCGCTTCAGCTTCTCATAGGCGTAGCCGTGGCCCGCGGCGGGCACCGGGATTGACATCGCGGTGAGGATTTCGCCGGGCTCGATCGCAGTGAAATAGGCGCCCTGATAGAAGTCGACCGCGGCCACCTCGCGGCTGCCGTCGGGGCCTTGCAGGTGATACGTCGCGCCCAGCGTCATCATCAGCGCCGGCATGTCGTTGCCGGGATCGCCATTGGCGACGTTGCCGCCCAGCGTGCCCCTGTAGCGGATCTGCGGATCGGCGATCACCAGCGCCGTCTCGTGGAGGATCGGAAGCGCTGACGCGATCTCGGGCGACGCGAGCAGGTCGTGCTGCGTCGTCATGGCGCCGATGGTGACGGTGTCGCCATCGCGGCGGATGCCGCGCAGTTCACCGATCCCGTGCAGGTCGATCAGATGGTCCGGGGTCGCCAGCCGGAGCTTCATCATCGGGATCAGGCTGTGGCCACCGGCCAGGGGACGGGCATCGTCGCCATAGGTGGCGAGCAGCCCGATGGCATCCGCCACGGTGGTCGGGCGGTGATAGCTGAAGGCGCCGGGTATCATGAATGGTTTCCTCCGTCGGCTTATGACCACCGCTTTCTTGGCGACGGCGTTTGACGGAGCTTTTCTGCGCAGGCCGCGGCGAGCAATGCAGCCGCCGGTTTTGGCTCACAAAAGGCCTGATCTTGCACGAAATGCGGACCGTGCCGCACGAAATGCGTCAGAGAATGTGACCTATTGCAGGGAGGAGGATGGTTGCTGCGCGCGCTTGGCGAGGCCGAGTCGCACTTTGACCTCGGCGATCTTGCCGCGACTGACCGGGACGTGATGCGGCGAGGGGCCATCGAGTTCGATGATGGCGCCATCGCCTTCCTTGCGGACCGAAGCCACATGGGCGATGGCGACGATGTGGCTGCGATGCACCCGCAGGAACATGTCGGGATCGAGCTGGGATTCAGCCTGCGAGATCGACCACAGGCACATGCGCTCACGCGTGCCGTCATGGATGCGGGTATAGTGCGCGTCGGCGCGGACGCTGCGCACATCGGTGCAACTCACGAAGCGGATGCCGTCAGCGCCCTCAACCGGGAGGCGTGGCGCCGGGGGCGCGCGAGCCGGTTCTGCCGTGCCGGCAAGCGCAATTGCGGGCGTTTCCGGAGATTGAACCGCCGCCTCAACGCCGATGGGGCGGTTGTCGGCCGGCGGGCTCGGGTTGGCCGTCATGGCTTCGCCGGCCGGGCGCGCGGCATCCGGCATCAGTGACAGCAAGAAGCCGGCGGCGATGACGAAGCAGAGCACCGCGACCACCAGCCACAGCGTTTGCGGCGATGCAGCAAAGCCGCTCATGTGATGATGCGCGGCGCTTGGCCCGGCATCGAACCTAACCCCCAGCATCGCCGTGTAGTGCATGCCCGACACCGCGATGCCGAACGCCGTGGCGCAGACGAACATTTCGAAGCCGGCAGGTCGCGCCAGGAATACACGCAAGCCGCCATAGGCAGCGGCAATTCCGATCAGGATGGAGAGTGCCACCATCCAGCTGTCGTGCTGCATCGCGAAATGGCCGGCGAGGCCATGCATGCCAACATAATGCATGCTGGCGATGCCGACGCCGAGCAGGATCGCCGACGCCATGATGCGGCGCTGCGATGGTTTGCCGGTGCTCACGAGAAACAGCGAAATGCCGACGACCAGCGCGCAGATCAGGAACGACACCAGCGTCGGCAGGATGAGATAGGTCGCATCATGCGGCAGCGGTGCCGCCAGCATGCCGACGAAATGCATGGTCCAGATGCCGATGGCGAGAAACGCGGCGGCGCTGGCAAGCAACGCCCGATGCTCGCGATCCGGACGCCGCCGGATACGCGCAGCCAAGCCAAAGCCGGTGTAACCTCCCAGGATCGCGACCGCCAACGACAGCGCGACCAGGTAGAGATCGTGTCCATCGAACATGATCGTTTCGGCCGCTTGTCTCCACAAGCGAGCCTCCTCCCTGACGGGACTTTATATGCGTGGTGCCGTTTTTGACAATCTCTACCAACCGCCGTGTTGTCACGCCGTGGCATGCGGCATTGCTGCGCCGAATTGTAGTTGCGTTGCGCGGGCTACTGCACGATTCCTGATTTTCGCAGCTGCGCAATATCAGCCGCGCTGCGGCCGATGCCGGCCAGCACCTCGTCCGTATGCGCGCCGAGCGCCGGGCCTTGCCATTTGACTTCGCCGGGCGTCTCGGAAAGTTTGGGCGAGATGCCGGGCATCTTCACCTCAGTGCCGCCGGGCAGTGTCGCCGGCAGAATCATGTCGCGGGCAATGAAGTGCGGATCGCTGACGATATCGGCGACAGAGTAAATCCGGCCCGACGGGACATCCGCAGCTTCGAGTGCGGCCAGCACGTCGTCCATGCCGAGCTTGCTGGTCCAATCCGAGATCGCCTGGTCGATGAGCGCCGTCTGCGGCACGCGGCCATCATTGTGGGCGAGGGCGGGATCGTCGGCGAGATCGGGACGGCCGATGACATTCATCAGCCGCTTGAAGATCGCATTGCTGTTGCCGGCGATGACGGCATATTGGCCATCCGCAGTCTCATATGTGTTGGATGGCGTGATGCCCGGCAGCGAGCCGCCGCTGCGGGTGCGGATCTGCCCGTCCAGCGCATATTCCGGCACCGTGCTTTCCATCATGTTGAACACGCTCTCATAGAGCGAGACATCGACGATCTGGCCGCCACCTTGTCCGGTCTTTACCCGCAACAGCGACATCAGCGCGCCCATCACGCCATGCAGCGAGGCGAGGCTGTCGCCGATGGAGACACCGACCCGCGCCGGCGGTGCATCGGGACTGCCAGTGGTGTAGCGCAACCCGCCCATGGCTTCGCCGATGGCGCCGAAGCCGGACTTGTCGCGATAGGGGCCGGTCTGGCCGAAGCCGGAAATGCGCACCAGTGTGAGATTCGGATTGAGTTTTGATAGCACGTCCCAGCCGAGGCCGAGTTTCTCCATGCCGCCGGGCTTGAAGTTCTCGATGACGACATCGGCCGACGCCGCAAGGTCGCGCGCAATGGCGAGGCCGTCGGGCGATTTGAGATCGAGCGCGATGGACTTCTTGTTGCGCGACTGCAGATACCACCAGACCGAGGTGCCTTCATGCAGCTTGCGCCAGGTGCGCAAGGGATCGCCGGAGCCGGGCTGCTCGATCTTGATGACCTCGGCGCCGAATTCCGCAAATAGCCTTGCTGCGAATGGTGCCGCGATCAATGTGCCGAATTCAACGACGCGAATGCCTGCGAGTGGTCCGGTCACTATGGTGTTTCCCTGAATCCCGGCCCCGTAGGATGGGTTGAGCGCAGGCGCGAAGCGCCGGAGCGAAAACCCATCGGCGGAGCCGGCGGCATAGTTTGGCTGATGGGTTTTCGCTGCGCTCAACCCATCCTACGAATGCGAGTTACTGCTTCGCGTTGTTCGGCAAGAACTGCGGGCCGACCTGCCTGATCTGGCCGGGCGTGCTCGGCGTGGCCGCCGGCTGCTGTGCCTGGGCAGGCGCGTCCGGCGTCGCGTTCTTCTTCAGCGACGCGGGCGTGCCCTTCGGCTGCGACATGCGCTTGGCGCGCTCTTCGGTCACGGTGATGTCGCCGTTCTGCGCGGCCGAGCTGTCGTCGATCGTCTTGAGGGCATCCGCCCAGCTCTGGCCCTGGGCCCGGCAGGAGCAGGACGGATTGAACTCGGTGCGATACTTGAACGCATTCGGTGACGACGAATAAGGCGCGCCGGAAATCGACACCGCGGCATTCATGTCCTCGCCGGGATTGCGATAGGTGTAGAGATTGGCATCCGTCGCCGGGCACTGCGCCTTGCAGGCGCGCTCGTCATCGGCAAAGCGCGCCGGCACGGTGGTGAAGGAGATCGGGAAGTAATAGCCGTCGCAGGTGCGCACGCAGACGGTGCGATAGGTGCCCTGCGGGACATTGCTCATCATGTCGCCGCCGGGCGGGATGTCGCCGGGCGAGGATTCATTGTTGCCGAACAGGTTGCTGAGGAATCCGCCGGGGCCGGAATTTTGCTGCTGCTGGCGCGCCGCCGCCGCATATTGCGGGCCGCATTGATTCTGCGCCAGCGCGAGCAGGACCGAGCGGCGCTGGTTGTCGCGCTCGGCAGAGCCCGGCGTGCCCACGCGCAAGCGCTCGAGGCTGTTGGTCATCTGATCGAGATTGCCGCGCATCTGCTGGATCTGGTTGTTGACCGGGCCGCATTGCGCGGACTGACCGGAGAACAGCGAGAAGAAGCCGGATGAGTCGCAGCCCATGCGCTTGGCCTGCTGGGTGACGCGATCGAGCTCGCCTTGCTGGCGGCTGATGGAATCTTCATAGCGCCGGATCTGATCGGCGCGCGCGGGATCGAGGCCGTTGCCGCGATCGATAGTGGCGAGCTGCGCTTCGAGGCGGCCGCACATCGGATTGGCCGATTGCTGCTGCTGCGCCTGGCTCGGCGGATAAACCTGAGCGGGGTAGCCTTGTGCGAAAGCTTTGCCATCAGCGGCAAACACGCCGATCAGCGCGGCGCAGGCGAGGGCCCAGCGGGAAAAAGTGGCAGTCACAGGTACAGACATATCCGGCCGATGAACGAGGAACGGGCGGGTGCGCGATCAGGCCGCAACCCAGGCCGTCATTGCCATATGCACGCGATGAAATTGCGGCGATGAAGCCGTCTCATACCTGCTTCCGGGGGCCGGGTCACGCCGATTCCGGTGCCGCAAAGCCGCCGCACGGAGGCCGCTGGGCTGCCGCACCGAATCGGCGCGAAAGCTGTGACAAGAGGCGTTATCGCTTGCAGGTGATGGCGACGAATTCGTCGCATTTGCCACCCTTGCAAACGCCGCCGGCGGGCGAAATCGAGCCGGTCACCTCATCGGGATCGACCCGGCGATAGGTCACCGCCTGGGTAAATTCCCGCGACTTGCAATAGGATAGCGCAGCCGGTGCGCCGCATTTCTCGCCTTTGGCGAGGCACTGGTCGATGCCGTAACCGTCGGACTGATTGGCGACGATGAAGACGCGGGAATCGGCTGATGCGGCCGAGGAGGCGACCGCGAAAACGGCGGTCAAAGCAGCGAAAATGACTTTCATGAACCACCAGCGTGTTGAGGAATCGAGTTCCATCTCGATAAACCTCAATGGTTAATGATGCTTAACCACGGCGGTCCGGGTAGGCATCGATTGCGGCCGAAATGTGCCGTGGTTGCGTTCTCCCAGCGGGAGCTTGCGGCAGACTTGCGGCGCTTGACGGTGAAAACCTGCTGCCGCATGGTGCCGGCATGAACGGTTTCCTCGCCATTTGTACGATTTGCCGCGAGATTATGAGCTAGCGATTCGCTGGCCGAGGCCGTCTTTTTCTCATCGTTCGAGATCACCCGACGCCCCGCCATCAGGGACGAAAATCCAATGGAACTGCGCCTTTACGACACTCTGAGCCGTGAAAAACGGGTGTTTACGCCGATCGATCCGGACAATGTCCGGATGTATGTCTGCGGCCCCACCGTCTATGATTTCGCCCATATCGGCAATGCGCGGCCGGTGATCGTGTTTGACGTCCTGTTCCGCCTGCTGCGGCACATCTATGGCGAACAACACGTCACCTATGTCCGCAACATCACCGACGTCGATGACAAGATCAACGACCGCGCCTTGCGTGATTTTCCCGGCCTGCCGCTGAATGAAGCGATCCGGCAAGTCACTGAAAAGACTGCGGATCAATTCCAGGCCGATGTGAAAGCACTGGGCTGCTTGCCGCCGACGGTACAGCCGCGCGCGACGGAATTCGTGCTGCCGCGGCCTGATGGCAAGACCGACATGGTGACGTTGATCCAGCAATTGATCGCGCGCGGCCATGCCTATGAAGCCTCGGGCGAGGTGCTGTTCGATACGCAATCGATGCCGGATTACGGCGCGTTGTCGGGCCGCAAGCTCGAAGACCAGCAGGCCGGCGCACGCATCGCTGTCGACGCGCACAAGAAGCATCCGACCGATTTCGTGTTGTGGAAGCAGTCATCGCCGGAAGAACCCGGCTGGGATTCGCCATGGGGCAGGGGGCGGCCGGGCTGGCACATCGAATGCTCGGCGATGTCGGCCGCCTATCTCGGCACGACCTTCGATATTCATGGCGGCGGGCTCGACCTGATCTTCCCGCATCATGAAAACGAGATCGCGCAATCGCGCTGCGCCCACGGCACGCATGCGATGGCGAATTACTGGATGCATAACGGCTTCCTGCAGGTGGAAGGCGAGAAGATGTCGAAGAGCCTCGGCAACTTCTTCACCATCCGCGACTTGCTCAATGACTGGCCGGGCGAAGTGCTGCGTCTGAATATGTTGAAGACGCAGTATCGCTCGCCTGTCGACTGGACGGTGAAGGGTCTGGAAGAAAGCGCCAAGACGCTCGACGATTGGTACGCTGTTGCAGCGGATACGACCGGTGGTGACGTGTCCGCGAAAGTCATCAATGCCCTGCTTGACGATCTGAATACGCCATTGCTCGTCGCGGCTTTGCATGGCCTGCGTAACAGCGCTGCCGCTGGTAACGAAGCCGACCGGGCATCGTTCGCCGCGTCTCTGCGCACGCTTGGTTTCCTGTCGGAAACTGCTGCAGACTGGAACGACCGCAAGACGCAGGCGAGCGGCATCGATGCAGCGAAGGTCGATGCCTTGGTTGCTGAACGCACCGCGGCCCGCGCACGAAAAGACTTCAAGGAATCCGATCGCCTTCGCGACGAACTCGCCGCCATGGGTGTCGTGATCAAGGATTCCAAGGAAGGCACAACCTGGGAGATCGCGCGATGAGCCGTCCTGACACGCCGTTTCCAAAGCACTGGAAATATTACATCGCTATCAAATGGGCGCTCATCATCGGCGCGATCGCGCTGGCGTTGAAGCTGGTGGGTTATTGGTGAGCGCGATGGCCGCGAAAGATAAGCCGGGACTGCGTCCGTTTCTTCCCGAAGACACCGCAATCGCTGCCGCGATCTATGTTGCGTCCATCGCGGAATTGACCGGCGATGACTACAGTGAAGGCCAGCAGGAAGCCTGGGCGCAGGCCGGTGATGACGAAGAAAAATTCGGCAAACGCCTCGCTTCGCAGCTGTCGCTGATCGCGACGCTGGATGGCATTCCGGTGGGTTTTGCGTCGCTGAAGGGCGCCGATCATATCGATCTGCTCTATGTGCATCCGAACGCGGTGCTGAAGGGCGTCGCCTCGACGCTGATCGATGCGCTTGAAAAGCTGGCTGGCGCGCGCGGTGCGACTGCGCTGACGGTGGATGCGAGCGACACCGCGCTCGAATTCTTCATGAAGCGCGGCTATGTCGCCACCCAGCGCAACAGCGTGCCGCTGCATGACGAGTGGCTGGCCAATACGACGATGAAGAAGGCGCTCGCAGCCAATTCATAGACATCGCGCGCCGGGCGGAGAGAAAACATGATCGATCATGTCTCGATTGCCGTCAGTGATCTCGACCGCGCTGTGCCGTTCTATGAGCGCGTTTTCGCACCGCTCGGCATCAGCCGTCTGGTGACGCGCCCGGCCATGGTCGGCTTCGGAAAGACCTATCCGGAAGTGTGGATCAACCATCGCCCCGGCATGGCGCCGCTATCGCCGCTGAACGGCGTGCATCTCGGCTTGCGGGCGAAGACCGTCGCCGATGTCGATGCATTTTACGCAGCCGCGATCGCGGCCGGTGCCGTATCGGAAAGCGCGCCCTCGATCCGGCCGCATGACCGCGTGCGCTATTACGCAGCCTTCATTGCGGATGCGGATGGCAACCGGATCGAAGTCGTCACATTCCCGCCGCCGGACGGCTCGCCGGCGTAGCCGGCCTCTGGTCGGTCGCGCAGGGCGATCGATCAGCTGCAGCGACGAACCTTCACGCCGTTACGCCAGACGGTGCGGCAAACCACGGCCGGTTTGCGCACCACGGCGACGCCGCGATAGCCCGCGCAACCCGCCCGATAGACACCCGCGGCGCAGACGACAGCATTCGCTTCGGTGGACTGGACTGTCATCGTGGCCGCGAATGACAATGCAGCTGCTGCGATCAGGACGAAATAGCGCATGATAACCTCCCGGTTTTTGTAGTCGTCAGAGATGCGTCAAGCATGCCGATCATCATGCGATGATCGGTTTCGGAAATTGGGAGCAGGCCCGGAAAGTGATTGAAGGACGCCTGTGTTCGGATCACATTGCAGGGCCGGCCCGCGACCATTCTTGTTGCTTCCTATGTCTGATATCGACCGTAGCAGGAGCTCCCATGTCGGACGTCAAAACCCGGTGGCTTGCGTTCTACGATGGACATGTCGGTCCAGCGACGAAAGAGATCTTCAGCCACATCGAAAAGATGATCATCGGCACATTAATCGTGTCGGCAGGCGCTCACGTCGCCGCGGATGAGCCGTTGATTGCGCTGTTCGGTTATCTTCGCCACGAACTGATCGGCCGGGGCGTCATCCTGATCGGCGTCGTGCTGCTGCTCCTCAATTTTATCGATGGTCTGACAAAACTCGCCAAGCTGGACTGGCATGTCGCGCTGCAGGCCGTGATGTCCTTCTGCTATGTCGTCCTGTCGATCCGGCTCATTCAGCTGATCCTGGCCTTTCGCGGCGAATGACGCGATGTCGATCGCCGAGCGGAGAGGTCAACGCTGCGCGAAAGGCGCGAGCACATCCCTGCAAGCGGATGACAGCGACGCGCCATTGCTGGCGAGACATTGAACGATGCGGCCTTCGCCAGGCGGGACGGTCCCGCAGAGTGAGCGCACGTCTCCACTGCAGGCGGAGCGCAGCACGCGGATTTCCTCGCGCGGCCGCAGTGGCCGCAGCGCGATCGGCTGCGGAGTCACAACGGCGGCAGTGCCGGCGCTCGCGGCCGGTGCGGCCGCCGCTTTGGGGGCGGCCGTCGGC
>JAEXYA010000057.1 GCA_023451825.1 Pseudomonadota bacterium
CACGCTCCCAGCCTGCGGAGGCTCCCCCTCATCCGTCGCCGCTTCGCGTCGCCACCTTCTCCCCGCAGGCGGGGAGAAGGCAGGAGCGCTGCGATGATCGCCTACAACTCCATCGCCGTGATCGGTGCCGGGGCTTACGGCACGGCGCTCGCCGATGTGGCTGCACGGGCCGGCCGCGAAGTCGTGCTCTATGCGCGCTCGCCGGCAGCCGCCGAGATGATGCAGACCTCGCGCAGCAATCCGCGGCTGCCGAGTGCCGCCATCGATGATGCGGTGTTCGTGACATCCGACCTCACGCTGGCCGCGCGCGCCGATATCATTTTGCTCGCCGTGCCCTCGCAGAAATTGCGCGAAGCGCTGACGGCGATTGCGCCGCTGCTGGCCGCGGGCAAGCCCGTCGTCGCCTGTGCCAAGGGCATCGAGCAGGGCTCGCACAAATTCATGACCGAGGTGATCGCCGAGGTCGCGCCAAAAGTGCTGCCGGCGATTTTGTCGGGGCCGAATTTCGCCGATGACGTCGCGGCCGGCCTGCCGACGGCGGTGACGCTCGCTTGCGCCGATGAAGACGTGGCGATTGCACTCGTGCAGGCGCTGGGCTCGGCGACGTTCCGGCCCTATCACACCACCGATGTGCGCGGCGTCGAGATCGGTGGCGCGGCGAAGAACGTGCTGGCGATTGCCGCAGGCATCGTGGTCGGTCGCGAACTCGGCGCCTCCGCACTGGCGGCGCTGACGACGCGGGGCTTCAGCGAGTTGCTGCGGCTCGGCGCTGCCTGCGGCGCACGGACGGAGACGATTTCCGGCCTGTCCGGCCTCGGCGATCTCATTCTCAGTTGCTCCAGCGCGCAATCGCGAAATTTTTCGCTCGGCGTGGCCCTTGGCCGCGGTGAGCCGCCGCCGGCAGGCAGGCTCGCCGAAGGCGCTTTCACCGCGCCGGTGCTGATCGAACTGGCCGAGGCCAATCAGATCGATATGCCGGTGGCGAAAGCGGTGGCGATGATTCTCGGCGGCGATGCGAGTGTCGATCAGGTGATCGAAGGCTTGCTGACGCGGCCGTTCAAGGCAGAGGGTTAGACGATGCAATACTGGCTGATCAAATCGGAGCCCGACGCCTGGTCGTGGGACGAGCAGAAGGCCGCCGGCGCCAAGGGCACCGAATGGACCGGCATCCGCAACCACACCGCCAAGCTGAACATGATGAAAATGAAGAAGGGCGACCGCGCGTTCTTCTATCATTCGAATATCGGCAAGGAGATCGTGGGGATCGCCGAGATCGTGAAAGAGTATCACCCCGACCCCACCGCCGAACCTGGCACGCCGTGGGTGTGCGTGGATGTGAAGGCGGTGCAGGATTTGCCAAAACCGGTGTCGCTGGCGGCGATCAAGGCCGAGCCGAAGCTGAAGGATGTCGCCATCATCAAGCAATCGCGCCTGTCGGTGCCGCCGATCACCGCCGAGGAATGGAAGCTGCTCTGCAAGATGGGCGGATTGTGAGCGCGGGCAACAAGCCTGCGATCATCGATCCCGCCGGATTCATCCGCGCCAATACACGACTCCTGCCGGTGCCGCTGGTGCCGGAGATTTCTTTGCATGTGGCGGACGAAGCCGTGCCGCTGTGGAGCAAGACGGAAGAAGAACTCGGCGAAGCCGGATTGCCGCCGCCGTTCTGGGCCTTTGCCTGGGCCGGTGGGCAGGCGCTGGCGCGGTTCGTGCTCGATCATCGGGAGCATGTGACTGGGCGCTCCGTCCTCGATCTCGCGTCGGGATCGGGGCTGGTGGCGATTGCTGCCATGAAGGCGGGTGCTTCAAGCGTGATCGGCTATGATATCGATGCGTTTGCGCGGGTGGCGATCGGGATCAATGCGGCAGAAAACGGCGTGCGAGTCGAAGCGCGCGGCGATGATTTGCTCTGCGATGCCGTGGCGCCCGAAGCGAAGGCGATTCTGGCCGGCGATATTTTCTATGAGCGCGATACGGCCGAGCGCGCTTTTGCGTTTCTATCTGCGCAAGCAGCGCGCGGCGCGATCGTTCTGATCGGTGATCCCGGGCGGAGTTATCTGCCGAAGGACAAGTTGCGGAAGCTCGCGGAATATCAGGTGCCGGTGACGCGGGATCTCGAAGATGCGGAGATCAAGAATACGGCGGTGTGGACTTTGCTCTGACGTCATCCCGGCGAACACCGGGATCCATAGACGCTGTCGAGGTGGTGAAAGCGAGATGGCTATGACTAGCTTGTTTTAACTACGCTGTCGGAGGGTATGGATCCCGGCGTTCGCCGGGATGACAGGCTACCCCGCCTCCGCCACCACCTGCGCCAGCAACTGCTCCCGCTTCGATTGCGAGCGATAGCCGCTCTGTTTCGCTGCAATCCTTGCCAGCGCGCCGTTCTCGAACGCCGTCACGATGGTGCCGTGGACATAGCTCTTGCGGCAGATCGTTGCCGTGTTCGAGAGTTCGTCCGCCGCCTCGCGCACGGCGTCGAGCACCTGCTTCTTGCGGCCGCGCACGCTTTCCGCGGGCTCGATATGCGCCAGCGTCTCGACCACCGTGGCCGAGGCCATCAGGGTGCGAAAATCCTTCAGCGAGATCTTGATGCCGGCGATATCGCGCAGGAAGGCGTTCACCGCGGCCGTGTTGACCTTGTGAATGCGGCCGACCTTATCGGTATATTGAAATAGCCGGCGGCCCGGCACCTCATGCAAAATGCCGATGGCGCGCACGAGCTTCGCCGCATCACATTCCTTGCGCACGGCCTTGCCGCCCTTGGCCTTGAACGACAGCACGACGCATTTGCCGTCGATCGCCACATTCGATTTCATCAGCGTGGTGGCGCCGCGGGTGCCGGAGAGCTTCATGTAGCTTTCATTGCCGGCGCGGATCGCCGTGCGGGTGACGAGTTCGATCACGGCTGCAAGCGCAAACTCGCGTGTCGGTTCGTCGCCCGCAAGAATCTGCGACACGCTGCGGCGGATCTTCGGCAGCGCATTCACCAGCCGCGCCAGGCGATTGGCCTTGCGATGCTCGCGCACCTTCTCCCAATCGGCATGATAGCGATATTGCAGCCGCCCCGCAGCGTCGCGGCCGACGGCCTGCAGATGCGAATTGGGATCGACGGCATAGCGCACATCCACATAAGCGGGCGGCACCGCCATGGCGTTCAACCGGCGGATGGTGCCGGCATGGCGGATGCGGGTGCCGTTTTCGCGCAAGAACGCATAGGCCTTGCCGCTCTTGCGACGACGGATGGTCAATTCTGATTGATCGCCGATGGTGAGACCGAGTTCGCGCGCCAGAGCCTCGACGGTGCGTTTGCCGCGCAGTTTCGGCTGCCGATCGGCCAGCTTGCCGGCCAGCAACTTTGCCGCAGACAGCGCGGAACGTGCCGTCGCGCCGCGGGCCACCGTTAAATTCTGTTGCTCCATCATGGCTTTAGCCGCTTTCTCGCCCTTACCCGTCGTCGCGATAATGCGAATCATCGGATTTTCGTTCCTGCGTCGCTTTCAGCGCTTGGCGATCGCAACCGACGAAAGGGTGAGACGCCGCGACCTTGTCCGGCCCACCCGCCCCGACGCATAATTGGAACATCGAACGAGTAACGGCTCGCAGCGGGCGCGCTGGCTGCGAGATGAGTGGAGGGAACGATGTCCGACAAGATTTACGACGTGCCGAGCGAATGGACCTCGCGGGCTTTTCTCGATGACGCGAAATACAAGGAGATGTATGCGCGCTCGATCAGCGACAGCAACGGTTTCTGGGCCGAGCAGGCCAAACGCCTCGATTGGTCGTCTGAGCCGACCAAGATCGAAAACACCTCCTATGCGCCGGGCAACATCTCGATCAAATGGTTCGAGGATGGCGTGCTCAACGCCGCCTATAACTGCATCGACCGCCATTTGCCCAAGCGCGCCAACCAGACAGCCATCATCTGGGAAGGCGACGATCCGTCGAAATCCAAGCACATCACCTATCAGGAGCTGCATGACGAAGTGGCCAAGATGGCCAACGTGCTCCGCAACCGCAATGTCGGCAAAGGCGACCGCGTCACCATCTATCTGCCGATGATCCCCGAAGCCGCCTATGCGATGCTGGCTTGCGCGCGCATCGGCGCGATCCATTCGGTGGTGTTCGCCGGCTTCTCGCCGGACTCGCTGGCGCAGCGCATCACCGATTGCAAATCCAAGATCATCATCACCGCCGATGAAGGCCTGCGCGGTGGCAAGAAGGTGCCGCTGAAGAAGAATGTGGATGCGGCCGTGGCGAAAGCCGGCGGCGTCGACTGGGTCGTGGTGGTGAAGCACACCGGTGCGGCCGTGGACATGGATCCGGCGCGCGACTTCTGGTACCGCGAAGCCGCCGAGATGGTGACCACCGAATGCCCGTGCGAAGAGATGAATGCGGAAGATCCGCTGTTCATCCTCTACACGTCAGGCTCCACCGGCACCCCGAAGGGCGTGCTGCACACGACCGGCGGCTATCTGCTGTTCGCCGCGATGACGCATCAATATGTGTTCGACTATCACGAGGGCGATATCTACTGGTGCACGGCGGATGTGGGCTGGGTCACCGGCCACAGCTACATTCTCTACGGGCCGCTGGCGAATGGCGCGACCACGCTGATGTTCGAGGGCGTGCCGAACTATCCGGACAATTCGCGCTTCTGGCAGGTGATCGACAAGCACAAGGTCAACATCTTCTACACCGCGCCAACCGCGATCCGCGCGCTGATGCAGGCCGGCGACGAGCCGGTGAAGAAGACCTCGCGCGCGAGCCTGCGCCTGATGGGCTCGGTGGGCGAGCCGATCAATCCGGAAGCGTGGGAATGGTACTACCATGTTGTCGGCGACGGCCGCTGCCCGATCGTCGATACCTGGTGGCAGACCGAAACCGGCGGCATCCTGATCACGCCGCTGCCGGGTGCGACCAAACTCAAGCCTGGCTCGGCGACGCGGCCGTTCTTCGGCGTGGTGCCGGAGATCGTCGATGCCGATGGCAAGGTGCTGGACGGCGAGACCTCGGGCAATCTGTGCATCGCAAAGTCCTGGCCGGGCCAGATGCGCACGGTCTATGGCGATCACGAGCGCTTCGAGCAGACCTATTTCTCGACCTACAAGAACAAGTATTTCACGGGCGACGGCTGCCGCCGCGACGCTGACGGCTATTACTGGATCACCGGTCGCGTGGACGACGTGATCAATGTCTCCGGCCATCGCATGGGCACGGCGGAAGTGGAGTCCTCGCTGGTGGCGCATGACAAGGTGTCGGAAGCGGCCGTCGTGGGCTATCCGCACGACATCAAGGGGCAGGGCATCTACGCCTATGTCACGTTGATGAACGGCGTGGAGCCGACGGAAGAGCTGCGCAAGGAGCTCGTCGCCTGGGTCCGCAAGGATATCGGCCCGATCGCCTCGCCCGACCTGATCCAGTTCGCGCCGGGCCTGCCGAAGACGCGCTCGGGCAAGATCATGCGGCGTATTTTGCGCAAGATCGCGGAGGACGAGCCGTCATCGCTGGGCGATACGTCGACGCTGGCGGATCCGGCAGTGGTGGATGATCTGGTGGAGAAGCGGCAGAACAAGAAGAAGGGGGCGTAAACTCCGCTGTCGTCCCGGCGAAAGCCGGGACCCATAACCTCCGACGACGTGTTACGGCGTGGCAGAGCCACGGCTAACGTGCTTCAATTGGATCTACAGCGTGTATGGATCCCGGCGTTCGCCGGGATGACATGGGAGAGACGACCATGGATCGCCGTTCCTTTGTTATCGGCAGCGCCGCTGCCGTTGTGAGTGCTGCGGCTCACGCCCAGCACACCGGCCATCATCCAACACTCCCCGCCGCGCCTTCTTCCACCGAACCCTACGCAAAACTGCAGGGCGGCGTGCCGCATCACATGACGCCGGAGCAGGAGGCGCAGCGCGTCACCGACAGCCCGGCGCCGAAAGGCCCGGCCGGCCGCTGGCAGCCGCGCGCGGCCCTACCGCTGCCGCGGAGTGAAATGGCCTGGGCGACCGCCTGGGCCGATCGCATGCATATCGTCGGCGGCTATGGCGAGGGCCGTGTCGATCGGCCCTATCACCATGTCTATGACGCTGCGAAGGATCAGTGGTTCAACGCAGCACCGTTGCCACGCGGGGCCAATCACGTTTCGGTCGCCGCCGATGCCGGCCGTGTCTATGCGCTCGGCGGCTTCATGCAGCAGAATCGCGGCTCCGATCAGAACGCCTATGCCTATGACGTTGCCGCCGATCGCTGGGACACCATCGCGCCGCTGCCGCGCCCGCGCGGGGCCGGGGCGGCGGTGGCGCTGAACGGCAAGATCCATCTCATCGGCGGCGCCTCGGAGCCCGCGGCGGAACGCGCCAGCGTGAGCTGGCATGAGGTGTACGATCCCAAGACCGACAAATGGGAGACGCGAAAAGCGCTGCCCGGCGCGCGCGACCATGTGGGCTGTGTGGCGCATGGCGGCGTCATCCATGTGATCGGCGGACGCTTCAACACGTTCGAATACAATACCGACCTGCATCATGTTTACCTGCCCGAGCGCGATACCTGGGAGCTGCGAAAGCCGCTGCCGGTGGCGCGATCCGGCCATGGCCTCGTGATCTATCGCGACCGGCTGTTCGCCATGGGCGGCGAGTCCGGTGTCATCCGCGATGGCAAGATCACGCAGGAAAAGGTGTTCGGGCAAATGGAGAGCTATGATCCGAAGACCGATAGCTGGCAGAGCCACGCGGCGATGCTGACCCCGCGCCATGCGGTGGGAGCGGTGACGATCGGCGACTGGATCTATGTGGCCGGCGGCGGCGCGGTGACCGGAGGCGCCGTGCAATCAGCGATCCATGAGGCGTTCACGCTGGGGTGAGGCGGGGCGCAGGACCGTAGGATGGGTTGAGCGGAGGCGCGGAGCGCCGAAGCGAAAACCCATCAGCCGAGCTTGCCGCAGGGGAAAGCGATGGGTTTTCGCTGCGCTCAACCCATCCTACGGCGGCGGCGCTTGTGGCTGCTCACGCAGTTGTCAGTCTCGCGCATCCAATTTAGAGCGAGTGTTGTTTCCCGGACATTTACTTTATTTCCGAGTTCCCCCCATTAAACGGCGCCGCGGCGCGGTTCTCATGCCGCTGGAGACCGGCTGTTTACGCGGCCGGTCGAGACTTCCCGATATTGCAATGAGTGCTCGCCCGCAGGGGCGGGACGACCTCGCCCGGCCGATACCGGCGAGTCGCATTTGGAGAGATCGATGTCTTCGAAGATTGCAGGTGCGTTGGCAGCAACCCTGATCGCCGGCACCTTGGCCGCCACCTCCGTTCAGGCCGCCCCCAGCCTCGTCAATTTCCGCGGTGACTATGCGCCCGGCACCATTGTGGTGAAGACCGGCGAGCGGAAGCTCTATCTGGTCACCGAGCCCGGCGTCGCCGTGCGCTATCCGGTCGGCGTCGGCAAGCCCGGCAAGCAGTGGGCCGGCGTCACCAAGATCGACGGCAAATATCGCCAGCCCGCCTGGTCGCCCCCGGCCGATGTGAAGCGCGACAATCCGCGCATCCCGGACGTGATCCCCGGCGGCTCGCCCGCCAACCCGATGGGCGTCGCGGCGATGACCCTGGCCGGCGGTGAATATGCGATTCACGGCACCAATGTGCCGAAGTCGATCGGCGGCTATGTCTCTTACGGCTGCGTCCGCATGTATAACGAGGACATCACCGACCTGTTCTCACGCGTCTCCGTCGGCACCCAGGTGGTGGTGACCCAGCGCTAAGCAACGACGCCTGTAGGATGGGTTGAGCGAAGCGATACCCATCACCACAAGCACCCGGCCGTGATGGATATCGCTTCGCTCAACCCATCCTACGATTACCCGCACCAGCCGCCGCGCTGGCCGCCGCCATAGCTGCGCGCGAACCCACCAGCGAGCAGCGCCGCCGACACATCCGGTGTGCGACGCGTGGCGACGCTGGCGACGACGCGGCCGGGATATTTGTCGGGGCCGATATTGTAGATCGTCACTCCGCCTTCCCTGAGCAGCCGTTTCAAAGCCGCGGTGGCGTCTTCGGCGAGACGGATCTCCGTCTTGCACGCGCCTTTCAGTTCCGGCGCATCGATGCCGCGCAGGCGGATGCGTGCGGTGAGATCATCGCCGGGTGCAAGATGCACGCGCGCGCCAAACGTATCGCCATCGATGGTGTAGAGGACGTCGACCGCATGGCGATCGTCGCGGCTGCCGGTTCGCTGCACGATGGCATTGGCGTCGCGCTCGGCCTGGGTCTCGTCGTGGAAAACAGTCGGCAGCCAGCGCTTCAGCGGCAACGCAGAACCTGCAGCCATGCCGAGCACGAAGATCCACGGCCACAGGCGCGACAGACGCGCCCGCCATGGCGACGCGTGATGAATGCGCGAGGTCGGCGGCATGGGGTGAGCTTACGCCATGAAAAGATAGCTACAGTGACGCCGTGTCACCTCTCCCGGTGGGATGAGGTGAAGAAAGAAGCATCTCAAAAATCCGACGCGATACCCTTGCGTTCCCAGTCGCCGAAGCGTGTCGGCTCCGGACCGTCCGGCCCCTGCAATTCCTTGGCATGCGGCGACGGCGCAGCAGCTGCCGCGCGGCGCTCCTCAGCTTCCGCAAGCGCCCGCTTTGCCGCCGGCGTCAGCACTTTCTCCGGCATCGGCTCGGGCACGATGGAGTGTTCTGCTGGTTTGTCGTTCATCTCTGATCCCCGTGAACCGCAAGGGCCCGCACGCGTTACCCATTTCGTATCGCAGAGCTAATGTGCGACACTGACGATATAAAGGCGATTCTTACATTTGGCATATTCGCGTGCGACAGAATCGGTCCCCGCCCGATGGCGCCGGCCGAAATTCTCGCCATCCCCGATCTTCCATTGTGATGTTGCTGCATGCCGCAAGTGAAATACGCACCGCCACCCGAGGTCCCCGGCCTCGCCGCGCGACGCATCGCAGCCGACATTCTCGATGGCGTGCTGCAGAAACACCGCACGCTCGATGATCAACTCGAAGGCTCTGCCGCGCATCCCGGCCTGAAGACGCTGTCGGACCGCGACCGCGCGCTGATGCGGCGGCTTGTCGCGACGATTCTGCGCCGGCTCGGCACGCTCGGCCAGATCCTGTCACGCCTGCTCGATCGCGGCATCCCCACCGATGCACCGCGCGCGCAAAGCGCGCTGCTGATTGGTGCTGCACAGATCCTCTGGATGGACGTGCCGGATCACGCCGCCGTCGATCTGTCCGTGCGCATGGTGCAATCCGATCGTCGCGCGGCGAAATATGCCGGGCTCGTCAATGCCGTGCTGCGCCGCTGCGCGCGCGAGGGCAAGGAGTTGGTGGATGAAGCCGCCGGCCAGTCGCTGGATATTCCGCCATGGCTGCTGGCCCGCTGGTCCGCGCATTATGGCCAGGCAACGGCGCGCGATATCGCGACCGCGCTCAGCTATGAACCGTCGCTCGATCTCACCGTGAAATCCGAGGCCGAGGCCTGGGCCACCCGCCTGCATGGCGAAGTGCTGCCGACAGGCACCGTGCGCACGCTGCTGCAAGGCTCGGTGACCATGCTGCCCGGCTTCAATGACGGCCAGTGGTGGGTGCAGGACGCAGCCGCAGCGCTGCCGGCCCGGCTGTTTGGCGATCTCCAGGGCAAACGCATTGTCGATCTCTGCGCCGCGCCGGGCGGCAAGACGGCGCAGCTCGTCCAGGGCGGCGCCGATGTGGTGGCGGTGGACCGCTCGCCGAACCGTGTGGCGCGGCTGCGGGAAAATCTCGCACGGCTGTCGCTGCAGGCGGAGACCGTCGTCTCCGACGGCACGGAATATCCCGGCGAGGGTTTTGACGCCGTTCTGCTCGACGCCCCGTGTTCTTCCACTGGGACCATCCGCCGTCATCCCGATGTCGCCTGGCTGAAGCAGGAGGCCGACATCACCATGCTGACCGCGCTGCAGCGTCGCCTGCTGGCCAAGGCGGTGACCATGCTGAAGCCCGGCGGCATGCTGGTCTATTGCACCTGTTCGATGGAACCCGACGAAGGCGAACACGCCATCGCCGATCTGCTGGCGAACGATTCCAGCATGCGCCGGATGCCCGCGACGCCCGGCGAGGTTGCCGGCCTTGCCGAAATCATCACGCCCGATGGCGATTTGCGCACGCACCCGAGCCATTTGCCCCATGCCGATCCCCGGCTTGGCGGGCTCGACGGCTTCTATGCAGCGCGGCTGATTAAATCCTGATATTCACTGGATTATTCCTTTGATTCGGCAGGCGTCCACAGGGCGCCTCCTTGTACTGTGTGCGGGCGGCGTTTCCGGCTAAGAAGGATTCGCAACGGTATTTTTCGGCTTCCCACCTCAAGGCGCACGTGGTCGCTCAACGCAGACGTATTTCGAGGCTGATCCTCGGCCGCTTCGCGCGGAGTGCGCTGGCGCGCATGTCCGGCGGCTCGGCGGCGGTCTCGCGTCTGTGGCCGGGGCGGACCGATCGCCTGCTGATTGCGCCGCATGACCTGCGCACCACCGACGCGACGCGCGCCGCCGAGATCTATGCCGGCCGCTTCGTCTTCGCTGGCAAGATCGTCACCTGCCACGGCCGCTCGATCTTCGACCTGGAGCCGCCATCGGAAGACTGGGAAGTCTCTCTGCTAGGCTTCGGCTGGCTGCGCCATCTGCGCGCCGCCGACACCGCCATCACCCGTGCCAATGCGCGTTCGCTGATCGATGACTGGATGTCGAACAACTCGCGCAAACGGCCGAATGGTCGGCGGCCCGAGGTGATCGCCCGCCGCGTGATCTCGCTGCTGTCGCAGGCGCCGCTGGTGCTGAGCGACACCGACGGAAAATTCTATCGCCGCTATCTGCGCATGCTGGCGCGCGAAATCCGCACCCTGCGCTATGCGCTGCCGAGCGCCGCCGACGGCCTGCCGAAAATGCAGGTGCTGATCGCACTGTGCTACGCCTCGCTCTGTCTCGCCAATCAAGCCAGCAATATTCGCGGCGCGGCCAAGCGTCTCTCGGATGAGTTGCAGAAGCAGATCCTGCCCGATGGCGGCCATGTCTCGCGCAATCCCAATGCGCTGATCGAATTGCTGATTGATCTCTTGCCGCTGCGCCAGACCTTTGCCGCGCGAAATATCGCGCCGCCGCCGGCACTGCTGAATGCGATCGATCGCATGATGCCGATGCTGCGTTTCTTCCGCCATGGCGACGGCAATTTCGCGCTGTTCAACGGCATGAGTTCGACCCCGTCGCATCTTGTCGCCACGCTGCTGGCCTATGACGACACCCATGGCGTGCCGATGGCGCATATGCCCCATACCGGTTTTCAGCGCGTCGAAGCCGGCAATATGGTCGTCGTGATCGACACCGGACCACCGCCGCCGCCCGATGTCAGCCACGAGGCGCATGCCGGCACACTGGCTTTCGAGCTGTCGTCCGGCGCCAGCCGCATCGTCGTCAATTGCGGCATGCCCTCGACGGCGCGCGATAACTGGCGCGTCTTCGCGCGCTCGACGGCCGCGCATTCGACCGTCAGCTATCACAACGCCTCATCGAGCCAGTTCGTCGAAGCCGGCGCCATGAAGAAGTTCTTGCGCGGTTCGCCGATCACGTCAGGCCCGAACACCGTCGAGAACTATCGCGAAGTGACGTCGGATGGCACCATGCTGACGACAGCCCATGACGGCTACAAATCGCGCTTCGGCATCGAGCATCGCCGCATCCTCAGCGTCGCTGCCGATGGCAACCGGCTGGATGGCGAGGACATCGTGGCGCCCGCGCCGGGATCCCGGTTGAAGGGCAACAATACCGATTACGCGATCCGCTTTCATCTGCATCCATCGGTGAAAGCGAGCCGGCTGTCTGACGCCCGCGGCGTCATGCTGGTACTGCCGAACCGCGACGTCTGGACCTTCGAGGCGCTCGACGACAAAGTCGATCTCGAGGACAGCGTGTTCCTGGCCGGCAATGACGGCCCGCGCCGCACCGCCCAGATCGTGATCCACCAGGACGCCCGCCAGACCGGCAGCGTCCGCTGGAGCTTTGCGCGGTCGAACTCGTCGCCGTCGCAGACGAGCGCCCGGCGGAATGCCCGGCGCGAGCCGGAATTGCCGTTGTAAAACAATATACTCCGCCCCTCATGGTGAGGAGCGCGCTCTTGCGCGCGTCTCGAACCATGAGTTGCTGGAGCTCCACCGCCATCCTTCGAGACGCCGCTGCGCGGCTCCTCAGGATGAGGACTGCGGTTGCGGGCCGCCCGCAAATTTCTGGCATGCCACCACCGCCGGTTTCACGCCCCACCAAACCATGCTACGCGGGCGCCTTCTCCACGGGATACACCAGTCATGACCGACCATCCGCGCAAGGTCACTCGCGCTCTCTTGTCCGTTTCCGATAAGTCCGGCCTGATCGAATTCGCCCGCGCGCTGTCCGCGCATGGCGTCGATCTCGTTTCCACCGGCGGCACCGCCAAGGCGATCGCTGCGGCGGGCCTGAAAGTGTCCGACGTCTCCGATCTCACCGGCTTCCCGGAAATGATGGACGGCCGCGTCAAGACACTGCATCCGAAGGTGCATGGCGGCCTGCTCGCGATCCGCGACAATGCCGAGCACACAAAGGCGATGGCCGATCACGGCATCCAGCAGATCGACCTGCTAGTGGTGAATCTCTATCCGTTCGAAGAGACGGTCGCCAAGAACGCGTCGTGGGACGACTGCATCGAGAATATCGATATCGGCGGCCCCGCGATGATCCGCGCCGCCTCGAAGAACCATGACGATGTCACCGTCGTGGTGGAGCCGTCCGACTATCAGGCGGTGCTCGACGAACTCGCGACCAATCATGGCGCGACCACGCGCACGCTGCGCCGACGCCTCGCCGCCAAGGCCTATGCACGCACAGCCGCTTACGATGCTGCCATCTCCAACTGGTTCGCCGAACAGCTCAAGACCGACGCGCCAGATTTCCGCGCGGTCGGCGGCAAACTGGTCGAAGCGCTGCGTTACGGCGAGAATCCGCATCAGACCGCCGCCTTCTATCGCACCCCCGAACTGCGCCCCGGCGTCGCCTCGGCGCGGCAGGTGCAGGGCAAGCAGCTCTCCTACAACAATATCAACGACACCGACGCAGCCTATGAGGCCATCGCCGAGTTCGATCCGAAGCGCACCGCGGCCTGTGTCATCGTCAAGCACGCCAATCCCTGCGGCGTGGCCGAAGGCAGCAATCTGGTCGAAGCCTATCGCAAGGCGCTGGCCTGCGATTCGACCTCGGCCTTTGGCGGCATCGTCGCGCTGAACCAGACGCTCGATGCCGAAACTGCGAAAGTGATCACCGAGATCTTCACTGAAGTGATCGTGGCGCCGGATGCGACCGACGACGCCATCGCCATCGTTGCTGCAAAGAAGAACCTGCGTTTGTTGCTGGCGGGCAGCTTGCCCGATCCGCGTGCGAAGGGTTTTACGGCGAAAACCGTCGCCGGTGGTTTGCTGGTGCAGAGCCGCGACAACGCTGTCGTCGATGATATGACGCTCAAGGTCGTGACCAAGCGTCAGCCGACCGAGGCCGAACTCCGCGATCTCAAATTCGCCTTCCGTGTCGCAAAACACATCAAGTCGAACACGATCGTCTACGCCAAGGATCTTGCCACGGTCGGCGTCGGTGCCGGCCAGATGAGCCGCATCGACAGCGCACGCATCGCTGCCCGCAAGGCGCAGGATGCGGCGGCGGAGATGAAGCTCGCGGAGCCGATGACCAAGGGCTCGGTGGTCGCTTCTGATGCGTTCTTCCCGTTCGCGGATGGTCTGCTGGTGGCGATCGAAGCCGGTGCGACCGCGGTGATCCAGCCGGGCGGATCGGTGCGCGACGATGAAGTGATCAAGGCGGCGGATGATGCCGGCATCGCCATGGTGTTCACGGGGACGCGACACTTCAAGCACTAAGCACATCACTCATACTGTCATCGCCCGGCTTGACCGGGCGATCCAGTAGACACTCACATCAGTGATAAAACGCAAATCGCTGCGTTTACTGGGTCACCCGATCAAGTCGGGTGACGACAATGGGGGCTACGCTTGCCGCACCCTTGCCAGCAGCGCCAATCCCACCACGAAGAAACCCACCAACACCGCCATTCCCGCTTTCTGGCTTGCCGTCACCGCGGTGACGACGCCGATCAGCAGCGGGCCGATGAAGGACGTCACCTTTCCGGTCAGCGCAAACAGTCCAAAGAACTGGCCGATACGATCCTGTGGCGCGAGGCGAATGAGCAGGGTGCGCGAGGCCGCCTGCAGCGGACCGCCGGCCATCCCGATCAGGCAGCCGAGCAGCAGATAGGCCTTCTCCGCCGGCGCGGCGAACAGCCCGCCATCCGGCTGCGGCGGCGTCACGCTCATGAACAGGATGGTCTGCTTGTCGATCAACAGGATCGATACGATCGCGAGCAGCAGCAGCAGCAGCGCCCCGCCGATCACCCGCTTCGGCCCGAACGCATCGTCGAGCTTCCCGCCGATAAAGGCACCGAACGTGCCGGCAATCGCGAGGATGATGCCGAAGGTGCCGATCTGGATCGTATTCCAGCCGAAGGTGCCGGCCGCATAAATGCCGCCGAAGGCGAATAGCGAGATGAGGCCATCGGTATAGATCATGTTGGCGATCAGGAACGCCAGCATCGACTTGTGCTTCGGTAGCTCGCGCAGCGTATGGCCGAGATCGGTGAGGCCCGCACGCACGGCGTTGCTGACCGGCACCTTCGCCGGAAAGTCCGGCGTGAACAGAAACATCGGCAGCACGAAGACGACGAACCACAGGCCCGACAGCGGCCCCGAAATGCGATCGCCCTCGAAGGTCGCGGGATCGAGGCCGAGGATCGGCACGAGGCCGAACAGCGTCTTGCCGCTGGCGGGATTGGCGGCCATGAAGCCGAGCACGACGATCAGGCTGAGAATGCCGCCGACATAGCCGAGCGCCCAGCCCGAGCCGGACAGCCGCCCGATCTTCTCCGGCGGCACCAGGGTCGGCATCATCGCATTGTTGAACACCGTGGCGAACTCAACGCCGATGGTGGCAAAGCCGTAAGCGATCAGCAGCGGCAAGATCAGCGCGGGATCGCCGGGCTTGCCGATCCACATGATGCAGGCGCCGATCACGAAGATGGTGCCGAAGCCTGCAATCCACGGCTTGCGGCGACCGCTGGCATCCGCGATGGCGCCGAGCACCGGCGACATCAGCGCGATGATCAGGCCGGCACACGCGGTCGCAAAGCCCCACAGTGATTGTCCCGTTGCCGGATCGGCGGCAACGCGCGTCGCGAAGTATGGCGCGAACACGAATGTCGTGATCAGGCTGAAATAAGGCTGCGCGGCCCAGTCGAAGAACATCCAGCTGACGACGGCGCGGCGCGGCGGATAGGTCGCCGGAATGGCCGCGGCATCGGAGGGTACGGCGGCAACCGCCATGGATGGAATCCTCTGTGGGAGCGACTTGTTGTGTCTGTCGAATCTCAAGCCATATAGCATGCGTGCGGCAAAGTGATCACGCCCGCCACATAGACGGAGCGATCGATGATTAATTTTGCCTTCCTGCGTTGTGCAGGCATCGCAGCACTCGCAACGATACTCTTATCGACCGAGCCGACAAACGCGCAACAGTCACGCGACAACTATACTCCCGCACCGCTGGGTACATTAAAGCCTGTCGCGGCCAAGCACGGCATGGTGGTCGCGCAAGAGCGCCTGTCCGCGCAAGTCGGCGCCGATGTGATGGCCCGCGGCGGCAATGCCATCGATGCCGCCGTCGCCACCGGCTTTGCCATGGCCGTGACCTATCCGCGTGCCGGAAATATCGGCGGCGGCGGCTTCATGGTGATCCACACCGCCAAAGGTGAGAGCACCACCATCGATTATCGCGAGACGGCGCCCGGCAAGGCGACGCGCAACATGTTTCTTGGCAGCGAGGGCAAGCCGGATATCGCGAAATCACGCGACAGTGCACTCGGCATCGGCATCCCCGGCACAGTGGCGGGGCTCGCGCTGGCGCTGGAAAAATATGGCTCCGGAAAATTCACGCTGTCCGATCTCTTGCAGCCTGCGATCGCGCTCGCGCGTGACGGCTTCGTGCTGAGCGACGACGGCGCCGACACACTGCCGGACTGGCACCGCCGCCTGGCGCGCTGGCCATCGAGCAAGCCGATCTTTTCACGTGCCGATGGCACGTCACTGCGCGAGGGCGACAAACTCATTCAGACCGACCTTGCCGACACCCTGACGGCCATCGCGAACCAGGGACCGCGCGGCTTCTACGAAGGCCCCATCGCCGAAAAACTCGTCAAAGGCATCAACGATGCCGGCGGCATTTTCACGCTGGACGATCTCAAGACCTATCGCCCCGTGATCCGGGAGCCCGTGCGCGGCACCTACCGGGGCTACGACATCGTCTCGATGCCGCTGCCGTCGTCCGGCGGCACGGTGCTGCTGGAGACGCTGAACATCCTCGAAGGCTTTCCTCTCGGCGAGCTGCAGCAGGGGTCGGCGCCATCATTGCATCTGCTCGTCGAGGCGATGAAGCGCGCTTATGCCGACCGCGCGCGCTATCTCGGCGATCCCGCTTTCGTCAATGCGCCGATCGCGACGCTGATCTCGAAAGACTACGCTGCGAAACAGCGCGCCACCATCGATCCAAAGCGCGCGGTGCCATGGAGCGACGCACTGACGCCGAAGCCACCGCGCGAAGGGCAGAACACCACGCATTATTCGGTCATCGACAATGCCGGTAACGCCGTGAGCAACACCTACACGTTGAATTTCAGCTACGGCATGGGCCTCGTCCCCGAAGGCACCGGCGTGTTGCTCAACAACGAGCTCGACGATTTCACGGCCTCGCCCGGCGCGTCCAATGCCTATGGCCTCGTGGGCTATGAGGCCAATCTACCCGGACCGGGCAAACGTCCGCTCTCGTCGATGACGCCGACCATCGTGCTGAAAGACGGCAAGCCGGTGCTGGTCACCGGCTCGCCCGGCGGCAGCCGCATCATCTCGACGACGCTGCAGGTCATCGTGAATGTCATCGACTACAAAATGGATGTCATGTCTGCCGTTGCAGCGCCGCGGCTACATCACCAGTGGCTGCCGGATGACGTGCGCATCGAGAACGGATTCTCCGAAGCAACATTGAATTCGCTCAAGGCGCTCGGCCATAGCATCGTCGCCCCCATGGGCCAGACTTCGGCAAATTCTATTCTTGCAACGCGGGATAGCTTGCTCGGCGCTCCCGATCCGCGTACGCGTGGCGCTACGGCATCGGGCTACTAATACTACCGATGTCTGGATTGGTAGCAGGCTACGCGCCTCACTGATTGAAGACAGGGGGAATCAATGAGCAATACATCGAACGGATCCGGCGGCATCGAACGCGCCGAGATTGAAGACACCAGCCTACTCGCGTTTTATCGCGACATGAACGTGCCCGAGCGGCGCACCTTCTGGGCCTGCGCCACCGGTTGGGCGCTCGACGGCATGGATTTCATGATCTATCCGCTGGTGATCGGCACCATCATCGTGATGTGGCAGGTCGATCCCGGCACCGCCGGCCTCGCCGGCACCGTAACGCTGCTCGCTTCGGCGCTGGGCGGCTGGCTCGGCGGTTATCTCGCCGACCGCATCGGCCGCGTGCGCACGCTGCAGATCACCATTCTCTGGTTCTCCTTCTTCTCGCTGGTCTGCGCCTTCGTGCAGAATTTCGACCAGCTCCTCGTCGCACGCGCGCTGCTCGGCATCGGCTTCGGCGGTGAATGGGCCGCCGGCGCGGTGCTGATGGGCGAAGCGATCCGCCCGCAATATCGGGGCCGCGCCGTGGGCTCGGTGCAATCCGGCTGGGCCATCGGCTGGGGCCTTGCAGTGCTGTCGCAAGCAGCGCTGTTCTCGCTAATGCCGCCGGAGATCGCATGGCGCTGGATGTTTGCCATCGGCGCGCTGCCCGCACTGCTGGTGCTGTATCTGCGCCGTTATGTGGAAGAGCCGGCCATCGCCGTCGAAACCCGCGCCAAGCAGAATGCAACCGGCGACCGCCCGAAGCTGAGCGAGATCTTCGCTGGCCCGATGCTGAAGACGACGATCCTCGCATCGCTCGCCGCCACCGGCTGCCAGGGCGGCTACTACGCCATCACCTTCTGGGTGCCGCGCTTTCTCACCACCGAGCGCAAACTTTCGATCGTGTCGTCCACCGGCTATCTGTCGGCGCTGATCATCGGCTCCTTCGTCGGCTATCTCGTCGGTGCGTGGCTGGCCGATCGCATCGGCCGGCGCAATCTGTTCCTGATCTTCTCCATCGGCGCCATCGCGGTGATCGTTGCCTATACGCAGTTGCCGCTCACCAACGAGGTTCTTTGGATTCTCGGCTTCCCGCTCGGCTTCTTCGCCTCGGGTTACTTCTCGGGCATGGGCGCCTTCCTCACCGAATTGTATCCGACCCGCTTGCGTGGCTCGGGCCAGGGCTTCTGCTACAATTTCGGCCGTGGCATCGGCGCGCTCTTCCCGTTCCTGGTCGGCGCGCTCTCCAACACGACCAGCCTCGGCAATGCCATCGCGATCTTCGCGGTCGCGGCATATGGCTTGTTCTTCCTCGCAGCCTTCGCGCTGCCCGAAACCCGCGGACGTATTCTTCATGCAGAAGCCTGATGCATCATCAGCCGAACCCCGGGCATGCCCGGGGCCGGCACCCACGCAGCGCCGCACCACGCGCTTCACGATTCCGCCCGGCACCGTGGACACGCATGCCCATGTCATCGGCCTGCCGCCGGACTATCCATTCGTTGCCGAACGCAGCTACACGCCGCCGGAAGCGACGGCCGCGTCTTATCTCTCGATGCTCGATGCGACCGGCGCGACTTATGGCGTGCTGACTCAGGTCAGCGTGCACGGCACCGATAACCGGTTGCTGGTGGATGCGCTCACCGCCAACCGCGCGCGCCTGCGCGGCATCGCGGTGATCGGGCTCGATTGTCCTGAAAAGGAAAAGGCGGCGCTGAAAGCAGCTGGCGTCGTCGGGCTTCGCCTCAATGTGCTCTATGGCGGCGGACAGGGCTTCGACCAGCTCGAAGACTATGCCGCGCTGTGCCGCGAGATGGGCTGGCATCTCCAGTTCCTAATCGATGCCAAGGACATTCCGTCGCTCGCATCGCGTTTCGGCAAGCTACCGGTGCCGTTTCTCGTCGATCACATGGGTCATTTCCCGACCTCGCGCGGGATCGACGATCCCGGTTTCGACGCGTTGGTCGGGCTGGTGCGCGACGGCGCGTGGGTCCGGCTGTCCGGCGCCTATCGCACCAGCGTGCAGGGCGGCCCGCCCTATAGCGATACGATCCCGTTCGCGCACAAGCTCGTCGCTGCCAATGCGGATCGATGTGTGTGGGGATCGGATTGGCCGCACGTGGCCAATTACGACGTGATGATGGGCGTCAGCGATCTGCAGGACTTGCTTGCCGACTGGGTCCCTGACGAGGCGGTGCGCAATCGCATTCTCACCAGCAATCCGCAAAAACTGTTCGGCTTCCCGCCGGCCTAGTTCGAGCGTGGCCGCTTCATGGGTGAGACGCGCGCCAAATGGCGCGCGTCTCACCATGGGGTAGTTGCTGAGATACGACTGAGTACTACTTCCCGATCTCGTACGGCCCACCAACGTCCAGCGCCCGCTGATAAGCGGGCCGGGCATGAATCTTCGCAAGCCACGCCATTGCTTTCGGATGACCGTTCTCCAAGCCACCGCGCGCAGCGGCAGCTTCCAGGGCAAAACTCATCTGGATATCTGCAGCGGTGAATTCACGGCCCGCGAACCATTCACTCTTGCCGAGCTCGCTTTCCCAGAACGCCATATGCTGCTTGAGCTGTGGCGTCACCAGTGTCGCCAGCGCCTTTGACGACACCGCATTCACGACCGGCCGCATCAGCCACGGCGCGCGCTTTGGCAACAGGCCAAAGATCAACTTCAGCAGCAACGGCGTCATTGCCGAGCCTTCGGCATAGTGCAGCCAATATGTGTAGCGCAGCCGCTCCGGCGTATCGTCCGGCGGGATCAGGCGCCCGGCACCATAGGCCTTCACCAGATATTCCACGATCGCCCCGGACTCCGCGATCGTCTTGTCGTTGTCGGTGATCACCGGCGACTTGCCGAGCGGGTGGATCGCGCGCAGCTCCTTCGGTGCGAGCATGTTCGGCTGCCGCTGGTAGCGCTTGACCTCATAGGGCACGCCTAATTCCTCGAGCAGCCAGAGCACGCGCTGCGAGCGGGAATTGTTGAGGTGATGGACCGTAAGCATGCGCGTTTTCCTGGCCTGATCCGGGCAAAATATCGCCCGGGTAATATTGACGGAAATATTATCCGGGTATAAGTAGCACCCATCCTGATGACAGACGGGCCGTCTCCCATGACCACCGACACCCTGATGATTGCTCCCTATACCGCGTTTGCCGGGCCGAAACTGCTGGCCTCTGGGCCATTGGCCGAGGTGGCCGTGGCGGTGAAGATCGCCACCGGGGGCATGGCCGATCCCATCATCATTTTCGACAATGCCACCGGCAAGTCCCTCGACGTGGATCTGCGCGGCAGCCATCGCGAGATCGTCGCCCGGCTGCAGCCGGCAGCGACACCAGAGCCGGATGCACCCACCGAGCCGCGCGGCCGCGGCAGGCCGAAACTGGGCGTTGTCGCCCGGGAGATCACGCTGCTGCCGCGGCATTGGGAGTGGCTGGCCACCCAGCCCGGCGGCGCCTCGGTGGCGCTGCGAAAGCTGGTCGATGAAGCGCGACGCGCCAATGGCGACCGCGATCGGACCCGCAAGGCGCGCGATGCCGCCTATCACTTCATGTCCACCATGGCGGGCGACCTGCCGGATTTCGAGGAGGCCTCGCGCGCGCTGTTCGCCGCCGATCGTCGCAAATTCGGTGAGCTGATTGCCCGATGGCCCGACGATATCCGCGACCACGTGATCAGGCTCGCTTTTACCGATCACGCCTGACATCCCGCGCGCGCCGGCGCCACCATTCAGGACTTCTCGAAAATGCCCGCGGAAAAACCTTTGTGGCAGGACTTTCTCGTCTTCGTCGGACCGATGATGGCGAGCAACATCCTGCAGTCGCTGTTCGGCACCATCAACAATGTCTATCTCGGCCAGATGATCGGCGTGAACGCGCTGGCCGCGGCATCATCGGTGTTTCCGCTGATGTTCTTCTTCGTCGCCTTCGTGATCGGCCTCGGCACCGGCGCCGGCATTTTGATCGGCCAGGCCTGGGGAGCAGGGCAGCGCGACAAGGTGAAGGAAATCGCCGCCGCAGCCTTGCTTGCGACGCTGGTGATCGGCTTTACGATCTCGATCCTTGGCGGACTGTTTGCGCGCGAGCTGATGACCGCGCTGGCGACACCGGCCAATATTCTCGACCAGGCCACCGACTATGCACGCATCATGATGCTGGGCATGCCGCTGACTTTCTATTTCCTGCTCTCGACGTCCCTGATGCGCGGGGTCGGTGACACCACGACACCACTGATCGGGCTGGCGATTTCCACCGTGCTCGGCCTCGTCATTACGCCCGCGCTGATCCTCGGCTGGACCGGGCTGCCACCGCTCGGCGTCTCCAGCGCGGCGATTGCTTCCGTCATCTCGACAGCTGTCGGCATGACGTGGCTGTCGATCCATCTCATCCGTCGCAACCACCCGCTGGCGCCGGACCGCGCCATGCTGCGATACCTGCATGTGGATCTGTCGCTGCTCGGCCGCATCCTGCGGCTCGGCATTCCCACCGCGATCCAGATCGTCACCATGTCGGTGGCCGAGCTCGCACTGCTCGGCATCGTCAACGGTTTTGGCTCCGACGCCACCGCGGCCTACGGCGCCGTCAATCAGGTGATCAGCTATGCGCAGTTTCCGGCCATGTCGATCGCCATCTCGGCTTCGGTGTTCGGCGCGCAGGCCATCGGCCGCGGTGACGTCGCGCGGCTCGGCTCCATCGTGAAGACCGCATTGGTGCTGAACCTGGTGCTCACAGGCGCACTGGTGGCGCTGATCTATCTCTTTTCGCGGATCGTGATGGGCTTTTTCATCATCGATGCCGCGGTGCTCGACCTGTCGCAGCACCTCCTGCACATCGTGCTGTGGAGCAGCATCGTGTTCGGCATGTCCGGCATTTTCTCCGGCATGATGCGCGCTTCCGGCACGGTGTTCATGCCGACGCTGCTGTCAGTCTTGGCGATCGCGCTGATCGAGGTTCCGAGCGCCATCGCGCTGAGCCGGCATTTCGGCGTCACCGGCGTCTGGTATGCGTGGCCGATCACGTTCTGCGCCATGTTCGCAGCACAGGCGAGCTATTACCGCTTCGTCTGGCGCAAGAAGACCATCACCCGCCTGATCTGATTGCGTCCCGCCGCCATCACGATATGATGACCATCATCAAAAGGGTGGACGCCGCGGCCGTGCCGCGCCACACTCCGATGCAATGATGGTCGCAAAGACCGTGACATCCGGGAGGACCACTTGGCACAGACGATCCAGTTCCTGTTCGATTTCGGCAGCCCCAACGCCTTTCTGAGCCATGAGGCCATTCCCGCCATCGCGGCGCGGACCGGCGCAAAATTCAACTATATCCCGGTTCTGCTCGGCGGCATCTTCAAGGCCACCAATAACCGTTCGCCCGCCGAGACCTATGCCGGCGTGAAGAACAAACGCGAATTCCACCAGCTCGAGACCGAGCGTTTCGTCAAACGCTTCAAGGTACAACCCTATGCGTGGAATCCGCATTTTCCGGTCAACACGCTGAACCTGATGCGTGCCGCCATTGCGGCCCAGCTCGAAGGCGTGTTCGAACAATATGTCGAGGCCGCCTTTCATCACATGTGGGTGGAGCCGAAGAAGATGGACGATCTCGAAGTCGCCATGGCCGCGCTCAATTCGTCGGGCCTCGACGGCGCGAAGCTACTGTCACGCGGGCAGGAGGCCGAGGTGAAGGCCAAGCTGATCGCCAATACGCAGGATGCCGTAGAGCGCGGTGCATTTGGCTCGCCGACATTCTTTGTCGGCAAGGAGATGTTCTTCGGCAAGGAGCAACTACGCGACGTCGAGGAGTTGATCGCGGGTTAAACGCCGATCGTAGGATGGGTTGAGCGTAGCGATACCCATCACCACCAGCGCCTAGCCGTGATGGGTATCGCTCCAGCGCTTCGCGCCTCCGCTCGACCCATCCTACAAGTGAGGACTCGTCAATGCCAAAACGCAACGCCACCGTCGCCGTCATCGGTGCAGGTGACTTTATCGGCGCCGAGATCGCGAAGAAATTCGCCGCCGAGGGTTTCACGGTTTTTGCCGGCCGCCGCAATGGCGACAAGCTCGCGCCGCTGGTGAAAGAGATCGAGGCCAAGGGCGGTAGCATTCATGCGCGCTCGCTCGACGCGCGCAAGGAGGACGAGATCACCGCTTTCCTCAACGACGCCGACGCCCATGCACCGCTCGACGTCTGCATCTTCAATGTCGGCGCTAACGTCAATTTTCCGATCCTCGACACCACCGAACGCGTGTTTCGCAAGGTCTGGGAAATGGCCTGCTGTTCCGGCTTTCTCGCCGGACGCGAGGCCGCCCGGCTGATGCTGCCGCGGGGGCAGGGCAAGATATTCTTCACCGGCGCCACCGCCAGCCTGCGCGGCGGCGCCGGCTTCGCGGCATTTGCATCGGCAAAATTCGGCCTGCGTGCCGTGGCGCAAGCGATGGCGCGCGAGCTCGGGCCGCAGAACATCCATGTGGCGCATCTGATCATCGACAGCGGCGTCGATACCGAATGGGTGCGGCAACGCCGGCTGGAATCGCTGGGGCCGGATGCGCTCGACAATCCCGACTTGCTGATGCCGCCGGCGTCGGTGGCGGAATCCTATTGGCAGCTCTACAGCCAGCCGCGCAGTGCGTGGACGTTCGAGATGGAAATTCGTCCGTTCGGCGAGAAGTGGTAGGCCCGTCATTGCGAGGAGCCCTTGCGACGAAGCAATCCAGTTCTGCGCTAAAGAAGGACTGGATTGCTTCGCTTCGCTCGCAATGACGGCTAGTGTTCCATCGCTTCTGGTCTCAATCTCAACCTCGGACTCATCCCATGCGTATTCTCGTGGTCGGCGCCGGCGCCATCGGCGGCTATTTCGGCGGCCGTTTGTTGCAAGCCGGGAACGACATCACTTTCCTTGTGCGCCCCAAGCGCGCCGCAGAACTGGCCAACGCTGGCCTGGTCATCAAGAGCCCGCATGGCGACGTGACGTTGAGGAACCCGCCGACGGTCCAGGCGGACCAGCTCAGCGAAAAATTCGATGTCGTGCTGCTGAGCTGCAAGGCCTTCGATCTCGACGACGCCATAAAATCGTTTGCCCCGGCCGTTGGCCCGAAGACCACCATCATTCCTTTGCTGAACGGAATGAAGCATCTCGACGTGCTGGAAGCGAAATTCGGCGCTGACGCCGTGATGGGCGGCCAGTGCCAGATCGCCGCCACGTTGAACGAGGCGCGCGAAGTGGTGCAGATGACGCCGCTGCAGGTGCTGAGCTTTGGCGAGCGCAAGGGCGGCAGCTCGGAACGCGCCAAGGCGATCGATACCGTCATGAAGACCGGCAACTTTGGCGGCACTTCGTCCGAGACGATCATTCACGACATGTGGGAGAAGTGGGTGTTCCTCGCCAGCATCGCCGGCGCCACCTCATCCATGCGCGGCGCCATCGGCGACATTCTCGCAGCGCCTGGCGGCCGCGATTTCATTCTCGGTGTGCGCGACGAATGTGCCGCCGTGGCGGTCGCCAACGGCTTTACACCGCGTCCGGCCTTCATCGAGCGCACCGAGGCGATGCTGACCGCCGAGGGTTCGAAGGCGACGGCTTCGATGTATCGCGACATCCTCGGCAAGTCGGCAATCGAAGCCGACCAGATCGCCGGCGACATGATCGCCCGCGCTGATGCCGCCAAGGTCGCCGTGCCACGGATGCGGATGATCTATACGCATTTGAAGACGTATGAGAATCAAAGGGGCTAGTCTCCATCCCTCATGGTGAGGAGCGCGCCAATTGGCGCGCGTCTCGAACCATGAGTTGGCCTGGCTCCGAGTACGTGGCCATCCCTTGCGAATGGCTTCGCCATTCGCTGGGAGACGCACGCCTTCGGCGTGCTCCTCAGGATGAAGGCGGAGTTGAAGAGATCGCGTTACAAATGGGCGAGATAATGCGCCAGCGCGACAATCTCCTCCTCGCTCAACGAGTAAGCCACCTCCGCCATAGCCGCCATGCCGCCGCCGGCGCGAACGCCCGACTTGTAATCGCGCAGCGCCTTTAACAAATAATCCTCGCGTTGCCCGGCCAGCCGCGACACGGCTTTCGTCCCCGCATAGCTGTCGAGATGACATGACGCACAGCGGCGCCCCGCAGCGGCCTGCTTGCCCTTCGCTGACAGGTCCGGATCGTCATCCTGCTTTTTCTCCGCCGGCTGCAGCGACGCGAAGTAGGCTCCGAGATTGCGGATGTCATTATTGTCGAGCTGCTCGGAGATCGGCTTCATTTCCTCGCTCTTGCGCGTTCCGGCACGGAAGAAAATGAGCTGCCACTGGATGAACTGATCGGGCTGCGCAGCAAGCGAGGGCGTGTTCTCCATCTGCGAGATGCCGTTCTCGCCATGGCAGCCGATGCAGAGTTCGGCTTTCTCCTTGCCGGCGGGGATATCGGCGGCGATTGCCACGAATGATGTGAGGACAAGAAGGCAGAATGAACCAACAACGGATCGGGATTGCATTTCCGCATTCCAGCTCGCTCGTTTCCACGCTCGTCATTGCGAGGAGCGAAGCGACGAAGCAATCCAGAGCCAAGTGAGAAAGGACTGGATTGCTTCGCTGCGCTCGCAATGACGTGGAGAGGCCGGTGCACCGGCCTCTCGTTACACCATTCACATCACGTCACTTCGCGTAACTGATCCGGTACACCGCACCGGCCCAGTCGTCCGCGATCAGCAGCGAGCCATCCTTCGCCAGGACCACATCGGCAGGCCGGCCGAGATAGCCCTGGTCACCTTCGATCCAGCCTGTGGCGAAATCCTCCTGCTTGGCATTCTTGCCATCGGGATCGGCGATCACACGCTTGATGCGTGCGCCCTGATACTTGTGGCGATTCCACGAACCATGCTCGGCAATGAAGATGTTGTTCTTGTATTCCGCCGGGAACATGTCGCCGGTGTAGAACTTCATGCCGAGCGGTGCCACATGCGCACCGAGATTGAGCACCGGTGGTGTGAACTCGGAGCATTTATGCCCCATGGCGAATTTGGGATCTTCCATGTCGCCCTGATGGCAATGCGGATAGCCGAAATGCTCACCGAGCTTGGTGATCATGTTGAGCTTGTCGCTCGGCATGTCATCGCTGATCCAGTCGCGCGCATTCTCCGTAAACCAGTATTTGCCGGTCCGTGGATCGACGTCGCCGCCGACGGAGTTACGCACGCCGAGCGCTACGATTTCCGCATTGCCCGTCTTCGGATCGACGCGGCGGATCTGCGACAGCGAGGTCGGCGGAATGCCGATATTGAAGGGAGGGCCGAACGGCACATAGAACCAGCCGTCCTTGTCCGGCGCGAGATACTTCCATCCATGCGCGGCATAGGAGGGCATGTCGTCATAAACGACCTTGCCGGTGCCGAGATTGTCGAGATTGGCTTCCGCATTGTCGTAGCGGATCAGCTTGTCGATATCGATGACGTAGAGTGCGCCATTCTGAAAGGCGAGGCCGGTGGGCATCTTCATGCCTTTGAGGACCGTCTTGACCTCTTTCTTTCCGCCTTTGTCGGTGATCGCATAGACATTGCCGATGCCGAACGAGCCGACGAACAGCGTGCCATTGTCGCCCCATGCCATCTGTCGCGCAGCCAGCACGCCGGAGGCATAGACCTCGATCTTGAAGCCCGCCGGGAGCTTGATCTTTTTCATCATGTCGGCGAGTTCTTTGTCGGACGCGCCGGTGGGCGGACCGGACGGTGGCGCGAGACCCTTCTGCGCTTCAGTTTCGTCGCCGAGGAACCAATCATCGGGCGGATTGGTCCAGAAATCTTTCGTGTCTGATTTGTAGCTCTTGAGCTTTTGCTGCGCGCTGGCCTGTTGCGGTCCCGCAAAGCCAATGGCGCCGACGCATGCGATCGCGGCGCATGCGAGTATGGAACGACGGAAAATCGATTTCATCGCGTTCACTCCCTGTGCAGCGGATCTCCTGTGCGGAGAAATGAGGCTGCTATGTCTTATTGATCGTTCGAAACGAACTTTATTGGTCTGCTGGTCGAAGTAGACGAGGGGATGCTAGCACAAATGTCGCAGGGGGGAAGCGCAACTATCAAGCAATGCGCGCATGACGCGCACGCGTTTTGTTAGTTGCGATGCGATGAATAGTAGGCCGGATGTGCGCAGCGTAATCCGCCGGCCGAGTTTGCATTGACGCTCCGCGGCGGATTTCGGCTTCGCCTCATCCGCCCTACGGCCGAGCTTACAAACTACCCTTGCTCAGATAGCGCCATGCCACTGCAAGCACGATCAGGCCGATGAAGATCAACGCCACCGGCATTTTCTTTTTCTCACGCGGCGGCGGGGTGTCCGGCTTGATGCGGCGGAAGGGAGTGACGTTGTCGCGGTTGTTCTGATTGTTGTCGGACATGAGCTTTGGTTTCGGAGCCGGCTTGATCACCGGCGCGGAGCCGGTACCGCCCATGCGGGCATAGTAATGGCGATAGACGGTCTGGATGGTCGTCTCGGCCGCCGCGGATTCGGCCTGTTTGCCACGCGCCAACAGGGCAAGATAGCCGGCGAAGAAGGTCTGGGCTTCTTGGGGCAGGGCATCGACGCTTTTCAGCTTCGACATCATCAGCCAGGTCGCGAAATCGGCCCGCGCCTCGTCATTGGCGCGCCTGGCGATTTCCAGATTGGAATCTGTCGTCGACGGCATCTTCGTCTCACACCCGCAATAGGGCGATTGTCTGCGCAACCTCACCCGAATTCAAGCGACATGGATGAACGCGCGACAATACGGCCGCAAGGCGGCGGTAGCCGACAGGGAGTGAGATAAGCTTAATGATTCCGGAGCGGGAAGTTCTGGAGCGGGCGAAGGGGCTCGAACCCTCGACCCCGACCTTGGCAAGGTCGTGCTCTACCACTGAGCTACACCCGCATCCTAGAAGCGGCAACGATGGTGCGCCGCCGACGCGCGGACATATGCCAAATGCCGGCGGCGATTGCAACAGAAAGACGAAGGAATGTTGCCAAGTTCCGCAAATGATGTGTTTCGGCGGTTTTGACCTGCCAAATCCCCGAATAACCCCGAAAACACGCGGTTTGCGGCTCCTCGCCACGTTCCGCGGCAATGCGGTCGGCGCGATCCAATTGCAAAATCCTGTCACGAACGCCATTTATGCGCTTCGGGCGTGCTAGAAGCGCGCAGAAATTTCCCGATACAGGTGAGGTTGACGTGACCATTATCGAACAGGGCGGCGAACCCGCATCCCAGGCAGGGTCCGCCCTCATCAAGGACACCACCACCCGCACCTTCATGCAGGACGTGATCGAGGAATCGAAGCACCAGCCGGTGCTGATCGACTTCTGGGCGCCCTGGTGCGGCCCGTGCCGGCAGCTGACCCCGATCATCGAGAAGGCCGTCACCGCCGCCAAGGGGCGCGTGAAGCTGGTGAAGATGAATATCGACGAGAATCCGGAGATTCCGGGCCAGATGGGCATCCAGTCCATCCCAGCGGTGATCGCCTTCGTCGATGGCCGCCCGGCCGACGGCTTCATGGGCGCCGTGCCCGAGAGCCAAATCAACGATTTCATCAACAAGATCACCGCCGGCCGCCCCGGCGCCGAGCCGACCACGGCCGAGTTGCTGGAAGAAGCCGAAGGCATTCTGGCCGAAGGCGATCCGGCCACCGCCGCATCGATCTATGGCGAGATCATTGCCGCCGACGCCGGCAATATTGCTGCGATTGCCGGCCTCGCCAGTTGCTATGTCGCCACCGGCGCCATCGAACAGGCCAAGCAGACGCTGGAACTGGTCCCCGCCGCGAAGCGCGAGGATGCCGCCGTGAAGGCGGTCCAGGCCAAGATCGATCTGGTCGAACAGGCCAGCGCGCTCGGCCCGGTGACCGAGCTCGAACAGAAGGTCGCCGCCGATCCGCTCGATCATCAGGCCCGTTTCGATCTCGCAGTGGCACTCAACGGCGCTGGCCAGCGCGAGGCGGCGGTGACGCATCTGCTCGAAATCGTGAAGCGCGACCGCAAATGGAACGAGGACGGCGCCCGCAAGCAGCTGCTGCAGTTCTTCGAGGCCTGGGGCCCGGTGGACGAGGCAACCGTTGACGGCCGCCGCCGTTTGTCCACGATCCTGTTCGCCTAATCCGCATCCACCATCGGCAAGCGAGACCGGACATGCCCATCAATGCCGACTATCGCGGCCCGGCCGAACTGCCGGAAGTGATTCCGGTTTTCCCATTGCCGGGCGCTTTGCTGCTGCCGCGCGGGCAGATGCCGCTCAACATTTTCGAGCAGCGCTATCTGGCGATGGTGGACGACGCGTTCCGCGACGGCCATCGCCTGATCGGCATGATCCAGCCCGATGCCGTGCATTCGGACGACGACGAGCATCCGTCGCTGTTCAAGGTCGGTTGTGTCGGCCGCATCACCCAGCTCGCCGAATCCGGCGACGGCCGCTACATCCTCGAACTCACCGGCGTATCGCGCTTCGAGGTCGTCGAGGAATTGTCGGTGCTGACGCAGTATCGCCAGTGCAAGGTCGATTACTTCCCCTTCGTCGATGATTTCACCGCGCGCAAGGGCGAAGACGACGTCGATCGCGCCGCTCTGCTGGCCGCACTCGGTGATTTCCTCAAGGTGAACAATCTCAAGGTGGACTGGGATGGCATCCGCAAGGCGCCGAACGAGGCGCTGGTGAATGCTTTGGCCATGATGTCGCCCTACGGTCCGCCGGAAAAACAGGCGATGCTGGAAGCGCCGGACCTGAAGACCCGCGCCGAAATCCTGATCGCCATCACCGAGATGGACCTCGCCAAGAAACGCACCAGCGGCGACCCGCCGCTGCAGTAATCCGGAGCTTTTCAATGAACACGACGACCGAGCCGCAGGACGGCACAGATCCAAAACTGCTCGAAATCCTGGTGTGCCCGGTGACCAAGGGTCAGCTGGAATTCGATGCGGGCCGCCAGGAGCTGATCTCCCGCTCGGCCAAGCTCGCTTACCCGATCCGCGACGGCATCCCGATCATGCTGCCGGAAGAAGCGCGGAAGATCGATTGAGCGCAGAATCGTAGGGCGGATAAGCGCCGCGTAATCCGCCGCGGAGTTTCGATTTTGACTTCGGCCGGCGGATTACGCTGCGCTTATCCGCCCTACGGGCCGAGCTAAATCGCCTCGCCCTTGAGCAGACGCGGCACTTCCCCCGACAATCCTGCCGCCTGCTTGATGAACGCACCTTTCAGCGGCGGCAGGCGATCGACGATCCCTAATCCGATGTCGCGGATGCTGCGTACAAACGGCAGATCGTTCGAGAACATGAAGTTCAGCACGTTTGTCGCAAGGCCCATGCTCATGGTGTCGAACCGGCGCCAGCGCTGATAGCGCTCCAGCACGTCGCTCTGGCCAAAATCCATGCCCAGCCGCGCGGCATTGACGATGCTTTCCGCCAGCGCCGCGACATCCTTCAGACCCATATTGAGCCCCTGCCCCGCGATCGGATGGATCACATGGGCGGCGTCGCCGATCAGGGCGAGGCGCTCGCCGATGAAGGAGCGGGCGACAAAATAGCCGAGCGGGAATGCGCGCGGCTTGTCGAGCGCCTTCACCTCGCCGAGATGCAGGCCGAAGCGACGCTCCAGCTCGGCATGGAATTCGTCGTCCGGCAGCGCCACGATGCGCTCGGCATCGGTCCGCTTCTCCGTCCACACCAGCGACGAGCGATTGCCTTTGAGCGGCAGGATCGCAAACGGGCCAGCCGGCAGAAAATGCTCTTCCGCGCGGCCTTCGTGATCGCGCTCATGACCGACAGTGACGACGATGCCGGATTGGTCGTAATCCCAGCCATGGGTCGCGATCCCTGCCCGCTCGCGCAGTCTTGACCGCGCGCCATCCGCCGCCACCAGCAGCGCTGCCTCGATCACACTGCCGTCGCCAAGTGTAACGCTGACGCCATCGGACCGCGCATCGAACGTCGTCACCGGCGTTGCGCGCAGATCGATCCCGGCGGCTTCGGTGCGCTGGACCAGTTCGTCAATCAGGCGGCGATTCTCGACCATATGGGCGAACGGCTCGCCCGGCTCGACTTCGCCGGCAAAGGTGAGAAAGGTCGGCCGCACGGCGTCATCGACCTTGGAATCCGTGACCACCATGTCGAGGATCGGCTGCGCCTCCGCGGCAACGGCCTCCCAGACGCCGATGGCATCGAACATCCGCCGGCAGGCTGCCACAATGGCCGACGCGCGCGGATCGCGGCTTGGCCGCGTCGTCAGCGCGGGATCGGCCACGATCACCGGCACATCCGGCCCGAGCCCCTGGCGCAGCGCCAAAGCCAGCGCCAGCCCGGCGAATGCGCCACCGCCGATCACGATGCCTTTTTGGCCCTTTTGTGCCGCCATGATACCCGTTCCTGCTGTTGCCACGCGCTTATAGCTGGGCGAAACAGGAATGCGAAACAAGGGCTGGGAACCATGACCTGGATCATGAGCCCTTGGTGAATCGACCGTCACGCAGCCGCCTCACGAAAGACGCCGACATGTCCAAGAGCCTGATCGATCTGATCGACATCCTCGATCTCGAAACCATCGAGGTGAACATGTTCCGCGGCCGCAGCCCGAAGACGCGCTGGCAGCGCGTGTTCGGCGGCCAGGTGATCGGCCAGGCGCTGGTCGCCTCGGTGCGCACGGTGGAAGGCCGCATGCCGCATTCGCTGCATTGCTATTTCATCCTGCCCGGCGATCCGCAGATTCCGATCATCTACGAGGTCGAGCGCCTGCGCGACGGCAAGAGCTATTCGACCCGTCGCGTCACCGCGATCCAGCACGGCCAGGCGATTTTCTCCATGATGGTCTCCTTCCATGCCGAGGAAGAAGATTCGTTCAACCACTTCGACCCGATGCCCGACGTGCCGCCGCCGGACAAACTTTCCGCCGAAGAAGTGGCGAAAGATTCGATCATCGAAAAGATGCCGGACTACATCCGCCGTTATTACGAGAGCGATCGCCCGATCGAGCTGCGCCCGGTGGAATTCCAGCGCTATGCCGGCGAAAAAATCCCGGACGGCCGCATCAATTTCTGGATCCGCACCGCGGCCAAATTGCCGGACGATCAGGCGCTGCACATGTGCGCTTTGGCCTATGCGTCGGATTTCTCGCTGCTGGATTCCATCATGTCACGCTACGGCCGCACGCTGTTCGACGGCCAGGCCATGGCGGCGAGCCTCGATCACGCGATGTGGTTTCACCGCCCGTTCCGCGCCGACGAATGGCTGCTCTACAGCCAGGATTCGCCGAGCGCGCAGAACGGCCGCGGCCTCGCCCGCGGCATGATCTTCAAGCCCGACGGCACGTTGGTGGCATCCGTCGCGCAAGAAGGCTCGGTGCGCGAGCGCCGCGAAAAGCCGAAGGGCTGAGCCTTGTAGGATGGGTTGAGCGAAGCGATACCCATCACGGCCGGGCGCCTGTGGTGATGGGTATCGCTTCGCTCCACCCATCCTACGGCCTTGAGCAAATTGCGGGAGATCCACGTGCCCTACGTCATCGAAACCTTCGACAGGCCCGACAGCCAGGCCATCCGCGCCGAGCATCGCCCGGCCCATCTCGCCTTCCTCGCCGAGCACGCGAAGAAGCTGCTCGCCTGTGGCGCCAAGCTGCATGACGACGGCAGTGACATGGGCGGCGGCATCTATGTGCTCGACACCGAGGATCGTGCGGAGGCGGAAGCTTTCATCGCCGCCGATCCGTTCACCAAAGCCGAGCTGTTCGAACGCGTCAGCATCGTCCGGCAACGCCGGCCCTATGTGGGCGGTGTCTGCCTTTTGTAGGTGTCGCGCCCTATGGCCATGTGTCGCATGATTGCGTAAGCAAGGTTTGGGATTGCCCAAACAGGAAGCCTGACATGAAGCTCGTTGTCGCGATCATCAAACCGTTCAAGCTCGATGAGGTGCGTCAGGCGCTGACCGCCATCGGCGTGCATGGCATGACCGTGACCGAGGTGAAGGGCTATGGCCGCCAGAAGGGCCATACCGAGATGTATCGCGGCGCCGAATATATCGTGAATTTCCTGCCCAAGCTGCGCATCGAGATCGCGGTGGATTCCAGCCTTGCGGACAAGACCGTGGAAGTCCTCTCCACCAGCGCCCGCACCGGTCAGATCGGCGACGGCAAGATTTTCGTCACTCCCATCGATCGGGCTTTGCGCATCCGCACCGGCGAGACCGACAGCGACGCGTTGTAAGCGCCCAGTCTCTCGAAATCGACTTGATTGAGTAAAGGCTTCCCTGCCCGCAGCAGCTGAATTGGCCTTCTTATTAGACATTCCCGAGCGATCTGCTCGAAATCTGCGTGGCGGAATACCAATTTCCTGCCTCTGACCTGAGCAAGATTGTGTCGGCAGCCTGTCATGCTTTTGTTTTAGGCAGGACTGGCTAGACTTTGAGCGCGACCGAATAGCGCATTTCAGTGCCTTTGCTGCAAAGCGGTAAAAACTTCGCATTCACAGTCTGTTAGGCGTTTTTGGCGAGTTGGCACGGCATTTGATTCTGTCAGATCAGGCTGCGACCGCGTTGTGAATGTCTCCGCGTGGGAACCTCAGTCGAGATCGCCCGACCGTTTGTCGGGCCTAGCGGGGATAGGACCCATGAAAATTGTTATGGCGATCATCAAGCCATTCAAGCTTGAGGAAGTCCGTGATGCCCTGACCGCCATTGGCGTTCACGGTTTGACGGTGACGGAAGTCAAAGGCTATGGCCGCCAGAAGGGCCACACCGAAATCTATCGCGGCGCCGAATACGCAGTGAGCTTCCTGCCGAAGATCAAGATCGAAGTCGCTGTCGCCACCGACCAGGTCGACAAGACCATCGACGCCATCTCGGCTGCCGCCAAGACCGGCCAGATCGGCGACGGCAAGATCTTCGTCATCAGCCTCGAACACGCCGTTCGTATCCGCACCGGCGAGGCCGATGCCGCGGCGCTCTGAGCGCCCGCATCCCATGCTCGCTCCTTTTCATTCCATCAAAACTCACTTCAGTTTCTTCAATCAGGAGTCTCACAACATGACGTTCAAGCGTCCATCTGGCGCGGGATTGGCGGCACTTGCTGTCGGCCTGCTCGCCGCAACCGCGGCTCACGCCGAGCCGGCGATCAACAAAGGCGACAATGCCTGGCTGATGACCTCTACGGTCCTCGTTCTGCTGATGACCATCCCCGGCCTCGCGCTGTTCTATGGCGGCCTCGTCCGCTCCAAGAACATGCTCTCGGTGCTGATGCAGATCCTCTACACCGTCTGTATCGTCATGATCATCTGGGCGGTTTACGGCTACAGCATCACCTTCACCGGTGGCTCGGCTTTCATCGGCGGCTTCTCCAAGGCCTTCATGGCCGGCATCACGCCGGACTCCATGGCCGGCACCTTCTCGGCTGACGTGGCCGTGCAGGAAATGGTCTATTTCTGCTTCCAGATGACCTTCGCGGCGATCACCCCGTCGCTGATCGTCGGCGCCTTCGCAGAACGCACCAAATTCGCAGCCGTCGCGCTGTTCGTGCCGCTCTGGGTCACGCTGATCTACTTCCCGATGGCGCACATGGTCTGGTACTGGGCCGGCCCGGACGCCATCGTTGCAGCCGCCAAGGCTGTTGCCGCTGCGGCTCCCGATGCGAAGGCTGCGGCGCAGGCCAAGCTTGATGAAGTGATGGCCGATGGCGGCCAGATCTTCCTGTGGGGCGCGCTCGACTTCGCCGGCGGCACCGTGGTGCATATCAATGCCGGTATCGCAGGTCTGGTCGGCTGCCTGATCATCGGCAAGCGCACCGGCTACGGCAAGGAGCTGATGGCTCCGCACTCGCTGACCATGACCATGATCGGCGCCTCGCTGCTCTGGGTCGGCTGGTTCGGCTTCAATGTCGGTTCGAACCTGGAAGCATCGGGCGGCGCAGGCCTCGCGATGGTCAACACCTTCCTCGCCACCGCTGCGGCCGCTCTGGCCTGGCTGTTCGCGGAATGGCTGACCAAGGGTCATCCGTCGCTGCTGGGTGCTGCTTCGGGCGCGGTTGCCGGTCTTGTTGCCGTCACCCCGGCCGCCGGCTTCTCCGGCCCGATGGGCGCGCTGGTGCTCGGCCTCGTCGCCGGCTTCGTCTGCCTGTTCTTCTGCACCACCGTGAAGAACGCACTCGGCTATGACGACTCCCTCGATGTATTCGGCGTCCACTGCGTCGGCGGCATCCTCGGCGCGCTCGGCACCGGCATCCTCGTCAACCCGGCCCTCGGCGGCACCGGCGTGATGGACTATGTGGCCGGCAAGATCGGCGACTACGACATGGTCACCCAGATGCTGGCACAGAGCAAAGGCGTCCTGTTGACCATCGTGCTCTCGGGCATCGGTTCGGCAATCCTGTTCAAGGTCGTCGACGTGATCGTCGGCCTGCGCGTCACGGTCGAAGTCGAGCGCGAAGGCCTCGACGTCACCGAGCACACCGAACGCGCCTACAATATGTAAGTTTGAAGGTCCGGCGCCCGCGCCGGACTCTTCGGGATCGGTTGGGGCAATACCCGGCAATGTCCCAATCGTCGAAGGGCCCCAGCGCAAGCTGCGGGCCCTTCACTTTTTCTGGCGACTCCCGAATTCCGGTGATCGTGCTATGCTTCAGGCATGAACCGAGCCGATGCACTCGCGACACTCCGACGATCCGAATCTGCGCTCCGCGCAAGAGGCGTTCTTCACGCTGCGCTGTTCGGCTCCGTCGCACGCGGGGACAATCGCCCGGACAGTGACGTCGACATCATGATCGAGCTCGATCCTGCCACGCAGATGACGGTTTTCGATTATGCGGGCCTCAAGGAATACATCGCCGGGCTGTTTGATCATCCGGTCGATGTCGTCAGCCGCAAGAATCTGAAGACTTATGTTGCGCCGATCGCAATCGCCGATGCGATCGATGCCTTCTAAGGCCGCAGAAACAGCCCTTCGCGACATCCGATATCACATCGATTTGGCAACTGCGTTCCTCGCGGATATTAGCGCGGATGATCTAGAGAATGATTTGCGGACGCTCTACGCCGTCATTCGTTGTCTAGAGATCATCTCTGAAGCGTCACGTCGCTTACCCGACGATCTCAAGCAACGTCATTCGACGATCGGGTGGAGGCAGATTGCAGGTGCGGGAAACATCTATCGGCATGACTACGAGGATGTGGCAGCGCGGATCGTATGGCACACCGTCATGCTGGGTTTGCCGATTTTGAAAGTCGCCATCGATAGTGAAATCGCGCGACTTTCCTAATCGTCCAACCTCCGCTTTTCGCCCACCCGTCCATGGTTAATCGGGCCTTAACCTCGCCCCATCTATGGTGGTCTGATCCCAGTTCTGCCGGTCTCATGGGGCGGTCGGCGGCGTTGAAAGTACGGGCGTTTTTCCGATGATCTCTGCCAATTCCTCTCAGCAGCAAAGCGCGCCTCGCACCTCGGCGGGAGCCGATGGCGAGCGGTCGCCATTTGCGCGGCTGACGGAATTGCTGGCGCCTTATCAGCCCGGTTTGCCGTTGATCACACTGTCATTGGGCGAACCGCAGCATCCGGTGCCGGATTTTGTCGGGCCAATTTTGGCCAAGTATATCAATGATTTCGGTCGCTACCCGATCGCGAAAGGCATCGCCCCGTTTCGCGAGGCGGCGGCGAAGTGGATAACCAGGCGGTTCAATCTGCCGCGCGCGGTCGATCCGGAGACGGAAGTGCTCGCGCTGAATGGCAGCCGCGAGGGCCTGTTCTTCGCCGGCATTGCGGCGGCGCGTTATGTCGGGCCGCGCGAGGGTAAGCCCGCGATTTTGCTGCCGAATCCGTTCTATCCGGCCTATGGCGCGGGTGCCCGGGCCGCGGGGTGCGAGGCGATTTACCTGCCGACCACGGTGGCGAACGGGTTTCTTCCCGATCTTGCGGCAATTGATGAGGCAATCTTGCGGCGAACTGCGGCGATCTACATCGCTTCGCCGGCCAACCCGCAAGGTGCTGTTGCAACGCCGGAATATTTCAAGCAACTGCATGCACTGAGCCTGAAGCACGGCTTCATCGCGCTGTCCGACGAATGCTATTCCGAGATCTACACCCGCGAAGCGCCCGGCAGCATGCTGGCGCATGCAGGTCCGGACTTTGAGAACGTCGTTGCCTTCCAGTCGCTGTCCAAGCGCTCGAACCTGCCCGGCATGCGCGTCGGCTTCGTCGCGGGCGATCGCAAATTTCTCAGTGCGCTCCATGAGTTGCGCAATGTCGCAGCGCCCCAGGTGCCGGTGCCGCTGCAGCATGTGGCGGCCGCCGCCTATGCCGACGAGAGCCATGTCGAAGAAAACCGCCGGCTTTACGGGCTGAAATTCGATCTTGCCGACCAGATTCTGGGGTCGCGCTACGGCTACAAACGGCCCGCTGGCGGCTTCTGTTTGTGGCTCGATGTCACGAATTCCGGTGGCGACGAAGAGGCAACAGTGCGGCTTTACAGAGACGGCGGTGTTCGCGTTGTCCCCGGCAGTTACCTCGCCCGGACGCAGCCCGACGGCAGCAATCCCGGCGCCGGTTACATCCGGATCGCCATGGTTCAGGACAGTGATACCACCGCCGAGGCGCTGCATCGCATCGTCAAGATTCTCGGCTGATCGCAGGGGCAGAGATGAGCACCACGATCGAACGCGTCATTCCCCTGGTCGGGCACCTGCCCGTCTCGCTGCGCGAGGCGCTGGGCCGGCGGCTGCGCGAACTCATGGGCTTCTGCCTGGTCGGCGTCGCCGGCGTTGCGGCGGCGGCGATGATGACCTGGTCCGTGCAGGACCCGAGCCTGAGCCACGCGACCTCGCGGGCGATCCGCAACATCGTCGGCTATCCCGGCGCGATCGGCGCGGATCTCTTGATGCAGATCCTCGGCCTCGGCGCCATCATGATGATCCTCACCGTCGCCGTCTGGGGCTGGCGGATGATGACGCATCGGCACTTCGACCGCGAAGCGCTGCGTTTCACCTGCTGGCTGCTCTGCACCGTGTTCGCCGCGGGCTTTGCCAGCTGCTGGCAGCATGGCGGATCGTGGCCGCTGCCGACCGGCGTCGGCGGCGTGGTCGGCGATGCGCTGTTTCGCGCGCCTGCGGTCGTGTTCGGCCCCGTCGGCTTCATCTATCGCTTCGTGCTCGGCGGCATCTTCTGCTCGCTGATGGCATTCACCTTCGTCATCGCCTGCGGCTATGGCGCCAAGGCGAAGGAGGAATTCCCCGAGATCGAGGACATCGACGACGAACCGTTTGACGATGTCGATGAAGAGAAGGATCGTCGGTCCTTCGCGGTTTCGCTCGGCTGGTTCTTCCACGGCGTGATGAGCGCAAAGGCGCGCATCGGCCGCGTGCTGTCCTTCCTCTATTCGAAATTCGTCACCTCCGGCGGCGAGCCGCGCGCTGCGGCCTTTGAGCGCCAGGAGCCCAATCTCGGCGGCCGTCGCGCGAGCCCGCCGATCGCTCCGCATGATGAGCATGACGACGAGGAGCACGAAGAGGAGGAGGAAGAAGAGGAATACGAGGAAGAGGAAGACGAGGTCGAGGAACAGCCCGCTCCCAAGGCGCGCAAGAAGTCTTCCGCGAAAGAGACGGCGCGCAAGAATACCAGCGGCAAGTTCGAACTTCCCTCCGTCGGCATGCTCACGGCGCCAAAGGCCGCCGATCGCAAGCCGCTCAGCAAATCCGAACTCGAAGCCAATTCGCGCGCGCTCGAAGGCGTGCTGCAGGACTTTGGCGTGCGCGGCGAAATCGTGAAGGCCAATCCGGGCCCCGTCGTCACGCTGTACGAACTCGAACCCGCACCGGGCATCAAGTCGTCGCGCGTGATCGGCCTCGCCGACGATATCGCGCGCTCCATGAGCGCCCTCTCCGCGCGCGTCGCCGTGGTCCCCGGCCGCAATGCCATCGGCATCGAACTGCCGAACCAGCATCGCGAAAACGTCTACTTGCGCGAACTGCTGCAAGTGCAGGACACCAATGAAGGCATCAAGCTGCCGCTCTGCCTGGGCAAGAATATCGGCGGCGAAAGCATCATCATCGATCTCGCCCGCACGCCGCATATGCTGATCGCCGGCACCACCGGTTCGGGTAAATCGGTGGCGATCAACACCATGATCCTCAGCCTGGTTTACCGGCTGCGGCCCGATCAGTGCCGCCTGATCATGGTCGATCCGAAGATGCTCGAACTGTCCGTCTATGACGGCATCCCGCATTTGCTGACTCCGGTCGTGACCGATCCGAAGAAAGCCGTCGTTGCGCTCAAATGGGCCGTGCGCGAGATGGAAGAGCGCTACAAGCGCATGGCCAAGCTCGGCGTGCGCAATATCGACGGGTACAATGCGCGCCTGATCGAAGCCGGCAAGAAGGGCGAAGAACTTACCCGCACCGTTCACACCGGCTTCGACAAGGAAACCGGCAAGGCGATCTACGAGGAAGAGAAGCTCGATCTCTCGCCGCTGCCCTATATCGTCATCATCGTCGACGAAATGGCCGACCTGATGATGGTGGCCGGCAAGGACATCGAAGGCCTGGTGCAGCGCCTCGCACAGATGGCGCGTGCGGCCGGTCTTCACGTCGTGCTCGCCACGCAGCGTCCGTCGGTGGACGTCATCACCGGCACCATCAAGGCAAACTTCCCGACGCGTATCTCCTTCCAGGTGACGTCGAAGATCGACAGCCGCACCATCCTGGGTGAAATGGGCGCCGAACAGCTGCTCGGCCGCGGCGACATGCTCTATATGGCCGGTGGCGGCCGCATCTCGCGCGTGCACGGACCTTTCGTGTCCGACGAGGAAGTCGAGAAGGTGGTGAAGCACCTCAAGACCCAGGGCGAGCCGGAATATCTCGAAGCCGTCACGGCGGAAGAGCCGGAAGAAGGCGAAGACGGTGCGGTGTTCGACAATACCGGCATGGGCAGCGATGGCGGCGGCGATCTCTATCAGCAGGCCGTGGCGATCGTGAAGCGCGACCGCAAGGCGTCCACCAGCTACATCCAGCGCCGCCTGCAGATTGGCTACAACCGCGCGGCTTCGCTGATCGAACGAATGGAAAATGAAGGGGTCGTGGGCCAGCCGAACCATGCGGGCAAGCGCGAGATCCTGATTGCGGAAGAAGAGAGCGGTTTCTGAGCGCGTGACGGGATCAGGGAACAAACAGGCGGCTGGGTCGCGAAATCGCCACAGCGCGGGGCTACGGCCAGCGCACGCGGCGGATGTGACGTCCGCCCGTGTTGGATCCCCTCTTGTCCCGGACGCGATGCAGCGCTCTTGCGCTGCTTCGCAGAGCCGGGACCGTCACGAACGTTTGAATTTTGTGCGGTCCCGGTTCTGCAAAGCATCACGTCTATGCGAGACTTTGTTTCGCTTGGATGCATTGCGCCCGGGACAAAATTTCAAGCTTTCGGATCATTCGCGAGAATGCGCCGCAGGCACCGCCGAGCAGGACGACGTTTTGATGACATGCGACACCCATCTCGCCGCACACCAGACGCTTCTGCGCGCGAGCACGGCCGGCATTGCTGCGACTTTTGCGATCGGCATCATGATGTCCGCGGCCCAGGCGACACCGCTGCCGCGCCCGGCACCGAAGGCGCGCAATGCTGCGAGCTTTCAGGTCGCCGCGTCCGAGACACAGCCGAGCCGTCAGCCCGCCATGCCCTCGCCCATCCAGCAGGCGCAAGCGCCGCGGCAGACCGTGCCGCCGAACCCGGTGATCCCCGATCCCCGCCGCAACAAGCCGGCCAGCATCTTCACGACCTTCGACGCCAATCAGAAGGCGTCTGCTGCGAAGGTGAGTTCCTATCTGTCGAATCTCTCGACGCTGTCGGGCAACTTCGTGCAGGTCGGCCCCGACGGCAGCAAGACCACCGGTGATTTCTATATCCAGAAGCCGGGCAAGGTGCGTTTCGAATATGATGCGCCCACACCGATCGCCATGGTCTCCGATGGCCAGTCGCTGGCGGTGCGCGATACCAAGCTGGCGACGCAGGACATCTACCCGCTGTCACAGACGCCGCTGCGCTATCTGCTGTCCGATCGCATCGATCTGATGAAGGACACCAATGTCGTCGCGGTGACCGCGGACGATCTGTACACGTCCGTCATCATCGAGGAACGCAATGCCGTGGTCGGCACCTCGCGCCTGATGCTGATGGTCGGCACCAAGGACGGCCAGCTCAAGCAGTGGACCATCACGGACCCGCAGGGCTACGACACCACGGTGGCGATCTACAATCTCGACACGGTGAAGAAGCCGGATCCGGGCCTGTTCAAGATCGATTTCGCGAAATATCCGAGCGGCGGCGCGAATTAGGCGCTGGCTCCGTAGCCCGGATGGAGCGCAAGCGTAATCCGGGGACCGGCGACATGTGGAAGCTCTGATTCCCGGATTGCGCTGCGCTCCATCCGGGCTACAAGAGCCCATGCGTCTCAAACTCACCACCTGGAACATCAATTCCGTCCGCCTGCGCATCGAACTCGTCGCTGATTTCCTGCAGAAGGAGCAGCCCGACGTGCTGTGCCTGCAGGAGACCAAATGCCCCGACGATGCGTTTCCGCTCAAGCGCTTCAAGCAGCTCGGCTATCACCACATCGCGCTGAACGGACAGAAGGGCTATCACGGCGTCGCCATCGTCTCGAAACTGCCGTTCAAGAGCAGCGACATCCGCGTGTTCTGCGACAAGCTCGACTCGCGCCACATCTCGGTGGCCTTTGGCGCGCAGGCGGGACTGAGCGCACCGCTGATCGTGCATGATTTCTACGTACCGGCCGGCGGCGACATTCCCGATCCCGAGGCCAATCCGAAATTCGCGCACAAGCTCTCTTTCCTCGACGAGATGAAGAGCTGCGACGGCCTGCATCCGCGCGGTGATGCAAGGCATATTCTCGTCGGCGATCTCAATGTGGCGCCGCATGAAAACGATGTGTGGTCGCACAAGCAGATGCTGAAGATCGTCTCGCACACGCCGGTCGAATGCGAAAAGCTCTTGGCCGTGCAGAGCGAAGGCAACTGGATCGACGTGGCGCGCGAGCGCATTCCGCTGTCGGAGAAGATCTATACGTGGTGGAGCTATCGCGCCGCGGATTGGGCGGCTTCGAATCGCGGACGGCGACTGGATCACATCTGGGTATCGAGTGCGCTGAAGGATGCGGTGCAGGACTTTTCGGTGACGCGCGATGCCCGCGGCTGGGAACGGCCGTCTGACCATGTGCCGGTCACGGTGGTGATGGATGTGTGATGTGTAGGGTGGGCAAAGCGTAGCGTGCCCAC
>JAEXYA010000008.1 GCA_023451825.1 Pseudomonadota bacterium
GCGGGGGGGGGGGGGCCCGCTTGGGGGAGGGAAAAGAACGCTACGTCTTGCGCGCAGCCTTCCGCCGTATCGGCGGATTCCTGCTCGGCGCCTGGCGTTGCAGCGCGTCGAGATGCGCCAGGAATTCGCGAAACACCGTCAGGTGATCCCTGGCCGCTTTCGTCTCCGGCCGGATCGAACGCAGCGTGTCAAGAAGCCTGTCCATCATCGCACTCCTGGAAGCGCGATCATTCGCGATCGCAAACGATCGCTAGCGATCGCTGTCACTATCGGTTTCGGCCCCTCGCCCGCGTCGTCCGACGCGGCGATTGAACAAAGCGAGCTGGCGGACGAACTCGTCAAAGCGCCGCGATGCGCCGGCAAGCTCACGCAGCGCGAACAGCGCCGCGAGACTCGCCACCGACGCCCATAGGAACAGCGCCAGATGCGCGAGATCACCGCGCTTCAGGAATGTCTCGATCAGGTCGGAGATCACGGTCATGACAATCACTCAGCCACAAGCACGCCGTCCCCTTGCGGAGCGGCGTGCGCGCGCATTCCAAATGTAAAGAGAGACGCCGCCTAGGCGGCAGCGCCAACGACCTCGATCAGCTCCACCGGCCCACCCGGCACGGCATCGTCGAATACGCCGATCACCAGCCGCCCGGTCTTCCACGCGTTGGTGTCGAGATTGCTGCGGTTCTGCAGCAGCAGCGGCCCGTTCGGATGGCGGTCATGACCGTGCACCACATGCTTCGGTCCAAGCCCGCTGTCGTCATCGTCGGCATAGCGCTTGGTCAGCAGCACCATCGCCTCCTGCTGCCGCAGCGGCAGCGCGGGATCGACGCCGGCATGAACATAGATGCGATGCGCATCCTCGTAAAACAACGGCCGTCCGTCGAGCCAGGCGATATCGTGCATCGGCACCTCGGCGGCGTCGTTGTTGTAAGACGCAAGCGCGGTGTCGCCGCCCTTCGCGAGCCAATCCTCCATCGCGATATCGCCGCGCAGCGCCGCCACCATCAGCGCGTCGTGATTGCCTTTCAGCATTGCGGTTCGCCAGAGCGCCGGCATCCCTGCCCGCAGCCGCGCGATCACGCCGCGCGAATCCGGGCCCTTATCGACGTAATCCCCGAGCACGATGAGCGTTGCCGCAGCTCCTGTCGCATGCGCATCGATACGCGCCAGCGCGAGATCAAGCAGATCGCGGCGGCCGTGCAGATCGGGAATGACATAAGTGAGCGGCATGATGCGTTCTAACCCAACCTGTCCCCGCCTTCCACCGGCGCATAGCCCACCGCTTCACGTTTTTCGTTCAGCGTCAGGAACGCCGCCGCATTCACCCGCTCCCACAGCGCGACGCGGTCACCCGCCAGCGCATCCACGCGGTCGGTGTCGATCTCGATGCGGATGCCATCGCCGTATTCGCCGGCCAGCCACTGTGCCAGCGCATTGCCGGTGCGCGCCGCCAGCGGCAATACGGTCTGGCGGAAGAAGCTGCGATTGGCCTCGGCGAAATTCGCGAACGTATTGTCGCCGGGGATGCCGAGCAGCATCGGCGGCACGCCGAAGGCCAGCGCGATTTCGCGCGCGGCGGTGTGGCGAGCCTCGAGGAAATCCATGTCCTTCGGCGTCAATGACATCGGCTTCCAGTCGAGGCCGCCTTCCAGCAGCAGCGGCCGGCCCGCATTCATCGCACCCTGGTAATTGTTTTCAAGTTCGCGCTTCAGCCGGTCGAATTGCGTTTCCGACAACACCGCACTGTCCGGCCCCGCATAGACCAGCGCGCCGGATGGCCGCGCCGCATTGTCGAGCAGTGCCTTGTTCCATTTGGCGGAGGCGTTGTGGGTGTCGAGCGCCGTCGCCGCGGCATCGATGGGCGCGAGACCATAGTGATCGTCGAGCGGATGAAAGAATGTGAGATGCAGGATCGGCGGCACTTTTGTCGATGCCTGGTCGAAGCGCAGGCTGCGACCGTTGACATTGTACTCATACGCCTCGGCCCAGCCATCGCTGCCGGCGATGAGCTTCATGCGATCCGGCCGCAGCGCATAGAGCTCGCGCACGCGCGCGTCCAGCGTCACGGATTCGATATAGGCATTGCCGGCGAGCAAGAGATGCGCATAGAGCGCCTCGAAGAACAGGTTGCCGTCCTGGCGCGGATTGGGCCGCGTCAATAGCTGCATCAGCGGATGCGCCTCGCTCTCATGGGCGCCATCGAACACGATGAAGCGACACGCCGCCGCGTTCTCGGCGATCAGGCGAACCGCGCGATGCACGATGGCATTGGCGATATAGCCTTCGCGCGCCAGCGATGAGTAGTCACGCGGCGACCACCGCGCACGCCCCTCATACTGAAAAAGCAATTTCGCCGTTCGCGACGCCTTGATTTCAGGCGCCGCAAGATAGGCTTTCAGGCGTTCGAACATGAGTTGATCCCTGCTATACTTGTCCCGGACGCGGTGCGGCGCAAAGTGTCGCTTCGCAGAGCCGGGACCGCACCAACCAGCGGCGTTCGTAAAGGTCCCGGTTCTGCGAAGCAGCGCAAGCGCGCTGCATCGCGCCCGGGACAAGGAAGAAGAGAATGCCGCGGCGTTTCTTCGTTTACATCCTCGCAAACACGAAACGCGGCGTGCTGTATGTCGGTGTCACTAGCGACATCACCCGTCGGCTATCCGAACATCGCGCGAAATGCGTGCCTGGGTTTACCAACGACTATGGTGTGACGGTTCTCGTCTATCTCGAAGAGTATGCCTCGATCCTGGAAGCCCGCGCACGCGAACATGCATTGAAACGCTGGCGACGCAGTTGGAAATTCGAACTCATTGAAAGCCTCAACCCCGACTGGCGCGATCTGTCGGAAGATCTCATCCTTTAACCGTGTCCCGGACGCGATGCGGCATGCTTATGCCGCTTCGCAGAGCCGGGACCGCCACAAACTTCGAGTTTCGTGCGGTCCCGGTTCTGCGAAGCAGCGCAAGCGCTGCATCGCGCCCGGGACAAGGTTCACAACACACTGATCCGTGGCCCATCCCCGCGCCGCCCCAGCGCCAGCGAGGTCACGGCCCAGGCCATGGCATCGAGCCGGTCCGGCGACTTGCCATTCGACAATCCCGAACTCGCAAAATCACACATCTCGTCCTCCAGTTCGGGAAACGTGCCGACATGTTTCACGCGGCCTTGCTCATAGAGCGCGGCCACCGGCTCGGCGCGCAGCCATTTGCCGCGCGTCGCGCGCACCGCGATCACCGGCACGCCCGCGTCGATCTCGTTGATCACCGTGCGCACCATGTCGCCGCCCTGATTGACCTCGACCACCAGCGCATCCGCTTCCAGCCGCCGCCATAACGCAATCGCCTTGTTCGCCCACATGGTCGGCGTCGCGCCCCTCACGCTGTCGTCGGCCAGCACATAGACGATGCCACTCTCGGCGAGCCCGGCCGCCACGATGCCGCAGGCATCGGCGCGTTTGGTCGATGAGGCCGGCGGATCGACCGCCACCACGATGCGTTGCAAGCCGGGCGGCGCATCGGCACGACATTGCTCGAGCAATGCACGCGACCACAACGCATCGGGCCGGTCCTCGATGATCTCGCCATTCAGTTCCTGCCGCCCCAGCCGCGTGCCGGCATAGCGCGCCATCACATGGCGCAGAAATGTCGGCGCCAGATGAAACGCATTGGCCGCCGTCGCCGCACGCGTCACTGCCGTGCCGGGATCGGCGAGCAGGCGCTTGAGCCAGGCGCTCGGCCGCGCCGTCGTCGTGATCAATTGCCGCGGCTGATGCCCCAACCGCAATCCGAATTGCAGCATGTCGAAGGCCGCCTCCGCCTGCCGCCACTTCGCCATCTCGTCCGACCATGCACAGTGAAACTGCGGCCCGCGCAGGCTCTCGGGGTCTTCTGCCGAAAACACTTCGGCAATCGCACCATTCGCCCATTCCAGCCGCCGCCGCGATGGCGTCCATACCGGCCGCTCCGCCCGCGCATGCACGCTGAGAATGCCCGAGACGCCCTCGATCATCACCTCGCGCACATCATGTTCGGTCTCGCCCACCAGCGCGATGCGCCCCGCCACGCGGTCGGCGAAAGGCGGCTTGCCCAGCGCCTGAGCGCGCACCCATTCGGCCCCCGCCCGCGTCTTGCCCGCGCCGCGGCCGCCGATCAGCAGCCATGTCAACCAGGGCTCGCCATTCGGTGCGGCAGGCGGCGGCAGCTGATGCGGATGCGCAAAGACAGGCCAGCATTCTTCAGCCAGAAACCTGATTTCCTCCGGCCGCATCGTCTGCCACAGATATATCCGGTCCGCGTCCGAGCCGTGCATCCAGACGTCGAGAAAGGCGGTCACGGAGCTCGTCGAGGTCACGGGGGCGGTCGGCATCACGGGATCGGCCGGAGCGGTCGTCATCATCAGCGCGTCTCCGCTTGTCCTCTTCCATCTCCTTGCGCAATTCGGATGCGACGCGCGCCAGTTGGGCCACGGCGCGGGCATGACGCTCCGCCTCGCTGGGTCCCGCCTCGCCACGCCCGGGATCGCGGGTAATGGCTTCGATCAGATCGAGCTGCCCGGTCATCGCATCGACCACACGAAGAATGAGTTGCGAATGGGATCGCGGGCGCTTGCGCCTGGTCGCAGCGCGTTTCAGCAAAGCGGCGGCCGACGCAGCGGAGATCGCCACCGCATCCGACGCCTTGCAATCGGTCCCGGTTTTTGCAGCCGGTTTTCGCGCAGAAGACTTTCGCGCCGCCGCCATCTTCGCTGCAGGCGGCTTCGCCGCGGATGTCTTCGCGGCGCGTGGCTGCGCAGCAGTTTTCTTTTTCGCCGACGTCCTAACGGCGGATTTCTTGATTGTTTTCTTGGCAGTTTTCTTTGCTGCTTTCTTGGCGACAGCCGTTGTTCGCGCTGGCTTCGTCACAGTGAGCTTTGCCGGTGCGGTCTTCTTCGCCCGCTCCGAGGCACGCTGTCCAACACCCGCATAGACCATCGTCGATCTGATGGTGTTCTTGCGCTTCTCGATGCCAGCCAGCTTGCGCGCTTCAGCAGGATCGACAGCGGCGATCTCGGGCGTCGCCGCGTCATCACATAAAGCAACAGCCCGCACCGGCTTTTTCGCCGGTCGGGCTGGGTATTGTTCTGGCCATGTGCGTTACTCGCCTGGCCGGCTCTCGCTGATGCCGGCGCCTGTTACGTCCGGAAAAACACAAACCACACGACTGCGAGAATGATCACCGCTAGTCCCGTGCTCATCGACAACAGCGCGAGCACCGACGGGCCGGGTTCAGCCTGGCGTGCCTCGGTCGCTGTCTCGACGATCCGTTCGTTTTGATTTATCGCCATCGCGTTCCTCGTTTTGCTGGGGCTCGAGATGCGCTGCACCTCAGTCGGGTGCCGTCCGACACCTCATGAAACAGGCACTCTGCGGCGCCCTGCCCGAAAGCAACGCGGCATCGGAAGCGATGTTCCGGTGCGCAATGACGTCAATATGTCGTTGATGCGAGGGGATTCGGAGCGTTGCGGCAAAGCCGCCGGCCTCAGAACCCAATTGTGGAGCATGCCGTAAACCTATCCGGGGAGCGCAACGCTGTCAAGGGATAAAATCCTGTTTCTGATTTTATTCAGACCAACTGAAAATCTGTCGGCATGTCAGCCAGTTGCGGCTGGCGGCACGTGCAGGCCTGTGCTCACCCCGCTCGCGATTGAAAAATAACCCGCGAAATTATATATTCCGACGGATCGGAAGAAATGGAGAGGGAGCGATGCCTGCGGTTTCGGAGATGCTGAAGACCACCGAAGCAGCGGTCGTGGCACAGGTCAGCCTGCGCGACGTCAATCGCGTGATCGATGAGCGCATCCTGCCCGACAGCTTTGTATCACTCGACGAACGCCGTCAGATTTCCACATCCGCCTGCAGTCTGATCGCTTTTTACTTTGAGAGCGCGCGGCGCCTTACGTCGGAACAGCGGCTGTCCGCCATGCGTTTTGCGGAAGCGCGCCTGCAGATCACAGGCATGACAAGCGAGATGCTGAAGGCCGACTGGACCTTCCGCGAAGATTTCCTCACCATCGACTTTCGTCCCTTCGTGACGCGTGCGTTGGCGAGGCTGACCAAGCTTGACGAGGCGCGTCGCGTGATCACCGCGTCAGCGGATATTCTTGGCGGCACGCCCGTCATCCGCGGCACGCGCATCCCCGTTCACGATATCGCAAGCGCCTTGGCCGCCGGCGCATCAGAGGACGAGATGCTTGAAGACTATCCTGCGCTCAATCGTAAGAAGCTCGCGCTTGCCGCCTTTTACGCCGAAGCCAATCCGCTGCGTGGGCGCCCGCGCCCGTTGTCCACCAGATTGCCGGCCGGCACCCGGAAAATCTCCGAGCGTCGCATCAAGCGCATATCGGCAGAATGAAATTCCTGATCGACGAGTGTCTCAGCCCGAAACTCGCCGAGCTGGCGCGCGCTCGAGGCTTTGGGGAATCGTCGCATCTGGTATGGCTCGGCCGCGCCGCAACTTCGGATTGGGATCTCATCCCATTCATCGTTGCAGGCGACTGGACCTTCGTCACGCGCAACGCCATCGATTTTCGCGGATCGTCGTCCAGTCCGGGCAGCAAGGGCCAATATACGCGCGTCGATCTGCATGCTGGGCTTATTTGCCTGAATGCAGCGGCCGCGATGACGCGGAGCCTGCAACTCGAACTATTTGGCGAGGCGTTGCGCGAACTCACCATCGCGCCGGACATGATCAATATGGTGCTTGAAGTCACGCTCGAACCAGACGGTGATGTCCGCCTGACACGCTATGCGCTACCGGCGGATTGAAATGCCAACGGCATCTCACCGCTACGGCCGAGACCAGTTGGCGCCGGGCGCGCTTCTGATCTCATAGGGATAATCGACATTGATCACGCAATTGCCGCGCATGTCGGCCGCGGCCTGCAGGCACACCCGATAATCGAAATACTCGCAGATCTGCGGCAGCGGCCATCCGCGCGGCCCGGTGATCAGCACGCAATAAGGCGGGATATTCGAGCGCTTGGCCTTGGCGGGCCGTGCCTCAACCGGGGGCGCTGCAGATGTCACGATAACTGCAGCCATGGCCGCGGCGAGAACAGAGATACGACGAAAGCTCATAGCGATCCTTGGTGCGATCCTTGGCGCGATCCTTGGCTAAATCCGATCACCGCAGACGACGGCCACGCGGCGCTGGCGATGCGGCAGAACCGCCGCGATATTCGACATTGCCGACGCAATTGCCGCGCGTGCCAACGGCCGCGGCCGAGCATTGTTCATATGAGGAATAGATGCAGTTGCCCACATAGGAGCCGGAACCGTTGGCGCCGCTCTGGGCAATGCAATATTGCGCACCATCCGCGCGGACCGGTGCAGGCGAAGCAAACACAGCAACAGCGGAAGCCAGGCCGGCCAGCGCCGTCAGTCGCAAATGCAGGATCATGTTGACGCCCCATATGAAAATGCGCGGGCAAATGCCCGCGCAAGATCATATAGGCAACATCATCGCAACCGATAGAACATTCACGATATTGCGTTCCGGCAAGACAGCCACGTTTTGCGGAATGGAGCGATGACGGCTAGGCGACGGCAGCCAGCGAACATCCCGGACAGGCCGGGGCGAAGCCACCCTCACCTGTCCTATTTCAGCGACGAGTTCACGGCCGCGTAGCGGCCGTTGAGCGTGGAGCCCAGCCCCTGCACGGCGGCGATGATGGCGAGGCTGATGCCGCAGGCGATCAGTGCATATTCGATGGCGGTGGCGCCGGACTCATCTTTCGCAAATTTCGAAATCAAACGCAGCACTTCTGCCTCCTCAAACCGATGCCGAAATTCTTCCGTCACCGTCCCCGACAATGGTTGCACCTTAACCGCGATAAGTTGCAGCGAAGTTCATGAACAGCATCAATTATGAATTAATCGGGCGGTAACTATATGCGCGCCGCAAGCCTCTCGTCGCGACATGAAGATGACCCCGCCCGTTCAAATCGACAGAATGGACGCCACAAAATACTTCGCTCTGTTCGCTGAACTGCTGAAGGACAATCCGCCCGCTTTGATCGATTACCCATTGGTGCATCGTCTGGAGAGAGCGGGCTTCAAGGTCGGAGCCAGCTTCGATCTCAACGCAGCACCCGACAATCTGCGGCGCGCGTTCGAGCGCGCGCGAAACGATGGGAACGCACTCGTTCTATCCGAGGGCAACAAAGCCGCAGGCATCGGTGGAAAAGGATGGGTGTATACGACACGAAGCGGTGCCTACGGTGTCGACTATCTCTATCGAGCGGCCATTGCGCAGTGTTGTCTTGGCGAGAACTTGCCGCAGGATGCTGTCTACCCATCGCTGGCTAACGATAGCGACGGGATGCCTCTTGATGGCAGCAACAAATACGTCCTGCGCTTCGAAAAGGGGAAATTGCCGCCGGTGAATGCGTTCTGGTCCGTCACGGCCTATGACAAGGACGGCTATTTCATTCCCAACGCGTTGCGCCGACAGGCGCTTGGCGACCGCGACAGACTTACTCAAAATGCCGACGGAAGCGTCGATCTCTACATCCAGGCTGAAACGCCAGGTGGCGAGAAAGAAGCCAATTGGTTGCCGGTCGCCGCTGGTCAGCCGTTCAATCTCTTGATGCGTCTCTATTGGTCGCGTGAAGAGGTCTTGAATGGCCAGTGGACACCTCCACCGGCAAAGCGTGTCATGTAGCGACAAGAGGCCACGCGTCACGCCATGTGCCGCCACGCAACAGTATTCCAATCAAAAAATGACGAGATTGCCGCATGCAATCTCGTCATGGTTCCTCAAACGGCGAATGCGCCGTTCTATTCCGCCACCACGCTCGGCGCATGCTTCGCCGGTCCCGCCAGTGGGCGTTCTTCCATCAGCACCAAGAAAAACGCTGCCAGTGCGAGCATCGCCGCCGCTGACTCGAACACGTAGCGGAAGGCCGTGATCATATCCTCGCGTGCAATCGCCTGCGTTGCCTGCGCATGCTCGCCTGACATCGTGAGGTTCGGGCCGAGCGCCATCAGAAGCACCGTGGTGAAGGCAGCGACCGTGAAGGACGACACCAGCGCGCGAAAAAAATTCATGGCGCCGGTGACGGTGCCCACCTGCGGGCGCGGCACCGCGTTCTGGATCGAGACGAGACTGACCGGAAAGATCATGCCGAGGCCGATGGCGAGAATGCCGAGCATGGTGAGCAACTGCCACAGCGGCAGCGGCGTCAGCAGCGCGATGGCGAGACCCATCGCTGCGGCAACCGACGTGCCGAAGATGGCGATGCGCTTGTAATGCACGGCCTTGGCCATGGTGCGGCCGGCAATCAGCGCGCCGAGCACGGACACTGCGGCGATCGGGATCAGCGCCATGCCGGCTTCCGCAGCCGTGAGGCCATAGACCACCTCGTAATAGAGCGGCAGATGCACGGTGAGACCGAGCATCGCGCCCATGCAGCAACCGCCTGCGGCCATCGCATAAGGGACCACGCGTCCGCCGATCAGCGACAGCGGCAGGAACGGTTGATCGGTGCGCATCGCATGCCAGACAAAGGCGAACGCAATCGCGATCGCGGAACCGAGCAATGCGATGATGGTCGGCGACAGCCACGAGAAGCGCGTGCCGCCCCAAGTCAGCGCCAGCATGAAGGCGACGGCCGAGACCATCAGCAGGACGCCGCCGAGCCAGTCCACCTTGCGGCGGCGATGGAAGACCGGGATCTTCTTCATGTTCGGCAGCATGAGCGCGAGCGCGCCGATGCCGAGCGGGATGTTGATCCAGAAGATCATCGACCAGTGCAGATGCTCGGCGAACACGCCGCCGAGGATCGGGCCGCCGATGCCGGCTGCCACCCAGACGCTGCTGAAATAGGCCTGATACTGGCCGCGCTCCTTTGGCGAGACGACATCGGAAATGATGGTTTGCACGATCGGCAAAATGCCGCCGCCGCCAAGCCCCTGTAGCGCGCGGGCGATGATGAGCGTGATCATGTTCGGCGCCAGCGCGCACAGCACCGAGCCGACAAGGAACAGCGCCATCGCCGCGATGATGGTGGCGCGGCGGCCATAGATGTCGCTCAGCGTGCCGAACACCGGCGCAACGGCCGTCGATGCGAGAAGATAGGCGGTGATGACCCAGGAGAGGTTTGAGACATCGCCGAATTGCCGGCCGATGGTCGGCAGCGCCGAGGCGACGATGGTCTGGTCGAGTGCCGCGAGGAACATCGCCAGCAGCAGGCTGATCAGGATGGTGCGGATTTCCGCCTGGCTCAGCGGCGCGGGCGTAATGGGCGACGGTGTATCTTTGAGATCGATGGCTGCGGTGGGGATGCGGGAGAGCTCTTCGGCCATCTCGTCGGAAAGAAGTTCGTCAGGCATGTGCTGGTCGCGGGCGGAGCCGCGACACTGGCGATCGATCTTGTTCATGAACTCTTCGATGCAATGAAATGCGCGCCGTCAGCGACACATGATGCGCGCGCCGGGGCATTGCGAAAAATCTATGCCTCAAAGCGATCGCGCGACAGTTGTTTCATTGCATGGGAGCATCCCGCAGCCAGCGGTCGCTCGCGCGACCGTGATCAGGCCTTGCGGCTGAGCTCCGCCAGGCGACGCCATTTCTCATAGGTATAGCGCCGATTGTAGTCGGCGACGTCCCAGCCGGCCTTGCCGTCGAGAAAACCGGCGCGGATCACCAGCGTCTTGATCAAGGCCGCCCAGCCATGCAGCGCGGCTTTGGCCGGATGCGCGTGCTTTCCTCGCGCGAACATCTGCGCGGCAGCCGCGGTGGAATAGCGGATGATCTTGTCCTCGGCATCGGCGCGCGAGGTGATGCTGTCATGCTCGATGCGAAAATTCGCTGTACGAACCGGGCCATCGATGATCACCCGCTCATGCACGAGATCATCCGAGAACCGTCCCTGCCCGCGCCGGAACAGCCGCGTGACATAATCCGGCGACCAGCCGCAGTGATTGATGACATGGCCGCAAAAGCGCGAGCGCCGCGAGATCCGATAGGCCGTCGCATCGGCAGCCATCGCAGCCTGCAGCGGCGCGATGGCGTCAGGATCCAGCCACTCATCGGCATCGAGCGACAACACCCACTCGCCCTGCGCCAGATCCAGCGCCCGCTGTTTCTGCGGCCCAAAGCCCGGCCAGTCCGATGTCACGATCACCTTTGCGCCGAGGGATTTTGCAATCTCGACGGTGCGATCTGAACTGCCGCTATCGACGACGATGATCTCCTCCGCACACGGCACCGAGCCGAGGCAGCGCGCGATCGCAGCTTCCTCATTCTTGGTGATGACAATGAGAGAAAGCTTTGGCGCACGCGACATTTACGCCGGCCGCTTCTTCAGCTTCGCCCTGCGCGGCAATTGCGCCGGCCAGGACACGATATGATCCTCAAGCTCTTCATCCGGCACGGTTTCTTCGGACGCCTCCACCCGCCCGCGCACCGAAACGCCGGCCTCATGGACAGTCTCGCGGCTGCCGGAAATCAGCGGATGCCACCAATAGAGATCGCGCTTTTCAGCCGCCAGCTTGTAACCGCAACTATGCGGCAACCAGCTCAGCGATCGCACATTATCCGGCGTCAGGCGGACGCAATCAGGCACCTGATCGGAGCGATTTGGATAGTCTTTGCAAGCACATAGATTGGCATCGAGCAGCTTGCAGGAAATATGCGTGTAGTAGATCCGGCCGGTATCCTCGTCTTCCAGCTTGTTCAAGCAGCAGCGCCCGCAGCCATCGCACAGGCTCTCCCATTCGCCGTCGGACATTTCTTCCAACGTCTTGGTTTTCCAGAACATTCCCTCCTGCGCGGAGAGACGTGGGGAGCGCGTGGTCATGCGGTTTGAACGAGTCCAGATGTGCGAGCGAAGCGCCCTTCTAGCGGCGTTAGCCGTGAGCAGCAATTGTACTGCATCGCCATTGGTTTATCGCCCTTGCTCGGCTAAAACTTGACGAGTCTCCCGTGCCGCAACACTGCCGCCGGGATGCCGCAATGAGTCCGCAACACACGCGCCAGCGCTGCACCAGAACCAAGGCCCGAAGTGCCGAAAATCGACCCGTCGAAATGGATCACCAAAATCCGGCATTTCCTGCTGGATCTCGACGCGCGCATCGATTCCGGCCTGTTTTCCTCCGGCCGCGGCACCCGTGAGCTGTGGGAACGCTATTCGACTTTTATGGACCGGTTCCATGTGGGGAGCTGGAAGCGTTGGCTGTTCATCGAGCCACTGTCGGAAGCCGCCACCCTGGGTCTCGGCGGTCTGGTGCTGATGCTGGCCCTTGCACAGCCGGCGTTTCGCGAAACGTCGGATGAGGACTGGCTGAAAAAGTCCGATCTCGCTGTCACTTTTCTCGATCGCTACGGCAATCCGATCGGCAGCCGCGGTATCAAGCACAATGACTCGATCCCGCTGGAAGACTTTCCGGACAACCTGATCAAAGCGACGCTCGCGACCGAGGACCGCCGCTTCTACGATCATTTCGGCATCGACATCGCCGGCACCGCGCGCGCGCTGGTGACCAATGCGCAGGCGGGCGGCGTGCGCCAGGGCGGCTCGTCGATCTCGCAGCAGTTGGCGAAGAACCTGTTCTTGACCAATGAGCGCACCATCGAGCGCAAGGTCAATGAAGCCTTCCTCGCGATCTGGCTGGAAACGCGCCTGACCAAGAACGAAATTCTAAAACTCTATCTCGACCGCGCTTACATGGGCGGCGGCACATTCGGCGTCGATGGCGCGGCGCATTTCTATTTCAACAAGTCCGCGCGTGACGTGACGCTGGCGGAAGCCGCGATGCTCGCCGGCCTGTTCAAGGCGCCGACCAAATATGCGCCGCACATCAACCTGCCCGCTGCCCGCGCACGCGCCAATCAAGTGCTCGACAATATGGTCGATGCCGGCTTCATGACCGAAGGCCAGGTGTTCGGCGCCCGCCGCAACCCGGCCATCGCCGTCGATCGCCGCCAGGAAGTCTCGCCGAACTATTATCTCGACTGGGCGTTCGACGAGATGCGCCGCCTCGTCGATACGTTTCCAAAGTCCTATGTGGAGCGCGTCTTCGTCGTGCGCACTGCCATCGACATGAATGTGCAGCGTGCCGCCGAAGCCGCAGTCGAAAACCAGCTGCGCCAGTTCGGCCGCGACTATCATGCGACGCAGGCGGCGGCCGTGCTCGCCGATCTCGATGGCGGCATTCGCGCGATGGTGGGCGGCCGCGACTACGGCGCCAGCCAGTTCAACCGCGCGGTCGACGCGATGCGCCAGCCCGGCTCGTCTTTCAAGCCCTATGTGTATACGGCGGCGCTGCTGAACGGCTATACGCCGAAATCGGTGATCCTCGATGGGCCCGTCTGCATCGGCAACTGGTGCCCGCAGAATTACGGCCACTCCTATTCCGGCAATGTCACGCTGACCCAGGCAATCACGCGCTCGATCAATGTGGTGCCGGTGAAGATTTCCATCGCGCTCGGCAAAGGCAGCCCGAAAGCGGGTCGCGCCAAGATCGTCGAAGTCGCGCGAAAATTCGGCATCAAGGCACCGCTGCTCGATACGCCGTCGCTGCCGATCGGCTCCACTGAAGTGTCAGTGGTCGAACATGCCACCGCCTATGTCACCTTCCCCAACAAGGGCCGCGCCGTGTCGCCGCATTCGGTGCTGGAAGTGCGCACCGGCGCCGGCGATCTGGTCTGGCGTTATGATCGCGACGGCCCGAAGCCGACACAGGCGATCCCCGCGTCGGTTGCCGCCGACATGGCGGAGATGATGAGCCATGTGGTGAGCGAGGGCACCGCGCGTCGCGCAGCGATGGATGGCATTCCGACGGCCGGCAAGACCGGCACGACGAATGCGTATCGCGATGCGTGGTTCGCCGGCTACACCGGTAACTTCGCCGCAGCCGTCTGGTACGGCAATGACGACTATTCGCCGACCAACCGCATGACGGGCGGATCGCTGCCGGCACAGACCTGGCGCGACATCATGGTGGCCGCGCATCAGGGCATCGAGATCAGGGAATTGCCAGGCGTCGGCATGGGCACGCGCAATCCGGCAGCCGCGGCTTCCGCCGCGATGGCCGCCAATGCGCAGGACCAGAAGCCGGGCCCGCCACCGGTGCTGACACGGCGCGGCGCCGACATCCTGCTACGGGTGGAAAAGATGCTCGACGACGCCGGCAAGTCGGTCGGCCGCACCTCGTCGAATGACGAACCGGTCAAACCGCGCGCATCCTCCTTGATGCTTGCCTTCCCGGAAAACTATGCGGCGGCGGGCGACGCTTCCGCACAGCCCGCCCCTGCTTCCACCCGCAAGAATTGACGTTGACGAGATGACAGTGGTGGCGACGTGCGGCTGATTTTCCTCACGCTTCTTGCGCTCGTAATCGCAGCCGGGGTCGGCCTTGGCCTCACCTGGACGACGGCGACACGTGGCGTCGAACTGGGCACGCTGACCATCGGCTCATGGACCGCGCGGCCGCGCAGCGGCTCGAACGAGATCGATCCCTATGCCCGCGCCAGCATCGCACGCTCCGGCGAATTGCCGATCGGCACGGGTGACGGCATCACCTTCACGGCTTTGAAGGACGACAACAACAAGCTGCTCGACGGTCGCTGCGATGTGGTGATCTCGGGCGTCACGCCGCCTGCCCGCTTCTGGACGCTGACGCTGTACGACACCAAGGGCCGCCTCGTCGCCAATACGCTCGATCGCTATGGCTTCACCAGCCAGGAAGTGGTGCGCAGCGCCGACGGCGCCTTCGAAATCCGCATCGCCGCCCGCTCGCGCGCGGGCAACTGGCTGCCCACCAGCGCCATCGATCGCTATGTGCTGGCGCTTCGCCTTTACGATACGCCGGTGGGCGTCGCGACGCGCAGCCAGAAGGACGCGCCGATGCCGGCCATCGCGACCGTAGGCTGCCCGTCATGATCCGGCTGCTGCTCACCATCATTGGCGGCGTGCTGCTTGGCGGCGTGGTCCATCTCGTCAGCGTGCTCGGTTTGCCGCGCATCGCCACGCAGGATGCCTATTCGCGGCTCGCAGCGGTGACCAAAGAGAACGCGGTGACGCCGCTGGCACAGACCAATCCGGCCAATGCGCTGCTGCCTTTTATGGATCCCGCCTTTGCGATGGCGGTGTGTCGTTACGATCTCTCCAATGGACCGATCAAGCTGACGGTGCCGGTGAGCCAGTCCTATACGTCGGTGTCGTTCTACACGCGCAGTGACGTCGCCTATTACGCCATCAACGACCGCTCCGCGGGCCGCCGTGTCATCGAGCTCGATCTCATGACCGAGGCGCAGCATGAAGCACTGCCGGAAGAAGAAGACGTGACGGCGGCGGATCGGCTGATCATCGACTCGCCGACGACGACCGGCTTGATCGTGTTGAAGGCACTGGCGGCTGAGCCGGGATTGATGGCGCAAGCGCAGGCATCGCTGGCGGCGTCGAATTGTCGTGTGCAGACGGAGCCGCCGACGCCGTCGGCGAAGGGAAAGCGCTGAACCGTAGGATGGGTTGAGCGGAGCGATACCCATCCTACGACCTCGCCGCCCGTGACCTTTTCCCGCATGGAAAACCTCTAACAACCGCCTCCGCGTTATCTGCCTGCCATCGGACAGAGCGATGCTGCGTGTCGATGACATGACCCCTGCGAATCGGAACGCGCATGCACCACGATCAGGCCACCGCGGAATCCACCGCATCCACTCTGCTCTCGTTTATCTGGTGGCCACTGCTCTATTTCGGTGCGCTCGTCGGAGCCTGGTTTGCATTCGCAAGCAATGCTCCCATCCTGTGGTTCAACGCCGTCTATGCCGCGCTGCTCGGCGCGATCTTTCTGCTCGAACGCGCGACGCCGCATCGGCCGGAATGGCTCGAACATGACGGCGAGATGCTGAACGATATTGGCCATACGCTTCTAACCAAGGGCGCGGCGCAGCTCGCCGTCGCTGCCACGTCGATCCTCCCGATGGCAGTCGCAACCGTGACGCGCACCGACGATCACATCTCGCATCTTTGGCCAACGCAATGGCCGCTGATCGCGCAAGTGCTGCTCGCTTTGGCGATCGCTGAATTCGGGCTCTACTGGTCGCATCGCATCGCCCATGAAAACCTGTTCTTCTGGCGCTTCCATGCGCTCCACCACAGCGTGGTCCGGCTCTGGGTGGTGAATACCGGCCGTTTCCATGTGGTGGATTCGCTCATCAAGATGGTGCTGAGCCAGGCCCCGCTCTATCTGCTCGACGCGCCGTTGCAGGTCTTTTTATGGGTCGGCGCCGTGACGGCGATCACCGGCCTGCTCACCCACTGTAATGTGGAAACGCGCACAGCGTTGTTCGATCCGATCTTCGCCACGCCGAAGCTCCATCGCTGGCATCACTCGAAGACGCTGAAAGAAGGCAACAGCAATTACTGCGAAAACATCATGATCTGGGATCATGTGTTCGGCACTTATCTCAATCCGGACAAGGCGTCGCCTGACAGGCTCGGCATCAGCGGCCGAGTGGCGCCGGATTTTGTCGGCCAGATCATGCAGCCGTTTTCGCGCAAGGGCGCACGGCAGATTCTGGGGCAGCGGGTGGAGAGTGAAGATCAGGCGAAAGCGGTGAAAGATCGCGCGCAGCCAGTGACGCCGTCGTAGCCCGGATGGAGCGAAATCCGGGCTAGGTATCAGCCACCAACGCGCAGCGCCCGGCCAGTTCGCACCGGCACCAACGTTCCTGCCGCGGCATTGGCCTGCGATGCGAGCTCGTTGATCAGCATGTCGGCGCTCGCCGCCGTATTGTCCGGCGCGTGGATCACGAGACGTTCAAGCGCCCATTTATATGACGATACGCGACGCTGCAGGCACTGCTCGACCCACTGCACAATCAGCGCGTTCTCGTCCATACGCGCATTGGCATCGCCACGTTCCTGCGGCTCCAGCGCCGAGACCAGTTTCAGACTCGTCGCGCGCTTGCGATCGAGTTCGGTGATGCGGGATGCCGTGGCGTAGAAACTTTCAAACCGCAGGATGTCGTTACGCACATCGTCCATCAACACGGCATAACGCGACGAATGCGAGCGATGCGGTTCATCGATCAGCAATTTTCCATAGGCCGCGCGATCGAACACGACATTCTGCCGCCATGGCGATTCGATCGGCTTGTAGTCGCCGAACACGCTCTTCCACAGCGGACGCGAATGCGGCGGCTCGATCAACGGATAAGCCTGATCGCGCAATTGCCGTTCGATATCGGTGAGCTGGAACTGGGACGACTTCTTGCCGACGCTGCCGGTGGCCTCGACGCCGATCCAGCGATGCATGTCGTCGGTGACGGCATTGTTGCGCGTCCGACCGAAGTCGCCGCCTGCACAACCGCCGAGCGACGTGCCCAACAACGCGACACATGCGAGCATCGGCGTCGTGCGCCGAAGCCGTGTGCGGTTCGGTTTGCACATCATCGACATATCGCAGGTTCCGCGATCAGGATCGCGCGCGGCGCTTGCGGCGACGGCTCGGCGCAGCGCCTTCTTCCGGTCCATGACCATTCTTGTCATCGACATGACGTTCGATGCGGATCGCCGGAAGGATCAGAATTTGTGCAGAGGCATTGCGAGGCTGCGGGGCCACATCCACGCCCGATCGTCGCGCAATCGCATCCGCCGGGAACTTGATGATATCGCCCATGGTCTCCGCCTCTCGCGTCGTCTCCTCGCGAACAACGCCCGTGCATTAAGGAGGCTTATGGTTAATGAGCGCTTAACGATATCGCGCAGACTTTAACGACATCTCGCCGCATTCTTGTCCGAAAGTACCGTTGGGGAACGGATCGACACCTCCCCGCATTCGACTCACCCGACAGACATGCAGGACGAAATCTGACGATGAGCGCAACACTGCAAAGCGTGGACGAGCTTCCCCTGTCGCCGAACTGGAGAGAACGGATGCGCTGCCCGCGTTGCAGTTCGCCGATCTCGGACATTCATGCGAAGCCATCCTGCGTGAACTACCGATGCGACTACTCGACCGAGGGCTTCCCGATGGTCGATGGCCAGCCCGTGCTGATCGATTTCGAGGAGAGCGTGTTCGATCGCAAGATGTATCGCCGCCAGCACGGCTCGGCGCTCAATCGCGACACCACCGGACGCTCGCTCGGCTCACGCCTGCATCGACTGACATTTGGCGGCAATCCGGTCGCCGCCGACAACTGCCAGAAATTCATCGAACTGCTCAAGCAGGACAATCCGCATCCGGTGGTGCTGGTGATCGGTGGCGCAACGGTCGGCGCCGGCTCGCATGAGCTCTACGACGATCCGGACATCGAAGTTGTCGGCAGCGACGTGTTCTCGTCCGACCACACCGTGCTCGTTGCCGATGCGCATCGCCTGCCCTTCCATGACGCGACCTTTGACGGCGTCTGGATTCAGGCCGTGCTCGAGCATGTGCTGGAGCCGGCCACGGTGGCCGCCGAAATTCATCGCGTGCTGAAGCCGGACGGGCTGGTCTATGCGGAGACGCCGTTCATGCAGCAGGTGCATGAAAAGGCCTACGACTTCTCGCGCTTCACCCGCAGCGGACATCGCTGGCTGTTTCGCAAATTCGACGAGATCGCAGCCGGCGCCGTCACGGGCCCCGGCGTCGCGCTGCTGTGGTCGATCCGCTATTTTTCACGCGCCATGGGCGCGGGGGATAAATACTCCCGGCTCGCCACATTGCCATTCTTCTGGCTGCGCTACTTCGACCGCTTCGGTAAATCGCGTGCGCGCGCGGATGGCGCCGGCGGCGTCTATTTCATGGGGCGCCGAACCGAGAAAGCGATCCGGCCCGGCACGATGCCGATGTATTACGACGGTCAGCACTGACCGTCGTCCATCTCTCGGCTCGCGAGAAAATCATCTAGAACTCGCGTTAATAGACCATGGAACCGGCGCAGCGGCTCCATGGTTAAGGCGCTCTTAATCGGTCGGTCGTAATTTGAGGCAAAGCAGCCTCCGTCAGCGTACCGCCCATGACCACTCCGCCCATGATCCCAGGCTTCGACGGCCTGATGACGTTATCGCGCCGCGAAGGCGTCGATATTCGTCCGACCTTGTTGCGGGTGCTGACCGATCTCTATGTGCAGGCGCCGACCCACACATCCGACGAAGAGAAGCAATTCATCGAGCTCACCTCGCGCCTGATCGATCAGGTGGATGACGCGACGCGCGCTGCGGTGCGTGCGCGGTTGTCGATCTACCCGAACACGCCAAAGGTGATCCTCGATCAGTTGGCACTGAAGCCTGCGGCTGTCCAATCGCCGGCGCCCGTGGCGCCGCCTCTCGCGCCGGATGTCTCCGCATCGACGCTATCGCAGCCGGCGCCGCCGCCGTCGCGCATCGTCAATCGCACGATGCAGCCGAACGACGCCGCCGAGATCAGCAATCTGTTCTTCGCCGCCAATGCGTCCGAGCGCGCAAAGATGCTGCACAATCTCGCCGACACGCCGCTGCAGCCGTCCGCGCGCATTCCGCAGGCTCGCGCCGAGCGCGCCATGCATATTCTGGAAATGGCCGCCTTCGCCGAGGACCGCGAGAATTTTGCCCGCGAGATCGGCGAGGCTTTGATGCTGCCGATCTCGATTGCCGACCAGGTCGTGAGCGATCCCGGCGGTGAACCGCTCGCCTGCTGCGCCAAGGCGCTCGGCATGCATGGCGCCGTGTTTCAGCGCGTGTTGCTGTTTCTCAATCCGGAATTCGGGACATCCGTGAACAATGTGTACCGGCTGTCGCGGATGTATGACGTGCTGACCGAGCGCGCGGCCTTGATCATGGTCGCGGCCTGGCGCGGTGCGCATCTCGCCGCCACCCGCGCGAAATTCCGTCCCACTCTGTATGACGACGACCGCCAGCGCGCCCGTGCGGCGACGCCGATGGCGCGGCCTGGTGTTCAGCCTGGGATGCACCCGGGCGTGGATATCACGCGCACGCGGAACAATTCGGGAAGCTAAGGCGTGCCTTCGCCCTGCTTGCGGGGCGAGGTTAAGACGCTACTTCTCCAGATCCAGGAAGTGTCGCCCGGCTTTGTCCTCGATCTCGACGATCCACAGATCCGGATCGAAACTGATTTCCTTTTGCAGCCGCTCCGCGATCTTGCGCTCCTCCACCGGCTGGGGCGGCGACGGCGCGAAGACGCGATCGACGGGACGGCTGTCGTCATAGGCGCTCTGCGGCGCCGGCGTGTAGAGGATGGCATTGCCATCGAGCAGCGCGAGCTTGACGAAGATCGCACCCGCCTCCTCGGCCCCACGCCGCACCACGGCGCCGAACACACCTTCGGTCTGGCAGCGACGCAGATAGGCGGCCACCCATATTGCGGATTTCAAACGGCTCATGGCGCCGACGATACGACAGCCAGCCGGCGATCGCTAGTTGATCGCGCGGCCTGTCACGGTGCCAAGCTCCTGCACCAGGCGATCGGACATCTTGCCGGTCACCGGCAGTTTGCGCTCGCGCTCAAAACGCTGGATGGCAGCCGCCGTATCCGAGCCGACATTGCCGGTCGGCTTGAGCTGGCCATAGCCATATTCAGTCAATGCGCGCTGCACGGCGGCGACACGGCGGGTATTGGTGATGAGATCGCCCAGCGGATCGCTCTTGTCGGCATGTGGAATTGATGCCGGCGGGCGCTGAACCGATTGCGTCGTCACGGGCGCTGCAGTCGCCTTGACGAGATTGCCCATGGCGTCGCCGCTGCGCTGCTCGGCAGGCTTGGCAACCACGGACGGCTTCGGCTCACTCACCGGATTGACCGGCCTGGAATCGATCATGCGGGAATCGAGCTTTGCGTCCGACGAGGTCAGTGTTGCATCGCTCGGGCGCGGCTTTGGCAGCGGATTGACGGTGGGCGCCTGGGTCGGCGCCGGAAATGCGACAACGGTGCTGGAGCCGAACATCGGCGACGGGTGATGACCCTTCTGCAGGAAGATCGCATTCGCGATGATCGCGCTGACCGCGGAGAACGCGATCAGGCCGGCCACCATGTCTTTCGGGCTGTGCAGCACCATGCGCATCAACAGCCCGCGCTCCGCGGGCTCCTCGATGGCCACGGCACGTGCACGCTTGGACTTGGCGGATTTCGAACTCGCTTTAGGCACTCTTCTTCACCTGATGCATCGTCTCGGGGGCGCTGCGCGGCGCAACGACATTGAGGGGCGTGATATTGCTCGGCGCAGCCTGCGGCGACGCGTAATCCAGCGGCAGCGCCACCGTGACCGTGGTGCCCTCGCCGATGCGGCTCTGCACCTGCATCTCGCCGCCATGCATGCCGACCAGGCTCTTGACGATGGACAGGCCAAGTCCGGTGCCTTCGTGGCGGCGCTGATGATAGGTCTCGCCGGCCTGGAAGAACGGGTCGCCGATGCGCGCAAGATCATCGGCCGCGATGCCGACGCCGGTATCGCGCACACGCACGACAAGACGTGCAGCTTCGACCCCGGCGGTGACGGTGACGCTGCCGCCACGCTCGGTGAACTTGATGGCGTTGGAGACGAGATTGAGCAGGATCTGACGGAACGCGCGCGGATCGCCATTGATCTCCGGCAGATCCTTCGGCGCATCGGTGACCAGATCGACGCCGGTGTCGCTCGCCTTCAGCGCCAGCAGATTGCAGCAATTGATCAGCGCGGGGCGTGGCGCGAAGGGCTCCGGCGCCAGCTCGAAGCTGCCGGATTCCAGCTTCGACATATCGAGAATGCCGTTGACCACCGACAGCAGATGCTGGCCGGAATCATTGATCAGCCGCGCATATTCCATGCGCTTGGCCGCATCGAGCATCAGGACGTCTTCCTGCGCCATCATGTCGGAGAAGCCGATGATCGCGTTCAGCGGCGTCCGCAGCTCGTGGCTCATGGTCGCCAGGAAACGCGTCTTCGACGCATCGGCGGCTTCGGACGCGATGCGCGCCGCTTCCAGCGCCTGCTGCTGCAGCTTGCGGTCCGTGACGTCACGCAGCACCGCGACGACTTCCGTCTCGGCATTGGCCGGCGCCGCACGATCCGCCGTGACTTCCAGCGGCTGGCAGCGCATTTCAACCCAGATGAAATCGCCGGCCTCGCCGCGCGCGCCATCGCGACGCAGGCGAAATTCAACGCTGCGGGCTTCACCGCCGCGGGCCGCATCGGACAATGCGGTGAGATAGGCCGGACGATCGGCGACATGAACGCGATCGAACAGGCCATGACCGAACAGCCGCTGCGGCTGCACGCCGACCAGCGCTTCCGCCGCGGGCGAAATGAATTGCACGGTCCCGTTCGGGCGATGACGCGAGATCACGTCGCTCATGTGGCGGGCCAGCAGGCGATAGCGGTCTTCCTCGACATTGAGCAGCGACACGCTGGTGCGCGCCAGCGATTCCGCGCCGAAAGCGAGGCCGGCCGCATAGAGCGTCGCCGAGGCGATGCCGAAACTCATGAATACGATATGGCCGGCGCCGGCATCAGACGCTGGCAGCGCGTCGAACGCCGTCAGAGCGACCAGCACCGCAACGCACGTGACGGCGATGGCCGATGCGGCGGTGACGATCCGGCGCGATGCCGATAGCGCAGCCTCGATCGGCACGATCACGAGCCAGATTGCGGCGAAGCTCGCAATGCCGCCGGTGAAGATTGCAATCATCATCACCAAGCTCGCAACGGCGAGCGACGACATGATCTGCGCACTCTCGTAACGGCCGGTGCGCGACAGGAAGTAGGACAGCAGGATCGGCGCAATCAGCCAGGCAAAGGCCGTGACTTCCAGCGCCGTCGGTGCGCCGCGTATTGCGAGATAGACCGGGAAGGCAGCGAAGGCAGCAAGGCTTCCGAGCAACCGCGGCGCCATGAAGGCGCGATGGCGCGCGCTCGTCAACGCATCATAGCGCACGGACGGGTGCAGCATCGCATCAAGACAGTCGCGGATGATGTTCAAACCTGTCACTCGCTTCGCTCCGACATACTCGTCTACATCGACGTGCCGAAACGCCTCCTTCACATGGCGCCAACCTGTCAGAGCGGAATTAAACGAACACTAAAGCAATCGCAGACAGGACCATGCCTAACGCGCAAGTCTCGATTTGAAGGGAGTTTTCGCGTTTTTGTTCGCGCATTGTGGTGAACGGAAACTTTCACCGGACGGGGTATGGTTTCGAAAGTATGGACGCGGTCGAGCAAGCACCGCAACAAACTCGTCCCCTCATCCTGAGGAGCCGCAAAGCGGCGTCTCGAAGGATGGCCGCAAGCTCTGAGCCAAGCCAACTCATGGTTCGAGACGGCGCTACGCGCCTCCTCACCATGAGGGGCGCGGAGCTTCATCAATCAAAAATTTACGCCGTCTTCATTCGCATCAATTTTCGTCGAATTAATCGCTTCGCAAATACTTGAAGTTTATCGACGCGGTTTAGCTTTGGCCGTGAATGCGGTCATCCGCAACGTCAAGAAAAGACGACGGGGTTTTCATGTTCTTCCTGCTGCGCATGGCATTCTGGATCGGGCTGGTGCTCGTGTTGCTGCCGCGGGACCACGCGCCTGATGCCGACACGACGGCGGCACCGCAGGTTGGTGCGTCCGATGCGATCTCGGCTGCGACGGCGGCAGCGTCGGATATGAGCCAGTTCTGCAAGCGCCAGCCGCAGGCTTGCGAAGTCGGCGGCAATGCGGCGGCCTTCATCGGCGAACGCGCCAAGGAAGGCGCGCGAAAGGTCTATCAGATCATCACCGAAAAGAAGCCCGATCATACCGGCTCGATCGGCGAAGGCGGCGACCAGGAACCGGGCGCTATCGTGATGGCCAAGCCGGATACGCTGACGCAAGATGATCTCGCCGTCGATTGGCAATCGCCGGACGCACCGCCTGCGCCATGAGGGCCAGTTCCGGCCGAGAAATGCCGGAACTACGGTCGCATTCGATGCAAAACGCCCCTATATAGGGCCGACATTTGCATCAAGGCCGCCATGACCACTGCCATCGACGACATCCGCGCCAATTTCGAGCTGCTTGAAGACTGGGACGATCGCTATCGCTATGTGATCGAGCTCGGCCGCACGCTGGCGCCGATGCCCGAGGACGAGCATTCGGCGGCCAACAAGGTCAATGGATGCGCCAGCCAGGTGTGGCTGTCGCGTAAGGTGGCGACGAGCGACAAAGGCACACCGGTCCTGAGCTATCTCGGCGACAGCGATGCGCATATCGTGCGCGGCCTGATCGCGATCCTGCTCGCGCTCATGTCCGACCGCACGCCGAAGGACATTCTGGAGACCGACGCGATCGCCGTGTTCGACGAACTCGGCTTTCGCGAACACCTGACGCCGCAGCGTTCGAACGGCTTGCGCTCGATGGTCGAGCGCATCCGCAACGATGCGCGCGAGGCGCTGGAGACGGCGGGGTGAGCCCCTGTAGGGTGGGCAAAGCGTAGCGTGCCCACCATCACCGCCACTGCATTTGAAGGTGGGCACGGCGCAAGCGCGCCTTTGCCCACCCTACAGACAACGCTTCACACCTCGAATTTTGCATCCTCCGCCAGCCACGTCCGGGTCTTCGCTGGCCCTCCCTTGGCCTCTCCCGCAAAACCATAGTGTCGCGCCAGCCGATCGAGCCCCAGTTGCAGCACGACCTTGGCGGACCGCGCAGGCCAGTTGCGTTCGCGCTCGACATCTTCGAGCCCGCGCAGGAAACAGCAGACATCCATCAAGAGCCCCGAAAATTCGGGACCGCACGCATCCAGCGCGTGCCCGACCTTCTGCCGCGAGGCCAGCATCACATCGGTCATCTCGCCCGGACTGAGACCAGACCCGCGCGGACGGCCTCCCGTGGGAGCGCCCCAATTGGCGGTGACGCGCGGGGCCATATTGGCGCGCGTGAAATCAGCGCGCAGCTTTTCGCCGGCGATGAACTGGTGCGGCGCGATCAGGCTGCGCCCGTCTCTGCCCTTCCGGCGGGCGAGCCAGGCCAGCGGGCTCTCGCTGTCGTTGACCAGCACGCTGGCAACGCCGTCCTCGGTAAGGATTTGCCGCGTTTCCACAGAGAGGTGGCGAAGACGATGCGGATCGATCGGATCGGGCTGTTTGGGGCGGCTTCCTGATGTTCTCATTTTGTTCTCCTTATGGAGACATAAGCCCATGAGTCCGGCGACCGCGCAAGCGAAATTTTGGATCAATTTCCTATTTGTGGATTAAGTCCGCCACGTGCGACAGCAGCGCTGTGCGCTTGATCGGTTGACCGGTCAACATTTCGTCCCGATTTGTTCGCCGAAAGTTCCGGAACGATGGAACCGGTACTTATTTACGCCGCTTGCGCTGCTGGCCGAGCCCCATCTGCTTGGCGAGTTGCGACCGCGCCACCGCATAATTCGGCGCGACCATCGGATAGTCCGCCGGTAGCCCCCACTTCTCGCGATACTGCTCAGGCGTCATGCCGTATTGCGTGCGCAGATGGCGCTTGAGCGACTTGAAGCGTTTGCCGTCCTCGAGACAGACCAGATATTCGGCCGTCATCGATTTCTTGACCGATACCGCCGGCTTGGCCGGCGCCTGTTCAGCGGCTGCCGGCACAGCCCCGTTGCCGGACACGCGCGTCAGGGCACCATGGACCTGATTGATCAGTGAAGGCAGTTCCGCCGCCGGCACCGGATTGTTGCCGACATAAGCGGAGACGATACTTGCCGTCAGTTCGATGAAGCTCTTGCCGTTGGTGTCGCTCATGCCACCGTCTTTCGAAGGAAGATCGCGTCAGCCGCGGTTTTCGAGGTGTTCGCGCAACTCGTCGATGGACGCGAAGCGCATCAGCCCTTCCGGCATCTGCGCCTCGATGGAGCCGTCGGAATAGAGCGAATAGGCCATGCCATCGACGACGCCCGACTTCAGGACGGTCACGCCACGCGCGCGCGGCGGAGGTGCTTCTGCCGGCTCATCGCGATCGGGAATCTCGCTCGGGTCGGGCAGCCGGTCATTGAAGCGCTCGGGCTGGGTGGTCGAAGCGCGTGCAGCCTGGCGGATGGCATCGGAAAACCGTGGACGGTCGGGCGCCGGCGCAGGACGCTCGCCTCGCGGCCATGCATCTTCGAAGCGTGGCGCCTCTTCCGCCGGCGGCGCGTCGTCAGCATGCGGCGCTTCTTCGCGCGTCTGATCGGGCGCAGGGCCAGTCAGATCAAGCTCCAAAGCCTGCGCGACGGCGTCGGTCCGTTCCTTTTCGCGGTCACGGCGCGTCGAAGTGAACATCAGATTGCGCCGCTTCGGCTCTTCGGCCGCGGTGCTGGCAGCGGCGGCCAGGCGCTCGCGGTCGCGCAACACCTCGTCCTGCCAGGGCGGCACGCCCGGCTCCGGACCGGTCGGCGCCGGTGGTGCGGGCGTCGGCGGCGTTTCGCGGGCAAAGGGCGGGAATACAGGAGCGTCCTCGGCGGCGGAGTCGTCAATGTCCTGAGGCGCCGGCGGGAGTTTCAGTTCCCGGCGCGGCAGTGGCGCTGCCGCCCGTGGTTCGGCGGAGATGGCGAGGTCCGCGGCCAGCCTGCGCATCTCGCGCACGACGAGGCCGAGGCTGATCATGATCAGACCGGTGCAAACCCCGACCGAACCGGTCAGGATCAGTGTGTTGCCGAACCCGAACTCCTTGACCGGAATACCAAATCCGATCGCGGCAAGGCCCGCCAGGATGACCCCGATCCCGGCAATCAGCAGCACTATCATGGTCTTTCGAACTCCTCGACGGACGCCCCCACGAGTCTCGTCTCGCAGGCCACGATAGCGTCATATGGCGCAGTTCGCCAAACGGCAATTTAACGTTCACAGCTTGAGATAAGCCACGGGTGACCGGAGCGGATTTCGGATCGGACCGGCACAGCCGGTCAAACTGCCGAACAGGAACTCGCTGCCCCTGCCGGGTCACTTAAGAACAAAGCTTTTTTATTGCTGCACTGCACGTGATTTAAGAGAATTTCAGCCACAATTCTCAATTACTCAAAAATACAAACGCGCTATACCGATGCCGGGGAACGAGGCTCAAGAAGCGCACTGCCGAGCCATCGTTTGGGTTTGGGACACCGGATCGTCTATAGCCATGTCATCGATTACGACTGCGGCCATCGAAACGCCCGTGCGGCGCTCGGTGGAGAAGACGTGTGACGACCTCGCCATATTGGCGCTGGTCGTGGTCAGCATCATCGCGAGCTTTACATTCCGGGATTACGGTCTCGGCTGGGACGACTACACCCATGCCGAATATGCCGATCTCCTGCTGAAGATGTATGGCTCGGGCTTCCGCAACACGGATGCCCTCTCCTTTGCCAATCTCTACATGTATGGCGGCGGCTTCGACATGGCCGCAGCACTCCTACACAAAGTGATCCCCCTCGAGCTGTTCGAGACGCGCCGCCTGCTTGGCGCTGTCGTCGGCGTGATCGGTATTGCCGTCACCTGGCGCGTCAGCCGCCGCATCGCCGGCCCGGTTGCCGGTCTCGTCACGCTGCTGCTGCTGGCGTTGTGCCCGACCTTCTACGGCCACATGTTCATGAACCCGAAGGATGCGCCCTTCGCGGTGGCCATGATCGTGTTGATGCTCGGCCTCGTACGCCTGGTGCAGGAATATCCGGCGCCGTCGAACCGCACCGTGCTGATCCTCGGTATCGGCGCTGGTTGCGCCATCGGCTGCCGCATCCTCGCAGGCCTCACGCTCATTTATGCGCTGATCGGCTTCGCGCCGCTGCTTCTCGAGGAGTGGCGCACGCAAGGTCCGCGCGAAGCGATCCGCCGGCTGTTCCGGACCGTCTATTTGCTGCTCCCCGGCCTCACCTTCGGCTATCTGATCATGGGGCTGATCTGGCCGTGGTCGATTCTTGAGCCCGCCAATCCGATCCGAGCGCTAGGCTATTTCTCCACCTTCTTCGAGAAGCCGTGGAAGGAGATGTTCGACGGCGCCATGATCTCGGTGCCGGACATGCCGTGGTCCTATCTGCCGACCCTGTTCGCGCTGCAGCTGCCCGAAGTGCTGATCGCCCTGCTGGCCGGCGGCATCGCGCTGACCATCGTTGCGACGTCGCGCAAGGATGTGCCGGCGCGTCGCAAGACGATCCTGCTGATGCTCACGGCAGCCGCGATGCTGCCGCTGATCATCGCCATGGTGAAGCGCCCGGCGCTGTATAACGGCATCCGTCATTTCATTTTCGTGATCCCGCCGATGACCGTGTTGGCCGGCGTCGCTTTCGCCTCGCTGATGGACTGGCTGCGCGTCAATCATCGCGGCGCACAGGCCGCCGCGGTCGCAGCACTCTCGTTCGGCCTGATGCTGCCGATGGCGGAGATGATCCGGCTGCATCCGTATCAATACACGCACTTCAATTATGTCGCCGGCACCGTTCGTCAGGCTGACGCGCTCTACATGCTCGACTATTGGGGCCTGGCTTTGAAGCAGGCGTCGGACGCGCTGAAAGAGCAGATCGACGAGCGGCAGGAACATGCACCTCCTGGCCGCAAGTGGAAGGTCGCCGTCTGCGGCCCGCAGCGCCCGGCGCAGGTCGCGCTCGGTCCCGATTTCACCATCGGCTGGGACAGCCATGCCGCCGACTTCGCGATGACCCTTGGCGAATTCTATTGCAAGGGCCTCACCGCGCCCGTGATCGCCGAGATCAAGCGCGACGACGTCGTCTTCGCCCGCGTCTACGACATCCGCGGCAGCAGCATTTCCAGCCTGCTCGCGATCCCGGCGCCATAAGTAACGGATTGTAGGGTGGGCAAAGGCGCCCTTGCGCCGTGCCCACCTTCAAATGCACGGCCGGCAAAGGTAGGCACGCTACGCTTTGCCCACCCTGCAGAACGACCACAGCCTCACTCCTCGATCGCAAGTTCGGTCTGCGTCTTCACGCGATCGATCACCACCAGCGTGCGAAAACTCTTCACGGTTTCGTTTTCCTCGAACCGCTGGCGGATGAAGGCCTCATAGGTCTGCATGGTCTTCGTCACCACAACCAGCACGAAGCTGGTGCCGCCTGTCGTATAGTAGCACTGCTGTACTTCCGGCGCGGCGCGGAAGATGGCCTTGGCGGCATCCACGGTCGTCGAGCGCTCGTCCCGCAGATAGACTTCCACGATAGCCGTGATCGTCAGCCCGATCGCCAGCGGATCCACCATCGCGACATTGGCCGCGATGATGCCCGCGCTTTCCATGGCCGCGATCCGCCGCTGCACGGCGGCCGTCGAGAGATTGACCGCCGCGGCGATTTCCCGCTGCGGGGTCTTGTTGTCGCGCTGGACGATCCGGAGGATCGACCGGTCAAATGAGTCCAGCGTGGGTAAAGTTTCGGATTTTCGGGGCATGAACGAGTAAACTGCGTTTGTTGGCTCAATCGAGAGCGCCTTTATCACTTCGCCGATGATATTGCTCACTCAACTTACGAGAGAGCAAGAGCAATGGTCGGCGCGGCAGCTGGTTCGACGATGGTTGGGGTCGCCTTCGGCATGGCGGCGGGGGCGCTGTGGGGACTGGTGTTCCTCGCGCCCGAACTCGTCCCGGCTTTCAGCCCGCTGCAACTCGCCGCCGGCCGTTACTTCGTCTACGGGCTGATCTCGGCCGCCCTGATCGCGCCGCGCTGGCGCGCGCTGCGTGACCGTCTCAAGGGTAGCGATTGGGTCACGCTGGGCTGGCTCGCCCTCGCCGGCAACACGCTCTATTACGCGCTGCTGACCAATGCCGTGCAATTGGGCGGCATTGCCATGACCTCGCTGGTCATCGGCTTCCTGCCCGTCGCAGTGACCATCGCCGGCAGCCGCGTCACCGGCGCTGTGCCTTTGCGCCGCCTGATGCCATCGCTGCTGCTCTGCACCGCAGGCGCGATCTGCATCGGTGTACAGGCTCTGGCGACGCCATCGACAGGCGCCACCGGACAACAACTTGTCGGCCTCCTCTGCGCCATCGGCGCGCTGGTTTCCTGGACGATCTTCGCTATCGGCAACCGTGCGGCATTGGCCCGGCTGGATAACATATCGGCTTACGACTGGAACCTGCTGACCGGCGTCGTCACCGGACTGCAGAGCCTCGCTTTGATCCCGGCAGCGATCTTCTTCGGCAGCGTTGCGCATGATGCGATGGCGTGGGCGCAGTTTGCCGGTGTCTCCATTGCGATCGCGGTGCTGGCGTCAATCATCGGCAACGCCTTATGGAATCGCATGAGCCGGATGCTGCCGCTGACGCTGGTGGGGCAGATGATCCTGTTCGAAACCCTGTTTGCGCTGACCTACGGCTTCATCTGGGAGCAACGCCTGCCCACCCATCTGGAAATCGCGGCTTTCCTGCTCGTGGTGCTGAGCGTCCTCGCCTGCCTCGGTGCCCATCGCACGCCGCGACAGCCGGCTATCGCCGCCCAAGCGGCGTAACGTTGGCGTCACCGCCATCATTTCTCCCCGTTCGCCTGCGAGCGAGACGGAATGATGATCGATCGCCGCACCTTTCTTCTCGCTGCATCCGCTTTCGCCGCCTCTCCGGCTTTGGCAACGGACGCACCGCCTGCCCTGCTCGCCTATGAGCGTGACAGCGGCGGGCGGATCGGGCTCTTTGCACAGAACGTGACCAGCGGCGCCCACCTCGCCTGGCGTGACACTGAACGTTTCGTCATGTGCAGTACGTTCAAGGCTTCGCTTGCCGCATATGTCCTGGAACGCGTGGATCGCGGCCAGGATCGTCTCGATGCGATGATTGCCTACACGAAGAAGGATCTGCTCGAATACGCCCCGGTGGCGAAAGAGAATCTTGCCAAGGGTGCGCTGTCTGTTGGCGACATGGCCAAGGCGATTGTCGAGCTGAGCGACAACACCTGCGCCAATCTCCTGCTCGCTCGCATCGGTGGCCCAAAAGCCCTGACGGCCTTCTGGCGCGCGCATGGCGACGTCACCTCACGTCTCGATCACTATGAGCCCGAACTCAATCGCACGCCACTCGGCAAGCTCGAAGACACGACCACCCCACGCGCCATGGCCCTGAGCCTGGAACATCTTGCACTTCGCGACGGCTTGCAGCCGGGATCGCGCGCGCAATTCGTGGAATGGCTGGTGAATTGCAAAACCGGCGCCAATCGCTTGCGCGCCGGTTTGCCCTCGTCGTGGAAGATCGGCGACAAGACCGGCAACAATGGCAAGGATGCCGCCGGGGATATCGCGGTTGCCTGGCCAGCACCGGACCGCCCGGTGATCATCGCCGCCTACACACGCGGCGGCAAACCAACGCCCGCGCAGCTCAACACCGTGTTCAAGGCGATTGGTGAGCTTGTTGGCGAGCGGCTCGCCTGATCAACATGCCTGCCGCGCGGTGTCGTAGTCTTGCCGCGTCGCGTGCCTGGGACTAGGCTCGGGTCGCGGAATTCTCTCCATTCAAACGGGATATGACTTATGTCACCAGCCGAAGCCCACCTCAAAGCCGTGCCGTCGAACATGACCGAGGGTGAATGGGCCCAGCGCGTCAACCTCGCCGCGGCCTATCGCCTCGTCGCGCTGTATGGCTGGGACGACCTGATCGACACCCACATCTCCGCACGCGTGCCCGGCCCTGAGCATCACTTCCTGATCAATCCCTATGGCCTGATTTTCGAGGAAATGACGGCCTCGTCGCTGGTCAAGGTCGATCTCGACGGCAACCAGTTGTCGGAGAGCGAATACACCATCAATCCTGCCGGCTTCACCATTCATTCGGCGATCCACGAAGTGCGCGAGGACGCCGGCTGCGTCATGCATCTGCATACGCCGGATGGCACCGCCGTCGCCTCCTGCATGGAAGGCCTGCAGCCGCTGAACCAGACCGCGCAGTTGGTGATCCCCGAACTCGCCTACCACGACTATGAAGGCGTCGCCCTCGATCACGACGAGCGCCCGCGCCTGCAGAAGGATCTCGGCGACAAGAACATCATGTTGCTGCGCAATCACGGCACGCTCACCGTCGGCCGCTCGGTCGCCTCGGCCTTCGAGCGCATGTATTACCTGGAGCGGGCCTGCACCATGCAGGTTCGCACCCGCATGCTCGGCCCCACCGCCTATCCGGTGGATCAGATCGTGATCGACAGGAACGCCGCTCTGGTGGGTAACGCGGAAAAGGCGGAACTGCGCTCGACCAAGCTCGTCTGGCCGCCGATGCTGCGCAAGCTCGACCGTCGCGATCCGTCTTACAGGACGTGAGATTTGTAGGGTGGGCAAAGCGTAGCGTGCCCACCATCACCAGCTGCGCTTAAAGTGGGGGGCCCGCGGCGCTTCGCCCACCCTACAATTTGTGCTATGGTTTACTCACAAGCCTCTACGCAGAATACAAAACGCCGCCCAATTCCGGGCGGCGTTTTTTATAGGCTGTGTCGTAGGGCGGATGAGGCGAAGCCGTAATCCGCCGGCCGAATACCTTACTGAAACTCCGCGGCGGATTACGCTGCGCGCATCCGCCCTACGGTCGAGCCCTATTCACATCCGCCAGCGCCGCGATGATCCGCACCCAGGAACGGATGCCCTTCTGGAAGCTTCGGAGATCATATTTCTCGTTCGGCGAATGGATGTTGTCGTCATCCAGACCGAACCCGATCATCAGTGAATCCAGCCCGAGCGTCCGCTTGAAATCCGCAACGATCGGAATCGACGCGCCGGAGCCGATCAGCACCGCCTGCTTGCCCCATTCCTCGCTCAGCGCATCGCGCGCGGCAGCCAATGGCTTCATGTTCCAATCGAGGGCGATGGCCGGTGCGTTGGAGTGATCGAGGAATTCAGCCGTGCAATCGCCCGGCAGCTGATCGGTGACGAATTTGCGGAAAGCATCGCGGATCTTGCCCGGCTCCTGCCCCTCGACGATACGGAACGAGACTTTTGCCGACGCGTGCGAGGCGATCACCGTCTTCGAACCTTCGCCGGTGTAGCCGCCGACGATGCCATTGATATCGCAGGTCGGGCGCGAAGTGATTTGTTCGATCAGTTCGCGATCCTTCTCGCCGGCGGGGATCGACAGGCCGATCGGTTTCAGGAAGCTCTCGGCCGTCAGCCCCAGCCCCTTCCATTGCGTCAGGATATCCGCCGGCAGGTCCTTTACACCATCATAGAAGCCGGGAATGGTGATGCGGCCATCATCGTCATGCAGTTTGCCGAGGATGTTGGTGAGGACGCGGATCGGATTGCGCGCGCCGCCGCCATAGATGCCGGAATGCAGGTCGCGATTGGCGGCGGTGATCTTGACCTCCTCATAGACGAGGCCGCGCAGCGCGGTGGTGATCGCCGGCGTCGATGGGTCCCACATGCCGGTGTCGCAGACCACGGCGAAGTCGGCCGCCAGATCCTTCTTGTTAGCCTCGAGGAACGGCACAAAGTTCTTCGAGCCGACCTCCTCCTCGCCTTCGATGCAGATGGTGAGGTCGATGGGCAGTTCGCCGGTCACCTTCACCCACGCGCGACAGGCTTCCACGAAAGTGGAGAGCTGGCCTTTGTCATCCTGTGCGCCGCGCGCGACGATGATGTCGCGACCATCGGCATGCTTCGTCACCACCGGCTCGAAGGGCGGACGATTCCAGAGCTCGAGCGGATCGACCGGTTGCACGTCGTAGTGACCATAGAACAGCACATGCGGGCGATTGCCCTTATTGCCATTGGCGGTGGCAACGATCGCCGGGTGGCCTGCAGTGGCCCTCACCTCCGCCTTGAAGCCGAGCGCTTCGATCTCGCCGGCGAGATGCGTTGCGGCCTTCGCGCAGTCATCGGCAAAAGCGGGATCGGCGGAAATCGATTTGATCCGCAGCAAGGCAAAGAGGCGCTCCAGCGCCTGATCAAAGTCGCCATCGACATGTGCGAGGACGGAGTTCAGTTGCGACGATGCGGACATGGCGACTTCCTTCAAACAAGACGTATTGAGAATGCGAGCGATTGCAGCATCAGCGCTTCATGATGCCGCCCAGCGTGCCGCGCACGATCTCGCGGCCGATGGTGCTGCCGAGCGAGCCGCCGATCTGCTTGCCGACATTGGCGACGATGCCGCCCACCACCTTGTTCGTCACCGTACGGGTGACGCTGCGCGCGATCACCTGCCCGGTGGTGAGACGACCGCGCCGCGGGCCGGTGCCGAAGATGCTGGCAATGATGCCGCCGAGCGTGCCGAGGACACCTCCGCCACCGCCTCCCGCGGTTTCTGCAGGCGTCGCCGCCGTCCCTGCGATGCGCTTTTGCAGCATCTCATAGGCCGACTCGGAATCCACCGCCGTGTCGTATTTGCCCTTGACCGGGCTGGCATTGATGATCGCCTTGCGCTCTTCCGGGGTGATCGGCCCGATACGCGCCACCGGCGGCCTCACCATCACCCGCTCGACGATCGACGGCGTGCCATTGCCTTCGAGGAACGACACCAGCGCCTCGCCTTTGCCGAGTTCGGTAATGGCCTTCGCCGTATCCAGCTTCGGATTGGCGCGAAACGTCTCCGCAGCCGCAGCGACTGCCTTCTGGTCGCGGGGCGTAAAGGCACGCAGGGCGTGCTGCACGCGGTTTCCCAGCTGCGCCAGCACGCGGTCGGGCACGTCGATCGGGTTCTGGGTCACAAAATAAACGCCGACGCCCTTCGAGCGGATGAGGCGGACCACCTGTTCGATCTTGTCCATGAGGGCTTTCGGAGCATCGTTGAACAGCAGATGCGCCTCGTCGAAGAAGAACACCAGTTTCGGCTTCGGCAGATCACCGACTTCCGGCAGTTCCTCGAACAGCTCCGACAGCAGCCACAGCAGGAACGTTGCGTAGAGACGCGGGCTAGCCATCAGTTTGTCCGCGACGAGGATGTTGACCATGCCACGGCCATCGCGGTCGGTGCGGATGAAATCCTTCAGCTCCAGCGCGGGCTCGCCGAAGAATTTTTCGCCGCCCTGGTTCTCGAGCACGAGCAATTGGCGCTGGATGGTACCGACTGTCGCTTTGGAGACATTTCCAAAGCTCGAGGCCGACGCGCGGATCTCGGCCAGTGGATCGAACTCGTCTTTCTTGACGGCCTTCGGCACGATGGCATCGAGCAGCGAGCGCAGATCCTTCATGTCGAGCAGCGTCAGCCCGTTCTCGTCGGCGACACGGAAGGCAACATTGAGCACGCCTTCCTGAACGTCATTGAGATCGAGCAATCGCGCCAGAAGAAGTGGCCCCATCTCCGAAACCGTGGCGCGAACCGGATGACCTTGCTCGCCAAAGACGTCCCAGAAAATCGTCGAGAATTGATCGGGCTGAAAGGTCAGCCCCATTTCCTTCGCGCGCTGCAAGATAAAATCCTTGCCTTCGCCGACTTCGGCGATGCCGGACAGATCGCCTTTGATATCGGATGCGAAAACCGGAACACCTGCGCGGGCAAAGCCTTCCGCCATCACCTGCAAGGATACGGTCTTGCCTGTTCCCGTGGCCCCCGTGACGAGGCCGTGGCGATTGCCGAGCGCGAGCGTCAGCCACGCTTGTTGTTCGCCCTTGCCGATGAAAATCTGCTTGTCGGTATCGCCCGATGTGGACACTGCGGTGGGAATTGGAGTGGTCTTGGCCATCTGATCGCCTCTGGGATCGCCTATCGCGCATCAAAAAAATTAGAAGAATATTCGCGGCGCTTCATGATCTTACCGCATGTTGCGGAACGAAGGCCAGCGATGCGCGTCACGATGTCCGATGGCCATCATGCACGAGCCTGTGCGAGAGCACGGCCACGATGTGTTCAAGCACCGTGCATAGGCGCGTGCGTCAGCACCTTTCGACATTTCTAAATCGAAGCGTTCTCGCGGGCGCGAACAATTGACCGAAATTTCACATTTGCGATTGCATTGCTGCAACACCAGACGCGCGATCACATTGAATCGACCGTTAGACGGCCTCGTGTGCTTGTAATTCGAATCACACCGGCTCAAGATGATTTTTCAAATGAAGGGCACCGGTTCAACCGGTGTGAGGCGGGGCATCATGGATGAATTGATCAAAGCGCTGACCGCAAAGGTCGGCATCGATGAAGCTGTGGCCGAAAAAGCCGTCGGCGCCATTCTCGAATTCCTGAAGCGGGAAGCCCCTCCCGAGCCCTTCAATCAACTGGTCGCCCATATCCCCGGCGCCGAGGCTGCGATCGCTGCCAATGAAGGCGGTGGCTTCAGCCTGATGGGCGGCGGCCTGATGGCGCTGGGCAGCAAGCTGATGGGCATGGGTCTCGGCATGGGCGAGATCCAGAGCGTGTCGCGGGAACTGTTCAAGTTTGGACGAGAGAAGATCGGCTCCGACGCTATGGACCAGATCATTGCGGGCACCCCAGGCCTCAGTCAGTTCGCCTGACGACGCCACGGCCCGCGATCATCCACCAAAGCGTCAAGCACCTTTCTTCGAACGTTCGAGTATCATGGCTTATTCCATCTCCGAGATTGACGGTCTGACGGCTTTCGCCGCGACCCGGCTGAAAAAAGCAGGCATCCGCACCATGGAGAGTCTGCTGGAAGCCGCCCACTCTGCCAAATGCCGGAAGGAGCTGTCCGCCAAGACGGGCTTCACCGAGCAGCAATTGCTGGAATGGGCCAATCTCGCCGACTATCTCCGCATCCCCGGCATGGGCGCCGCCAAGGCCGAGCTTCTGCGCGCCTCCGGCGTCAATACCGTGCGCGAACTCAAGCACCGCAATCCCGCCCGCCTCGCCCAGGCGATGCGCGAGGCTAATGAGACCCGCAAGCTGGTGCGCGTGTTGCCCTCGGAAAAGTCCGTCGGCGATCTGATCGAGAAGGCGCGGCAGCTGCCGCTGAAGATCTCGTATTGAAGCCGAGCCGTAGGGCGGATGAGGCGAAGCCGTCATCCGCCGCGGAGTTTCCCTTATGAATTCGGCCGGCGGATTACGCTTCGCTTATCCGCCCTACAATCCAGCCCCACCTTGACTCCCTCCCCGCCCGCGCGCAAAGCGACCGCATGATCGCGACCGCTGCCACTCCGCCCATTCTTGCCGCCCTGCTGGCGCGGCCGGTGCCGGCTGTAATGGGCATTCTGAATGTCACTCCGGACTCTTTCTCGGATGGCGGGAATTTCAATGCCCCCGAGCGCGCGCTGGCCCATGCCCGCGCGATGATTGCTGCGGGCGCCGACATCATCGATATCGGTGCGGAGTCCACCCGCCCTTATGGCTCGCAGCCGGTCTCAGCGGAGGACGAATGGCAACGCCTCGCCCCCGTTCTCCCCGATGTGGTCGCACTCGGCGTGCCGCTTTCCATCGACAGCATGAAGGCGTCCGTCACCGCCCGCGCGCTCGAAGCCGGCGTGGCCATTGCCAATGACGTCTGGGGCCTGCAACGCGATCCCGACATGGCCCGCGTCGTGGCCGAGCATGGCGTGCCTGTCGTCGTCATGCATAACCGTGATAACGTAGATCCTGCGATCGACATCATGGCCGACATCGTCGCCTTCCTTGCGCGGACGCTGGAGATCGCGGCGAAAGCCGGCATTCCAGAAAACCATCTCATCCTCGATCCCGGCATCGGCTTCGGCAAGACGCCGGAGCAGAACCTGATCGCGCTCGCACGGGGCGACGAACTCGCGCGCTTTGGCCTGCCCGTGCTCGTCGGCGCATCGAGAAAGAAATTCATCTCCACCATCACTCCCTCCGAGCCGCAGCAGCGGCTCGGTGGCTCGCTCGCCGCCCACTTGCTGGCTGCGCAGCGCGGCGCAAAGATCATCCGCGCCCATGACGTGGCCGAAACCATCCAGGCGCTGCGCGTCGCAGCCGCCATCGAGGATTTCCGATGACTGACATGATCTTCATCAAAGGCGTTTCGGTGCATGCCCATCACGGCGTGCTCGATTATGAGGGCGTGGTCGGCCAGCGCTTCATCATCGATCTCGAACTCGATACCGACATCGACCTCGCCTCGCGCAGCGATCGCCTCGCTGACACGGTCTCCTATGCCGATGTGGTCGCCACTGCGGTCGCTGCGTTCAAGGATACCAACTACAAGCTGCTGGAGCGCGCCGCGGGCGCCGTTGCGGACGCCATACTCGCGAAATTTGCCAAGATCAGTTCCGTCAAGATCACTGTGCACAAGCCGCATGCGCCGATCGCAGCGATTTTCGACGACGTTGGCGTGGTGCTGCGCCGCTCGCGAGCTTAAGCGATGGCCAGTGTCCTGATCGCGCTCGGCGGCAATGTGGGCGATGTCCGCACCACCTTCCGAAAAGCCATCAGCCATATTTGCGGCATGACCCAGGCAGGCCTTGTTGCCCGCTCATCGGATTATGAGACACCGCCGGTCGGCGACATTCCGCAGGACAACTTCATCAATGCGGTGATCGAAATCGATACCGATCTCGATCCACACGCTTTGCTGTTCACGCTACACCGGATCGAGCACAAATTCGGTCGCAATCGCGCCGCCGAAGGTCATTGGGGCCCGCGCCCGCTGGATCTCGACATGATCGCCTATGACGACGTGGTGATGCTGAAACCCGAACTGGTGCTGCCGCATCCTGGCGCGACGCAACGCGCTTTCGTGCTGGTACCGCTGGCCGAGATCGCTCCGGAGCGCAAAATTGCCGGCAAGACCGTAGCCGAGCATCTGGCGAAGCTTTCAACTGATGGCATCGTGAAGCTGCCCGACCTCGACTAGGCACCGGCCTCTCCTAACCTTTCCCCGCATCCCCGCGAAGCCAAGCTTCGCTAGGCGGGAGAGGGAACCAGTGCCAGATCTGGAAATCCCCCGCCCCAAATCCGCGCATCTCCATGCCTGAACAGGCATTGGCAACCCCTTCGTCCCATGGCATTTTCCGGCGAAATACGAACTCATGCCGGGAGTGAACCGTTTCACATGTCGACTGCGACTGATGACATCAGGCTGGCCGCCGATTTTGCGCCTGCGACCCATGACGACTGGCGCAAGCTCGTCGATGGCGTGCTGAAGGGCGCGCCGTTCGAAAAACTGATCGGCAAGACCTATGACGGCATCGCCATCCAGCCGATCTATGAACGCACCCCGAACGCCGCGCCGATCGCCGGCCGCGCCGCCGCTGCCCCATGGCAGGTGATGCAGCGCATCGATCATCCCGATGCCGCCAAGTCGAACCGCCAGGCCCTGCACGATCTCGAAAACGGCGCGACCGGCCTGACATTGGTGTTCGAAGGCGCCAACGGCGCCCGCGGCTTCGGGCTGGTCGCGTCCGAAGACACCATCGCAACGCTGTTCGACGGCATCTATCTCGACGCCGGCATTGGAATCGAATTGCAGGCCGGTCCGCAATCGCGCATGGCCGTCACCTGGCTTGCCGATTACATCAAGGCCAAAGGCATTGACGCCGCCAAATGCGACATCCGTTTCGGCATCGACCCCATCGGCGCCACCGCCGTCTGGGGCACCAGTGCCTATAACTGGTGGGAGATGGCGCCGGCCGTCACCGACACCATCAAGAAGCTCGCGGAGCAGGGTTTCAAGGGCCCGTTCGCCGTCGCCGATGGCCGCATCATCCACGATGCCGGCGGCTCCGAAGTGCAGGAGCTGAGCTACACACTCGCCACCATGCTCGCTTATCTGCGCGCGCTGGAAGAGCACAACGTCCCGCTCGAGGCCGCGCGCGGCATGATCTATGCGCGGCTCGCCGCCGATGCCGACCAGTTCATGACCATGGCGAAATTCCGCGCGCTGCGCCTGCTATGGGCGCGCGTGGAAGAAAGCTGCGGCCTCAAACCGAAGCCGCTGTTCATCGCAGCTGAGTCCGCATGGCGCATGCTGACCCAGCGCGACGCCGCCGTGAACATGCTGCGTGCCACCATGGCCACCTTCTCGGCCGGTCTGGCCGGCGCCAATTCGATCACCGTGCTGCCGCATACGCTGGCGCTTGGCCTGCCCGACTCCGGCGCCCGCCGCATCGCGCGCAATACGCAGTTGGTGCTGCTGGAAGAATCGAACCTCGCCAAGGTCACCGATCCCGCCGCCGGTGCCGGCGGCATCGAGACGCTGACGCGCGAACTCTGCGATGCCGCCTGGGCGCATTTCCAGGAGATCGAGAAAGCCAGCGGCGTGTTCCACGCGCTCGGCAACAATCTGATCCAGCCAAAAGTCGCCGCCACCCGCAAGGCGCGGCAGGCCGCCGTCGCCAAGCGCCGCGACGTGCTCACCGGCGCCAGCGAGTTTCCCAATCTGCACGAGACACGCGCCTCGGTGCTGAAGGTGAAGCCGCTTCCCGGCAAGCCCTATGGCAAGGACAAGATCAAGTTCCCCGCGCTGGAGCCGATCCGTCTCGCCCAGCCCTTCGAGACACTGCGCGACAAATCGGACCACCTGCTCGCCCGCAAGGGTGCGCGGCCACAAGTGTTCCTTGCTAATCTCGGCACGCCCGCGGATTTCACCGCACGCGCCACCTTTGCCAAGAGCTTTTTCGAGACTGGTGGGATCGAGGCGATCGACACCAATGGCTTCACCGATCCGGCCGCGCTGGCTGAGGCCTTCAAGGCCTCCGGCGCGACCTTCGCTTGTATCTGCTCCTCGGACAAGCAGTATCCCGCCCATGCTGCGGCTGCCGCGCAGGCCCTGCAAAAAGCTGGCGCGACGCATATCTATCTGGCAGGCCGCCCCGGTGACCTCGAAACCGACTTGCGTGCAGCCGGCGTGCAGGATTTCATCGTCGCTGGCGGCGATGCACTGACGATGCTGGTACGAGCCTATGACTTGCTAGATTCGGCCCGGATGGAGTGAGCGATGACGGCAACGGCGAGCAAACCCATGCTGACCGGCGGCTGCCAATGCGGAGCGATCCGTTTTGCGGTGAGCGCTGCGCCGACACGCGTGAGCATCTGCCATTGCCGCATGTGCCAGAAGGCGACGGGCTCTCCATTTGCTTCTCTCGCCGATATTCCGAACGACAATTTTGCATGGACCCGCGGCGCGCCGACAGCGTTCAAATCCTCATCGATCGCCGAGCGCGACTTCTGTGCAAAATGCGGCACGCCGCTCAGCTATCGCCGCATCGACGGCCCGAATATCGAGATCATGACCGGTGCCTTCGATCGGCCTGACCGCGTGGTCCCGAGCAAGCAATTCGGCAGCGAGTCGCGTTTGGGCTGGGTCGGCAACGTCGCGAACCTGCCGAGCAAGACGACGGCGCAGAATTACGGACCGGACAAGATGGCCAGTGTGTTCAGCTATCAGCACCCGGATCATGATTGAGATCGAACGAGATAATAATGACCGTCATTGCGAGCGCAGCGAAGCAATCCAGTTCTTGGCCAAAGGCTGGATTGCTTCGTCGCTGCGCTCCTCGCAATGACGGCTGGTAGGACCTAGGAAATGACCAAGATCCCTGACTTCACCAACGTCGCTTTCGCGCCAATCTCACCGGCAGCGCCCACGGGCAGCGCCGAGCCGTGGCTGACGCCGGAAGGCATTCTGGTCAATCCGGCCTATAGCGAAGCGGACGTCAAAGGCATCGACTTCCTCAACACATATCCAGGTGCTGCGCCGTTCCTGCGCGGCCCCTACCCGACCATGTATGTCAACCAGCCATGGACGATCCGCCAATATGCGGGCTTCTCCACCGCGGAAGACTCCAACGCTTTCTATCGCCGCAATCTCGCCGCCGGCCAGAAGGGCCTGTCGGTGGCCTTCGATCTCGCCACCCATCGCGGCTATGATAGCGATCATCCGCGCGTGGCCGGCGACGTCGGCATGGCGGGTGTCGCGATCGACAGCATCTATGACATGCGCACGCTGTTTGCCGGCATCCCGCTCGACCAGATGAGCGTGTCGATGACAATGAACGGCGCGGTGCTGCCGATCCTTGCGCTTTATGTCGCTGCCGCCGAAGAGCAAGGCGTGCCGCCGGAGAAACTCACCGGAACGATTCAGAACGACATTCTGAAAGAGTTCATGGTGCGCAACACCTATATCTATCCACCCGCGCCCTCGATGCGGATCATTTCCGACATCTTCGCTTACACCTCGCAGCGGATGCCGAAATACAATTCGATCTCGATCTCCGGCTATCACATGCAGGAAGCCGGCGCGACGCAGGATCTCGAGCTGGCTTACACGCTGGCTGATGGTGTCGAATATCTGCGCGCCGGCATGGCCGCCGGCATCGATGTCGATAAATTCGCGCCGCGTCTCTCGTTCTTCTGGGCGATCGGCATGAACTTCTTCATGGAAGTCGCCAAGATGCGCGCGGCACGCCTGCTCTGGGCGAAGCTGCTGACGCAGTTCAATCCGAAGGATCCGAAGTCACTGTCGCTGCGCACGCACTCGCAGACCTCGGGCTGGTCGCTCACCGCGCAGGACGTGTTCAACAATGTGATGCGCACCACGGTCGAGGCGATGGCGGCGACGCAGGGCCACACCCAGTCGCTGCACACCAATGCGCTCGACGAGGCGCTGGCGCTGCCGACGGATTTTTCCGCCCGCATCGCGCGAAATACGCAGCTTTTCATCCAGCAGGAAACCGGCACCACCCGCATCATTGATCCGTGGGGCGGCTCCTATTATGTCGAGCGCCTCACCCATGATCTCGCGGTGAAGGCCTGGGGCCACATCCAGGAAGTCGAGGCACTCGGCGGCATGGCCAAGGCCATCGAGGCCGGCGTGCCCAAGCTCCGCATCGAGGAAGCTTCCGCAAAAACCCAGGCGCGCATCGATGCCGGCCGTCAGGCCGTGATCGGCGTCAACAAATACAAGCCCGAGAGCGAAACGCCCATCGACGTGCTGAAGGTGGACAATTCCAACGTCCGCCGTTTGCAGATCGACAAGCTCAAGCGCCTGCGCGGCGAGCGCAACCAGGCCGATGTGGACGCCGCAATCAGCGCGCTGACGCGTAGCGCGCAGGACGGCGATGGCAACCTGCTCGCCCTGGCTATTGACGCTGCACGTGCAAAAGCCACCGTCGGCGAAATTTCGGACGCGATGGAAAAGGTCTTTGGTCGCCACCGCGCCGAAATAAAATCCATCACCGGCGTCTACAAGCGGGAAGCCTCCAGCATGAACGACAATGTCGCAAAGGTTCAGGCGCTGATCGACGCCTTCGAGGACGCCGAGGGCCGTCGCCCGCGCATTCTCGTCGCCAAGATCGGCCAGGACGGCCATGACCGCGGCCAGAAGGTGATCGCCTCCGCCTTCGCCGATGTCGGCTTCGACGTCGATATCGGGCCCCTCTTCGCCACCGCCGACGAAGCCGCCCGTCAGGCCGTCGAGAATGACGTCCACATTCTCGGCCTTTCCTCCCTCGCTGCCGCGCATCTCACCGCGGTGCCTGAGCTGAAAGAGGCGCTGAAGAAGCAGGGCCGCGAGGACATCATGATCATTATCGGCGGAGTCGTGCCCCCGCAGGATTATGACGAATTGTACAAGGCCGGCGCGGAGGCCATCTTCCCGCCGGGCACCGTGATCTCTGAAGCAGCGGAAGAGCTGATCCACAAGCTGAATGCGAGGCTGGGACATAGCCAGGCGGCGGAGTAGCTGCTGCGTCACAGCATCTATGATAGGATCGCGGAATGACCGACGTGATCGACATCCCGCTGGAAACGATCCTCGCCAAACTGCGAGCGCTGGCGCCTGCCATCAAGGCAGAGGGCGTGACGCGGCTCGCCGTGTTCGGCTCGCGCGTGCGTGGCGATGCACGGCCGGATAGTGATCTGGATATTCTTATGGAATATTCAACACGCGTGAGCGGGCAGCCGTCTTTCGACTTCTTCAAGGTCATGCACATGATCGAGGACGAAATCGGGGTGTGGCCACATATCATGACCGACAGCGAGCTGACGCCTCGTATCCGTGAACGGATGGCCGACGATCTGATCGAGGTGTTTTGATGCCTCCCAGCACCGAAGATAGACTGGCGGACATTCTCGATTTCGTTGCCGAGATCGAAGATATTGTAAAGGATGTCGACTACGAGACCTTTTGCAAGGAGAGACGTGTTCGTCATCTCGTCGAGCGATATCTGGAGATGTGCTGCGAAGCAGCTCTCAAACTGCCGGATCAAATGAAGCAGGAAGCCACGGCGATCGATTGGCGCCAGATGAATGGCTTCGCAAATATCTTGCGGCACGCATATCACACAACCCGGGTTCAGTTGCTGTGGGATATTATCCACGATCACCTTCCTCCCCTGAAAGCCTTCGCTGAAAGCCGCATCGAAGAATGATCCGCTCCTTCTCTCCTCGCCTGTCTGCCGTCGTTTTGCTGGTTGCGGTGTTGAGTACCGCTGCCCTGGCCGCGGACCAAAAGCCCGACATCGCGCTCAAGGCCAAATACACTGACGTCACCGTCTCCTTCGACGATGCGATCAAATCCGATGCGCCGCTGCTGAAATATCTGACTGCGGGCGGCCAGAGCTGGGCGTCGAAGACGCTCAAGGAGCTGGTCGAACAGCGCAAGGACATGACCGATGTGCCGGCGGATATCCGTAACCGGCCGTGGAGTGCGGAGCGGGGCTATACGCAGGAAGCCCTGATTGCCAACCGTTATGCTAGCGTCATCCGCAGCGAGTTCAGCTATACCGGCGGCGCGCATCCCAATCATGGCAGCGATACGCTGCTCTGGGACAGGCAGGCCGGCAAGATGATCAGCATCCGTCCGTTCTTCACCGAACTCGCCGATGGCGGTCCGGCGATGACGGCGATCCGCAATGCCGTGGTCGCCGATCTCAAGATCGAGAAGAAGAAGCGCGACAACGACAATCCCGACATGAGCCTCGTCGATGCGCTGGAGCCCAAGCTGCTCACGATCGGCGCCATCGCGCTCACGCCATCGACAGCCGCCGGGAAAAGCGCGGGCCTCACTTTCCTCTATCCGCCCTATGCGGTCGGCTCCTATGCCGAGGGCGACTACACGGCCTTCGTGCCATGGGAGACGCTGAAACCCTATCTCTCGGCCGAGGGCACGGCGATTTTCGGCGGCGCAAAGCCTCCCGAGAGCGGTGACAAGCCGCAGTGAGCACCGCAAAGCCCATCGATATCGACGCTCTCGCCCGTGACCTGCGCGCCGGATCACGCGCGGCCTTGGCGCGGGCCATCACGCTGGTGGAGAGCCGACGCGCTGACCATCAAGCCGCCGCGCGTGAGCTCGTGCAGCAGTTGCTGCCCGCCACCGGCGACGCGTTTCGTGTCGGCATCACCGGCTCGCCCGGCGTCGGCAAATCGACGACCATTGATGTGCTTGGCATGTATCTGATCGAGCAAGGCCACAAAGTCGCGGTGCTGGCCGTCGATCCGTCGTCGGCGCGCACGGGCGGTTCGATCCTCGGCGACAAGACGCGGATGAACGATCTGTCCGCGCATCCCGATGCGTTCATTCGTCCCTCGCCATCGTCCGGCACGCTCGGCGGTGTCGCAGCGAAAACGCGCGAGGCGATGCTGCTGTGCGAGGCGGCGGGCTTCGATGTGGTGCTGGTCGAGACCGTCGGCATCGGCCAATCGGAGACTGCGGTCTGCGACATGACCGACTTCTTCCTTGCCTTGATGCTGCCCGGCGGCGGCGACGAGTTGCAGGGCATCAAGAAGGGCCTGATCGAACTCGCAGACATGATCGCCATCAACAAAGCCGATGGCGACAACCTCAAGCGCGCCAACATCACTGCCGGCGATTATCGCGGTGCGCTGCATATCCTCGCGCCGCGCTCGGAGCATTGGCATCCGCCAGTCGTCACCTATTCGGCACTCGCCAAAACCGGAATTACCGAGCTCTGGGAGAAAGTCGTCGCCCATCGCACGGCGATGAATGCGTCCGGCGATTTCGCCGCGCGACGACGCGAGCAGCAGGTGAAGTGGATGTGGACCATGCTGGAGGATCGCCTGAAGGCACGCTTGCGCAGCGATCCCGTCATTCGCGGCAAGGTCAAGCAGGCCGAGCGCGATGTCGCCGATGGCAAGATGACGCCGGCCGTTGCGGCGGAGGCCATCGTGGATCTGCTGAAGGAGTGAGGTGCGTAGGATGGGTAGAGCGAAGCGAAACCCATCACCACAGGCGCCGGTGCATAGGGTGATGGGTTTCGCTTCGGCGCTCCGCGCCTCCGCTCTACCCATCCTACGATCCGGAGTTCCCCGATGAGTTCACCGCGTATCCTCATCACCGGCTTCGGCCCCTTTCCCGGTGCGCCGGTCAATCCGACCATGCCGCTGGTGCGGACATTGACGACGCTCCGGCGCGCGGCTTTCGCCGATGTAATCCGCATCCCGCATATCTTCGACGTCACTTACGCCGCCGTCGATCGCGAACTTCCCGAACTGATCGCACGTCATCGCCCTGATGCGCTGCTCTGTTTCGGTCTCGCGGCGCGCACGCCCTACATTCGGATCGAGACGCGGGCGCGCAATGCCGTCTCGATGCTGTGGCCCGATGCCGACGGCACGCCGGTGCGCCGCGGCTTCATCGTCCCCGGCGCGGATGCGCAGATGTTCGGGCCGCATACCACGCGACTGCTGCAGGCCGCCCGCCGCACCGGCGTTGATGTCCGCGCCTCCAGGGATGCCGGGCGCTATCTCTGCAATTATGTGTCGTGGCGCGCCATCGAGGCGTGCCGGACGCAAGGCGGCCCCAAGCTCGCCGCCTTTGTCCATGTGCCCCTCACGGCCAAGGACACAGGCTCGCGTCGGATGCATGTGGACGCGCTTGCTGCGGCCGGCGAGGCCATCCTGCGCGAAACGATCCGCCTAACCCGCTCGGCCGCAATCGCACGCAAACCCTGAACCGCCATCCGGTATTTGGCCCAGCGCGAGGCAGCCATGCCGAAACCCGCCTTGTGCAGCGCAGCATCCACGCTCAAATGGCAGCCATCTTTCAGGAATGTTTTTGTGACTGACATCAATGCCGACGCGCCGGTGACATCGTCTCCCGCGCATCTCCCCATGCGCTTCGCTGAATTCGTCGCCATGATCGCCGCGATCATGGCGCTGAATCCGCTTGCCATGGACATCATGCTGCCGGCTCTGCCGCATCTCGGTGCGGCGTTCAAGATTGCTGACGGCAATCATCTGCAAGCGGTGCTGTCGGTGTTCCTGCTCGGTTTCGGCGCCGCGCAGTTCGCGATCGGTCCGCTGTCGGATCGCTTCGGTCGCCGACCGATCTTGCTGGCGGGCATGGCGGTCTATTGCGTCGCCAGCGTGCTAGCCCTGTTTGCACCGTCCTTCGAAACGCTGCTGCTGGCCCGCCTGCTGCAGGGCACCGGCACCGCGGCAACACGCGTCATCGCGGTGTCCATCGTGCGTGATTGCTATTCCGGCGGCCGCATGGCCGGCGTGATGTCGCTGGCGATGATGGTCTTCATCTCCGTGCCTGTTGTTGCGCCGTCCTTCGGCCAGGCCCTGATGCTGCTCACCGAGTGGCGCGGCATTTTTGTCGTGCTGGTGGTCTGTGGGCTGCTCGCCTTCGTCTGGAGCGCCTGGCGCTTGCCGGAGACGCTTCATAAGTCGAAGCGCCGCTCGCTGGCAGTTCGCGATGTGCTGTTCGCGTACAAGCAGACCATCACCCATCGCCAGACCATCGGCTATGGCGTCGCCGCCGGCACGCTGCAGGGCGCGCTGTTCGCGTTCGTCTTCACATCGCAGCAGGTCTTCACCGAGATCTTCCATCTCGGTGCTTATTTCCCACTCGCTTTCGCGTCCATCGCGTTCGGGATCGCGATTGCCGGCTTCTTCAATGCCCGCGTCGTGCATCGCTTCGGCATGCGTGCGCTATCTCATGCCGCACTGGTCGGCTTTGCCGTCATCGGCGCCGTGATGCTGCTGGCAGCGATCGTGGGCTTTCTGCCGCTCGCGCTCTTCATCGCGCTGGCGATGCTGATGATGTTCGCCTTCGGCCTGATGTTCTCGAATTTCACGGCGCTGGCGATGGAGCCGCAAGGCCATATCGCCGGCACGGCTTCCTCGCTTTACGGCACGCTGACCACGCTGCTTGGCATCGCCATCGGCGCGTTCATCGGCCAGCACTATGACGGCACCCTGTTGCCGTTCACGACCGGCCTGTTCTCCTGCACGCTCATCGCATTGGCGGTGGTGCTGGTAGCAGAAAAAGGCCGTCTGTTCGCGTCTCACAAAATGGTGAGCTGAACGCCCGCGCGCGGCCGACTGCAGCCGCGCAGACCTGCAATGCAAGTTGAAGTGCCGATCTGGAATGCCTGCGGTGCGCGGTGAGAACCCGGCGCCGCGACGAACGTTATTCAACCGATATTTCCCGGAGCGATCCGATGCCTTATGCCCTGTTCTGCGACGACGCCAAATTGAGCAAGTCCTATCCGACCGAAGCCGATGTGTGGAAACTGGCGAGCGAGAGCGGCCTTGTCACCGATGTCGCAAGCAAAGGCGGCACGCCTACGCCGCGCCGCATTCTCGACAATGATTATGAAATCCGGCCATGTCAGGCGGAAGCCGGCGAATGCCCCGAGAAGAACGAGCGTGATGCCCAAGAGCAGAAGGATTTTCAGCTGCTGCTGAAGGGGCGCGTGGCGTAGGACGAAGATTGGCGTGGTCTCTTCTCCCTCCCCGGAGCGCAGCGACTGGGGAGGGTGGATTGAAGCGAGCGTTCAGCGAGCTTCAAGACGGGTGGGTCTCTCACCACCTGACGTCGTACCGTGAGGATAGACCCCACCCGGCGATACGCGCCACCTACGACGGACGAATTCGTCCGTCGGCCCCCATTCGCTTCGCTCCGGGGAGGGAGACCATCAGCAGCGGCGTGATCACGGCAGTTTCGCGGACACCATCTTGGCCAGTTCATTCACGCGCCGTGTCCCGTCGTCGTGCAATTCCTTGTCGCGATCACCGCCGCTGACGCGCACCTCGACAACCAGTCGCCCTTTGCGAATGACGACCGAGTTATTGAAGCTGATACTGGCTTCGTCACCGAGGCCGGGGACATCCTTGCTGCCATCGCCCGTATTGCGCGCGATCTTGTAGTACTTCTTCGACAGCTCTTCATTGGCGGCCATGTTCGACACGCTCATGGTGACGCTGTAGATGGCGAAGCGCTTCTGGCCGTTCACCATATCGACGCGATTCGTCACATAATTGCAGCGGATCGGCTTTGGCAGCGCCTCGACGCGATCGACGCGGGATTCATGCGTGATCTTCCCCATGGTCTGGCGCGGCGGATCAATCTTTGAATCGCCGAACACGGCGCGGACATCCTCCGCCGATAGCAGCACACAGGCGCTCGGCCATTCATCCACCGCTGCAGCTGACGACTTGCGTTCATCCTTGGGGATCTCGACATTGTTGTTCGCGGCGACAGGCGTTTGCGCCTCGACCATGCCGACGCCCGGCTGCCAGCGGCTGGCCGCCTGCGTGGCCAGCGCGACGAGATTGGGGTGGGTCTGCGGCGAATAGGTATCAAGATTGACCACATAGATCAGATCACCCTTGCGGACGCGCGCGGTGATCGTGAATTCCGATGTCTCCAGAAAGGCCTCGTCACCGACGCCGGCGAGCGGTTCGGTCTTGCGATTGAGTTTGGGATCCGCATTGACCTTGTCGCGCATCGAACGGATCGACGCGAAAGTGGCGGCGGAGCCATTTCGACCGTCGACCTCGCCGCCCCAGGCGACGATGTTGACGGTGGCGAATTTGGTTTGCTCCGACTTCGATGTCGGGCTGGGCAGCTTCACCGTATACATGCAGCTCTCGTTATATTGCGGCCCCTTCGAGAGCGGGCTCAAGGTCGCTCCCTTGCTCGCCACCGGCCGGCCGGGAAACAAAGCTTGCAGATCGGCTTCCGTCAGCAGCTTGCAGGCATCGGCGGAACTGACTTTCGCTTCGGTTCCCGATGAGCGGACGCCGTCAGACTCCTGTGCTCGCGCGGGCAACGCGCTGACGCACATCAACAGACAAGCAACCGCAATCCCGGACTGTTTGGTCACCATAAGAAATCCGCTCCCATTTTTTCTGCTGGGCATGCCGCCTCAAAGCGAGGCTCACGCATGCGTTCGAAGGTGCCGTTGAATCGGCACATGGCGGCGAAAACTATTCAGGCGATGAAAGGACAAAATGAGGCAACGCGAGGCGTGAATGGGGCGGGAACCTTCATTAACCCTGCTCCGCAGCAAAACCACCGCCGCTACCGCGATCGCCTATGCTTGGCAGACGCCGTCATTCCCGCATCGGACATCTGCCATGATCACCGACCGTCGCAATCTCCTGAATGCGTCCGCGCTTGGCGCGGCCGGCGTGCTGATCGCCTCGCGTGCCGAGGCGGCACCCCTGCCCTCCGCACTCGGACGCGATGCCACGCAATATGGCGTGCGCTCCAATACGCAGGACGATCAGACAAAACTCCTGCAACGCGCTATCGATGACGCCACGCGCCTGCAGGCACCGCTGGTGCTGCCGCCCGGGAATTATCGCACCGGGCCGCTCAAGCTTTCCCGCGGCTCACAACTTGTCGGCATTCGCGGCGCCACCGTCCTCACCTCGCTCGGCGGCGGACCGCTGCTCTCCGGTGAAGGCGCCGACTATCTCGGCCTCAACGGCCTCACGCTTGACGGCAACTATGCGACACTGCCGCCGCGCCGCGGATTGATCCAGTTCACGCAAGGCAACGACATCCACATCGAGGATTGCACGATCCTCAAGAGCGGCAATGCCGGCATCTGGCTCGAACAATGTGCGGGCGCCATTCGCAGCAACGTCTTCAGCGACATCGCCACCACCGCCATCGTGTCCTTCGACGGCAGAGGCCTGCTCGTCGCGCAGAACACGATCAGCAATACCCGCAGCAACGGCATTGAGATCCTGCGCAGCGCGATCGGTGACGACGGCACGCAGGTGATCGACAACCGGATCGAGGATATCAAGGCCGGGCCCGGCGGCTCCGGCCAGTACGGCAATGCGATCAACGCGTTTCGCGCCGGCAATGTGATCGTGTCCGGCAATCGCATCAAGAATTGCGATTACTCCGCAGTGCGCGGCAATTCGGCGTCGAACATCCACATCACCGGCAACAGCGTCTCCCAAGTACGCGAAGTGGCATTGTATTCGGAATTTGCGTTCGAAGGCGCCGTGATTGCCAACAACACGGTGGATGGGGCGGCGTTCGGTGTGTCGGTTTGTAATTTCAACGAAGGCGGACGCATCGCCGTCGTCCAGGGCAATATCGTCCGCAACCTCATTCCGCGGCGGCCAGCCGGCACGATCCCGGACGATGAAGCCGGGGTCGGCATCTATGTCGAAGCGGATGCAACGGTGAGCGGCAATGTGGTGGAGAATGCGCCAAGCTTCGGCATTATCGCCGGCTGGGGCAAATATCTGCGTGATGTCGCCATCACCGGCAATGTGGTGCGCAATGCGTTTGTAGGGATCGGCGTTTCGGTCATGCCCGGCGCCGGCACGGCGCTGGTCAGCAACAACATGATTTCAGGCGCAGCACGCGGCGCCGTGGTCGGCCTCGACCACGCCAAGCCGACGACGCCGGATCTCGCGGCCAAGGGCGCGCAGAGTTTTGCGCAGATTGCGCTGTCGGGAAATGTGGTGCGATAGTTTCTAGGGTGGGCAAAGCGAAGCGTGCCCACCTCCAAATGCACGGCTGGTGAAGGTGGGCACGCTGCGCTTTGCCCACCCTGCATATTACATCGCCGCGGCGCGGAGCATCGGGTAGCGCGCGACGATGGCGTCATGATCGAATAGATCGAGCGGCGAGACGTGATGCACCGGCGCCTCGACGTCCGGGATATCCATCACGTCGCTGGCAGCGGAGTGATCGACGATCACATCGCTCATGGCGACCAGCTGCGGCCTGCGCGCGGCGTCGCGTTGTGCCGCATGATCCTCGAAAGACAGCACCTCGGCTCTGTGCTGGACGGCCGGCTTGACGATGTCGGTCTTTGCCATTTCGACCGTCGCCATTTCAGCCTGCGCGACCTGGATCGCGGCGATAAGCGGTTGGATCGGCGGCGCATCGCGGATCACCGGCGCGACGAAGACACCATTGGCCATCGCTTGCCAGCGCTCGAGCGTTTCCTTGGCTTCCTGGATATTGTCGAGAAACTCAGTCTCGGTGTGGAAATGGCGCCAACGACCGCTGTCGAACAGCTCGGTGAGATAGGCAAAGCGCTGCTCGGCCAAAGCGGCCCAACGCTGGACGTTCTTGCGGGTCTTGGGGTCGCCGAAATACGGCGAGGTGGCATGAGAAAGTGCTGGGTGCAGTGACATGTGCATGTCCGCGAAAGAGAAAAAACGGAATCAACGCAACAGAATCACTAAACGGTACCTAGCTACAATCTGTGGAAAACTATCCGCAGTCTAGCAAAATGTGTCCGCAATTTGACAGTTTCCGCTGGAAAATCTCGAAAAGCCCAATGGAATCTGTACTTCTTCTGTCAAGCCGAGGTGACGAATGGCGGTATGTCACAGAAGCTTGGAACAAATATTACAGAAGCAATTAACGCACAGTTAACGATGGAAGCTGTCCCCAACCTTGTGTGCGATGCGGGCTGGCATTGTTGCCCACAAACGAAACGACCCGCCCGGGGGGACAACCGGACGGGTCGAGCGATACCGAGGGCGCAGGTTGGGCGCATGCGCCGGAGACTGGTCTCGCTGGGGAGGGAATGCCGCTCCCATATTCATCAGTCGGTGCAGCGCGTGAAACGTTCAATGCGATCGAACATTTCGGCGATCATGCAATCGCTCTCGGGTTGTCGTTGCCCGGCTTGACCGGGCAATCCAGCACACCGGCCCGGTGGCGACAGGCCGGCGGTGTCACGCGCCTTTACGGCGCCGGCACCGCCATGCTCACGATCTTCTCGTTTTCGAGACGACGGATCAGGACCGCGACCTGATCCTTGGTCATGACATCGCTACCGAACTGCAGGCGGAAAATGCCGCTTTTATCGTTACCGATGATCGTGCCCTGATAGGCATCGAGCAAAGCGGTGATGTCAGACATCCGCGCAGTTGGCGCGAAGAGGACATTCACATGTGTCGGACCGCCGGCGGCCGCCTCTGCGACGGGCGCCGATGCCTGCATCGAACGCGTGGTGACCGCTGGCGCGCTTCGCATGGCGGGTGCAGGCGCAGGCGTCGCGGAGGGTGCCGCAGTCGGGGCCGCCTTGGGCGCCGCAGTCTCCTGGCTTAGCGGACGGAAGCCGCCCTCCTCGCCGCGCTGCATGACGATGCTGCCGATCACGCCGGCCTGCAGCATGATGGCGAGACAGCCGATCGCCGTGCCGGCCATCAGCGTGCGCGGCGTCAGCGAACCGAACCAGCTCGACAGGCGCGAACCAAAGCTCACCGACTTCGAGGTGTCCTTGCGCGGAGGCTCGGCATCGATAGCCGCGAACAGTTTCTGCATGGCGCGGCTGGAGGGCGCGCCAAGGCTTTCGTTCAGCGCGATGGTCTCGGCATATTCCTCTCGGATGACTTCATACTGGCGCGCGAGGTCGGCATCGCGGGCGAGCGCGTCATCGACGCGCCGGGCGTCGCGCGCGCTGAGCGTGCCGGCGGCGTGCCAAGGCAACAATGCCTCGATCTCGCCCGGCTCCTGCTCCGGCAGTCTATTGCTCATCGCCGTCATGGCCAGCCTCGTTCAATGCCGGCTGCCTTCAGCAGCTCGGCCAATTTCTTGCGCGCATAGAACAGACGCGTTTTCACGGTGTTCTCTGGAATTCCAATCAGCTCGGCCACCTCCTCCACGGATTTCTCGTGGTAGTAGACGAGGTCAACAATCTCGCGGTGATCTGCCGACAGCGACGTCAGACAACGTCGCAACGCGTCACCTTTATCTTTCTTCTGGACGGTCACCTCAGGATCGTCGGACGTATCCTCGATCGCATTGGCCGTCTCGTCGTCCAGCTCCGCATCCTTGCGCTTCCGTAATGCGGAGAGCGCCTTGAACCGCGTAATGGCCAGCAACCAGGTCGAGACAGCCGAACGCCCCTCAAACTTGCCGGCCTGACGCCACACATCCAGGAACACCTCGCTAATAAGGTCCTCCGCAATCGCTTCGTTCCGCACCAGCCGAAGGCCGAAGCGGAACACCCTGACGTGATGGCGCCCATAAAGCACCTGCATCGCGAGGCGGTCGCCCTGCGCAATCCGGCCGATCAGGATGTCATCCGATATCGCCTGGGTCGCGCTCACTGTCCGTCTCGCAGAGTTGGTCGGGTTGAAATCACAAGAGGTTCGACTGGCAAGGCAAATTCTTCTCAAAATCGAGCAGGATAGGCCGCAAGTTGCCGGCTGGGTGTCGGCGCGGCGTTCCGGCTGGGAACAGCGGGTGGATGGGTACCATAGAGCTGCTTCGTTTCCGAGTATGTCCGCATCATTCGCCCAACAAGCTTACCGAGTCGACAGTGCCGCACCACAGGCTTTGGAGCGACCTATCGATTTCTTTCCTTGAATCGCGCGTTCGCCTGGCGACCGTACCGGGATAAGGGAAATTATCCTGATAATCTAGGGGCATAGCCAAAAACCGGGCGGGCACGGGCAGCCATAGATACCAAACATAAAGGCTTTGGAACTTAGAGTTCCCATAATGAAACCCAATGAATGGGATCAATGACAGCAACCGCCGGTTCATTTTACGATCCTGCGAACGGCGATTTCGAAGCCGTCGATGGCGAGTCGTTGCCGATGATGCAGGCGCGGCGGCTGCGACGCAGGCGCCAGACGCTGGCCGTGGCCGCCGCGAGCCATGTCATCAATGTTGCTTTGCTGGCGCTGTTCGCTGTGGCCGGCACCATTTCCACCACGCTGGTGATCGCCTTCGCGGTCTGCGCCGCCTGCAAGGTCGCACTGTTCGTGGCGATTTCCGAAAGCGGCATCAGCGACCGCTGGAAGGATCATTTCTTCGCGGCGCCCTACACGACCGTGACTTGCGCGATGATGCTGTGCTTCATCTATGCCGCGCCCGCGGTCGCCGTCGTGTTTCTCTGCGCCTTCTTCCTGATCGCCAATGTGGTGGCCTTCCGCGCCTCGCCGCTGCGCGGCGCGATCGCCTGTGTGATCATGTGCGGCAGCGTCATCGCGCTCTATCTACTGGCAGACCTGCCGCTGGTCGCGCCCGCGGGTAACACTCTCGAACGTCTGGCCACGCTGCTGATATTCGCGGCCACGTTGATGCGCATCATGTTCATCAACATCTTCGCGACCCGTGTGCGCGACAGCCTGTATCGCCGCAGCGCTGCGCTCGAGACCGCCTATAAGCGGATCGAGGAGCTGGCAGAGGTCGATGAACTCACCGGCGCGCTCAATCGCCGCAGCATCATGCGGCAGCTCGACGACGATGTGGCGCGCTGCCACCAGGCGAACACCGCCTGCACCATCGCTTTGATCGATCTCGATCATTTCAAGCAGGTCAACGATCGCTTCGGCCACCTCACCGGCGATGAGGTGCTGCGCACCTTCGCCATCAGCATCTTCGCCAATATCCGCGCCATCGATCGGTTTGGCCGCTTCGGCGGCGAGGAATTCCTGCTGTTGCTGCCGGACACCGCCCATGACAGCGGCGCGCGCATGCTCGACCGCCTGCGCGCCATCATTGAGACGCTCGACTGGAGTGCGTTTTCCGAAGGATTAACCGTCACGATATCCGCTGGCGTTGCGACGCTTCGCCCGAGCGAAACATCCGAATCCCTGCTTGCCCGCGCCGACCTTGCCCTTTACGCAGCTAAGGAACGCGGTCGCAACCGCATTGCCGCCGCCTGATCATTTTTGACCACCCCAGATCCTTTTCGACCATCCACGACGCATTCTGATCGACCAAGACTTTAAGACCACCGAGGCGACCGAGAACGGGCGCCGTTTTGATGTCTCCAGGATAGAGCCATGGTTTTCAAATCGCCGATTTCGGCCAATCTGCTTGACGACCTGCAGACTGCGCTCGCGCATGGCAATGTCGCGCGCCGCGTCGATATGCTGCGTCAGGTCACCGACCTCTTCATCGATCATGCTGCGGACTATTCGAAAGCGCAGATCGCCGTCTTCGACGACGTATTCGAATGCCTGATCGAACATCTGGAAGCCGAGACCAAAGTGCTGCTCGCCGAACGTCTCGCGCCGGCCAGCAGCGCGCCGCCGCGCGTGGTGCGTCGCCTTGCTTTCGACGATCGCGTCGAGATCGCCGCGCCGGTGCTGTCACAATCGAGCCAGCTCGACGAGACCGCATTGATCGAAAATGCCCGCACCAAGAGCCAGGGGCACCTGCTCGCAATCTCGACTCGCAAAACATTGAGCGGCGCCGTCACCGACATCCTGGTCGAACGCGGCAATGATGACGTGGTCATCAGCACCGTGAGCAATCAGGGCGCTTCGTTTTCCGAGCGCGGCTATGACCGGCTGGTACAGCGCGCCGGCAGCAATGACGGCATTGCCGCCTGTGTTGCGATGCGACCGTCGATGCCGCGGCATCATTTGCTGAAACTGATCAATCAGGCCTCGGCGTCGGTCCGCGCGCGCATGGCGGCGGCCAACCCGAAGCTTGCTGGCGAGATTTCCTCCGCCGTGCAGAAAGCGACGCGACAGACCCGCTCGGCGCCGGTAGCTTTGAGCGAGGAAGCGGCGATCTCGCACGAACTTGTGCGCCTGCTCCATAAGGATGGCCGCCTCGATGAGCACGAGGTGTTGAAATTCGCGATCAATGACAAATTCGACGAGGCCAATGCTGCGATCGCATGCCTCGCCCATGCGCCGGTCGCTGTGGTCGAAGCCATGATGATCGAGGCGACCAATGAGGGCATCCTCATCCTGTCGAAGGTCGCAAATTTCTCGTGGCCGACCGTCAAGGCGATCATCGATCTGCGGCAGCGACTATCCAACCAGCCGCTGTCCGACAACAATGCCGAACGCGACACCTATGAACGCCTGCGTCCTTCGACCGCACAACAAGTGCTGCGCTTCCATCGCATGCAGCAGGTGACGGCAGATACGTCTGCCGCCTGATCCTGCGTCGCCACCCGCAGTCTGTCCCAGTCCGCCTCATCGCTGCAACACCGTTTGCGCTGACCTGCCATTCGCGCAGCAGGCATCGACTTGCCCGCGCAGGGGTTGATAGTGATGCCCGTCGCGGCGATCAACGCCGCAAGACTGGGACGACAACGGGGCGGACACCATGCGTGTGTTGATCACTGGCGCCGGCGGCTTCATCGGCACGACACTCACCGCTGCATTGCTGCAAGGCGGTGTTCTGCAGAACGCCAAAGGCGAGAGCCAGCGGATCGACGAGATCCTGCTGCTCGACACCTACCTGCCCGCAACCTCCGATCCGCGCCTCACGGGCATGCAGGCGGATATTTCCGACCGCGACACACGCGCGCAGATCGCCGCATGGAAACCGCAATGCGTCTTTCATCTCGCGGCCGTACTGACCAGCGCCGCCGAAGAGGATCCCGCCGCCGCGCTCGCGGTCAATGTGTCGTCGCTCGCCGATCTGATCGAAGCCGTGGGTAGCAAGACCGCGCCGCCGCGCTTCATTTTCCCGAGTTCGATTGCCGTGTTCGGCGGATTGCTGCCCGACAATGTCGATGACGATCACCTGCAAAAGCCGCAGACCTCGTATGGCACGCACAAAGCCATCGCCGAACTGATGCTGGCGGATGCGACCCGCCATGGCCTGATCGATGCCCGCGCGCTGCGGCTTCCCATTGTGCTGGTGCATCCCGGTCCGCCGACGAATTCGGTGTCGGACCGTATCGCCGGCATGGTGCGCGACAGCGTCGCCGGCAAGCCATCGGTGTGCCCGTTGCGGCCCGACACCAAGGTGCCGGTGGTGTCAGTCGATACGGTGGTGCGCAACCTGATTACGCTGCATGACGCGGATACGGCCGCGCTGCGCGGCAAGCGCGTGCTCAATCAACCTGCGCTGACGGTCAGCATGGAAGACATCGTCAATGCGCTCAACATCGTGGCGGAAAGCGCGCCGCAAGTGACATTCGAGCCGGATGCGGAATTGAAGAAGATCGTCGATGGCTGGCCGAAGGGGTTTATCTCGACGCGCGCACCGTCGGTGGGCGTGGTAGCCGACAAGACCTTTGACGAGATCATCATGAGCTATCAGCGGCATTTGGGCGGGAAGACGGCGGCGGCCTGAGAAACTCATGATGGAAGGTGGGCAAAGCGCTGCGTGCCCACCTTCGCTATACAACGTTCTCACTTCTCCCTGAACGCCCGGTGCATCTGATCGGCCATTGGCTTCATCAGATAGGACAGCAGCGTCCGCTCGCCCGTCCGGATGAAGACCTCTACCGGCATGCCAGGCATCAACTTCGTGCCATTGAACTTCTTGATCTGGTCCTGGCCGATGCTGATGCGCACCACGAAATAAGTCGGCCCGGTCTTGTCCTCGCGAGAGATATCCGCGCCGATCCGCGACACCTCACCATCAATTTCCGGGGTGGTGCGCTGATTGAAATTGGTGAAACGCAGCACGGCGTTGTGGCCCAGCTTGACCTGGTCGATCTCCTGCGGCGGCACGCGGGTCTCGACGATCAGGCTGTCGCTGTCCGGTACGATCATCATCACGGTCTCGCCGGCGGCGATCACGCCGCCTTCTGTATGGACATTGAGATCGTGCACGACGCCGGTCTGCGGCGCGCGGATCTCCAGCTTTTCGGCCTGATCGCGCGCGGTCACCTTTTTCTCGAAGGTCTCGGCATATTTGGCGCGCACATCCGCCAGTTCCTTGGCAACATCGCTGCGGAAATCCTGGTCGATCTGCAGGATTTTCAGCTCGGTCTCGGAAATCTTGCCCTTGGCCTGCGCGATCGCCGCCGTGAGTTGCCCCTTCTCGCCGAGTAGCCGCGCGGAATCGCGCTGGAGCGTGACGAGACGCGTGATCGACACCAGCCGTTGCTCCCATAACTGCTCGACACCGACCAGTTCCTTGGCCAGCAGCTCCGCCTCCTGTTTCTTGGCGGTGAGCTGATCCTCGAGGCCGGTGATCTGCTCCTTCAACTGCGACACCTGCTCGCGCAATTGATGCCGCTGTCCATCGGAGGCGTCATGCCGCAACTGGAAGAAGCGCCGTTCCGCCGACATGATCGCCTGAGCGGGGGAGTCTTCCGGCAATGCGGCGATCTCTTCGGGGAACGTAATCTCGGTATGTCCATCGCGCTCGCCCTGCAAACGCGCCCGCCGCGCCTCCAACTCCCACAGGCTCTTGGTGACGGCAGAGAGATTGGCCTGCGCCACCGTTTCATCGAGGCGGATCAGCAAATCGCCGCTATTCACCCGCGCGCCCTCGGTGACGAGCAGGTTTTTGACCACGCCGCCGGCAGGATGCTGCACCTTCTTGACGCTGGACTCCACGACCAGCGAGCCATTGGAGATCACCGCACCGGACATGTCGGTGGCTGCGCCCATGATGCCCATGCTGGCGACCATGAAGACGGCCGCGCCCCCCACCGCCAGCATGTGGCGACGGATCGACTGCTTGTTTGTCACCGCATCTTTAGTCATGGGCCACCGCACGCTTTCTGCCCGCGCGCTTCGGCGCGGGCTGCACGACCGTCTCCGCCGGTTGCGCGGCCTGCTTTGGTGCCAGCAGCGGCAATACCGCATCGGTCTTGCCGAAAGCCTGTTGCCTGCCTTCATTGAGCACCAGCATATGATCGACCACCGCCAGCAGAGCCGGCCGATGCGCAATGACTACAACGATGCCGCCGCGTTGGCGCACGCCGGCGATAGCCCGCACCAATGCGCGCTCGCCTTCGCTGTCGAGATTGGAATTGGGCTCATCGAGCACGACCAAAAACGGATCGCCGTAGAGCGCCCGTGCAAGCGCAATGCGCTGGCGCTGGCCGCCGGACAGCATGAGACCGCCCTCGCCGACTTCGGTCTCATAGCCATTGGGTAGTCGCAGAACAAGATCATGCACGCCGGCTTGTTGGGCGGCTGCGAGCAAACGTTCGGCGTTCAGTTCTGCGGCAAAGCGTGAGATGTTCTGCGCCACCGTTCCCCGGAACAGCGCGACATCCTGCGGCAGGAAGCCGATCGATGTGCCAAGCGCCTGCTGATCCCATTGCGCCAATGCGGCACCATCGATGCGGATGACACCGCGCACGGGCGCTGTGATGCCGACCAAGGCACGCGCTAACGTCGATTTGCCGGAGCCGCTCGGGCCGACCACCGCCACTGCACTGCCTGCCTGCAGCGCAAAGCTGACATCGTGCAGCACCAGCGCTTCGGCGCGCGGCACGGTGAGGCTGACGGAATTGACACGCAGTTGCCGTGTCGGTTTCGGCAGATCGACCGGTGCCTTTGTCACCGGCAGCGCAGCCAGCGCCTCGCTCAGGCGTTCGAAGCTCGCGCGCGCCGCGATAAAGCCGCGCCAGTTTGCGATGGCGAGTTCGATCGGCGCCAGCGCGCGGATCGACAGGATCGTCGCAGCGAGCATGACGCCGGGCGTCGCCTGCTGGTTGATCACCAGCCACGCGCCCAGTGCCAGCACACCGGATTGCAGGATCATGCGCAAGAAACGCGATGCGCTACCAAACCCACCGGTAAGATCGGACGTAACACGCTGGCCATCCAGAAACGCATCGGTGCGTTCGGCCCAAAGCTCACTCATGCGGCGCTTCATGCCGAGCGCATGCACGACTTCGGCATGATTGAATACAGTTTCCGACATACTGCGCCGTGCTGATGCCAGCCCGACCAGCGCCTGGGTCGGATTTCGGCTGAACGTTTCCGATGCCCAGGTGATGATGCCGAGCATGATGGCGCCGCAGGCAACGGCGAGACCCATCAACGGATGGAAGAGCGTGCACACCAGAATATAAAGTGGTGTCCAGGGTAGATCGCAGGCGGCGATCAGCCCGCTGCCGGACATGAAGCCGCGCACCGTATCGAGATCGCGAATATTTTGTAGACCATCGGTACCGGGCTTTGTCAGCGCCTGATGCTGCACGCAATCGAACACCACAGCACGCAGGGATTGATCGAATCCCTCTCCCATGCGCGCCAGCAGACGGCTGCGCATCACATCGACGGCGGCCTGGATCAGCAGCAGCATCACGGCGATCAGCAGCAATCCAATTAGCGTGGACATGCTGCGGCTCGGCAATACGCGATCATAGACCTGCAGCATGAAGAGCGGGCCGACCAGCGTCAAGAGATTGACGATGAAGCTCGCGCCAGCGACGGCAATCAATGCAACACGGGTTTCGCCAAGGGCAGAACGGATTGGGGCCGGCCATGTGGACGGCCGGACATGCAGGCCACTCATCGACATCCTCTCGGCTAACGCACCGGGTGATGGGGGATGTACTTAAAAAAAGGCGGGAGAGACACATGTGCCTCTCCCGGAGGACGCGCTCAGAGAATATGCGCGCTGTGCAGATCGAGAATGCCGTGATCACCGGTGAGCTGCGCGGTGATATCGGTCAGCGCAGCAATATCGAGCGGAGCGGTCACGGGCGCCGAGGTGGTGTTGCCCGAGGCAATATCGCCATTGAGCAAGCCGCCGCCGAGCGCATGGCCACCAAGCAAGCCACCGACGAGACCATCGGGACCAAGCAGGTTGCCCGTCAGCCCATCGGCATCGGCGCCGCCAAGGCCGGGAATATCGATGATGCCTGCACCGGCCAATAGACCGCCCTCTGATCCGGCACCGCCGAGGAGACCACCGAGCAGGCCAGTGCCGCCGAGCAGATTGCCCGCGACACCGCCGGTGCCAGCATCGCCGCTGCCACCGAGATCGAGAAGGCCACCGTTGGTGAGGACACCGAGATCGAGCAGATGCGGGCCGTTCGGGCCGACATCCAGCACGTTGATGCTCGCGCTATGTGTCGCATCGGGCGTCGCCAGCAGGTCGAGACCAAGGCCGTTATTGTTGGCCGGACCAAGATCGATATCGATCAGATGGCCCGAAGACGAACCGGTGAGATCGCCGACGACGCCGTTGAGCAGCCCGCCACCGAGACCACCGAGCAAACCACCACCATCGGCGCTATCGCCGCCATTGATGTTGAGGAGTGGCAGGGTTTGAAGATCAAGACCGAGATGATCAATTAATCCAGAGATTGGATTAAGTGGATCGCTGCCATTGAGTACTTCATTGACGAGCCCACCGACCGACACAAGTATATCGTTCAGATCACCACCGATTTCGGTGATTACATTGTCCAATCCTCCATGTAGTAAGGTATTTGGTAGATTCACAATATCGGTGACCAGATTGCTGTGACCATCGTCTGCGGGCGAAGTAGTTCCGATATGTTGCAGGCCGACCGTCGTACCGACCTCCTTGATCTCCCTCATGATTTGAGGAATCCCGACATCTTCGCCGAGATCCAACATTTGGATATGTAGTTCCCTGATCGCCGAATTCGCTGCATCAAACACCGGTTGAGCACCACCTTCCTCACCGGCGAGCGCAAGCTGCGAGGGTGTGCCAAGATTCAGCACATCGCCGATACCGAGCAGGTTAGATGTATCCGTGCCAAGCGCGCCATCGACGATATCAGTGACGGGGTCGAGCAAGCCGGCGGTGACAAGCGGACCGGTATCGGTCGCTGCGGGCGCGGCGGCATTGGCCGCGACATCGGCGGATGCCGTATCGTCGCCGAGCAATGCATTTAATGAAAGCGGAAGAGCGCTGCCGCCATTGGTATCATTGAGCAGCGCCGTCGAACCGGCCAGGACTTCGACCAACCGGTTGGTATTGGTTCCGTTGAGAAGGGTCGCCATGTTGTGAACTCCACTGGATCAAGTGGAGTGAGAACCAACACTTCGCGCGCTTGTTGCGGAGATGATGGTACCTACAACCTCGTTGGGTAATGCGCGGTGACCCTGATCGGCTGAAGTTTTTAAAAGTCTTAGTGAGCTGGAACGCGTGTTGCGATGCACATCGGTTCAATAGCGCAGCACGCGCGAACCTGCGAATGCGCCAAGCGCCGTCACGACGGCTGTGGCGATCGAGTACCAAACCGCGACGAACAGCGGTGAGTCGTCCGTGCAATGGGTGGCATAGACGGTCGCAGCCAACCCCGACGACATCAGGCCAGCCAATGCACCGACGACAGCCGGGCGGGACGTTGCCCCCCGTCGCAGTGCCAACAACGTGGCGCCCAGGATCGGTAACGACAGCAGCGAGATCGCCGCTGTGCAAAGCATCGAGCCCTTCCCCATCATCCGCGCCATCATCGGCGAGCGCTGCGGCATCATCATTTCGGCAATGATGGCGCCGACCAGAATGAAAGGCGCCAGCAGCAGCATCCACACCCAGCGGCCCAGCACCGCTTCCGGCCGCGACAGATGCAAGCTGATGACGATGGCCGGAATCGCAAGCGCCAGCGTGATGACGAATTTGAGATCGAAGAACGGATTGCGCATCGCCGCCATGAAGTCGGGGCGCAGACCGATGGTGACCAACATCATCGCAGCCGCCACCGGTAGGGCGATCAGCAGCGCCACGGCCAGTTGCGTACGTACCGGCTGCGGCCGGTGATCATTGTCGGCGGCAAGCGCCAGGAGCAAGCGATCGGTTTCCATCATCAATCCTCCCGCAGCTTCGCCGCGAGGCTGGCAAGCCCGCGATGCAACGCGACGCGCACATTGCCTTCGCTCATCGACAATTTTTCCGCGGTCTGCCGGATCGAGGCGTTCTCGACGGCGATCGACTGCAGCACATCACGCTGGCGCGGCGAGAGATCGCCGAGATGGCTGGCGATATCCACGGTCGGCAATGGTTCTTCAGGCGGCGCGGTCGGCAGCGTCTCGGAGAAATCATCGATATCGACGAAAATGCGTCGGCCGCGCTTGCGCAGCGCGTCGATCAACTTGTTGCGCGCGATGGCGAACAGCCACGGCGCAAAGGGCGCGTTGGCGTCCCAGGTATGCCGCTTCAAATGCACCGCGAGTAGAATGTCCTGCACGATATCCTCGGCCTGGTCAGGCGGCTGTCCGGCGCGCGACAAACCCTGCCGCGCACCCGCGCGCAATACCGGCGTGACCGACTTCAACAGACGGTGATAGGCCGCGCCGTCACCGGCCATGGCCGACTGCATCAGACCCGTCCATTCATCGTCGTCACGTCCGCGCACGCGCGCTCCTGAAGGCATTTCGGGGGTGGGATCAGAATGTTACATCCGTTACGAAGAGATCACGGAAGCGTGACCTCGCGCTTGGGACCCTGTCCTGTTCAACGGCTCATAGCACCATTACGGCGCGAAGCGCATCCCGACATGCACCCGCGACAGCGGATCATGGCGCGAATAAGCGCGAAGATTCCCCTTTTCTGCCCCCTTGTGGTCACGTGCGCAGTTTCCTTTGGTGCTGTTGGGGCGGGTATCCTTGGGGAGACTATGATGAGATTCACCACCACCGGGCACGCCGCATGGATTCTCGCGGCGGGATTATGCGCATCCGCATTCCTGCTCCCTGCCACCGGTGCGATCGCGCAAGAGGCAGCCCAGGCGCCGGAACGGCCGGCCGCCGTGGGGACAGCAACTGGCGTGGTTGCCACCCCTGCTCCACCCACTCGCCTGCATCCGAAAAAAGCCGCCAGCAAATCCCGCAAGGCGGAGCGTCAGGCCAAGGCGACCAAGCCGGCCAAGGAATCAGCTGCCAAGCAAGAGGCCAACAAGGCCAATGACCTCAAACCCACCCAGGACGATACCATGTCGCCCGCGGTCGCTAATGCGAACGCGCAATGGGCCAATGAGGCGAAACCCACCGACACCTACAACATGTCGGCCCAGGCCGGGAACGTGCTGAGCCAGATGGGCGCACAGCCGGAGCCTCCCGCAACTGCCGATGCCGAGGACGGCACAAGAGCGACCGACGTGGTCGCTCCCGATCAGCTCAACGAACTCGACCGCGCCGCAGAGAGCCAGCCGACGTTGACCCTCGCCAAGGCCACCATCGACACGCCGCCTGCCGCTGAGCCGGCTGCAACGGTGGAGAACAGCAGCAAGCCGTGGGAGCAGACCTCGATGATCGGCAAGGTCTTCATTGCGCTCGGCGGATTGCTGACGCTGGCATCCGCAGCGCGGATGTTTATGGCTTGAACCTCATCCTGTGAGCGGGCAGATTGCGCGCGGTCGCCGGCTCCGGTGGCCGCAATCAACAGATCCGCGGGATGAAACATGAGCAGCTTCGAACACATTCTCGTCGAGCGCAAAGGCGCCGTCGGCATCGTGACCCTGAACCGTCCGAAGATGCTCAATGCCCTGTCCTTCGGCGTGTTCAGCGAGATCAAGGTCGCGATCGACGATCTCGAAGCGGATGATGCCATCGGCTGCATCATCGTCACCGGCAGCGAGAAGGCCTTTGCCGCCGGCGCCGATATCAAGGAGATGCAGCCCAAAGGCTTCATCGACATGTTCTCCGAGGATTTCACCAAGATCGGCGGCGACCGCGTCGCCACCTGCACCAAGCCGACGATTGCCGCCGTATCGGGCTATGCGCTCGGCGGCGGCTGCGAGCTGGCGATGATGTGCGACATCATGATCTGCTCGGACACCGCGAAATTCGGCCAGCCGGAAATCACCCTCGGCACCATTCCCGGCATCGGCGGCACCCAGCGTCTCACCCGCGCCATCGGCAAGAGCAAGGCGATGGATCTCTGCCTCACCGGCCGCATGATGGATGCGGCGGAAGCCGAGCGCTCCGGCCTGGTCAGCCGCGTGGTCGCTGCGGACAAGCTGATGGAAGAAGCGCTCGCCATGGCCGAGAAGATTGCCGCCATGTCGCGGCCGGTCGCATCGATGGCAAAGAGCGCGGTCAACCGCTCGCTGGAAACCTCGCTCGCGGAAGGCCTCAAGGTCGAGCGCGACCTGTTCCACGCCACCTTTGCGTTGGAGGATCGCAGCGAAGGCATGGCCGCATTCATCGAGAAGCGGAAGCCGGTTAACAAGAACAGGTAGTAGCGACGGTGCTTCTTTCACCTCTCCCTACCGGGAAGGGGTCATCGAGCGTCACTCCCGCTTCAGTATCGAGTTGCGACGACTGCGCTTCAACGCGCCGGCGACCAATACCCGATAGGCCCGCTCCTGCATGGTGGCGGGTCTTTCGAGTTTCAGGCGCGCGAGGCATGCGTCATCATTCGCACTCGGCGACGATGTGAGCCCCTCCCAGAACAAACCTGCGAGTTGCGACGGCGCCTTCACCGCAGAACTCAATATCTGCAGCGCCGGAATCAAACGCTGTTCGACATCGGTGAAATCGCTGCTGAATGGAAACATGGGCAGCAGTCCCGCCTCGCGCGCAGGTTTCAGCGCCGAGGCGATCCGATCCGGCGTGTTCTCGCGATGCGCGGGGCCGATCTCAAAACTCTTCTGCAGTTTGCCGGCATCCTTCGCCTGCCGCGTCAGTTCGGATTGGAAGCGCGAGTCGGCGACCGAAAGCATCGCCGCGATCGTATCCGCATCGGATTTCCCGCGCAGGTCAGCAACACCGTATTCCGTCACGAACACATCTCGCAGATGTCGCGGAATAGTCTGGTGGCCATAGGACCAGCGGATATTCGATGACGGCGCTTTGCCCTGCCGCGTCGCCTCGAGCGTGAGGATCGAGCGCGCGCCCTCCAGCGCAAACGCCTGCGCGACGAAATTATACTGGCCGCCGACCCCGCTGATCACCTGTCCGTCTTCGAGCCCATCGGAAATCGCCGCGCCCATCAGGGTCGCCATCATGGTGTTGTTGACGAAATGCGCATCCACGCGCGCACGGCGCTTGGCATCTTCCTCACCATAGAGCTCGTTGGTGAAGGAGACCGGCATCATCTGGATCTTTGCCAGCCGCTCCGGCGGCATGTCGCGCAAGGCCGCGTAAAACGCCTTTGGCCCGAGAAAGAACGCCGCATGCAAAATCGTGCCATCGACCTCGCGCTTGAGGATTCCGGCATCGATCAAACCGAGAAACGCCTCGAACAGCATTTCGCTGACGCCGTAGAGCCCCTTCTCGAACGGCTCGCTTCGCACGGAGGCGCCCGGCGCGAGCCGCTGCATGGTCGCCTTGAACGCGGCATTGTCGCGATGGCGTGCAATAAGCCCCTGCGCCAGTGCATCGCCGATCTGGCCAATCCCGATCTGCAATGTGCCACCATCACGGATGAGGCCAGCCGTATGCAGGCCAATCGCATATTTCGTATCGCTCACTGGCTCGGAGGGCGGCGCGAATAACGGAAACTCGACCTCCGGGCTTTCCAGCACCGCATGAAATTCATCGCCGGCAAGATCACCCTGCCCTGGCATGTAAGGCAGTTCTGAATTCACCTGGCCGATCAGCTTGAACGACGCCCGCCCTTCGGCGCGTACGCGCATCAGGTCGAGCGTCGTGTCGGTGTTGCAGCTCAGACTGTAGTGCGCTGTGCCATCGACGACGCGCTTGGCGACAAGCTGCGTAATGACATTGGGCCCGCGTGCCAGCAGGTAGGAACCGGCATGGGTGTAGTTCGCAGAGATATAATGCTGCTGCGCATCCGGTACGCGAAGCCATTTCCCGGCAAGGAAGAAGAATTCGGTGACTTGGATATTGTCGGGCAGCTCGCGCTTGCGCAGCGCCGCTGCATAGTCGAGATCGGGATAGCCTCCGAACAAGCGATCGATCACAGGGCCGATGAACCGCTTTTCAAGCTCGTTCGATGGCCGCGGCTTCTGCAGCGTCAGCGCGGAGAACAAAGTCAGCTTGATACTCCGATCGGCGACTGCGCGCCGATATAGAGCATTGATGACGTGATTGGCCTTGCCGAGCCCGAGCGGCAGTCCGACCACCAGCGTGTTGCCGACATCGCGGATGATGTCTTCGGCGATGGCATCGGGGTCGGAAAAAATCTTCGGCATCATGATCCCGATTGAACAGTGCAGACCGGAGTTGGGTACCACCCTGCTTGGTGCTGCAAATGTGCCCATCATGCAACAGCCGCGCGCGAATTGGGCGGTCACGTCGTCGCATTCCATCACTTGTCCGATGCCGCTAGGGTCTTGATCAATCAGGAAGATCAGGGCCCTGAAATGCCCTGTGGGGAACGCGCGAAAGCCCGGAGGTTCGTCACCGGAAGGTTTGCCACTATTGGCAACGCCCTCTAAACATATGAGTGGATGTCAGCGGGGGCGGATATCCGAAGATCGCTTTGGGACACAATGACCAGTCATCGCGTGAGAATGGGCCGCGTCGCACGAAACGTGCTTCGAACCGGAACGGCCTTGGGACTATTCGGCTGCAGTGTTCTCGCCGTCGCGGAGGCACGCGCTGAAACCGTCTCCGACGCACTCGTCAAGGCCTATCAGACAAATCCACAACTCAACAGCGAACGCGCGCGCCAGCGCGCCACCGATGAGAACGTGCCGCAGGCGATGGCCGGCTATCGGCCGCAGGTCGCCGCGACGTTGAGCTACGGCCTGCAGGCCGTGCGCAACCTGTTGCCAGACAACACGATCCAGGGCGCGACGCTGAAGCCATGGACCATCGGCGTCACCGTCACCCAGACGCTTTATAACGGCAACAAGACAGCCAACAGCGTGCGTGTTGCCGAATTCCAGGTGCAGTCCGGCCGCGAGGCGCTGCGCAATGTCGGCCAGGGCGTGCTGCTCGATGCCGTCACCGTCTACATGAACGTGCTCGCCAACCAGTCGCTGGTCGAGGCACAGCGCTCCAACGTGGGCGCGCTGCGCGAGACGCTCGACATCGCGAAGAAACGCCTCAATGCCGGCGACGTGACGCCCACCGATACATCGCAGGCCGAAGCCCGCCTCGCCCGCGGCCAGGCCGATCTTAACGCGGCTGAAGTGTCACTCGCGATCAGCCAGGCGACCTATGCCCAGGTCGTCGGCGTGATGCCGAGCCGTCTGAATGCCGCCGAGCCGATCGATCGCCTGCTGCCGCGCGGTCGCGAGGACGCCATCGCCATGGCGTTCAAGGGCCATCCGGCCGTGCTTGCTGCGGGCTACGACGTCGATGTAGCTACCACCTCGATCAAGGTGGCCGAAAGCAGCTTGCTGCCGACCCTCACTCTGCAGGGCAACGCCAGCAAGTCGAGCCAATCGGACGAAACGCTCGGCACCTATGGTACCAATCAGGCGTCCATCGTCGGCCAGCTGAGCGCGCCGATCTATGATGGCGGCCTTGGCGCGGCGCAGACGCGACAGGCGAAGCAGCTCTCGACCCAGAGCCGCCTGGTGCTGGAGATGACCCGCAACCAAGCGCGCACCGCCGCCATCGGCGCCTGGGTTTCCAATGAAGGTGCCAAGACCGCCGTGACCGCCGCCGAGGCCGAAGTGCGCGGCGCCGGCGTAGCGCTGCAAGGCGTGCAACGCGAGGCCGCCGGCGGCCAGCGCACCACCGTGGAAGTCCTGAACGCCCAGCAGGATCTGATCCAGGCGAAAGCGCGCCTGATCGGCGCACAGCGCGACCGCGTGATCGCGTCCTATGCGCTGCTCAGCGCCGTCGGCCGTCTCGATGTGAAGACGCTGGGCCTGAAGACGCCAGACTATCTGCCGGAAGTGCATTATCACCAGGTGCGCGACGCCTGGCATGGATTGCGGACGCCGGACGGAAAGTAAGGTCGCGCTCTTGTAGGATGGGTTTCGCTGCGCTCAACCTATCCTGCGGCCACTACGATTTCCGTGCCATTGCCGCACCGAGCGCCGTCACCAGCGATGTCAAATCATACGGCTTGCGGACGACCGGCACGGCATCCAGCGCGGCCGGGATCAGACTCGTTTCGCCATAGCCGGTGGCGAACACAAAGGGCACGCCGAGCTCGCTCAGCATATGTGCCACCGGCATCGAACTGCCATTGCCGAGATTGACGTCGAGGATCGCGATGTCGGGCTTGAAGCTCGCGAGCAGCGCGAGCGCCTCCTTGACCGATGCGGCCGTCTCGACGCGCGCAGCGCCCTCGCCGGCCAGCATGGTCTCGACATCCATCGCGATCAGCAATTGATCCTCGACCATCAGCACATTGAGGCCGCGCATCGAGGGCATGGGCTTGTCAGCAACGCGCTTGGCAGCACGCGCGCGCGTGGCCAGCGGCGCCGGCCAGGTGACGAAGCGCGCCGGGATCAGCAGACGCACGCGCGTGCCCGCGGGATCGTAGTCGACGTCGCTTTCGCCACCGAGATCGTAAGGAATGCTGCGGCCGATCAGCATCGAGCCAAAGCCCGGCTTTGATGGCGGCGTCACGATCGGGCCGTCGCTCTCGACCCAGCGGATCTCGCAATCGCCGTTGTCGAGGCGCTGCCATGTCAGTGACAGGCGGCCGAGACTCACCGAAAGCGCGCCATATTTCGCGGCATTGGTCGCGAGTTCGTGCAGCACCAGCGCCAGCACCGAATAGGCGCGGGCATCGAGCATCACCTCGGGGCCGTCGACCACGATCTCCTTCACCGCCTCGCGATAGGGCGATAGCTCCGCGTCGATCAGGCTCCTCAGCGCGCCGCCACCGGCGCCGCGGATGACCTGATCATGGGCCAGCGAGAGCGCCTGGATGCGGCCCTTCAGCGAGGCCACATAGTCCTCGATGCTGCGCCCCTCTTCCACCGGATGCGAAACCAGCGACTTGATCAGCGCGAGGATATTCTTGACGCGATGATTGAGCTCTTCATTGAGCATCTTCTGGCGCAGGTCGGCCTTGTGGCGTTCGTCGGCCAAAAGCTCATTATGGCGCAATACCACTTCAACCAAAGCTGCCCGCGTGGCTTCCGCCGTATCGCGCTCGCTCTGCAGCCATGGCTCCGACTGTCGCTCGACCGTTTCCTTCCAGATCTCGAAACTCTTGCGCGGCGTCAGGCGATCGCCGAGCGGGCCGGTCTCATAGGTCTTGTTGGGATCGCCAGCCCAGTTCACCGTCTGCGCGACCTCGCTGCGGAAGAACAGCAGGTAATCACGCGGCAACTGCGACAGCGGAACGGCCAACACGCCGGCAACGAGATCGCTGTAATCTTCCGCTTCCGGCAAACGATCCGACAAGGCGCTCGTCGCCCAGACGCGACCTTCAGCGGTGGCGTTCACCAGCGACATCAGTGCCGGAATGGCATCGGGCGGCGGTACCTTTCCGAAACCCGTCCAGGAATTGTTGAAATACACACCGACGCCGTCGCACGGCATCAGTTCGCGGAAATCGCGAATATTGTCCTTGAGCAAATTCTCGACATTGCCGTGATGCGAGACATTGTGCAGGAGCTGATCGAGATAGCGGCGCGCGCGTTCGCTCGCGGCAAGCTTGCGCTTCTGGATCAGCGAGGCAAGCTGCATCGAGAAGAACTCGCCGAACATCTCGGCGGCGACGCGCTTCTCCATGGTCAGCACGCGCGGCGCATAATGATGGCACGCGATCAGGCCCCACAGCGCGCCATCGAGAATGATGGAGATCGACATCGACGCGCCGACCCCCATATTGCGCAGATATTCGCAATGGATCGGCGACACGCTGCGAAGATGCGCGAAGGACAGATCGAGCGGCTCGCCCGAAATGTCGCGTTCCGGCACGATGGCGACGCGGGCGCCCGACGAATCCGAAACAATGCGCACCGTGTTCTGCACATAGAGAATACGCGCCTGCTGCGGGATATCGCTGGCGGGAAAGTGCTGACCGAGAAAGCTTTCGAGATCGCCACGCCGCGCTTCGCTGATGACGCGACCGGAGCCATCATGAGCGAACTGATAGACCATCACGCGATCATAACCGAGCGCGCCGCGCAGCAGCCGCGCGGCATTGTCGAACAGCACGTCGAGATCGTTGCACTGGCCGATACGGCCGATCAGGAGCCGCGACAATTCCAACGGCGGTGTCGCCTCGACGGGATCGACCGGTTCGAATTCGACGATATTGACGCCGTGATGCCGGTGCACCGCGACGTTGAAAGACGTCTCGGTATGGGCGACCTTGAAATCGATCAGCAGGCCGGCACGCTGCTGGCTGCCCCATTTGGCGATGGCATTGCGGATGTCATGGGCCGGCTTCTCGCCGATCAGATCGTCCAGGCGCCGGTCATTGATCTCGCCGGTGACGCCGAGCATGGCGCCCGCATTGGCCGAATGCCGGCGCACCATGCCCACTGAGCCGTCACAGGCCAGCAAGCAGCCATAGGGCTGGATGCTCCCGGGAATATGGATCGGTTCGCGGTCGCAATTGGTAAGATCGACAGGATCGGACGTGGTGAGCATCAAGTCTCTCTAGGCGGCAATCCGCGCAGGCAATGAGCGGGACCATGCCACGTCTTGAGACTTTGACAAAGCAACAGCCACTACGAGATCCCGAACGCCTGCTGCGTACGGAACCCGACACAATTGCCATAACAACGGAGCCGCGGTTTCGATCCCGAGCGCCCCGATTTTTTACGCCTCTTTCGAGCGCTTGGCGAAGAAGGTCATCAGCACCGGTAGCGTGATGAGGATGACCAGCGGCGCCAGCATCATGCCGGTGACGACGACCACCGCCAGCGGCTTTTGCACCTGCGAGCCGACGCCCTCCGACAGCGCGGCCGGCAGCAGGCCGACGCCGGCCACGATGCAGGTCATCAGCACCGGACGCAATTGCAGCTCGCCGGTCTTGATGACCGCCTTGATGCGCTCCATGCCTTCGTCGATGAGCTGGTTGTATTGCGAGATGATCAGGATGCCATCCATCACGGCGATGCCGAACAGCGCGATGAAGCCGATGGCTGCAGAGACGCTGAACGGGATGCCGAACATGAACAGGCCGAGCACGCCGCCGAACACCGCCATCGGGATCACGCTCATGGCCAGCAATGTGTCGGCCATCGAGCCGAAATTGAACCAGAGCAGCACGCCGATCAGCAGCAGGCTAATGGGCACCACGATGGACAGGCGCTTGATGGCATCCTGCAGATTGCCAAATTCGCCGACCCATTCGGTGCGCGAGCCTGCCGGCAGCTTGACCAGTGCATTGACCTTCTCATGCGCTTCCTGGATCGCGCTGCCGAGATCGCGTTCACGCACCGAGAACTTGATCGGCAGATAGCGCTCCTGGTTCTCGCGATAGATATAGGCCGCGCCGGAGATCAGGTTGATCGAGGCGACCTCGCTGAGCGGGATCTGCGTGATGGTCCCGTTCGGGCCGGGCGCGCCGATGCGCAGGTTCTGGATCGCTTCGGCGCTACGGCGGAATTCCGGCGCAAGACGCACCACGATCGGGAAGTGACGATCGCTGCCGCCTTCGTAGAGATCGCCCGCACTGTCGCCGCCGATCGCCACCTTGATGGTCGCGTTGATATCACCGGGCGCGAGGCCATAGCGCGCAGCCTTCGCACGATCGATATCGATCTGGATGGTGGGCTGGCCGAGCGAGGTGAATACCGCGAGATCGGTGACGCCCTGCACGGTCGAGAGCACGTCCTTGATCTCGTTCGCCGTCTTGGTCAGCGTCTCCAGGTCATTGCCATAGAGCTTGATCGAATTCTCGCCCTTCACGCCGGACACGGCTTCGGAGACGTTGTCCTGCAGATATTGCGAGAAGTTGAATTCGACGCCGGGGAATTTGGTTTGCAGATCCTTCAGCAGCCGCGCCGTCAGTTCGTCCTTGTCCTTCGTTGTCGGCCACTGGGAAACGGGCTTCAGCGGGGTAAAGAACTCGGCATTGAACAGTCCGGCCGCGTCGGTGCCGTCATCAGGACGGCCATGCTGCGACACCACCGATTCCACTTCGGGCTGCTCGCGGATGAATCGGCGCATCTCGTTGACGTAAACATTGCCTTCCTGCAGCGAGATAGTCGGCGGCAGCGTGGCGCGGATCCACATATTGCCTTCTTCCAGCTTCGGCAGGAATTCGAGGCCGAGCAAACGGATCATGATCGCCGTGGCGATGAGCAGTGCGGCGGCGATGCCCATCACCGCGGCGCGGCTCTTCACCGCCCAGTTCAGCACCGGCACGTAAAGGTGATGCAGTTTGCGGACGATCCAGGTCTCGGTCTCCTGCACATGCGCAGGCAGGATCAGCGCCGACAGTGCCGGCGTGATGGTGAAGGTGGCGATCAGGCCGCCGGCCAGCGCGTAAGCGTAAGTGCGCGCCATCGGCCCGAAGATGTTGCCTTCGACGCCCGACAGCGTGAACAGCGGCAAGAAGGCCGCGATGATGATGGCTGCCGCAAAGAAGATCGATCTCGACACGTCGGCGGACGCGCTGAGGATGCCGTGTTTCTTCATCCCCATAATGGTCTCGGGGGATATGTGACTCTTCTCGGCGTCCGAGAGCGGCGTCGTCTGCGTCAGTCGCCTGAAGATTGCCTCCACCATGATCACGGTGCCGTCCACGATCAGGCCGAAGTCGATGGCGCCGACGGACAGCAGATTCGCAGACTCCCCGCGCGCGACCAATATGATGACGGCGAAGAAGAGCGCGAACGGAATCGTGGCGCCGACGATCAGGGCGCTGCGCAGATTGCCGAGGAACAGCCATTGCAGGAAGACGATCAGCAGGATGCCGACCACCATATTGTGCAACACCGTATGGGTGGTGATGTCGATGAGATCCTTGCGGTCGTAGATGCGCTCGATCCGCACGCCCGGCGGCAGCACATTGCCGTTGTTGATGGCACGCACCGCCTTCTCGACATTGGCGATGGTCGGCGAACTCTTCTCGCCTCGCCGCATCATCACGATGCCCTGGACGATGTCATCGTCATTGTTGAGGCCGGCAATGCCGAGCCGCGGCTTCTCGCCGACGGTGACCGAGGCCACATCGCGGATCAGCACCGGATTGCCATTGGTCTGCGAGATCATCGTGTTTGAGATGTCGTCGATCGAGCGGATCAGGCCGACGCCGCGCACCACCGCGGACTGTGGCCCGATATTCACGGTGTTGCCGCCGACATTGATATTGGCATTGCCCACCGCCGTCAGCATCTGCGGCAGTGTCAGGCCGTAGGCGACGAGCTTGTTGAAATCGACCTGAATTTCATAGGTCTTGGTCTTGCCGCCCCAGCCGACGACGTCGATGACGCCCGGCACCGCGCGGAAACGACGCTGCAGCACCCAGTCCTGCAACGTCTTCAGGTCAAGCACGCTGTAATTCGGCGGACCGACGAGGCGATAGCGGAAGATTTCACCGACCGGCGACAGCGGCGAAATGCCGGGCTGTGCGTTGTTCGGCAACGGGCCGAGCTGCGCGAGGCGGTTCAACACCTGCTGCAGCGCCTCGTCATATGTATAGTCGAACGAGAACTGCATCTTTACGTCCGACAGGCCGTAAAGCGAGATCGTGCGAATCGTCTTCAGGTTCTTGATGCCGGCAACCTGGGTCTCGATCGGGATGGTGATGTAACGCTCGATCTCCTCGGCCGAGAGGCCAGGCGACTGCGTCACGATGTTCACCATCGGCGGCGTCGGATCGGGATACGCCTCGATATTCAGCTGTTGAAAGGCAAAGATGCCGCCGATGAACACAGCGAGGAACATGCCAACCATCAGGAAGCGACGGTCGACGGCAATAGAGACGAGACGATCCATCCAGATCGGACCTTTCAGAAAGCCGAAGCTGGAACTTAGCTAGCAGACGCCACGCGATCGATGAACAGGCTACCGCGGGTAACGATCTTCTCACCCGGCCGGAGGTTGCCGAATACTTCCACCAGGCCCGCATTGGTCATGCCGGTTTTGATGGTGCGCAGCTCGATGGTCTTGTCGTCATTCGCCACCCAGACGCGGACCTGGTCGCCTTCGTAAATCAGCGCGGTCTTCGGCACACCGACGGTCGGCTGTTCGCCCGGCGCATAGATCGTCACCGTGGTGAACATTTCCGGCTTCAACAGGCCATTGCTGTTGTTCAGCGTGGCACGAACCTGCAGGCGACGCGTCGAGGGATCGAGCGCGGTGGCGACATAATCGATACGCGCGGTCATCACGCGGCCGGGCAGCGCCAGCGCGGTGAAGGTCATTTCCTGGCCGACCTGCACCGAGGCGGCTTCGGTCTCGCGCACATAGGCATTGAGCCAGACGGTGGAGAGATCGCCGATCACGAACACCGGATCGCTGGCGCCGGCGCTGATGAACTGGCCCGGACCGACCTTGCGCTGAACCACGGTGCCGGCGAGCGGCGAGAACACGGTGGTCTCCGGATTGATGCGGCCCTTCTCCTGGAAGGCGGTGATCGCATCTTCCGTGAGGCCGAGAATGCGCAGGCGATTGCGCGACGCTTCCAATGCGGTGTCGGCGGTGCGCTGATCGTTCTGCGCCTGCAGCAGTGTCGCCTGGGCCTGCTGATAATCCTTCAGCGGCACGGCCTTGCCTTCGAACAGATCCTTGGCGCGCTTGTCCTGGATGGTGGCGAGATCGAGCTGCGACTTCGCCTTGTTGGCAGCCGTTACGGCCGCGACGAAATCATTCTGCGCGCCGACGGTGTCGGCCGCTTCGACGACGAACAACGGCTGGCCCCTGACCACCTGATCGCCCGGCTTGGCAAGCAGCTTGGTCACGCGGCCGGCATAGGGCGAAAAGATCGGCGTAGACTTGTCTTCATCGACGGCAATCTTGCCCTCGGTGACCGATTCCGACCTGAACGACTTTACGGTGACAGGTTCGATGGTCAGGCTCGCCCATTCGGTCGCGCTCGGCGTGTATTTCTGCGGGTTTTTTCGGGACTGGCTGGAGACATCCGAATGCTTCTGCGGCGCCGCGCTCATCTGCGTATAGGCATAGCCGCCGGCGACGAGAATGACGGCCGCGCAGGCGCTGAGGACCAGCTGCTTGCGGCTGAATTTCGAAGATCCCTGGTTCACGTTCGTCACCTGCCAAGCCCTTAGATTACGAGTCCGCTTATGCCGCGGCGTTTTGTCCCAATGCGCGCGCTATTAGTGCGCATATGGACGTTGAGACAATCAAAAAACGCAGGTCAGACCCGCATTTTCGGTTAAATTTTCACTACCCTTAAGAACAGCGTCATATCACGGACCCCCATACCGGTGGGTTGGTCCCCAGTGGCACCGCCGGGCGGGCCCAATATGCCGGAGTGCCGCCTAACACGGCTGCATGACGAACAGCCGACAGAACACCAAAGCCCGACGGCATATCCTCAACATATGAGGCGACGGCGTCGCCTGCGATATCCGGCGTATTCAAGCCGTTTTCAAGGCGGCCCATGTCCCACAGCCACTTGCCGGTGCGGGCCAACGACACCTGGACGTGCCAACTTCCGCCCTCACACGCCTGGCGGAGCTTTGCCATCATGGCGCCGAAGGCCATGAGATATCCGGTGGCATGATCGAGCATCTGTGCGGGCAATTCCTTCGGACCATCAACGCCGGCCGCCTGACCTTCAGCGTGATTAAACCCAGTAGCGCATTGCACCAGTGAATCGAACCCACGCCGCTGTGCCCAATCGCCGCTGCGACTATAGGCGGAGAGCGAAACATAGACGATGCCAGGGCTGAGGCGGGCGGCATCCTCCGGCGCGACACCGCGCATCGCGAGCGATTGCGGGCGGTAGCCCTGGGAGAAGATATCGGCATCAGCGAGCAGGCCGCGCAGCGTCTCCCTGCCCTGCTCGGTGTCGAGATCGGCAAAGCACGAGCGCTTGCCGCGGCCGGTGTCGATGGTGAGCCATGGGATCGCCGGCAGCGACGGGCTGGAGACCAGCATGACATCTGCGCCGTGCGCTGCGAGCGTGCGCCCTGCGACGGGACCAGCAATAATGCGCGACAGATCGAGCACGCGTAGCCCCGAAAGCGGACGATCGCCTGACGGCCAAGGCTTCGGCGCTGCGTCGCCGATTTTGCTGATTTCGACCAACGGCAGTTCGGCAATCGCTTGCGACTGCGGCAGCGCCATCCATTCGTCGTGGCTGCGCATCAGCGCGACGACCCCGCCCGCTGCATAGACCGCGGCTTCAAAATCCTCCCCCTTCCACTGCATCAGCGCGGCTTGCACGGCCTCCCGTTCTGCTGTGCAGGACAACACCTTGCAGACGGCATCGCGGTGATGCGGAAAATTGGTGTGCAGGCGGACAAAGCGCCCATCGTCGGTCTTGTAGACGCCGGCGATCGCATCCCAGGCAGGCGGCGGCGGATTGCGATCGCAGCGCAGATAACGTTCGCTGCGGCACTCGACGACAGCGTGACGCATATCGACAGTCACATCCTGCGCGTGCCCGCTGCGCACGCGCCAGATCTCAGCGGCCGCAAGACCCGCAGCTGCGATCGAGACTTGCGCGGCGGCCCCAGTGCGGAACGAGGACGGCAGCGCCGGCTCGCTGCCGGTCAGCGTAAGGCGGCCCAGCGCGGTGCGGTCACCGCCCAGATCGGTCCACAGCTCGGCAAGCATCTCGCGCGGCGTCTGCATCGTGTTGACCCGAAGACGGTGGCTGATGCGGTTCAGCAGACCGTGAATGCAGAGTGCGGGTCAATGGCTGAATGCAGCGTGAATGGAGAGCGCGCCGGCCTACAGCCCTTGATGAAACAACCTAAGCGGGTATAACTAGCGAATAGATTTCTTTGGGGCTCGGCATGAGCAAGCTGGTTCAGAATGAACGCACAAAAATGCTGGCGGGGTTCTGTAACACGGTTGCGGCTGCGTTTCTAACGACAGGAATTCTGGCGCCGACGGTTACGACTGTGTACGGTTTTGGCGGCAGGAGTGTCGAAGTCAGCGGCCTGATCGCCGCTTCCCTGATTTGCATGCTGATCAGCGCCGCCCTATATTTCGCTGGAAGATCAGTGCTTGCGGGGATGCTTGAATGACCGCACTTCACATTTACACCCTGATCAGTCCGATACTTGGATTGATGATGGTCGGTATGTTCATCTTGTTGCACAAGAGACAACATGCGCGCACGGTAAAAGCGCTCGCACAGATGCCCATCACGGCCCCAAGTGAGCGGGCTGCAGGACATTCACCTGTTACATCCGCGCCAGCAGCAAGCCGAGAACCTTACTTCGCCAAGTGAAGCTCAACCGCATCTTGTCTTCAATGAAAATCCCGTGAACGCGGCAGTATCCGCACATCGCGTGGATGCCGGATACGCTGGGCTGGATTGTCGGGATGCTCACGGCGGTCGTCATTGAGCGGCTCGGGACCGGATAGCACCCGCCGCGGCGGGCCAAGCGCATCATTGGCGAGATAGCGCAGTTCATCGGAGCGATCCACCAGCCGCTCGGCCACGAGATGCACCACCCTCTCCTTGCTGCTCTGGATGCGGCCTTCGACGAAGATCAGCCGCGCGCCCATCACTTCCTTGCGAAATTTTTCCATCACCTTCGGCCACACCACCACATTGGCGATGCCGGTCTCGTCCTCCAGCGTCATGAAGATCACGCCCTTGGCGCTGCCCGGCCGCTGCCGCACCAGCACGACACCGGCACAGCGCGCAGGCGTGTTGTTGCGCGCGGCCGAAACGGCTTCACAGGTCATCACCTGCTCGGCCGCAAACATCGCGCGCAAGAATTCCATCGGATGGCCTTTGAGCGACAGCCGGAGGGTCTGGTAATCGGCGACGACCTCTTCGGCGGGCGGCATCTGTGGCAGCGGTGCGGCGTTTTCATCGGGTTGCTCGCGCGCTGTTGCAGCCTCGAATAGCGGCAGTGCCACATCATCCGGCAGACGTCGCACAGACCATAATGCAGCACGCCGATCGAGGCCGATGGACTGGAATGCATCGGCATCGGCCAACATGATCAACGCACGCTTCGGCAGGCCCGTGTCGCGAGCAAAGTCTTCCAGCGTGGTGAAAGGGCGTTTCTCGCGCGCGGTGACGATGCGGTCGCCCCAGTCTTCTGAAAGAGGCGGCGGATTCTTCTTGCTTTGCCTCAGACGCTCTTCATCAGCATCAGCCCACTTGAAACCGTCGATCTGACGGAAGCCGAGACGGACGGCGTGATATTCACCGCCGATGTCTTCGAGCGTGTTTTGCGAATGGCTGTACGAGATATCGATCGGATGCACCGCGACATCGTTCTTCTGCGCATCCTGCACGATCTGCGACGGCGCGTAAAAGCCCATGGGCTGCGAGTTCAAGAGACCACAGCAGAACACGTCAGGATGATAGTGTTTCAACCATGACGACACATAGACGAGTTGCGCAAAAGAAGCCGCATGGCTTTCCGGGAATCCGTAGCTGCCGAAACCCTTGATCTGATCGAAGCAACTCCGAGCGAAGACCGGATCGTAGCCGCGCGCAATCATCTGGCCGACCATCTTCTCCTCGAAATTTCCGATGGTGCCGACGTTTCGAAACGTCGCCATGGCGCGACGCAGGCCGTTGGCTTCTTCCGATGTAAATTTTGCCGCCTCGATGGCGATACGCATTGCCTGTTCTTGGAACAGCGGGACGCCACGCGTCTTTTCCAAGACCTTCTTCAGCTCGTCTTTCTCACCGCCTTCTGGATATGGATATTCGATATCCTCCTCGCGCATCTCCCTTCGCTTCAGATAGGGATGCACCATATTGCCCTGGATCGGACCAGGTCTCACGATCGCAACCTCGATGACAAGATCGTAGAATGTTCGCGGCTTCAGTCGCGGCAACATGTTCATCTGCGCACGACTTTCAACCTGAAATACGCCGAGAGACTCGCCACGCTGAAGCATCTGGTAAACCGGATCGTCGTCCTCCGATTTGATGTCTTTCAGCTCGTAACGTTGTCTCTTATGCCGGAAGATCAGTTCGAAGCAGCGGCGGATGCACGTCAACATGCCCAGCGCGAGCACATCGACCTTCATCATCTTCATCGTATCGACATCGTCCTTGTCCCATTCGATGAAGGTACGGTCATCCATCGCCGCATTTCCGATCGGCACATAGGTATCGAGATTGTCCTGGGTCAGCACATAACCACCGACATGCTGTGACAGGTGACGCGGGAATTCGATCAGCTGTGTCGCAAGCGCCACGGCCTGCACGATGGCCGGATTGCTGGGATCGAGCCCGGCCTGTTTCACCTGCATCTCGTTGAGGCCCTTGCCCCAGCTTCCCCAAACGGTATCCGCCAGCGCCGAAGTGACGTCTTCCGTCAGCCCGAGCGCCTTGCCGACATCGCGGATCGCCGAACGCGGGCGATAATGAATGACGGTAGCGATGATCGCGGCGCGGTGGCGACCATAACGACGATAGACATATTGCATCACCTCCTCGCGCCGGACGTGCTCGAAATCCACATCAATATCCGGCGGCTCCAGTCGCTCCTTGGAGATGAAGCGCTCGAACAGGAGATCGACTTCGGCGGGGTTTACCGAGGTGATGTCGAGCATGTAGCAAACTGCCGAATTCGCGGCAGAACCGCGGCCCTGGCAAAGAATGCTCTGGCTGCGTGCATATTGAACGATGTCGTGAACCGTCAGGAAGTAATGCGCGTATTCAAGCTCCCTGATCAATCCGAGCTCCTTGTTAAGGGTCTCAATGAGCTTCACATCTTCTTCACCAGGAAAATGCCGGCGATAGCCCTCCCATGTCAGGTCCTCGAGATGTTGCTGCGCCGTCTTTCCCGGCGGCACGGGTTCATCGGGATACTGGTATTTAAGCTGATCGAGCGCGAAGGTGATGCGGTCGGAAAAACGGATCGTCTCGGCAATGGCATCGGGATAATCGCGAAACAGCCGCGCCATCTCGGGTGCTGATTTGAGATGCCGTTCGGCATTGGCCTGCAACCGCCGGCCGACCTTGTCGATGGTCGTCTTCTCGCGGATACAGGTCAGCACATCCTGCAGCGGTCGCTGGCTATAGGTGTGATACAGCACCTCGTTGGTCGCGATCAACGACACGCGGGCGGTGCCGGCGATCCGTTCGAGCCGCGCCAGACGTCGCTTGTCATCGCCGTGATGCCAGAAGCTGGCAGCGAGCCACACATTGTCGGGACATGCTTTGGTCAGACGCTCCAGCGTCTTGAGCGCCACGATCTTATCGAAACGGTGCGGCAGGGAAACGATGCACAGCTGCCCTTCCGCGAAATCGATCAGATCAGGCAGCGTAAGATGACAATCGCCTTTGTCCGCCTTCAGCTTGCCTCGGCTGAGCAACTGGCATAGCCGTCCATAGGCGTCGCGATCCCCGGGATAGACGATGATGTCAGGCGTATCGTCGATGAAGACAAGGCGTGCGCCGACGAGAAGACGCGGCGGATGCGTAATATCCTTATTCCCCAATTCATCATAAGCGCGCACCACGCCGGCCAGCGTGTTGTGATCGGCAATGCCGATGATCGGCAAACCGACCTCGCTCGCCTGCTGCACATAGTTTTGCGGATGCGAGCCGCCATGCAGGAAGGAGAAATTAGTGGTGATGCCGAGTTCGGCATAGGCTGGCATGGTCATGCAAACAGTCCGTGCACGAACCATTTCGGATCGACGCGCTTGTTTTCTTCATTCAGGATTTCGCCATAGAGCCCATCGCGAAAGATCCACAGCCGTTGCCCGATATCGTCCTCGATGCGGAAGTAGTCGCGCGTCGGCTGCGGTTCCTGCGAGCGCCACCACTCCATCGCGATCCGCTCCGGGCCTTCGGCGCGGCGTACCACGCGGTTGATACGCCGCCAGGTGAAGGACTGCGGCGGCTTGTCTGGAAATTCCGCGAGCGCCACATCGATCGGCTCGGGGCGCTCGAACAGACGCAGCGGACGCAGCGGCGGCTCGCCGGTGATGCGCAGCGGCCATGGCGCCAGCGAGGCTTCGATCAAGCCCCATTGCGCCGGCATCGGACTCGCTTCCCGCTCCGGAATATGCGTCTCCACCGGCAGATGCACGAGCACCCGACGCGGGCCGATCCGTGCCGAGAGACGATCCACCAGCCCGATCACCTCGTCATTGTCCTGCGCGCGGCTGTCGAGATCGCTCTGCTGCTGCACCATCACTTCGGTGTGGCTGGCGGACAGGCGGATCATGTCGAAGCCGAAGCCGGGATCGAGCGGATCGGCGATGGCGTCGAGGCGTTCGCGGAACAGGCGGTCGATGACCTCGACGCGATTCACCGCCTGCCCGGTTTGTGCGGCGATGACGCGCACCACGCCGTCGGTGCGGAAGAAGGCCGCTTCCAGCAGGCGCGCGCCTTTGCCCTGCTTGTCCATGGCGGTGATCAGCATGCCGGCCAGCTTATGCAGCGTTGCGGTGATGACGGCATCGGTGGCAATCGGCTCGGGGAAGCGTTTCTCAACGATGTAATCCGCCAGCGGCTTTCGCGGCGAGATCGGGCTGTCGCTTTGCCCCAGCGCCGCTTCCAGCAATGCCGTGAAAGCTGCACCAAAACGCGCGGTGATCTCGGCGCGGCCGCGCGCGGCGACATCGCCGATGGTCTTGAGACCGGCACGGCGCAGGCCGCGGATAACAGCTTCATCGGCGCCGAGCGGATGCAGCGGCAATGGTTTGACGGCTTTGGCCTCGTCGCCGGCAGCGACGATGCGGCCATACATGTGGCGGCTCAGCGTGCGGGCACAAACCGACGTGCCTGCGATCGCGGCGCTGACGATGAAGTCTTGCCGTTGCAGCGTGTCACATAGCTGCTCCATCAAGCTCGCCTCGCCGCCGAACAGATGCGCACAGCCGGTGATGTCGAGAAACAATCCATGCGGCGCATCGAGCGCGACCAATGGCGTAAACCGATCGCACCAGTCGGCGATGGCGTTCAAGAGTTCGGTATCGGCCACGGGATCGGCATCGCAGACATCGATATCGGGACAGACCGCGCGCGCATTGGCGAGCGGCATGCCGATCTCGAGGCCGAGTTTTGCCGCGGCATCATTCAATGCGGTGATCTGCCAGGCATTGTTCTCCTTGGCAGCCGTGATCAACGGCCTATGCGCGTCGTGCAGCGCGCCGCTGCGGACGCGTTGGCGCTTGATGCGATCGGTCGGCAGCCGCGGCAACCACAGGCTGAGAATGCGCCGCGTCGGAAACAGATTTGGCTTCACGGAAAAGGCACTCATCACATTTCCATTCCATGATCCATCGGCCGGTCTGGCCATGGCGATTGCGGACAAGATTGACGTCGAGGATCGGTGCGCCCCAGGCTTCCCATGGCGCTGTCGGCGGCGAGCGCGCGGCCTGCACCACCCAGCGCGTCTCCGCGGTGCTCACCATCGGCAGTGCCGAGGTCCGCAACATCACGCAGCTCACGCCGGAGTTCTGCGCGGCGAGCGTGTATTTGCGGCTGGCGACGAGATCGAAGGCGCGCATCTCGCCCCACAGGTCGAGCACGACGGCGCCAAGCCCATCGCAGGCCAATGCATCGGCACCGACGCGCAGCGCCATCTCGTGATCGGCCGCCTGGACCAGCACGACGCGACGCGGATCGAGGCCGAGTTCCTTCAGCCCGCTCATCGACAGCGCGCCACCTTCGCGGGCGACAAAATCCTGCCGGATCCAGAGCAGCGGTTTTGCCCTGCCCAGCCGCTGCGCCATGCCCGCGACAAAGCCTGTGGCCGCGCCGACCTGCTGCGTCTCCAGCGCGAACACTTCGTGCAACGCGCCGCGGATCAGGCCGCCTTGCAGCGTTGAATCAGCTTCGGCATGGCCGAGCGCCACACGATCGAGGCGCGTGGTATCTTCATGCCCTTCGATCCGTTCGATGCTGCCGCGCAGGCGCGCAAGCGTGTCCATGCGTGCGCCGGTCATGCGCCGCTCCTCAAAATCTTCGCCAGTGATGGGTTTTCAATGAACCCGCGACTGGCTCATTTGTTCATGATGTGTTCTATATAACGCCGAGAGGCTCGACTGAGTCAATCAAGACCTTGCGGGAACGCGACTCAAATTTTCGCGGCGGTATTGGAAGGAATTTGGAATGGACGTGAAGCGCAAGCTGGAGATCCTCGCGGATGCTGCAAAATATGACGCGTCTTGCGCATCGAGCGGCACCGAGAAACGGGATTCTCGCGACGGCAAGGGCATGGGCTCGACCGACAAGGGCATGGGCATCTGTCATTCCTATGCGCCGGACGGCCGCTGCATCTCGCTACTGAAGATCCTGCTGACCAATGCCTGCAACTACGATTGCCTCTATTGCGTCAACCGCGCCTCCAGCAATGTGACGCGGGCGCGCTTCACCGTGGATGAAGTGGTGCAGCTGACGCTGGATTTTTACCGGCGCAATTACATCGAGGGACTGTTCCTCTCATCAGGCATCATCCGAAGTGCCGATTACACGATGGAACAGGTTGTCGCGGTTGCGCGAAAGTTGCGCGAGGAACATCACTTTCGCGGCTACATCCATCTCAAGACGATCCCGGAAGCCGACGATGCGCTGATCGCCGAGGCCGGCAAATATGCCGACCGGCTTTCGATCAATATCGAAGTGCCGGATGAAGGCAGCCTGAAGCAGCTGGCGCCGGAGAAGGACGTGCGCGCCATCCGCCGCACCATGGGACGTTTGCGGCTGAAACTCGACGAAGCGCGCGAGGGCGCGAAGCCGACGCCGCGCGGCCGCACGGCGCCGCGTTTTGCGCCGGCCGGACAAAGCACGCAGATGATCGTCGGCGCCGACAGCGCCAATGACGCCACCATCATCAAGACCTCGGCCAATCTCTATGGCTCCTACAATCTCAAGCGCGTTTATTATTCCGCCTTCAGCCCGATCCCCGATGCCAGCCGTTCGCTGCCGCTGCGCGCGCCGCCCTTGATGCGCGAACATCGGCTGTATCAGGCCGACTGGTTGATGCGGTTCTACGGCTTCGATGCCGACGAGATCGTGGCTGGCGATAACGGCATGCTGTCGCTCGACATGGACCCGAAACTCGCCTGGGCGCTGCGCCATCGCGACCGCTTCCCGCTCGACATCAACCGCGCCAGCCGCGAGGACCTGCTGCGCGTACCCGGTTTTGGCGCGCGTGCCGTGCAGCGGATCATCGAGACGCGACGGATTTCGTCGATCCGCGTCGGCGATCTCGCAGCGCTGCACATCCCGCGGAACAAGGCCTTGCCGTTCATCGTTCTTCCTGATCATCGGCCGTCAACGGCATTGCTTGATGGCGCAAATCTGGCGGAGCGGTTCAAGCCGAAGGCGAAGCAATTGGGTTTTGGATTTTGAGGCACCACGCACTCCGCCCTCATCCTGAGGAGCCGCGTCTTCGCGGCGTCTCGAAGGATGGCCACAGGCGCTGAACACCATCCTTCGAGACGCCGTGCGCAAGAGGCGCACGGCTCCTCAGGATGAGGATGGAGATTGGTGCGAAGGAGTTTCCATGCACACCATCACCCTCGACGACGAGACCGATTTCGACGGCTGGCGCAAGGCGGCGCGATTGCTGGCGATGAACGGCGTCGCGCCCGAAGATGTCACTTGGCTTGTTGCGGGCGGCGATGAGCCCGAGCTGTTTCCGGCAACTGACAGCGCGCCGCTCGAGCAGGTCCGCGGCACCTTCAATGTCCCCGCGCAATTTGTCGATCTCGCCAAACAGGTCATCTTGCACCGCGATCCCCAGCGCTTTGCCCTGCTCTATCGCATGCTGTGGCGGCTGCGCAGCAATCATGACCTGCTGCATCTCGCCACCGATTCCGACACGGCAAAACTCGAAAGCATGGCCAAGGCGATCCGCCGCGACGAGCACAAGATGCATGCCTTTGTCCGCTTCCGCGAGATCGGCCGCGATGCCAAGGCGCATTTCGTGGCCTGGTTCGAGCCGGAGCATCACATCGTCGAACTTGCAGCACCGTTCTTTGCGCGGCGCTTTGCCGATATGGCGTGGTCGATCCTGACGCCGGATCTGTGCGCGCATTGGGACGGGCACAAGGTCTCGTTCTCGCCGGGCGTCGACAAGTCCATGGCGCCGTCGAGCGATCGGCTCGAAGAGGTCTGGCTGACCTATTACGCCAACATCTTCAATCCCGCTCGCCTGAAGATCAATGCGATGCAGAAGGAGATGCCGAAGAAATATTGGAAGAACCTGCCCGAAGCCGCGCTGATCAAGCCGCTGATCGACAAGGCGGAACGAGTCACGGGAGAAATGATTGCAGCCGAAGCGCTGGAGCCGAAGAAGCCGCAGCGCCGCGAGGACACAATGGCAAGGTCACACCCAGCCGAACATTCAAACGACAACAGTCTCGACGCCCTGCGCGATGAAGCCGCCGAATGCCGCGCCTGCCCGTTGTGGAAAGACGCCACGCAAACCGTGTTCGGCGAAGGGCCGAAACAGGCGTCGGTGATGATGGTCGGCGAACAGCCCGGCGACAAGGAAGACCTCGCCGGCAAGCCGTTTGTCGGCCCGGCCGGCCAGATGTTGGACAAGGCGCTGAAGGAAGCCGGCATCATCCGTGACAAGGTCTATGTCACCAATGCGGTGAAGCATTTCAAATTCGTGCCGCGCGGGAAATTCCGGCTGCACCAGAAACCGGCGACGCCGGAAATCAAGGCGTGCCGTCCTTGGTATGAGCGCGAGAAGGCTTTGGTGAAGCCGGAGCTTGTCGTCGCGATGGGCGCGACGGCTGCACAGAGCGTGTTCGGCAAGATCATGCCGGTCGGCAAGACGCGCGGACGCGTGATCGATCTGGAAGACGGGACACGTGTGCTTGTGACGGTGCATCCGTCATATCTGCTGCGATTGCCGGACGAGGATGCGAAGGCGCGAGAATATGCGAACTTCGTTGAAGACCTTCGCATCGTCGCTGCGCATCTGAGCGAGAAAGCACGCGCGGCTTAGTTGTCATCCCGGCGAACGCCGGGATCCATAACCTCCACAGAGCTGGCTGAAACGCTATGGTCAGCGGTGTTTCAACTATCTCGACAGCGTTTATGGATCCCGGCGTTCGCCGGGATGACAGTGAGTTTAAATCACCATCTCCCGCATTACGCGGCGCGTATCCATCTCGAATTCGAGATCGACCACAGGCGGCCGCGCAAAATGCCACGTCATGCCTTGGCGCGCAGCGCCGCGCTTCACCAGTTCATCGGCAACGACGGGGTGAAAATCCTGCACCGTATAGACCTGCGTTGCCGTCGTATCCTTCCAGCCGAATCCGAAGGCGCTCAGGCGCTCTTCCATATTCGCCATGGTCATGCGCGCCTTCTCGCGAAACGCATCCGCCGATGTCTCACGATAGCGCACGATACGTTCCGGATAAGTGCCCGCGCCGCTGCGCGCTTCGGCGCCGCCGGCGATCACAAAGCTTGGCCCTGCGCTTGTCGCTTCCCGCACGAAAGAGAAAGCATAGAAGGACGGTTCGCTTGGCGGATCGATTTCGAGGCAGACATTGCTGCGCGCGACGGGATTGTTCGTGCCGTCGAAAATGCCCCATTCGGCAAGCGTCTTCACATAGTGTTCGTTGAACTTGCGAAAGCCGGCTTCATCGACAACGCCAGGCGAGCGCAATTCGCAGGCACAGAATGAGGTCAGCGGACGACCTGCCGCGCGAATGTAATCAGCGATGCGGGCAAAGCCTTCCGCCAAAGGCAACCATGTATCGAAACGCACGCGTTCGATCTCAAAGCCCTGCAACGCTGCTGCGCCGCTCGAATACTGAAACAGTGCAGGAATGTAGCGATAATTGCCGGCAGTGAAATCGCACGTCATCGAGGGGGGCCTCCCGGGGGTGTCCGCCTCAAAAAGAAAATGGCGGATCGATTTTGTCGATCCGCCATCCAACCTCAATCCATATGGGCCTGCAAGCTCGGCGCTGCAAGGCCCGATGCGTCACGTCGTCTTCGCGTGTTTCAGATCGAAATCTTCGATCTCCTTGGCGCGCTGGCTCTCCTTGCCGGCGCGGTGATCGGTGGCGATGGCCACATAGACCGCGGGCAGCACGAACAGCGTGAACAGCGTGCCGATCAGCATGCCGGCCACGACCACGAGGCCGATGGAGAAGCGGCTCGCCGCACCGGCGCCCGATGCGGTGAGCAGCGGCAGCAGGCCGGTGACCATCGCCGCCGTCGTCATCAGAATGGGACGCAGACGGACGCGGGCAGCCATTTCAATCGCCGAACGGCGGTCGAGGCCTTCCTTGAGCTGCAGTTCGTTGGCGAACTCCACCATCAGGATGCCGTGCTTCGAGATCAGGCCGACCAGCGTGAGCAGACCCACCTGGGTGTAGATGTTGATCGTCGCCATACCGAAGAACAGCGGGACCAATGCTCCCGAAATCGCCATCGGCACCGAGATCATGATGACCAGGGGATCGCGGATCGACTCGAACTGCGCCGCCAGCACCAGGAAGATGATGATCAGCGCGAAGCCGAACGCCACCGCGAGCTGGTTGCCTTCCTGCACATACTGCCGGCTGTCAGCCAGATAGTCGTGGTTGAAGCCGGCCGGCAGTTTCTTCGCCGCACTCTCCAGGAAGTCCACCGCCTGACCGACGGTGACGCCCGGCATCGGCACGGCCTGGAAGGTCGCCGAGTTCAGCTGGTTGAAATGCGACAGCGCGTTCGGATTGGTGCCGGTCTCGACCTTCACCAGCGTCGACAGCGGCACCTGCTGGCCCGCGGCGGTCGGCACATAGTAGTTGGCCAAAGAGTCCTGCGAGATGCGCATGCCGCGCGGCACCTGCGGGATCACCTGATAGGAGCGCCCTTCGAGGTTGAAGCGGTTGATGTAGTTGCCGCCGAGCAGCACCGCCAGCGTATTGCCGAGGCTCTGCATGGAGACACCGAGATCGTTCGCCTTCGACCGGTCGACTGACACGCGCACCACCGGCTGGTTGAAGTCGAGATCGCTGTCCGCCACGATGAACAGACCGCTCTTCTGCGCTTCGGCCTTCAGCTTCACCATCTCCTCATAGACGGATTGGAAGCTGCCGACGGTGTTGATCACCATCTGGATCGGCAGGCCGCCAGGGCCACCTGGAAGTGCAGGCAGGTTGAAGGCGAAGGCGTTGACGCCCTCGATCTTGCTGAGCTCGTTCTGCACCGGCTGCTTGAGCTGGTTGGTCGAACGCTTGCGCTCGTCCCACGGCTTCAGCAGCATGCCGGCGATGCCGTTATTCGGGCCGTTGATGCCGTTGATGATGAAGCGCAGATCCGTCTCGGGGAACGAGGCGAACACCTTGTCCATCTTGTCTCCGTAATAATCGGAGTAGTCGATATTGGCGTATTTCGGTCCCTTGGTGATGGCGAACAGGATGCCCTGATCTTCCTCGGGCGCCAGTTCCTTGGACGTATTCACATACATGAAGCCGACGAGACCGAGGATGACCACCGCGAACAAAGCGGTGATCGGCCGGTAGTCGAGCGAACGATCGAGCTGACGGCCATACCAGCGCGTGGTGGCGCCGAAGACCTTGTCGACCTTCCTGGCGAACCAGCCGGGCTCTTCCTGCTTCAAGAGCACCGAGCACATCATCGGCGACAGCGTCAGCGCGATGACGCCCGACACGATCACGGAGCCCGCCAGCGTGAAGGCGAATTCGCGGAACAGTGCGCCGGTGAGACCGCCGATGAAGCCGATCGGCGCATAAACCGCCGCCAGCGTGATGGTCATGGAGATGACGGGACCGATGATTTCGCGCGCGCCTTCCAGCGACGCCTGCACCGGCGATTTGCCCTCCTCCAGATGGCGATGGATGTTCTCCACCACCACGATGGCGTCGTCCACCACGAGGCCGATGGCGAGCACCATGGCGAGCAGCGTCAAGAGGTTGAAACTGAAACCGGCCATCAGCATGAGACTGCAGACGCCGATCAGCGACAGCGGGATCGTGACCACCGGAATGATGACCGAGCGCAACGACGCCAGGAACAGGAAGATCACGACGACGACGATGACCACCGCCTCGATCAGCGTATTGCGCACCTCCTCGATGGACGAGGTGATGAACTTGGTGGAGTCGTAAGCCACCTTCATCTTCAGCGACGGCGGCAGGTTGCGCTCGAGTTCGGGGAACAGGTCGCGCACGCCCTTGACGATGTTGAGCGGGTTGCCGAGCGGCGTCGATTTCACGCCGATGAAGATGGCGCGCTCGCCCGAGAAGGCCACCGACGCGTCGGTGCTCTGCGCGGCCAGTTCGACGGTGGCGATGTCCTCCATGCGGACGAAACCACCATCTTTCGCCTTGACGATCATTCGCTTGAATTCGCCGACATTCTGCAAGTCGGTATTCGCGGTGACGTTGGAGACGATGTAGTAGCCCTTGGTCTGGCCCGCCGCTGCCTGGAAATTGTTGGAGCGGATGGCATTGACCACGTCGTCGGACGACACGCCGCGACCATTCATGCGCTGCGGATCGAGCCACAGGCGCATGGCAAAGGTCTGGCCGCCGAGGATTTCGGCATTCGCCACGCCATCGACGGTCGACAGCACGGGCTGCACGGCGCGGGTGAGATAATCCGAGATCGCCGAGCCCGAGAGTTCGTCACTGGAGAAACCGAGATACATGATCGCGGTGGTTTCGCCGGTGGACTTCAGGATCACCGGGTCATTGGCTTCACGCGGGATCAGATATTTGACCGAGTTGACCTTCGACAAGACTTCGGTGAGCGCCGCATTCGGATCGACGTTCAGCTTGATATAGACCGAGATCAGGCTCTGGCCCTGGGTCGAGGCCGAGGTCATGTAGTCGATGCCCTCGGACGCCGCGACGGCCTGCTCGATGGGCGTGGTGATGAAACCCTGCATCAGGTCCGGCGACGCGCCGGGATACACCGTGGTGATGGTAATCACGGTGTTGGTGAGTTTCGGATATTGCCGGATCGGCAGGCTGGTCGCGGCCTTGAAGCCGATCAACAGGATCAGCAGCGAGACCACCACCGCGAGCACGGGGCGCTTGATGAAGATATCCGTAAAGGACATGAGGATATCTCTCCCTTAATTCAGCGGCGGCTGCGCAGGAATTTTCGGCGGCGGATCCGACGAGATCTGCACCAAAGCGCCCGACTGCAGCTTGAGCTGGCCGACCGCCACGACGCGATCGCCCGGCTTTACGCCCTGGGTGATGACAGCACGGCCATCGATGCGGTCGCCGGTGCGCACGAAGGTGCGGATCGCATGCAGCTCGGTCTTGCCGTCGTCCGTCTTCTTCTCCTGCAGCACATAGACGCTGTCGCCATAGAGCGTGTAGTCGACGGCGGTTTCCGGCACCGTCACGACGGCAGGTTTATCCGGCAGCACGACAGTGGTGGTCGCGAACATGCCGGGCTTCAAGATGCCTTCCGGATTCTGAATCGTCGCCTGCACGCGGATGTTGCGCGTATCGGCGGAGATCTGCGGCTCGATCGTGGTCAGCTTGCCTTCAAAGCTGCGGCCCGGATAGGCGTCGACCTTGATGCGCACGACCTGACCGACCGCGAGCTTGCCGCTGTCCTTTTCCGTCACGGTGAAGTTGGCATAGACCGCCGACAGATCCGTGAGCGACACGATCTGCGTGCCGGCCGTGAGATACTGGCCGACTTCGATGCGGCGCGTTCCGAGCACGCCGTCGAAAGCGGCGCGGACCTGCTTCTGCGAAATCACGGCTTCGGTCTTGGCGATCGCGGCCAGCGCCTGGTCATAGGCAGCCTGTGTCGTATCGACCGTCGCCTGCGGGCCGACCTGACGCTCGGCCAGTTGCTTGGCGCGATCGAGATTGATGCGCGCAACCGATGCTGCGGCCTTGAAACTGGCGAGATCGCCCTGCTCCGGTCCGTCGAACAGCTGCACCAGCGGCTGGCCCTTCTTCACGGTGGCGCCGGCTTCGAACATGATCTCCGTCACGCGGCCATTGGTGTCGGAGGACACGTTGACCTGATGCACGGCGGCGAGATCGCCGACGGCGCCGATCAGGTTGGGCACCACTTCCGACTTCGCTTCCGCGATGCTCACATTGATCGGCGGCTGCTTCATGGTGGCGAAGAACTGCTTGATCATGTGCGCGCGGAAGGCATTGAAGCCGACAATGGCGACGACCAGCAGCACCAGCAGACCGCCGATGATGATGAACCACTTGACCGTGCGCGGCTTCTTGCGCGGCTTGTCGGCCGGAGGATGTTGATGCGCCGTGTGCGGATTTTGAGTCATAGTCATCTTATGCGCTTTCTGTCGTGGTCGCGGCTGCCTGCATCAGTTCAGGCGGCAGCGCGCGATGGATATGCGATGCGATGGCATCGTCGTTCAGTCCGATCCCGCGAAGGATGAATTCGGTGAGTTGCAGATCGAGGCTTTCTGCCTGACCGTAAGAAAGAGACGGCACGGTCGGCAGCAGCGACAGCGACGTGGTCATCGCGGCGTGATGCGCAAACCAGAACAGGTTCATCGGCGCTTGCGAGGATGCGCGCGCGTCGCCGGATTTCACCGCCTGCTCATAGGCGGCGACGAACGCGGAGCCGATGATGCCGGCGATCTTCTCATGCATCAGCCGAGCGAATTCGCCGTCATTGAGATAGCTGATGGTGACGAGGCGCAGGCGCTGCGCTTCCTCGTCGTCATCGGGCTCCTGCGCGATGTCGAGAAAGTGCTTCACCATCTCGCGGATCAGGATCACCAGCGTAGCGGTCGATGGCGGCAGATCGAGCAGCTTGTTCAGCGCCGGATCGGCCTTGCATTCCTCCGCCAGGATCTCGGCATAGAGCGCCGACTTGGTCGGGAAATGCTTGAACAGCAGCCCTTCCGAAATCGATGCGGCAGCCGCCACGCTCTTGGTCGTGGTGCCGGCAAAGCCGTTATGCGCAAAGCAGCGCTTCGCGGCTGACAGGATCAGTTCGCGCCGGAGATCATGGGTCATGCGGAGAGTCGTCATGGCCGCGTGAGTAAGCGCTCACCTCGGTTCCTGTCAATGAATTGGTGCGTTGCGGAACCTGTTTTACCAGGGGTGGTATCCGGGGAGACACAGTGTTCCGACCTCGCAACGCCGCAGCGTCCAAGGCGTGGGGTGGATCTCCCCTCGAAACATGAGGGGAGGCAGCACGCCGCAAGGCGCGAAATGGTGGGATTGACGCAGCCCGTCTTGCTGGATCGCCAGCAAAACCGCGACCGCGCAACGCCTTACGGCGTGCCACCGCGACGTCTTGTTGGTCGAAGGACCGTTCTTCCGGGTACTGGGTCCATTCCCGCAGGAATGCCATCCGACAGGTTTCCCTGCCTTCGCCCGCACCGCGCCCAGCCGCGCTAGCGGCAGAGCCCCGTAATGGGCCCGGACGGTTACCCTCGACCACCCGAGTGTGAGGGGTACGTCCTCCCTCACCCGCAGGCGCCGCATCTTATTCCGCTCAATGACGCCTCATGAAGCGCCCCTCACCGAACAAGACGAAACCGACATGACGGATGATGGGAATTCTGTCAAGAACAAAATAAGAACATGCATCGCCACGCTTCGGCCACCTGACGGACCCGGCGACTTGGAGGTGGCGCGCTTTTACCCTCTCGCCTACGAAACGGCCGCAGGATGGGTTTTCGCAATGACGCTCAACCCATCCTGTGGCGCATATCGGCGGCGGCGTGTTCCTATGCCACCTTCCCGCTTGCGAGCTGCGCAAACCGCGTCATCGCGTCTTCCACGAAAAGCTCCGTCAGCTTCCGCGCCGGCAGTTCGACGCCGAGTGGAGCGGATTGCCCCGCCCAAAACGGCGTGAAATCACCCTGGCCACGTTGACGCGCTTCCGCCGCCAATTGCATCGACGCATGCATTGCCCGCGGAAATTCAGGCGCTGCTTGCGAGATCGGACCGAGGTCGCGCGTGAGACGATTGCCGATCGCACGGCCCGGACGCCCGGTGAAGACATTGGTGAGCACGGTCTCGCCACCACGCACCTTGCGCAAGGCGTCGCGATACAATGGCGAGATGGTGGTTTCCGGGCACAACAAGTAAGCCGTCCCCATCTGCACACCGGCTGCGCCAAGCGCAAACGCAGCGGCGATTCCGCGACCACCAGCGATACCGCCGGCGGCGATCACAGGTACGCCCACCGCATCGACGATCTGCGGGGTCAATGCGAAAGTCCCCATCTGCCCATCGATCGCCGCCACGACATCGTCGGCCAGGAACGTCGCGCGATGACCGCCCGCTTCGATCCCCTGTGCAATGACGACGTCCGCGCCATGCGCTTCGAGCCAGACGGCCTCTTCCACGGTGGTCGCCGACGACATCAGCACAGAGCCTGCCGCCTTGATCCGATCGACAAATTTCGGTGCGGGCAATCCGACATGGAAACTCACCACGTCAGGGCGCGCACTCTCGACCAGACGACACATGTCCTCGCCGAACGGATCAGCAGCCATGCGCGGCAATGATGTGTCGAAGCTGATGCCGTATTCGCGGTAATAGCGCGACATCAGGTCGAGCCACGCGGCGTCCTTGCCGGCATCCACCACCGGCGGCCGATGCGCAAAGAAATTGAGATTGAACGGCTTGTCGGTCAGCTTGCGAAACCTGCCGATTTCGGCTGCAGCTTCATCGGGAGACAACAGCACGCAACCGATCGACCCGAGACCACCGGCCGCAGACACGGCAACGGCGAGTTCGACGGAGCCGATGCGCGACATCGGCGACAATGCGATGGGATGTTCAATTTTCAGACGTTCGATCAAACGACGGTTGGGCCACATGATTCATACTCCTTTACAAACGGCCGGCGGTTGCACCGCCATCGACATGAAGAATTTCACCGGTCACGAAACTCGCACTTTCCAGATAGAGCGCGGCTTGCGCGACCTCACTGGCCTCGCCCATGCGGCCCATCGGCTGCAGGCCGGCCAGACGCTGATGCGTCTCCGGCGGATGCATGGGCGTGCGGATCGATCCCGGCGAGATGGCATTCACGCGGATTCCCTGCGCCGCATATTCCATCGCCAGCGAGCGCGTGACGGCCTGCAGCCCGCCTTTGGTCATCGCCGTGAGGGTGGTCGGCACCGACGCGACCGGCGACTCGCTGATGAACGCCGTCATATTGATGATATGACCGCGATGCGCCGCGAGCATCAGCCGCGCCACGCGCTGGGTCAGATGGAAGAAGCCGGCCAGACTGACGCCGATGATATTGGCCAGGTCGACAGGCGAATAATCGACGAAATGCTTGCTGATCAGAATTCCCGCATTGTTGATCAGCGTATCGATCCGCCCGAAGCGCTCCATTGCCGCGCTGACGATCTTGTCCGCCGTTTCGGGCTGGGCAATATCGCCATCGACCAGAACGATGCCGGCGTCGTCGGCCAATTCGCTCGTCGTTACGGTGCGCGCATTGGCGACGACGCCATAGCCGATGCCGCGAAACGCCCGGACCAGCGCGACGCCAATTCCTTTCGACGCGCCGGTGATGACGACTGTCTTCTGCTCCATTTTCATGTTCATTCCTCGCTTCAAGTGATGGCAGAGGAATAGCTGCAGCACGCCAAAACGGATTTGCGTGGATTGCCCTGGTTTTGTCCTTTGTTGCTGAGGCCGCTGCCGGATCGACTGCAGCGGCCCGCAGCGACCATGCGCCGATCAACTCCGGCGCGGATGGGGATGCTCCGGCGTCACCGCATCGACGATCCCCAGGAACGTCTCGATCATCGCATTGACCTGATCCGGCACGAGCAACTGCGAGAAATGACCGGAGCCGAGCGTCTGCGCCGATATCAGATGCGGTGACAATTCGCGCGCGCGTGCCAGATCAGCCAGCGACAAAGACGCTGCGATATATCCGGCGGGCATCTTCAAAGCGCGCAAGGCGGAGGACGGGTCGTAGTCGATGAGATGCCCCACCAGCGCCAGCCGCGCCGCGTGGCGCGGTGTTTCCGACATCCGTTTGACGATCTCGGCGCGCAAGCCACGATCATCCGTCGGCAGGAACAGGATCGGGTCTAGTCGATCCAGACAATGGGCCAGACTTTCGTCGTCCAGAACCGACGCGGTCTCGCGCGCGGTTACGGAAAACTCGGCCGACGGAAACAGCACCGTGTCGATCATCAAGAGTCCCGAGATGCGATCGGGATTGCGCGCAGCCAACTCGAGACCGATCATGCCGCCCATACTGTGGCCGACGACCACGGCGCGTTCGACGTCCATTTCGTCGAGCAACCATTCGAGATCATCGGCGAAATCGCTGACGCCGTAGCCGTTGCGCGGCGCGTCACTCGACCCGTGCCCGCGCAGGTTGGGAATGATGACACGGCGATGGCCGGAGAACTGGCGCCGCTGATACACAAATGATGCGGCGTCGCAGGTCCAGCCGTGCAGGAAAATGAGCACGTCCTTGCTCGCGCCCTTCGGTCCGTCGTCGGACAAAGTGAGCCGCATGCCGTCCCGCATCCGGCTTACGACGGGCGCATCGAAGCGCAACCTGTTTGAAACTGTCGGACGAAGGGAGAGTGATGACGGAAGACCATTTTTTGTCATGGTGTCGTTCCTCGCTGTTTCAACAATGAGGAAGCGATAGCTGCGGCCGTGCGCGCAATATTGGCAGTGCGTGCGGAATTCCAGTCATTTGTTGCTGAGATGCAGGACGCGGCAGCAATCAGAACGCATGTCAGGCGGAGGTTTGCCGCCGGTACTGGCCAGGGGTCACCCCCGTCACCTCACGAAAGGCTCGCGAAAAATTAGCCTGACATGAAAACTGCAGTGAGAGCGCAATATCGACCAGCGGAAGATCACCAGCAGTCAGCAGCGCCTTGGCGCGCTCGAGCCGCTTCTCGCTGACATAACGATGTGGCGACCGCCCGACCGCGGCCTTGAAAGCCCGAGCGAAATGATAGCGGCTCAGGCAAGCGACCGTCGCCAGCCGTCCCAGCGTCAGGTCGCCTTCCAGATTTTCGTCGATATAATCGATCACCCGCGACAGCCGGCGCCGGTCCAGCCCCTCGGATGACCTTGTGGCAACCATATCGGCGGTGGTGCGTCCCGCATGGCTTTGCAGGAGGCGCGCAGCAAGCGTGGCCGCCAGCGTATCGACCAGCAGCCTCCCCGCCGACGTCTCCGCCAGCAATTCGGATGCGATTGCATGCGCGATGCCTGCCAGCAGCGGATCGTGAACCCCGCTTTCGTGGCGCAGCGACGACGCTACGGCTGCATGATCGATAGTGCATCCGAGCGCTTGCGACGAAAAATGGTCGGGCGGCAGATGGATGTGAAGAATCTCGGGCACCGGATCGGAAATATCGATGGAGACATCCTGCAGGCCGGCGGGCGACAACCAGGCCGTTCCCTGCGTGGCTGGCGTGCTGTCCAGGATGCCCGAACCGCGACGCGTCACGACCGCATGGCTGTCGCGCGTGCTCACGCAGACCTCGGTGTCGTATTGCCTGCCGATCCATGGAACGGTGCCGCCGCTGTGACGACGGAGTTCGGCAGACAGACCGGACCAGCCGCGCCCTTCCGACGACGCGAGCAGCCCGCTCGCGCCATATTTTTCGACACCGAAAGCATAGGCCACGATGATCGTCTCCATCGCATCAGGACGGAGTGACGTCCCGACATGATGCAGACGTGGTATCGCGATCTGGCGATATCAAGACCGGGATTGAGGAGGTGTTGTTCTCCCTCCAGGCGGCGCGGTGCGGAGGGTGGGTCGATCACCACGGACGAACGTCACGTGGGGAGAGACCCCACCCCCGCCTAGCGGCGGACCCTCCCATTCGCTTCGCTCCGGGGAGGGAGGCCATGAGCGGCCGAACTACACCACCGTCTTGTGGCGCTCGATGCAGGTCTGCAGCACGTCGTCCATCGGCTTGCTCCACCAGTGCTCCGAAAAAATCTCGATCTCGGAGTAACCGGCAAAGCCCTGCGCTTCCACGGCCGCACGCGCGGCTTTGATGTCGATGATGCCATCGCCCATCATGCCGCGGTCGTTGAGGATGTCCTTGGTCGGCACCAGCCAGTCGCAGACATGGAAGGCGTGGAGACGATCCTGCCCGGCGCGCTCGATCTGGCCGAGCATCTGCGGGTCCCACCAGATGTGATACACGTCGAGCGCGACGCCGAGCATGCCGGTGCGGTTGGGATCGAGGCGATCGCAGATGTCGAGCGCCTGCTCCGTCGTGTTCACGCAAGCGCGATCAGCCGCGTAAGCGGGATGCAGCGGCTCGATGGAGAGCGGCATCTTTGCCTGCTTCGCATAATCCAGCATCGCGGCGATGCCGTCATCGACCTGGTTGCGGGCATCGATGATGTCCTTCGACGTCACGCTGCCCGGCCGTGAATATTGCGGCAGGCCGCCGACGACCAGCACGATGCAGGGCGAGCCCAAGGCCACGGCTTCATCGACGCAGCGCTTGTTATCGTCACGCTCGGCCTGGCGATGCGCGGCATCGGCCACGAACATGCCGCCGCGGCAATAGCCGGACAGTTCGAGATCGTGGTCCTTCACCGCCTTCACGGCGCGATCCAGACCCACATGCGCGACCTGATCGCGCCACGGCGAGACGCCGCGGATTTTGTGGCGCGCACAGGCCTCGGCGATGGCGACGAAATCGCCCTGCTTGCGGACGGTCGCCGTATTCAGCGACAGCCAGCGATGGTCCTTTGAGAAGTCACGCATGATCAGGCATCGATCCCGCGGGTGGCCATGACCGACTGCATGCGCTTCACGGCCAGTTCGGGATTGGCGAGCAGGCCGGCCTTGTCGGCGAGGCGGAACAGTTCGGCGAGATGCTGGGTCGAGCGCGTGCTCTCCTGGCCGCCGATCATGGTGAAGTGATCCTGATGGCCGTTGAGATAGGCCATGAAGACGATGCCGGTCTTGTAGAAGCGCGTCGGCGCCTTGAAGATGTGACGCGACAGCGGCACCGTCGGCCCGAGCACGTCGTGGAAGCCGGCTTCATCGCCTGCCGCGAGACGCGACAGCGCATAGGATGCCGCCGGCGCGATGGCATCGAAGATGCCGAGCAGCGCGTGGGAATAGCCCTTGTCGTCGCCGGCGATCAGTTCGGCATAATTGAAGTCGTCGCCGGTATACATCTTCACGTCGGGGACGAGACGGCGGCGCATGTCGATTTCATACTGCGCATTGAGCAGCGAAATCTTGACGCCATCGACCTTGGCGGCGTTACGGTTGATCACATCAACCGCCGTGTCCATCGCCTGCCCGACATCCGCCGAGCCCCAATAGCCGGACAAAGCGGGATCGAACATGTCGCCGAGCCAGTGGATGATCACCGGGTTCGCCGACTGCGACAGGATGCGGTCATAGACCTTGGCATAGTCGTCGGCGTTCTTGCCGATCTTGGCCAGCGCGCGCGACGCCATCAGGATGATGCGGCCGCCAACCTTTTCGATGGCTTCGAACTGCTGTTCGTAAGCCTTGATGACATCGTCGATCGACTTGGCATCTTCCACCGCGAGGTGATCGGTGCCGGCGCCGGAGAACACGAGGCCGTTGCGTGGCTTCGCGGCATTCACCGAGCGCGTGATCAGTTCGAGCGAGGTCGGCCAGTCCAGACCCATGCCGCGCTGGGCGGTGTCCATGGCTTCGGCAACGCCGAGGCCGAGGTCCCACACATGCTCACGGAACGCGATAGTCTTGTCCCAATCGATGGCCTGATTGAGCCACGGATCGCATTCGGCAAGCGGATCGGCCACTACATGCGCCGCCGAGAAGGCGACGCGGTTGAGCGTGCCGCTCAGCTTGGCCGGAAACGACCGCGAGGCCGCGAGACGATAGGTCTCGATGCTGCGATCCGCGGTCGGCAGCTTCAGCGATAGCGATGAGCCGGTGGTGGACTGGACTGGCTTGTTCATGACGAGACCTCAGACCTTGAGTGCGGGAACATCGACCCAGCGACGTTCCTTCCAGCTCTGCAGCGCGCATTCGACGGTCTGCACGCCCTTGGCGCCTTCGAGCAGCGTGTACTTGTAGGGCGCATCCTCGCAGACATGGCGGATGAACATTTCCCACTGCACCTTAAAGCCGTTGTCATCGACGGTGTTGTCGGGGACCTTCTGCCAGTCACCGTAGAAATCGTGGGTGCGCTTCTCGTCGGGATTCCAGACCGGACGCGGCGTCGCCTGACGGGCCTGGATCATGCACTCGGTGAGACCAGCCACGGCCGAGCCATGGGTGCCATCGACCTGGAAGGTCACGAGGTCATCGCGATAGACACGGGTGGCCCAGGACATGTTCATGTGAGCGATCACGCCGCCCTTCAGCTGGAAGGTGGCATAGGCGGAGTCGTCAGCGGTCGCCTTGTACTTCTTGCCCTGCTCGTCCCAGCGCTCCGGGATATCGGTGGTGCCGAGGCAGGTCAGTGCTTCCACTTCGCCAAAGAGATTGTCGAGCACATAGCGCCAGTGGCAGACCATATCGAGGATCATGCCGCCGCCGTCTTCGGCGCGATAATTCCACGACGGGCGCTGGGCTTCCTGCCAGTCGCCTTCGAACACCCAGTAGCCGAACTCACCGCGCACCGAGAGCATGCGGCCGAAGAAGCCGCTGTCACGCAACATGGCGAGCTTCTTCAGGCCGGGCAGGAACAGCTTGTCCTGCACGGTGCCGTGCTTGAGGCCCTTGGCGTTCGCGACCTTGATGACGTCGAGCGCTTCGGCAAGATTGGTCGCGATCGGCTTTTCGCAATAGATGTGCTTGCCGGCGGCGATCGCCTTCTGCAGCAGGCCCGGACGCGCCTGCGTGGTGGCGGCGTCGAAGAAGATGGTGTCGTTCGGATCCTGCAGCGCCTTGTCGAGATCGGTGGTCCAGCGCTCGATGCCGAAACGTTTTGCGAGGCCTTCGATCTTCTCGGCATTGCGGCCGACCAGAATTGGATCCGGCATCATGCGGTCGCCGTTCTTGAGCGTGACACCGCCCTGCGCGCGGATCGCAACGATCGAGCGGATCAGATGCTGGTTGAGACCCATACGGCCGGTGATGCCGTTCATGATAATGCCGAGGCGGTGGACAGCCATAGTCAGGACTCCTGGAGGACTTTTGGTTCAGGGACTGCGAGCGGCGTCAGTGCCGTCCAGTCCGGATGTGCGCCGGATGCAAATCCGGGAGTGGTGAGCGATCCCGTCAGGAGATCGCCGTCAGTGATCTGCAGGCGGATGAAATCCTCATCGCGGCTGTAGAGATCGGGATGCGCATTAAGGAAGGCTTCCGCCTCGCCTGCGGGCGCGAAGCCAAAACCATCGACATAGTGATGGCCGTTGCGCTCGGCATGGGTGACACCGATCAGCGCGCCGAGCGCGAGATCCTGCTGCACGCCGAGGCCGGCCTGGCAGGTGAGATCCTCACCGGTGATGAAATGCGGCGTGCCCTGCGCGCTCCACGCGGCGGCGCGGGTGGCATTGGCGATGGACTTGTAAAAGCCCTTGCAGGATTTTGACGAGATGCCGCGATAGCCGAGCTGCTTTGCGGCGGGGAATGCGTCCCAGGAGTCGTCGGCTTCGTCGATGATGAAGGAACGTGAGGATAGCAAACCGAGCGGCTGCTCGCGCGTGATGTCGCGCGGCATCGGCTGTTCGATATAGAGAAGTTTCGACGCGATCGGCGCGAGCGCTGCGTCCTTGTCGAGACGATCGACCAGCGTACAGAGCGCTTCGAGATCGGCATATTGCTCATTGGCGTCGAGCGTGACCTGATAGTCATGGGGCAGCGTGGCGAGCGCGTTGCCGATCCGTGTCAGGCGTTTGGCATCCGCATCGGGATCGCCATTCATCTTCAGCTTGAAGTAACGCGCGCCAGAGTTCTCGTGGGGATCGGCAACACCGCCCTCGCCTTCGATCACGTCATCGAGGCCGACGGTGTGACGCAACGCGACGCGCGGAAGACGCTCTCGGCTGGCGAGGAAGATGGCGATGTCGTCGGCGCCGAGATCGGGCGCAAGGCGCGATGTGAGGCCGGCGACATTGGCCTTCATGCCGGCGAAGAAATCGGTGCCGAGACCGCGCAGCAAGGCGTCGAGCACGGCCTTATCGATTTCGGCGGGACCGAAGCATGCAGCGAGCGGTGGGATATCACGCGCTGCGCAGGCTTTCATCTGCGCATCGATACAGGCGGCATGCAGGCCGAAGGCTGTGATGTAGCCGGACTGGGTGCGATACAGATCTTTCGCAATGGCCAGCGACTGTCGCAGCTCGTCCACCGTGTCATCGATGGCGAGATGCGGCCGCTTGTCGAACCACTTTGGCACCATCAGCTCGGCGGAGGCGCCGACAAACACGCCCCTCCCCTCGACATCGAGCTCGACACGCACAAAAGCCTGCGGCGCCGCATGCACCGTCACGCTGCCGAAGCGGAACGGCCGCACGAAGGCCGTCGGGCGCTCGAACAGCGTGATGTTGCGCAGGGCAATGCGTGGTGCTGACGTCAACGGACTTAGTCCAGCGTGCTGTTGGTCATGAAGTGCTTGCGGATGCGGGCGACCAGATCGGTGAAGATCGGGTTCGACATCACATCGAGATTGCGGTCGCGGCCGAGCGGCACGTCATAGATGGCCGCGATGCCGCCAGGGCGCTCGGTCATCACGAGCACCTTGTCGGCGAGGAACACGGCTTCCGGGATCGAATGGGTGATGAGCAAAATCGTCTTGCCGGTGCGGCGCTGGATGCGCGACAGCTCGACATTCATCTTCTCGCGCGTCATGGCATCGAGCGCGCCGAAGGGTTCGTCCATCATCATGATCTTGGGATCATGCACCAGCGCACGGCAGATCGAGGCGCGCTGCTGCATGCCGCCGGAGAGCTGCCAGGGCAGCTTCTTCTCGAAGCCTTCGAGGCCGACCATCTTCAAGAGTTCTTTGGCGCGCGGAATGTATTTTTCGCGCTTCTCGCCCTTCATATCGATGGGCATCAGCACGTTGTTGATGATGTTCCGCCATGGCAGCAGCAGCGCATTCTGGAACACGATGCCGACATCGCCATGGGGCTCGGTGACCTTGTTGCCGTCGACGCGGATTTCGCCGGTAGTGGGCGCCAACAGGCCCGAGATCATCTTCAGCAGCGTGGACTTTCCGCAGCCGGAGGGACCGACCACGACGAAGAACTCGCCGTCATTGATGTGGAAGTCCAAAGGACGCAGCGACTGCACCTTGCCGTCGCCGGTCCCGTAGGTCTTGGAGACGCCGGAGAGATTGATCCCCGACGTCGTGTTTTGCGGCTGCTCCGACACGACACGAAGATGCGCGTTGGGTTGATCGACGCTCATAGGGTTCGTGGCTTTCATCGTTGCAGTCATTCAAATGCGTCCTGTCATCTTCTTCGTCATTGCGAGGAGCCCTTGCGACGAAGCAATCCAGTCTTTGCTTGTGGCCTGCTGGATTGCTTCGTCGCTACGCTCCTCGAATTGACGGCTGAGGGCGCGGCGCTCGCAATGACGGTGTGTCGTTACTTCGGCAGATAGTCGTTGGTGTAGAAGGCCTTCGGATTGTCCTTGGCCTTCGCTTCCAGACCGCCGTACTCGACCATCAGCTCCACCGACTCCTTCATGTTCTGGTCGGTGACCGAGAACACCGGCTTGTCCTTGGTTTCCAGCGTCTTGTAGAACTGGGTGGTCAGTTCAAAGCCCTGGGTGAGCGTGTCGATCTTGCCGCCCTTCGGGTTGGCATCGAGGATCGACTGCGCGGCCGCCTTCGGATCCTTCTGGGCTTCTTCTACCGACTTGATGGTCGCCTTCATGAAGCGCTTGACGATATCCGGATTGGCCTTGGCCCAGTCGCTGTTGGCGATGATGCCCGACGACACGAGATGGATGCCGTAATCGGCGAACTTGATGGTGTTGACGTCCTTGCCGGTGGCGTCCTTGATCTTCATGGACTGGTCCATGACGTAGCCGAGCAGCACATCGGCCTGGCCATTGATGACGGCGTTCAGCTTGGTCTGAGCATCGCCGGCAACGGTCTTGAGATCGCTCTCCTTGAGGCCGGCCTTCTTGAGGAACAGCGGCCAGATCTGGCTCAGCGCATCGGCCGGGGTGACGGCGACGGTCTTGCCCTTGAGGTCTTCGGCCTTCTTGATGTTCTTGTCGACAAAACCCATGGCCGACATGGCCGTGGTCTGCAGCAGCACGCCGGTGGCGACGACAGGTGCGCCCTTGACGGCGGCGCGCATCATCGTGGGCACGTCGGCATAGCCGAAATTCACGGTCTTGGCGGCGACGGCCTGCACGGTGTTGGCGGAGCCGCGACCTTCCTGGATGTCGAGATCGATGCCTTCAGCGGCATAGATGCCCTTGGCCTTGCCGTAATAGAACGGCGCGTGCTCGCCATAGACATACCAGTTCAGCATCAGCGTCACCTTGTCGGCGGCGGCGGCCGGCGCGGTGAAGGCGATCGTTGCGGCGATCGCGGCAGTGGATACGGCGGAAACCCATTTCAGCATAGTCAGCCTCCCTTTGAAGCAGGTGAAGGCGGCCCGTTCAGCCGGGCCGCGTTTGGAGTTTGGCGTCAAATCAAGACGCGACGAAAACATCAGCGCGATGGCTGACGTGCCACGGAATCACCATCCGCTCGATGCGATCGACGATCCAGAACAGGATCACGCCGAGCAGCGCGAGAATGACGAGCGCTGCGAACATGGTGGGCAGATCGAAAGTGCCGATCGAGCGCTGCAACACATAACCGATGCCGGAATTGGAGCCGACGAATTCGCCGACCACAGCACCGACGACAGCGAGCGTGACGGAGACCTTGAGGCCCGAGAAGATCGCCGGCAGCGCATGCGGCAGGTTCACGGCCAGGAACACGCGGATGCGGCTGCCCTTCATGGCGCGGGCGAGATCGACCATGTCGGGATCGACCGACTTGAACCCCTGCACGGCGGAGACGACGACGGGGAAGAAGCCGAGCAGGAAAGCCGCGATGATTTTTGGAATGATGCCGAAGCCGAACCAGACGACGAACAGCGGCGCGATGGCCACTTTCGGGATCGACTGCGAGAACACCAGCAACGGATAGATGTAGCTCTCGACGGTGCGCGAGCCCGCGATCAGCATCGCGATCGGAATGCCGAACACCGCGGAGGCGAGGAAGCCCAGCAACGTCGCATAAGTGGTCGGCCAGGACTGCGACAGCAGCTCCTGCCAATCGGTGAACAGCACCTTCACGACATCCATGGGCGCCGGGATCTGATAGGCCGGAATGCCGAAGATGCGGATCGAGAGATCCCATGCGGCGATGATGAACAACAGGAAAATGAACGGGCGCAGCCACGAGGAATTCAGCAGCTTCGTCACTGCCCCGGGCGCCTTTTTCTCACTCACGCGTCTCGTCTCCCAGTTGCCGGCTTCGCGGTCGCAATTAACTTGTTGGATAAATACTAGCCACAGGCGTTGCGTTGTCAATTGGGCGATTAATTACAAATTATTCCGGAGCGATATCAGATGTTTACGGAGTACCTCGGCTGTGGATGGCGACCGAAACCGCCGAGGAAACGTGCAGCCGTAGGATGGGTTGAGCGCAGCGAAAACCCATCAGCCGAAGAATGCCGCAAGCTCCGCTGATGGGTTTTCGCGAAGACGCTCAACCCATCCTACGGGCGCGGAGCAGATCAGGCGCTGTGCCGTACGCCGACTTGCAAAGCGGCTGCCTTCGACAACGGAATCTCCGCCGCCGAACGCCCCATCAACGCCCCCAGAATGAGCGACACCATGTGGGCCAGACGCTCGTCCTTCGCGTCCTTGGCGAGCAGGTCGCGACCGAAGATCACGCTCAGCGTGGCGTTGTTGCCGATGTAGAAAAAGCTGAGACCGGCGATGGAGATGTAGAGCTGCACCGGATCGATCGCGACCTTGAAATCGCCCGACGCCACGCCGCGCAGCACCACTTCGCGGATCATCTCCACAAATGGCGAATGCATCGACTTCACTTTGTCCGAGCGTTTGATGTGCCGCGCGCGCTCCAGGTTCTCCGTGTTGAGCAGCGCCAGAAATTCCGGGTTACGGATGAAGTAATTCCAGGTGAAGGTGATCAGGCTCTCGATCGCATCCGGCGGATCGAGATGCTCGAGGTCGAGCGTACGCTCTTCGGCGCGGATCTTGGCATAGGTGCCTTCCAGCACCGCCAGATAGAGATCGTCCTTTTTCCCGACGTGATAGTACAGCATGCGCTTGTTGGCGCCGGCAGCAGCCGCGATGCGATCGACGCGCGCGCCGGCCAGGCCGCGCGATGCGAACTCCTTGGTAGCCGCTGCAAGGATGCGCAGGCGCATGCCTTCGGGATCGCGCTGCCATCGGGTCGCTTTGCCTGCCTTGGCAGGTCGCTTCCTGATCGCCTGCCTGGTTGTCTGTCCGGCTGTTTGTCCGGTTATTTGTTTCTTGGCCAAACTTCGTCCCTGTCGCTGACCGGGATGATGGATCACGCCGGCAACCTCATCGCTGTAGCATGGGGGTGCAGCGTTGAGAACAGCATACGGTCTGGCGAGTATGCACAAACATCCGTCGCCTTTTAGCGATCGCGTCGCTATCACTGCGCGGCCCAACCGGATTCCGCCGTGCCCGCCATCATCACCGACCCGTTTTTCTATGTCGTCGCCATCCCGGCGGTGCTGTTCCTCGGCCTGTCCAAAGGTGGCTTCGCCGGCGTCGGTATCGCGGCCACGCCGCTGCTGGCGTTGTATCTGCCGCCGCTGGAAGCCGCTGCGCTGCTGTTGCCGGTGCTGATCACGCAGGATCTGATTTCGCTCTATGTCTACCGCCGCGAATGGGATGCCTCGAACCTCAAGATCATGCTGCCGGGCGCGCTCATCGGCATGGGGATCGCGTGGCTGTTTGCGGCGATCATTTCGGACAATGCGGTGCGGATTACCGTCGGCCTGATCGGCCTCATCTTCGTCATCGATGTCTGGCGCAAGCGTGCGCAGATTGAACCGCGGCGCATGGGCCGTGCTGCCGGCGTATTCTGGGGCGCCGTGTCGGGCTTCACGTCGTTCATGACGCAAGCCGGTGGCCCGCCGTTCCAGGTCTATGTGCTGCCGCAGCGGCTGCCCAAGATGGTTCTGGTCGGCACCATGACCATCTTCTTCGCCATCGTGAACGCGCTGAAGATCGTGCCCTATCTGGCGCTCGGCCAATTCAACACCGCGAACTTCGCGACATCGCTGCTGCTCTTGCCGGCGGCCGTCGCGACCAACTTCGCCGGCATCTGGCTGGTGAAGCGCACGCCGACGGACCTGTTCTACAACATCGCTTATGCGATGCTGCTGGTGATCTCGATCGTATTGCTATGGCAGGGCGTGTCGCATTTCGTGCGGTGAGCGCGTGGCCGTCGGATGGGTAGAGCGCAGGCGCGAAGCGCCGGAGCGAACCCCATCACCACGCGCACCAGCGTTTGTTGTGATGGGTTTCGCTGCGCTCTACCCATCCTACGGCCTTACCCTTCCCTCTCCGTCCGCTCGATCAGCAGCGTCGGGATTCCCAGCGTGCCGTCGCGCAAACTCGCGACGCGGGTGCCGGGTTTGCGGCCGTTACGGATTTCGGAGACGGTGACATGAGCGGCGAGCAGACGCGCGCGGGCAGCGTCGATATCCGCCACACGCCAGGTCATGCCCCACAAAGCGTCGTGATTGACGTCGCCTTCGTCATGCGGCCGCTGCACGACCTCGACGATCAGGTCACCGCAACGGAAGAACATCAGGTGGCCCCAATCGGGATTGGAGCGATCCAGCGCCAGATCGAGACCAAGCCGCGCACCATAAAGCGCGGCGGCGCGTTCGGGATCGTGGGTGGACACCACGATGTGGTCGAGCCCGATGATCGGGCTCTCGCTAGTGCTGGCGGAGACGTCGCGCTCGCCATTCCGTTCAAGAAAGAACTGGCGCACGCCGCGGGTGTGATCGGTCGCGGCGCGGGTACGCTTCCAGGACAGGACCGCGCCGGTGTCGCGGTCCCTGCTCTCCGCCTCGGTGATCGGCTCCGGCTTCAGCGCCACGCGGTCGAGGCGGCGATGCATCTTCGCAATGTCCGCAGTGGCGAAGCAGATGCTGGCGAGCGACCCGCCGCTTTCCGGCAGCACGGCGCGAATACGGGCGGCAGCCGCGCCGTCGCCATGGGGCGCCATCAATTCCACGGACATATTCGCAAGGGTGAAGATCGCAAGCTCCGCGCCCTCGCTCGTGCTACGCCAGGACGGTTTTCGCGCGAACAGCGTCTGATAGGTGGCGATGCCTGCGTCCAGATCGTCCAGCAAAATGACGACATGATCGAGCCCGGTAATCATCGATGCGCCCTAAAATTTGCCGATCGCCCAATATGTCAGCATCCTGCAGGGCCTGACAAGGGTGCAACCATGTTTCAACACGATGCGCTATATTGCCTCCTATCCCGAGTAACAGCAAAATCTTATGTTACTTGGGCCAAATTGGACATCGGCGCCCGCCACAGGTTTCCAAATGTCGGATCAGATTTCTGCCGTCTATTGTGAGTTCACGCTCGCACTGAACAATCGGACCGGAAAGTTCTTTTTCTGTCAGGACATGATCGACTCATCCCCGGACCTGGTCCGCGCCAGCTATTTTTGGCGCTGGCGCTCACAACGGGTGCCGACGGGAATTTTCGCGCGGGTTCTTGGGCGGATGGCGCGAATTGAAGTGAACATTCGTGTCGAGAACTCGTTTATCTCGCGGTTCATCCCATACATCGAACGAGAGCTTCCAACGGTTTTCACCGATCCGCGCGAATGCGTCATGTATCGGCTGAAATCGTCCGATATCGTGCTTTGTCACGATATGGGGCCCATCACGCATCCTGAACTCTACGCCGATGGCGTCCAGGCCACGTATCGCTCGGCATTCGAGATAATACGCGCCGCCAGGCCATCCATGATGTTTGTAAGCGAAGCCTCGCGTAGCGCTTTCATCGATCTATATGGAAGTGATTTTCCGGCTCTGCAGATCGTTCACATCCCGTTGCGCGCAGGCATTGAACGCGGCGAGAGAGAACCCGTTGCCGGAGTACCTGACAATTTTTTTCTCACGGTCGGGAGTCTCGGCACGCGAAAAAATCAGCTGGGGTCGATCCGTGGATTTGGCGCATCGAAGTTGAGCGAACAGGGATACGCTTACGTCATTTGCGGCGCACCGGAGCCAGGGGAAGACGCCGTTCATCGTGCCGCTGAAACGACGCCTGGTGTGATTTTGCCGGGATATGTCAGTGAAGAACAACTTCGATGGCTCTATGAGCAGGCGCGCGGATTCGTGCTCGTGAGCCGCCTGGAAGGATTTGGTCTTCCTGCCGCAGAAGCGATCGCCTACGGGCAGGTTCCCATTTTAAGCCCGGGCGGCGCGCTCCAGGAAACGGCAGGCGACGGCGCGATCTACGTTGCACCGGATAACATCGATGGCATCGCCGCCGCGATGAAATGTGTGGCTGGCATGTGTCCGAACGAACGCAAGGATCGCCTTGGGCGCCTGCGTGAGAATGTCAACCGATTCACGGTCGATGCCGCCACAGCGTCATGGCGGCAGACGATTCAGACGGCGATGACGCAATAGGATCTTGGCGATTCCGGGTTCCGCGACCCGCACGGCTCATGGCTTGAAGGCCACGCCGGGAACACTGTTCTCGCCGGAGACAGGCCGGAAACATTCTCCTCTGCTCTCGATTTTCTTGTTAAAGTGGGCGCCTCTGACACGACACGGACAGCTCAATGCAAGCGCTCTTTATCGGACAGACCTATATCGACGTCACCTTCATCACCGACCATATGCCCACCGGCGACGAAAAGCATGTCGCGTCCGATTACGCGGTCTCGTTCGGCGGCAACGCCGTCACCGCGGCGTTCTGCTGCGCCAGGCTCGGCATCGTGCCGGACCTGATTGCCACCGTGGCCAATGACTGGCTCGGGCGCATGTTCATGGACATGAGCGCGAAGTACAATATCGAGATTCATCCACGCAAGGTGGCGTCGTCGTCGCTGTCCTTCATCATGCCGAAGGACGGCAAGCGCGCCATCGTCCGCTGCCGCGACGACGAGCATATCCATCCCTTCCCGCTGCTCAATCTCGGCGCCTGCCGCGCGTTGCATGTGGACGGGCATCAGCCGGATGCGGCGATCCACTATGCAAAACTGTGCCGCGAGGCCGGCATCCTGACATCACTAGATGGCGGCGGGCTGCGCACCAATACGCATGACCTCCTGGAATATATCGACGTCGCCATCGTCGCCGAGCGCCTGTGCGAGCAAATGGACCTCACGCCGGAAAAGATGCTGGACTATCTCAAGGGCCGCGGCTGCCGCGTCGGTGGTGTCACCCTCGGCGAACGCGGCCTGCTCTGGTATGACGAGACGGGCGCCGTGCATACGCAACCAGCTTACAAGATTCCGAAGGACAAGGTGATCGACACCAACGGCGCCGGCGACGTGTTTCACGGGGCTTATGTATATTCGTATCTGGCCAATCCGAGCGCGAGCTGGTCGGAGCACTTTCAGTTCGCGCGGGCGGCATCCACGCACAAGATCCAGAAGCTGGGCAATGAAGCGGGACTGCCGACGCTGGCGGATATTGCGGCGGTGAAGACGGAGTTTGAGGCGAAGGTGTAATATGTAGGGTGGGCAAAGCGCAGCGTGCCCACCTCCACCAGCTCAGTACTTGAAGGTGAGCACGCTACGCTTTGCCCACCCTACAGATGCTAGCCCTTCCCCTCACCCGTCATGAAGTCGAAGTCGCAGCCTTCATCGGCCTGCATGATCGTCTGATGAAACAGATGCGCGTAACCGCGTTTCGCCCAGTCGGGCGTCTCCGGCTTCGGCAATGCCGCCTGCCGCTTGGCTAGTTCGGCTTCATCCACCAGCAGATCGATGGACCGCTTCGCGACATCCAGCCGGATCATGTCGCCGTTCTGCACCAGCGCCAGCGGGCCGCCCACCGCACTCTCCGGTGTGATGTGCAGCACGATCGTGCCGAAGGCGGTGCCGCTCATACGCGCGTCGGAGATGCGCACCATGTCCTTCACACCGCCGCGCGCGAGCTTCTTCGGGATCGGCAGATAGCCGGCCTCGGGCATGCCCGGCGCGCCCTTGGGGCCGGCATTGCGCAGCACCAGCACGTCGTCGGCATTGACGTCGAGATCGGGATCATCGACGCGGTTCGTCATGTCCTCGACGGACTCGAACACCACGGCACGGCCGGTGTGCTGCATCAGTTTCGGCGACGCTGCCGCATGCTTGATGACGGCGCTGCGTGGCGCGAGATTGCCGTACAGGATCGCGAGGCCGCCTTCGCGCTTGATGGGATTGTCCTTGGAGCGGATGACGTCCTGTCCCGGCACGTGCTCGGCCTTGGCAACGATCTCACGCAACGTCTGACCCGTGACGGACTTGGCATCGAGATCGATGAGATCGCCGAGATGCTCCATCAGCTTCGGCACGCCGCCAGCGTGATGGAAGTGCTCCATATAGTGATCGCCGGACGGCTTGAGATCGACCAGCACCGGCACGTCACGGCCGAGATCATCGAAGGCACCGAGATTAATGCGGTTCGGCGTGCGATTGGCCATGGCGGTGAGATGGATCAGGCCGTTGGTGGAGCCGCCGATCGCCTGCAGCACCACCTGGGCGTTGCGGAACGAACCCGGCGTGAGGAATTCGCTGGGCTTAGGGCCCTTGTTCCTTGCCAATTCCGCGGCGACCTTGCCGCTGGCTTCGGCGGAACGGAAACGCTCGGCATGCGGTGCAGGAATGGTCGCGCTCATGGGCAGCGACAGGCCCATGGCCTCGGTGATGCAGGCCATGGTGGAGGCTGTGCCCATCACCATGCAGGTGCCGACCGACGGCGCGAGCCGCGCATTGACGTCATCGATTTCCTGCTGGTCGATTTCGCCGGCGCGGAACTTGCCCCACATGCGGCGGCAATCGGTGCAGGCGCCGAGCACCTCGCCCTTGTGATGGCCGACCACCATCGGGCCGACCGGGATCACCACCGTGGGCAGATCGACCGAGAGCGCCGCCATGATCTGCGCCGGCAAAGTCTTGTCGCAGCCGCCGATGACCACCACCGCATCCATCGGCTGGGCGCGGATCATCTCCTCGGTATCCATCGCCATCAGATTGCGCAGATACATCGAGGTCGGATGCGCAAAACTCTCGCCGATGGAGATGGTGGGAAACACCATCGGCAGCGCGCCGGCCAGCATGACGCCGCGCTTCACCGCCTCGATGATCTGCGGCGCGTTGCCGTGGCAGGGATTGTAATCGCTATGGGTGTTGGTGATGCCGACGATCGGGCGGTCCAGCGCATCATCGGAATAGCCCATGGCCTTGATGAAGGCTTTTCGCAGGAACAGCGAAAAACCGGCATCGCCGTAGCTGGTGAGACCTTTGCGCAATCCGTCGGCCATGTGCATTCCCTCGGCTTATTTTGAATGGTTCTTATGAAGCCGTGGGGAAGGAAGTCAATGACGGGCTCGCGGCTGTAGGATGGGTTGAGCGTCTTCGCGAAAACCCATCGGCCGAGCGGAGTGGCGAGCTCCGCCGATGGGTTTTCGCTACGCTCAACCCATCCTACGATTACGGCGCCCAGACCTTGCTGAAATCACCCGAAAACTCCGCACTGCAAAACGCCCCGCCCTGGTAGAAATCGCCGACCGGATCGGGCTTGAGCTTTGCCTGCTCCGCCATCGCATGCTCGCGATGATCTTCGCCCCTGCCGGTCGGGCGATAGCCGAGTTCATAGGCGCGGGAATTGTCCCACCAGGCGCGCTCGTTATACGACGCGCCATACAGCACCTCGAAATGGATGTTGGGATGCTCCAAGCCGATGCGGCAGAGCTGCACCAGATCCTCCGGCTTCAGCCAGATCGACAGCCGGCGTTTGTCGAGCGGGGCATCGCCGAAATTACCGATCCGCAGGCATGTCACCGAAAGACCATGCTTGTCGGCATAGAGCGCGCCAAGCGCTTCGCCAAACACCTTGCTGACGCCATAACGGCCATCCGGCCGGGCCGTGACATCCGGAGGGATTTTCGTGTGGCGCGGATAGAAGCCGACGGCGTGGTTGGACGATGCGAACACGACACGCTTGACGCCCTGTTTGCGCGCGGCTTCGAACAGATTGTAGCATCCGATGATATTGGCCTGCAGGATGGTGTCCCACGGCCCCTCCACGGAAAAGCCTCCGAAATGCAGGATGCCATCGACGCCGTCGCAGATGGCTTCCACGGCTGCAAGATCGGCGAGATCAGCTTGTTTGAACGTCTCGCTGGATTTGAGGTTCGACGGCGTGTTGAGATCGCTCAGCACGAGATCGGGATAGATCGGTGGCAGCAATTCACGCAAGCGCGTGCCGATGCCGCCTGATGCGCCCGTCATGAGGATCTTTGGCATTCCCGTCCCTCGCGCTGTTTTGTCGTTGCAATGAGTATGGCGCGGCGGCGATGATGCGACAAGACCAGAGGAAACGACAACCAACGAGACGCCAATGTCCGATACGCCGTCCCGCAACTGGCAGCCTGCCAGCTACTATCCCGATCCCGCCATCACCGCACTCGATCCCCGCTTCGAAAAATACTGGATCAAGCTCGGTGCCATCGAGCGCATCGCCACCGGGCTGCGCTGGGCGGAAGGGCCGGTGTATTTCGGCGATGGCCGCTATCTGCTGTGCTCGGACATTCCCAACAATCGCATCATCCGCTGGGACGAAGAGACCGGCGCCGTCAGCGATTTCCGCAGGCCATCGAACTACGCCAATGGCAACACGCGCGACCGGCAAGGAAGGTTGATCACCTGCGAGCATGGTCGCCGCCTGATCCGCACCGAATATGACGGCAGCGTCACGGTGCTGATGGACAGTTTTGAGGGCAAGCGGCTGAACTCGCCGAATGACGTGGTGGTCAAATCCGATAACTCGATCTGGTTCACGGATCCCGCGTTCGGCATTTTGAGCGATTACGAAGGTGACAAGGCGCCGTCCGAAATCGGCATGAATGTGTATCGCATCGATGGCGATACGCTGCGGCCGAGCATTGTCGCGGACGACATCCTGGCACCGAACGGCCTGTGTTTCTCGCCGGACGAGAGCATCCTCTATATCGTGGAATCCCGCGGTGTGCCGACGCGAAAAATCCTCGCTTACGATGTGGCGGCGGATGGAAAAACGCTGAAGAACAAGCGCGCGGCGATCGATGCCGGGCCGGGCACGCCGGATGGCATGCGCTGCGATATCGACGGCAATCTGTGGTGCGGCTGGGGCATGGGCACGCCCGAACTCGATGGCGTGATGGTGTTCGCGCCGGACGGCGCGCCGATCGGGCGGATCGCGCTGCCGGAGCGTTGTGCGAACCTCGCTTTCGGCGGCCGCAAGCGCAACCGGCTGTTCATGGCGGCGAGCCAGTCGATCTATGCGGTCTATGTGAACACGCAGGGGGCATTGGGCGGATAGCGCTCAGGGCTGTAGGGCGGATGAGGGCAGCGTAATCCGCCGCAGAGCTCAAATTGCAAACTCGGCCGGCGGATTACGGCTTCGCCTTATCCGCCCTACAGGCTGAAAAGCCGGGCGCCAAAACAAAAACGCCGGAGCTTGCGCTCCGGCGTTTTCAGTCACGAAGCTTGCGCCTCGAAACGCGGTCTTACGCCGCGTCGTAGCCTGCGATGGCCTTCACCTCGAGGAAGTCCTCGAGACCGGCCTTGCCCCATTCACGGCCGTTGCCGGACTGCTTGTAACCACCGAACGGCGCGGTGCGGTCGTTCGGAGCGCCCTGCAGATTGACGTTGCCGGCACGGATGCGGCGACCGAACTTGCGGGCGCTCTCGATGGTGTCGGCCGAGACATAGCCAGCGAGACCGTAGGGCGTGTCATTGGCGATGCGGAGGGCGTCGGACTCGTCCTTGGCACCCATGATCACGAGCACCGGTCCGAAGATTTCTTCGCGCGCGATGGTCATGTTCTCGGTGACGTCGGCGAAGATGGTCGGGCGGACATAGAAGCCCTTGTTGACGCCGTCCGGCAGGCCGGGACCACCGGCAACCAGCGTGGCGCCTTCCTCGATGCCCTTCTGGATCAGACCCTGGATCTTGTCCCACTGGCCGCGATTGACCACCGGGCCGATCACGGTGCCGTCCGCACGGGGATCGCCGGCCTTGGTCTTGTCGGCCTGCGCCTTGGCGATGGCCGCGATTTCCTTCATCGCGCCCTGCGGCACGATCATGCGCGACGGCGCGTTGCACGACTGTCCGGAATTGTTGAACATGTGTGCGACGCCGCCGGTGACGGCCTTCACGAAGTCGGCGCCTTCCAGGATCACGTTCGGCGACTTGCCACCGAGCTCCTGGCTGACGCGCTTGACGGTGTTGGCGGCGCGCTTGGCGACGTCGATGCCGGCGCGGGTCGAACCGGTGAACGACACCATGTCGATATCCGGATGCTCGCTCATGGCAACGCCGACCTCTGGGCCGAGGCCATTGACGAGGTTGAACACGCCCTTCGGCACGCCGGCTTCATGCATGACTTCGGCGAAGATCAAAGCCGAGGTCGGGGTGAATTCCGACGGCTTCAGGATCATGGTGCAGCCGGCAGCGATCGCAGGCGCAACCTTACAGGCGATCTGGTTGAGCGGCCAATTCCACGGCGTGATCATGCCCACGACGCCGATCGGCTCCTTGGTGATGACGGCCTGGTTGTGCTTCTCGTCGAACTCATAGGTCTTGAGCACGTCGAGGGTCGCCGTCAGATGGCCGAGACCAGCGCCCGCCTGCAAGCGCTCGGCCATCGGCAGCGGGGCGCCCATTTCGTCGGACACGGATGCGCCGATGTCCTTGATGCGGGCCTTGTAGGCGGTGATGATCTTTTCGAGCAGCGCGATGCGCTCTTCGCGGGTGGTCTGCGAGAAGATCTCGAAGGCGCGCTTGGCAGCGGCCACCGCCTTGTCCACATCGGCCTTGGAGCCGAGGGCAACTTCATACATCGCTTCTTCGGTCGCCGGATTGACGACGGGAGTCGATTTCTTGACGGCCGGATCGACCCAGGCGCCGTCGATGTAGAATTGCAGGCGGTTGACCATTGGTAACCTCTTTGAATTGCGGAAGCGTTTTTGTTGAGCGCCAGTACAGATGGGTCAGGTGGGGTAGCGGCCTGCGCGGCAAGCATCCTTGCGCGATCATTCCGCCCTTGAGCCCGCCATGCACGGGGTGTCGCGTGGTGCGACGGTCCGCATTTAAGTGCAGCGAGGTGGCAGGAGCAAGGCCTGCCACCTTATGCATGTTCCAAATTCAAAAATGCCGCAGCTGAATGAAGTGTGCAGCGCAGCAAATCATGGTGTCGGTAGCCCGGATGGAGCGCAGCGAAATCCAGGGACAGCAGATCAAGCTGAAACGCCGGTCCCCGGATTGTGCTGCGCTCCATCCGGGCTACGAGACTCAGCGCTTCTTGCCCAGCACGGTCACCGGTGCATCGGGATCGACCTCGTCGTCAGCCATGGTGGAGATCGGCGACATCGGGGTGTCGCGCAGGCGCTTGAGGCCGAGATGGCGCTCGCGCAAAATCACGAAAATGCCGGCGCCGGCCACGATCACGGCGCCGAACACGACATAGATGGTCGGGACCTCGCCGAACATCCAGAAGCCGAGCAGGAACGCCCAGAGCATCGCTGTGTAATCGAATGGCGCAAGGAAGGATGCCGGGGCATAGCGATAGCTCTCGGTGAACAGCATCTGGCCGAGGCCGCCGCAGATGCCGATGCCGACCAGCAGCGCCAGTTCGAAGGTGGACGGCCAGACCCAGCCGAACGGCGCGGTCAGCAGCGACGCAGCCATCACGATCAGGGTCATGATGATGACGATGGCCGACGACGATTCCGTTGCAGTAAGACGGCGGATCTGGATGGTGGCCCCGCCGGAGGTGAAGGCATTGAGCAGCGCGAGACCAAGACCAACCATCATCGAGGTCGTGATCGCGGCATGGTTCTGAAAATACGGCGACAGCATCAGGATCACGCCGGAGAAGCCGACGGCTACCGCGGACCAACGATAGACATAGACCTTTTCTTTCAGGAAAAGCGCCGCGAAAACCACCGTGATCAGCGGTGCGATGAAGGCGATGGCGGTGACATCGGCGATGGGCAGGCGGGCAAGCGCGCCAAAGGTGCAGAAGGTGCCGATCACGCTGAACGAGCCGCGGACCAGATGGGCTGAGAACCGCGTCGTGCGGGCGGCGTCGCCGAGTTGGCCGCGCCAGCCGAAAAACAGAACGATGGGGATCAGCGCGAACAGGCCGCGGCAGAACACGATTTCACCGAGCGGGATGGCGGTGCCGAGATAACGCCCCTGCGCACCCATGATGGCGAAGGCCATGGTGCTGGCGATTTTCAGCGACACGGCTTTGAAGATGTTCATAAGGCGCGGGAAATCAAAATTTCAGGGAATCGCCGATTGGCAAATGCTGCAGCACACAAACACGTGAGCCGACGCACGAAAACCACCAAGGCGACATGGCTCGACGGGTTTCCATGCGTGGGACGAGCGGTGCTGTTCTTCACCTCTCCCCTCCGGGAAGAGGTGAAGAAAGAGGCCCCCCGCCCTACCCCTTCTTCGCCGGCTTCGGTGGCCCCTCGACCGCCGGAAGCGATTTCAGATAGGCGGCCATCGCCGCGCGGTCCTCGTCGCCGAGTTGCGCCGTGTTGCGGATCACCGGGGCCATGGAGCCGCCCGCGGTGTCGCCTTCGGGCGTTTCGCCGGTCTTGAGGAAATACGCGATGTCCTTCTCGCTCCAGTCTTTCAGGCCCTTCTGGGTGATATTGGGCACCCAACCCTGCCCTTCGGGATTGGGGCCGCCGGCGAAACGCTGCGTTTCCTCGATGCCGCCCAGCGGATTGCGCGGGCTATGGCACTCGGCGCAATGGCCGAGCGCATTCACCAGATAGGCTCCGCGATTCCACTGCGGGGATTTCGAACTGTCGGCGACAAACGGCTTGCCATCGAGAAACAGGAATTTCCAGACGCCGAGATTGCGGCGCAGATCGAACGGGAAGCCGACTTCGTGATCACGCGACTTGGTCGCAACCGGCGCCAGCGTCTTGATGTAGGCGAACAGATCACGAGCGTCGCCAACCGTCATCTTTTGATAGGACGTGTAGGGGAAAGCCGGAAAGTAATGCTCGCCCTTCGGCGACGTTCCTTTGAGGAGCGCCGTGACGAAATCCGCCTCGCTCCAGCGGCCGATGCCGTCATTCGCATCGGGCGAGATATTGGGGGCATAGAAGGTGCCGAACGGCGATGTCAGCGGCAATCCGCCGCCAAGCGCGAGCTTGTCATCCTGCTTCGGCGTCGCATGGCATGACGCACAACCACCGGCGTTGAAGACGGTCTTGCCGTTGGCGACATCGGGCGTATGCGCCGGCAATGTGCTGGCTGCAACGGTCGTCGGAATCGTCAGCCACCAATAGACGCCGAGGCCGACGACGAAGAAGAACGCGAAGAGGATGAGGAAGCGTTTCAGCAAGCGATTGTCCTGCTATCCTGGTGCCGGCATGTTTGTAATGTCGCCAACGTCAAATCGTTCTGGACGGCAGCAAAGCGGGAAACGATCGAGACGATCAAACTGAGACGCGTGAGCTAACCGACGATCCATTCGCCACCTTCACCGAGTGGGATAGCGAAGTGGATCGTCGCAGTTACACGAAGCTCTAGAGCGCCTCAGCTCTTCAAGCGATAGGTCTCATGGCAGCTGCCGCATTGCTTGCCGATGGCGCCGACATTGGCCTTGAGGCTGTCGAGATCCTTCACCTTGGCCTTGGTCTCGGAAACCGCCTTGCTGAAGTCGGCGACATGTGTGGCGAAGCCGGCCTTGTCGTCCCAAACCTTTGGCGAGGTCGAATAGTCCCCTTCGCCCTTCAGCCCCTTGGTGCTGTCCGCGAACAGCGCCGGCAGCTTGGTAGCGGTTTCGGTCAGGGTCGCGAAAGCAGCATCCACGGCGGCCTGGTCATAGGGCTTGTCGCCTTTGGCCATGGCGCTGAGCGTTCCGCCGAGGGCGCGGCCGGTGGCCTTCATCTGGGCCTGGCGGTCCTTGACGATATCCTGCTGGGCCGAGACAGCGCCGATGCCAATCACCAAGGCGCCGGCGACAAGTAATGCGTATTTCATCAAGACCATCCTTCTTTGGAATTAGATTAGGAGTAATTTGCAATCGATATGTGAACCCCGGCTGAGAACCTGTATTCCCGAAGGGGCCGTAGGATGGGTTGAGCGAAGCGATACCCATCACCACCGGCTGGGTCCGCGGTGATGGGTATCGCTTCGGCGCTTCGCGCCTGCGCTCGACCCATCCTACGGGTCAGAGTGTGTGGAGCCGGTCCCGCTCACGGATAGCCATCCAGACGCGTTCCGGGGTCGCAGGCATATCGATATGCTCGATCCCATATTCGCGATGCAGGCCTTCGATGATCGCGTTCATGATCGCCGGGCATGAGCCGATCGCGCCGGCCTCGCCTGCCCCCTTCACCCCCAACGGATTGGTCGTGCAGGGGATGTTATGCGTTTCAAAGGAGAATGCCGCGCCGTCTTCCGCCCGCGGCAGCGCGTAATCCATGAAGGTGGCGGTGACGAGCTGGCCGTCCTTGGGGTCGTAGACCGCCTGCTCCATCAGCGCCTGGCCGATGCCCTGCATGGTGCCGCCATGGACCTGCCCGGCCAGCAGAAGCGGATTCAGCGTGACGCCGAAATCATCGACGATGACGTAATTGACGATCCGGATCTTGCCGGTAGATGGATCGATCTCGACTTCCACCGAATGAGTGCCGTTGGGGAATGTGCCATCGGCGCTGCTGAAGGTCTCGCTGGCATTTAGCTTCGACGGATCGGCTTTCTTCGCGAGATCCGCGAATGACACCGAACGATCGGTACCTGCGATCTTCACCGCCCCGCTATCGATCTCGAGATCGGCCACGCTGGTTTCGAGTGCGTCGGCTGCGAGCTCTTTCAGATTGATGCCGAGTTGCTTCGTCGCGCGCTGAACGCTGACACCGCCGGTGGGAATTGAAGCGGAGCCACCGGTGCCAAGACCGGTCGCAACCTTTGCCGTATCACCCTGGATGATATGCACGCGCTCCGGAGCGACGCCGAACTGCTCGGCAACGATCTGCGCGTAAGCGGTGTGATGCCCCTGCCCGGTCGACTGCGTGCCGATCAGGATGGTGATGTCGCCATCGGCGCCGAGGGCAACATTGGCGGTTTCGTCGCCCATGGTGCCGCAGACTTCCACATAAGTCGCCATGCCGATGCCGCGGACGAGGCCGTCTTTCTTCGCAGCCTTGGCGCGTTTCGGAAATTCCTTCCAGCCGGCGACATCCATCGCACGCTTCATATGCGCGGTGAAATCGCCGCTATCATAGACCTTGCCGGTCGCGGTCTTGTACGGCATCGCCTTCGGCGCGATAAAATTCTTGCGACGGATTGCATCCGGCGACATGCCGAGCTTGCGCGCGCATTGATCGACGAGGCGCTCGACCACGTAAGCCGCTTCCGGGCGGCCGGCGCCGCGATAGGCATCCACCGGCACCGAATTGGTGAAGACGGTGCGGACGCGACAGTGGAAAGCCTGAATGTCGTACAGACCTGGCAGCATGCCGGCGCCGCCGTGGGGGATATAGGGACCGAAGGTCGATAGATAGGCGCCCATATCCGCCATCAGATCGACATCCATGGCGAGAAACTTGCCGTCCTCGCTGAGCGCCATGCGGGCATGGGTGACATTGTCACGGCCCTGCGCATCGCCGAGGAAATGGTCGCTCCGATCAGCGGCCCATTTCACATTCTTGCCGAGCTTTTTGGCTGCGAAGGCCACCAGCGCATATTCGCGATAGGGAAACAACCGCGTGCCGAAACCGCCGCCGACATCGGGGCAAATCACGCGCATCTTGTCCTTCGGCATTTTGAGGACATTGTCGCAAAGGATATCGCGCAGGCGGTGGCTGCCCTGGCTGCCGATGGTCAGCGTCATGTGATCACGCTTGGCGTCGTATTCGCAGATCGCCGCGCGGGTCTCCATGTAGTTAATGACGACGCGCGGATTGACGATCTTGACCTCCGCGATGACAGGCGCCTTGGCGAAGACCTCATCGACCTTCGTCTTGTCGCCGATCGGCACGTCGAACAGCACATTGCCCGGATGCTTGTCCCATACCTGCGGGGCGTCCTTGGCGACCGCATTATTGAGGCCGTTCACCGATGGCAGCGGCTTCCAGTCGACCTCGATGGCCTCGATGGCGTCTCGCGCCTGCTCCACGGTCTCGGCGACGATGAAGGCGATGGCGTCGCCGACATGGCGCACTTCCTTCGCAGCAAGGATCGGATAGTCCGGGCCGGTGAAGGGATCGTCTTCGAGATTGAACAGGCATGGCAGACCGCCGAGATCCGCCGTGTCTTCGGCCGTCAGGATCGCAGCGATGCCCGACATGGCGCGAGCGGCGGTCGCATTGATGGTGAAGGTTGCATGGGCGTGGGGCGAACGCAGCACGAGAGCATGGAGCGTCGCGGGCGCATGATCGTCGGTATAGCGGCCACGGCCGCGGATCAGGGCATCGTCTTCCTTGCGCAGGACACTTTGTCCGACGCCGAACTTGATGGGAGCCATATGTCCTCCGACTGCAATTTAGAAACAGTCTACACAGCGGATGGAGGGCGGCAAGTGGGCGGCGCAACAAGGATTTGTGTTTCCGTAAGGCGGATGAGCCGAAGGCGTAATCCGCCGGCCGAATTCAAGGCCGAAACTCCGCGGCGGATGACGCTGCGCTCATCCGCCCTACGGCAGACTATTTCGCCCGCACCAGACTGCGGAGCCAGTTCTTGCCGAAAAGCCCGAGAATCAAGGCGCAATAGACGATCACGGTCACGATGATGAGAAGAACCAGCGTCGCTTCGTCGCGGAGCGTAGCCATCTCGCCCAATTGCAGGGCGGCGTAGCGCGCCGTGGCCCACAGTGCCGCGGCGAGGATGCTGCCGGCGACGACGAACTTGCACAGCGCGATGAGGAACGCGCGATCGAATTCGAGATGGCCGGCGCGTGTGGCGAAGAAGAGCACAAGCAGAAGATTGATCCACGCTCCCGCCGCGGTGCCAAGCGCGAGGCCGATCTGGGCCAGCGAGCCCATCAGCATGACTTTCAGCACCACATTGACGGCAATGCCGGTGAGCGCCGCAATCATCGGCGTCGTCGTGTCCTTGCGCGAATTGAACGTGGCGACGGCACTGCGGATCATCACGAAAGGGATCAGCGCGATGGCATAGGCCGCCAGCGTCGCCGCGGCAATATCCGCATCGGCTTTGGTGAACGCACCGCGGGCAAACATTGCGCGCATGATGACGTCGGGCACCGTCAGGAACGCGGCAACGAAAGGCAGCGAGAACAGCAGCGTGAACAGGAAAGCGCGGCGCTGCGCGTCCATGGCGCCGACATGATCATTCGCAGCCATCCGCCGTGACATTTCCGGAAGCAGCACGGTGCCGATGGCGATGCCGATGACGCCGATGGGAAGCTGGTTCAGGCGATCGGCGTAATACAATGCGGACAGCGCTCCGACCGGCAGGAAGGTGGCGATGATGGTGTCCGCGAACAGCGCCACCTGCGTGCCCATGGAGCCCAAAGTCGCCGGGCCGAGGGCGCGGAAGAAACCGCGAATGTCTTCGTCGAGCCGCAGCGGCGCGAAGCGCGGCAGCCCGCCATGGCGCTGCAGATCGGCGGCAAGCAGCAGATATTGCAGCACGCCGGAGATCAGCACGCCCCACGCGGCGGCGTGGCCGGCGCTGGGAAAGAACGCCGCGAGCGCCAGCGTCGCCATCATCGAGATGTTGAGGAAGATCGACGCCGCGGCTGCGCTGGCGAAGCGCTGCATCACATTGAGCATGCCGCCATAGAGCGTCACCAGCGTGATCAGAAGCAGGTAGGGGAACGTGATGCGCGTAAGCTCGATGGCAAGATGACGCTGGGTGGGATCATCGGTGAAACCGGGCGCGAGCACTGTCATCGCCTGCGGCATGAACACCACGGCCAGCACCAGCAACACCACCTGCGAAGCGAACAGCAGCGTAAAGATGCGGTCGGCGAACAGATGCGCGGCATCCTGCCCGCCCCTCCCGCTGACATGGGCATAGGCCGGCACAAAGGCCGCATTGAACGCGCCTTCGGCAAAGATGGCGCGGAAATGATTGGGCAGCCGCAGCGCGACGAAAAACGCATCCGCGATGGGGCCGGCACCAAGGATGGCCGCAAGCATGATGTCACGCGCGAATCCGGTGATCCGCGAGAGCAGCGTGTATCCGCCGACGGTGAAAATGCGTGCGAGCATGAACGGGTTCTGGACAGGACGCGATGGCTGGCGGCTCCCTCTCCCCACGTGCGGGGAGAGGATCGGGATGAGGAGACTATCCACGCGCTCGGAGCAAATGGATAGTCCCCCTCACCCGACTTCCACGCGCTTCGCGCGTTACAGTCGACCTCTCCCCGCGCGCGGGGGAGAGGTTAGGAAGCCAGCGCGTCGCGCACGGCCTGGATGACGCGATCCTGCGCGGCTTCGTCGAGATAGGCATGCACGGGCAGGCTGATCACATCCGCGGACAGTGCTTCGGACACCGGCAGGCCGCCATCGACGACCGGATAGTGCTTATAGGCCGTCTGCATATGCATCGATTTTGCATAATAGATCGCGCTCGGCACCCCCTGCGCCTTCAGCGCATTGGCGAAAGCGTCGCGGTCGGTGCCCTTGGGCAGGCGGATGGTGTAGCAGGCCCAGATCGACGTATTGCCCTCAGCAACACGCGGCACGCCGACGAGATTGCCGAGGCTGCGGGCGTAGCGATCGGCCACCTTGTTGCGCGCGGTGATCTCGTCGTCGAAGATTTTCAGCTTTTCGAGCAACACCGCGGCCTGGATGGTGTCGAGGCGGCCGGTGATGCCAAGGCGGATATTGTCGTATTTGTCGCCCCCCTGCCCGTGGATGCGAATGCTGCGCAGGATATCGGCGAGCTGGTCATCATCGGTGAAGATCGCGCCGCCATCGCCGAAGCAGCCCAGCGGTTTGGCCGGGAAAAAGCTGGTGGTGGTGGCCAGCGCCGAGGTGCCGACGCGTTTGCCCTTGTATGTGGAGCCAAAGCCCTGCGCTGAGTCTTCCAGCACGAACAAGCCTTCCGCGTCGGCAATCGCGCCGATGGCATCGAGATCGGCAGGCTGGCCGAACAGATCCACCGGGATGATCGCCTTCGGCGTCAGGCCGGCTGCCTTGGCCGTGATGATGCCGCGCTTCACCGACTCCGCGCTGATGTTGAAGGTAACCTCATCAACATCGACGAACACCGGCGATGCGCCAACGAGCGCCACGGCTTCGCCGGTGGCACAGAAGGTGAAGGACGGGCACAGCACGGCATCGCCGGGGCCAATATTCTTGGCCATCAGCACCATCACCAGCGCATCGGTGCCGCTGGCACAGCTGATTACATGCTTGGCGCCGCAATATTTGGCAAGCTCGGCCTCGAGCTTGGCGACTTCCGGGCCGTTGATGAACTGGCAGTGATTGAGCACGCGGGTGACGGCCTCATCGACCGACGATCCCAGACGCTGGCGCTGGGCGTTGAGATCGATGAAGGGAACGGGAGTGTGCTGGTTCATCACTTGGCCTGCAAAGGAGAGGGTATTTGAATCGAAGCCGGCGCCCGCAGGGGCGCCGGAGATGGATGCGCAATCAGCCTGCGACTTTACGAGGCGCGGGGCGCGGCGCAGTTGCGGCCTGCGTCTTCGGCGCGTCAAGGCACTGGATCGCGATCTCGAGCGACGCGACGCCCTCCTCGCCAGTGACGGCCGGCACGCCGCCGGTCCGGACGGCATTAAGAAACGCGGTGAGTTCGGCGCGCAGCGGCTCATCCTGGCCGACCGGCAGATGGCGCATGGAATAGCTGCCATCGGTCTTGAAGCCGAAGCACTCGGTGACCTGACGGGTCAGCAGATCGCCGGTGACATATTTGCCGCGCGTCGCCACCGTCACCGTGCGCGCCTTGAACGGCGTCAGCCAATTGGTGTTGATATGGGCCAGCACGCCAGAGGCTGTGCGGAACTGGAGCAGCGCGATGTCCTCGCGCTCGGCGATGGCGGAGGCGAGTTGCGGCTGCACCTCGACAATATCGCTTTCGGTGAACCAGCGAATGAGATCGATGTCATGCACCGCGAGATCGATGACCACGCCGACATTGGACATGCGCGGCGGGAACGGACCGACACGGGTGATGCCGATGGAGAGAATGTCCTCACCGGCAATCGCCTTTTTGACCGCAGCAACCGCAGGATTGAAGCGTTCGACGTGGCCAACCATCAAGGTGACGCCAGCCTTCTTGGCTGCGGCCACGATCTCTCGTCCCTCTTCAACCGTCGATGCGACAGGCTTTTCAACCAGGACATGAATGCCCTTGGCGATACAAGCCAGCGCGACGTCATGGTGCAAGTGGGTCGGAGCCGCAATCACCGCGGCATCGACCCCTGCGGCGAGCAGCGCGTCGAGATCGGTGAAGGTTCTGCAGCCGACATGGTTCTCGGCGCGGGTCCTGTGCTCCGGAAGCGGATCGACAATGCCGACCATTTCGACACCGGGTAGCCCAGCCAGCACACGGCCGTGATTCGTCCCCATGATGCCAGCGCCGATCACGCCGACGCGCAGCACGCGCGCCTGATCCCCACTGACTGCTTTGGAACCGCTCGAAACCATACTTTTATCCCACAAATCACGCCCATCCCAGCGCGTGCGAGTCTCCTAACATGACGCCACAATTGTGGCGATGCAGCAAACCAACGATCCAAACACGTTTTGATTCAGAGAATTACAGGAAAACTACGGGGTCGATCCGCTTCATGGAGCGGGTCCAAGCCACCATTGTCGCAATCCGCAAACGATACCCGACCGCTGTGAGCGGGCGCTGCCCCCGGTCTCTGGCTCGCCGCATCCCAGGCGCGTAACTCCGCATTTACCGCGGCCACCAGCAACTCGCGCTATTTAGCTCATGCTCCCTGTAGTTGCCTTAGCTTGGCCTTGATCATAGGCGCTGCTGACTGCCGTAGCAGTCCACATCAGTAAGCTAGGGCATGATATGGGAGAGTATCTCGAAGAGCGTATCGTCTACCTGGAGCGTTTTCAGGGACGCACCTTTGACTTTCGTGATCAGCTGCTTTTCGTTCGCTATGATGAGTGCGAATTCGTCAAATGCACTATCCTGATGGATCGCACGACGGAAAGTCTTGCGTTCACCAACTGCTCTTTTGAGGAGTGCAATTTAACCGAGCTGGAATCCATCGCAGATCAGGGTGTGATGGCCAGCGGCAACAATTTCAAACTACCGATCGAAGTACGTAAAGCAGATCTCCACAAACGCCTTGTTGAGGCGATCGCCGCCCATTCTAAATCAGAGATGCCACCCTCCCATCCTTGAGCAGCAGCTGCACCTCGAGCCCATACCGAATTTCAGCATTCCATAATGTGCTGCGAAGCAGCTTCATCCGCCTGATGAAGCGGCGCTCCACCTTGCGAAGGGCAATCCGCAGGAATGCTTTAGCGGACGAGCCTGCCGACTGACGAAGCCATACCCGGACACCTCCGTCGGTTCATTCATTGGCCATGGGTCTTTGGCGCTTGCCTGACCCTGACGGCGGTATAAACCGCCTTCGCTCACCCAGCCCTCCCGTTCCAGCTTTAACTATCTGAGCAATGCCATGCGCGTGTGTGGCAAATTTGTGCTTGCGAAAATTATCGCCCCATCAGAAGTTGCAACCATAATAGTTGAGCGGACAAACCGCCATATACCGAATATTTCATGCCTATTTGAACATCCAAAGGTAGCATTATGCGCGTACGTTGCGATGGATTGGTCAAAAACCCCAGTATCATTCAATGGGCAGAAAGATCGCTCACGGTTGCCGGAGCCGCCGTGCGCTGTTCTGATCACGACCTTGTCCGCTCCAAGAGCGACACGGCCGCTGTCCGCCGTGCCGTCTTGGTGGGTCGGATGGCCTCGTTCGAAGGATTGTCCGCCAATGCTGCCGAACTGGCCTTGCTGGAAACCTATCTGCGACTGCCTGAGCGATGCCCTCATTGTGCTCCGAAGCTGAAGACACCACGGGTCGCTCACCCAGCAAATTGATGCTTGAACGCGCCTGCAGCAACGTTTCCTGCTAGCCTATAGATCGAAGACCGAACTATGGTGGTGCTCCGGATATCGAGAGTACCCATGCCAAGAAACGCCAACGAAGGCTTTGCGTCTCGAATAGCCATTCTTCGTCAGCAAAACGCGCTGACGGCTTCCGATCTCGCGAAGCTCGCCGAGGTGACGCCTGCTGCGGTTTGGAACTGGGAAAAAAACGGCACCACGCCTCGTCAATCAACTCTCGAACTTCTGGCAAGCAAACTGGGAGTGACGTCGCAGTTTCTGCTGACCGGCGAAGGCAGCGAACTTCGAGCCGAGCTAGACCCGACCATTGAGAGCCGACGAAGCAATGACGCATTGGAGGCGGCATCGCTTGAAGAGTTGGTGCGCGCCATTGAAGCCAGGGGCTTTGAAGTGACCATCAGGTCATTGGGTTAAGCCGATGCGGATCCGCTTTCATTTCACCCTGACGACACACACCATCAGAAAATACAGCATATCGATCGGATCGTAGGCGAGCCTCGCCGGTGACGATGCGGCCTTGATGCCTCCTCGCCTCGCGATCCATGCCCCCAAATGGGGGGCGACAGAATAATTCCAGCTCGTAGACTTCGACGCTGATCGCAGAAACCTTAACGGCGAGCCGAATGCGCATTGAGACGCACAGTCAAGTCATTTTAAGCGACTCCGATTGAGCGCGGCGAAAGCGCATGCGAATGGAGCGCCGCGTAATAAAGTTTAGTTGGGAGGTATAATTGTTGTCGAATCCGATGATTATCGACTGGGTTCAGCGCACGCTGGTTCGCGCCGGTGCCGCTGAGCGTTGCGCTCAACATGGTCATCTTAAATCGACCGCAAACGATGCCGCCGCGCGTAGTGCAGTCATCGTCGGGCAGTTGGCGCGCTTCGATGATTTATCTCAGAACGCCATCGAGCTTGTTATCCTTGAGACCTACCTGGCCCTGCCCACGGAATGCGTCGGTTGCGACGGTGCCAGCCAGCTGACTTACGTTTCGCCTGCTCAGCGGATCCCGAAGAGCTAGACCTCCAGTCATCAATTAGATCATCGTTTATTTTAAGCCGCGCTGAGCGGCACCGAATTTCTTGACCAGATTGGTTTTCGACGAAACGAGCGCATCGACAATCCTGCAGCATCCGTCTTCTAGACCAGCTCAGGCAAATCGATCTGCGGCATTCCCATCTGAAACGTCGCAGAGCGCTATACTGAGTGGCCAAACAACTGGAGGCGCAATGATGCAATCCTTCAAATCGGCCTTGATGAGCTTGGCTCCGATGACAGGCATCGGCATTGCCGTGGAGGCCGGAATACGCCTGGAGCGATCTAACGCTTCTCTTTTCAATAATTCGGCGACGATGGTCGAAAGCGCGACAGCGCTCGGGCTTATCCTGTTAGCACTCATACTGGTGGCGATCCCAGTTGCCGCCAATTTCCGACATAGGGCCTCCTGACCGGATAAGGGATCGCCATTGCGCTTCTGCTCACCGCAGAACGACAGCTTTATTGGCCGGGGTCGACGACGTGGACGATCAAGCCATCGACCTGCACCAGGAAAACAAAAGTGGGTCCATCGTCCTGCGAATGCGCGCTGCTGGCACAGTGATATGTGTTGATCTCGTCACTGCTTGCCTGCCGCGCAATCAATTGCGATCCGGCCAGGCAAACGGCAACGCCGTTTGTGGTGATGAGACCCAGGTCATCACGAAACTCGTCCAATTCGATGAAAGCTCGTGCATCCGATTCCGATCTTGCTTCAAATGCCAGTATCGGCTTTCCGTCGACCTCAAGGGTAAAAATCACACTCCACTCCAAACGATCGCTGTCTTGAGAAGGCCAACCTAGGCTTTAAGCGCGCGTGAGTACAAGAGCGCCGTGGGGCTGGACGCGCCACGGATCAGCTGTCTCCCTCGTTGCACGCATCCAAAATCCCGACGACACCGCCGGGGATCATCGACGCGATCACTCCGCTCATCTCTCGGATTGCAGCCAATCGGTCATCGGTCTGATCGCGCGGTGGCGACGGGCCTGGATCAACCAATCGTCTTCGCGATACCGGATCGATCGGCGAAGCTTTCGATCGCAAAGGATGCATCAAGCGCGGCGCCGTTGCTCGGCGTGCAGCTGCCCCAATGGGAATGCAATCGAGAATATGCACTTCAGCACCCCACCGGTCATCGCTGTTTCCAACGCGCCAACCTGCCCTCTACCGCTCGACATTTTAAATCACGCAAACATTTTTACATCTCTTTAAATTTTGATAGATATCTACCAGGAAGGGTGGCGACTTTGTGTTGCGCCAACAGGCAGCGATTTCATGATGCCCGCGTTCTTGATCTCGAACCCAGTCGAAGCGCGCCGAGCCAGATACGCTCAGTTTAAAGGGGTAGCCGCTGAGCTAACTCTGAATGGTGACCCCTATTTCGCGCACGTTATTTCAGTGATGAGCGTGTCTGGACACCAAGAGTCTTGGTACGTCTCGATCGCGCCAGCCAGTCGTCCGGATCCCGGCAAACGCACAAGACCGAATATCATCTACGGCTAATTCCAGCCGCAGGTCCTGCGGATATCCCGATGCGGCACATGAACATGAAACGCAAGGAAAGACGATCGACGCGTCGGATGATGCGTCATGGTATCGTGGCCTATGCGTTGATCGCGGGACAGAAAGTCGAATGTCTGGTCACCGACCTCAATGTCAAAGGCGCCCACCTCGTCGTGCGAGGGCGGATCGGCCTGCCCAAGACCATCTACATATCGCTGAACTCGCATGTCGAGCCCCGACTTGCATATGTTCGGTGGCAGAGAGGACCTCACGTTGGAATCGAATTTGCGGTTTAGTCGCGAGATACGCCGCATCCGCCTGGTCCGCATAAGCCGAACGCCCACGTTCGCTTGCAGCATCGAATACAAGCCGCTTAAACTCTGTTGCACCAGAGCTGCCATAGGTCGCTCCCATCAAGCTCGCACGGCCTCTCGACGGACGCGCCTCTATGCCAGTCGTATTTCTCGGTTCTGACGAGACATCCGTTCCCCCTCTCGCCCGGATTCATCGCATCGATGTTTGGATTTTTGACCTCGACTGCCCGGATTGCGAGCTAACGGGCCTGAGCAGACTTCTGTCATGGAACGAACGGGCACGCTTTAGCAGATTTAAGACCCCCGTGATTGCCAACCGCTGGACCGTCGCTCATGCCCGCCTGCGCCAGATCGTCGGATCTTACCTGGAGGCCACGCCTTACCAGGATGAGTTCGTTCTAAACTCCTATGGCAAGCCTCGCATTCCTTCGAGCTCGATCGTGACGCCGTTGAATTTCAGTCTCTCTCATAGCGGCCAAGTGGGTGGCGTGGCTGTCTGCGTATCGGGCGAGATAGGATTGGATATCGAAACGATCGGCACCCCGCCATGGGAGATCGAACCCGATGTTTTCAACGATGGCGAGAGAAAACAACTCAACTCATACGCAGACGTCGAGCGCCACCTCGCCTTTTATCGCGGTTGGACGCGAAAGGAGGCGGTGATCAAGGCGATGGGCCTGGGTCTATCGATCCCCTTGCATGACGTAGAAGTCGATCTGAGGAAGACTCAAACGCGGCTGCGCCGACTGGCCGGCGATCAGGATCCAGACTGGAGAGTTGTTGGGCTCGAAGAATATGGGTGCTGGGTCGGCGCGATTGCAATGAGAACCGCAGGCGCCGCGATCGATGTGCAACTTCGAGACATTGGTTCCCATTTTGGAACGCAAATCGCCTGACGATAGCCGGCATACGCATTAGGCAATACGACGTATTGGGATCGTCCGCTAACCCTATCAAAGCAATTTGCGCTGGCCGCCGCTAAATTAAAATGTAAAATATTTTAATGAACTGGAGTGGCGTCAATGGCGGCGTTGAGCGGCGTATTCATCGGTAGCGGGCGTTTGCTGATTGCATGCGCCGAGGCATGGCTAGGCCGAGGACACCAGGTTCTCGCATTGATTTCGGATTGCCCCGAGGTCGCCGCGTGGAGCGTGCAGAAGAGCTTATCGCGGATCGCAACAGCGCAGAGCGCTCTGGACTCGCTGCATCGCCAGCGCTTCGACTATCTCTTCAGCATCGTTAACCACGCCATCGCATCTGCCGAGCTGCTCGCCACCCCGCAGCGCCGAGCGATCAACTATCACGATTCACTCTTGCCGAACTATGCCGGCTTCAATGCGACCTCATGGGCGATCATCGATGGACGCAGCCAGCACGGCATCAGCTGGCATGAGATGGCGGGCACCGTCGATAGCGGCGACATCCTCCTTCAACAAGCCATCGAAATTCAGGACGATGATACCGCGTTCACACTGAACGCCAAATGCGCCGAGGCAGGCGCCGCAACATTTCCAATCCTGATCGGTAAATTGGAAGCAGAAGCGTATGGCGACATAGCGATCACGACCGTTCCGCAAGGCATGATGCAAGGATTCCATTTCCGGTCCGAGCGTCCAGGCTTGGGGGTCATCGACTTTCGCAACACGGCGTCCGAGATTTCTGCACTGGTGCGCGGGCTTGATTTCGGCAACGACGACAGCTGGATGTGCCGTCCGAAACTAGCCATCGGACACGATCTTTTCCTGATCGGGCAAGTCGCGCGCATGCCTGCGCCGAGCGCCACTCCCGGTTCGATCATTGCGCTCAGAGCTGATCAGATCACCGTCGCGACATCGGACGGTGCCGTTGTTCTTTCCGATCTGGCGACGATCGATGGCGATCCGATCAGCATCAGTTCGCTGCGGCTCGAGATCGGCCACGTGCTTCCGCCGCAAGATTTTGTGGAGGCGGCGTCCGACGATGCCCGAGCGACCAAACACGAACGATTTTGGCGCGATCGCTTGGCATCGCTGAGTTGGCCGATGGTGCCAGAGTTGCGGCCACAACAGGGACACGCCGAACTCGCCACACTGTCGCGACATCTGCCATTCACATGCGAGGAGGCCGACGGAACCGATCGGCGCTCTGCCCTGATCGCCGCTCTCGGCATCTATATCGCGAGAACAGGCGTTGAAGGTGCGTTTGACCTTCTCATCCGCAAGTCTGTACCGAGCCCCCTTGCCTCGGCTTATGCGCATGCCACTCCGCTGCGCTTGTATCCCGATCTGGAGGCCAACTTTCTTGCAAATGACAATGCGGTAACTGACGAACTTCTCTCGCAGGATCGGCGTGGCACATTCGCGCGCGATATGGTGACGCGCTATGCTGCACTCCGCACCAAATTAGCGGACAAGTCGACAGCGCCGATCGGCATCTGTCTCCAGAGCGACAGCGCGCCTGCGACAGAGGCAATGGTGCCAGGTGTCGCCGTGACACTCGTTGTTCCTGAACGAGGAAATTCCTATCACTGGCATTACGATCGACGCGCGGTCTCGGACGACGCTGTCTACCGATTGGCAGATCGGGTTGATGCTTTGCTCACGCAAGCACTAACTGCCCGAACCAAAACTGTCGGCGACATCGATTTTCTTCCAGAGAATGAACGTAAGCTGCTGCTTACCACCTGGCAGGACACCGAAGCACCGTTTGCGTCGGAGTGGTGCATACACCAACTGTTCGAGCAGCAATGCGCTCGGACGCCGAACAAAACGGCAGTCGTTTTCCGAGACAAGGCACTTACCTACAGCGAGCTGAACGAAAGAGCCAATCTTGTCGCCGAAACGCTGGTCGCATACGGCGTTGGCCCAGAGAGCCTTGTTGCCATTTGCATCGACCGCTCGCTGGAGATGGTTATAGGCTTGATCGGCGTGCTGAAGGCCGGTGGCGCATATGTTCCTGTCGATCCGGTATATCCGCAGGAACGGATTGCCATGATGTTGCAGGACTCGAAAGCGCGGGTTTTGCTGACACAGCGCCATCTGGCCGATCGCATGACCGACCATTCGGCCGTTGTGCTGTGCATCGATGATTTGAATGGCGCCGGTGCGAAGATTGCCCCGAAGACCGCCGTCAAGCCGGATAACCTTGCCTATGTGATCTTCACGTCTGGTTCGACCGGCCGGCCGAAGGGAGTGATGCTCAGGCACATCAACGTCACCAACTTCTTCACGGGCATGGACGCGGTGATCGGGACCGATCCAGGTGTCTGGCTCGCCGTCACAAGCATCTCCTTCGACATCTCGGTGCTCGAAATTTTCTGGACCTTGACCCGCGGCTTCGAGCTCGTTGTCCAGGGCGAGACCGATCGCGCATCTCTCGCGAAGGGTAGCAAAATCGAAGCCTCCAAGGCTCCGATGGATTTCGGCCTGTTTTACTTTGCGGCCGATCAAGGGACAACCCGTCCTGGCGAAACCTACCGGCTGCTGCTGGAAGGCGCCCGCTTTGCCGACAACCACGACTTCAGTGCGGTGTGGACACCTGAGCGTCACTTTCATGCTTTCGGCGGGCTCTATCCCAACCCTGCCGTGACCACCGCTGCACTGGCGACCATCACAAGCAGGATCGCGCTGCGGGCTGGAAGCGTTGTGTTGCCCTTGCATGATCCGCTGCGCGTTGCCGAAGACTGGTCGGTTATCGACCAGCTGTCCGCCGGCCGCGTCGGGCTCTCCTTCGCCTCCGGCTGGCATGCGGATGACTTCGCCTTCATGCCGCAGTCCTATGAGAACCGTCGTGAACTGATGTTGGAGCATATTGAGACCGTGCTGAAGCTCTGGCGCGGCGAGAGTATCGCGCGCCAGAATGGTCTCGGGAAGCCCATCTCCGTCAGTTCGCTTCCCCGTCCGATCCAGAAATTGCCGCCTATGTGGATCGCCGCCGCCGGCAGCATCGACACGTTCAAGCTCGCCGGCCGTCTCGGCGCGAACATCCTCACCAATATGCTGGGGCAAGACATCGACGATCTCCGTGCGAAGTTCGCCGCATATCGCGAAAGCCGTGCTGCCCACGGACATGCCGGGCCGGGCACGGTATCCGTCATGCTACATACCTTCGTTTGCGAAGACACCGAACAGGCGCGAGAGCAGGCCCGAGCTCCATTCTGCAACTACCTAAAGAGCTCGTTCGACCTCATCAAGGTCGCTCCGTTTATGTTCCCAGCCTTCAAGAGGCCGGCGAAGGACGGCACTGGCGCAAGTGGTCTGGATACAGCCATCCTCACCGACGAAGATGTGGATGCACTCCTCGACTATGCCTTCGATCGCTATTTCGAGACAGCAGGATTGTTCGGCTCCCCCGAACGTGCGCTCGAAATGGTGGAACGTCTCAAGACCATTGGCGTGAACGAGATCGCATGTCTCGTCGATTTCGGCATTGATGCAGATACCGTCCTGAACAGCTTGCCCTATCTGGATCGCCTGCGCCGTCTGGCGAACTCGATTGATACCACTGACGATGCGGCAGGCTTCAGCATTCCAGAGCAGATCGTTGCCCGGGGCGTCACGCACCTCCAATGCACGCCCTCGATGGCCCGCATGATCGCGGGATCGGCGGAAGGACTAGCTGGCCTCGGCGGCTTGAAGCGGCTGTTGCTTGGCGGCGAGGCATTGCCAAATGAGCTTGTTGATGTGCTGGCCCCCGCGGTTCAGGGAGAGATCATCAACATGTACGGCCCGACCGAGACCACGATTTGGTCGACGACGTCGCGTGTGCTCCCGGGCGAGGCAATCACGATTGGCCGTCCGATTGCGAATACCGTGATCCGAATACTCGACAGCAAGGGACAACTCTGCCCTGTCGGCGTCGCAGGGGAGCTTTGCATCGGCGGCGCCGGCGTCGCGCGCGGCTATCTCGACCGTCCGGACCTCACGGCAGAGCGTTTCATCGCAGACCCCTATGACCGCAATGGCATCATTTACCGCACGGGAGACCTGGCGCGCTACACCAACAACGGCGACATCGAATTCCTCGGTCGCCTTGACCTGCAAGTGAAGGTCAACGGCTATCGTATTGAGCTTGGAGAAATCGAAACCGTTCTCGGCCGGCACCCCGAGGTCCGACAGAATGTCGTCATGGCCCGCAACGATGATGGCGAGCCCCGTCTTGTTGCCTATGTCATCCCTTCGCGCTCCTCATCCGCTGCCAACGAGTCCGGCCATGTCGCGCAGTGGCAGCGCCTCTGGGACACGACTTATCGACAGACAGGGATCGGCACCGATCGCCGCTTTAACATCTCCGGCTGGAACGACAGCTATACCGGCGCTCCCATACCAGCCGACGCGATGTCGGAGTGGCTCGACGAAGTCGAGCGCAACATTCTCGCCTTACGCCCGAAGCGAGTATTCGAGATCGGTTGCGGCACCGGCATGGTTCTCTACCGCGTCATGCCTCACGTCGAACATTACAGCGCCATCGATGTCTCGCAGCATGCCCTCGACATCATTGCGGGGGAGCTGACGCCCGATGAGGCCCGTAAAACAAACCTCCGCCTTTCACCGGCTCACGAGCTGGATGGCTTCGAACATGCATCCTTCGACACCGTCGTGATCAACTCGGTGGCACAATATTTTCCTGACGTCGCCTATTTCACCAGTGTTCTGAGGCGTGCCATCGAATTGGTGAATGATGGCGGAAGAATTTATGTCGGCGACATCCGCAGCCGTGATCATCTCGATGCATTTCACACCATCGTTGCTCTCAATCAGGCGCCTGGCCATCTCGACGCTGGGGAAGTAGCGCGCCGCGTGCAGCACCGCATGGCTCAGGAAGGAGAGCTGGTTCTCTCGGAAGCGTTCTTCCATGCATTGGCGCGCGAATTGCCGCGTATCGGTGCGGTCGAAGCCCGCCTGAAAGCGGCCCAATCCCGCAACGAGATGAGCGACTTCCGCTATGATGTCGTGCTGCATATTGGTCCGGAAAGCCTAGCTCGCGTGCCACTCCCGACGGTCACGGACGCGAGCTCGATCCAGGAGATCGCGCAGGTGCTCTCGCAGAGACCCGCGATCATGGCATTGCGCGACTTGAAGAATGCGCGGCTTGGATCGGTGTATGGCGTGCGCGCATCGTTGGCTCGCGCAGAAGCAAAGGCCGGGGAATTGCGACCTCTCTTGGACGAGGTCGGCGATGGCATAGATCCGCATGATCTCGCGACTCTCGATCCTGCCTATGATGTCGAAATGGTATGGTCTCGCTCCGGCGATCCCACATTGTTTGACGCCGTCTTCCGGCACAAGGATTCGGCTCCGAGTGGAGTTCTGGCTCTGCCCTCCCCGGCAAGTCACGAGGCTTCGGCGACCTACGCCAATCGTCCTGCAACGGCGAGCGATCAAGGGGTCTTGTTTCAGGAATTGCGCAAGCACCTGCGCGAATTCCTGCCTGAATACATGGTTCCTGCCACCTTCGTGGCACTTGATGCCTTCCCGCTGACGCCGAATGGCAAGACCGATCGCAAGGCTCTGCCTGCGCCTCAACGCGAGGCTGCTCGAACCAACGCCGACTTTGTGGCCCCGACAAATGCGCTGGAGCAAACCATCGCGGATGTCTGGAAGGGAATCCTGAACCTCGACCGGGTCGGCTTGCGAGAGAATATTTTCGACCTCGGCGCCAATTCCTTGCTTACGGCTCAGGCAAATCAACGCCTGTCTGCGCTGCTGAACCGCCGCGTTTCACTGGTCAGCATGTTCCGTTTTCCAACCGTGGAAGCGTTGGCGGCTCATCTCGACAATGGAGAGGCAGCCCGCGATCGGGAGGTCAAGCAGTCGGTGCTACGCGAAGACAGAAAGCGCGGCGCCGCGGAACGTCGCCGTGAACTGAGAGAGGCGATGGGGTCGCAATGAGCGTTGCATCGGAGAGTGAGAAAACGATGCGCGACGAGCCAATCGCGATCATCGGGATGGCCGGCCGCTTTCCCGGCGCCCCTGACATCGAGACATTTTGGACCAATCTGCGCGATGGGGTGGAATCGATCCGCCGCCTGAGCGAAGAGGAATTGCTGGCTGCAGGTGTCACGCGCGCGCAGTTGGCAGATCCGAATTACGTCCCTGCAGCGCCCCTGCTCGACGATATCGATAAGTTCGACGCCAGCTTCTTCGGCTTCAGCCCGCGCGAAGCTTCGGTGATGGATCCGGCCCACCGGATTTTCCTCGAACTCGCATGGGCCGCTGTCGAGCATTCCGGTTACACCGCTCTTCCCGAAGAAGGTCCGGTGGGCGTATTCGCGACCGCGGGCGCACCACTTTACATGTCGGAAAATCTGCACACGAACCCCGACCTCATGACGTCGATGGGTGATTTTCTGGTGCGACACACCGGCAACGACATGAATTTTCTCGCAACACGCGCATCCTATGAGATGGATCTGCGTGGTCCCAGCCTCAATATCCAGACTGCCTGCTCGTCGACGCTGGTGGCGCTGCATATGGCCTGCCAGAGCTTGCGGCAGGGCGAATGCACGATGGCGTTGGCCGGCGGCGCGACCGTCCTGGTTCCAGCAGGTCGTGGCTATGTCTACAAGGAGGGGGAAATCCTCTCACCGGACGGCAAGTGCCGGCCGTTCGATGCGAAGAGCGCCGGGACCGTATTCGGTAGCGGAGCCGGCGTCGTCGTGCTCAAGCGCCTGAACGATGCTCTGGACGACGGCGATACGATCCACGCCTTGATCAAAGGGTCTGCGATCAACAATGATGGCGCTGCAAAGGTCGGCTATCTCGCTCCCGGCGTGGACGGCCAGGCTTCTGTGATCAAGGCCGCTCTCGGCTCGGCCGACGTCAGCGCTGACAGCATCAGCTATATCGAGACCCACGGCACCGGCACGCTGGTTGGAGATCCGATCGAGGTCGAGGCGCTCAATGAAGCGTTCCGGTCGCAGACCAATCGGCGCGCCTTCTGCGCCATCGGGTCGGTCAAATCGAATATCGGCCATTTGGGCGAGGCCGCAGCAGCCGCGTCTTTGATCAAGGCCATTATGGCGCTCAAGCACCGCCAGTTGCCGCCCAGTCTGGGCTATGAGAGCCCCAATCCGGCAATTGATTTCGACGACAGTCCGTTCTTCGTCAATGACCGGCTGACCAACTGGGCCGGCACAGGCCCGCTCCGCTGCGGCATCACCGCGCTCGGGGCCGGAGGCACGAATTGCCACGTCATATTGGAAGAAGCGCCTGCTGCTCTACCCGGAGAGGGCGGACGCGAAAAGCAATTGCTCGTCCTTTCCGCCAAGTCGCCCGCAGCGCTTGAGCAAGTGCGCAGCCGTTTGGCGTCAGCGCTCGAAGCGAAGCCGTCGCTCGATCTCGCTGATGTCGCCTACACGTTGGCTCTTGGACGTCGCGACATGCCGTATCGCTGCGCATTTGCGGCGAGCGACCATACTGATGCCATCGCCCGCCTCCGGCAGCAGTCGACCAAGGATCTCGCAAGCGACCGCGCAGAAGATGGCCGGCCCACCACCATTTTCATGTTTCCGGGCGGCGGCGCGCAATATGCCGGGATGGGCGCCGAACTTTACGACCGCGAGCCGGTGTTCCGCGATGCCGTCGATCGATCCCTGGCCATTGTCGATGGCATACTCGACCGCGACCTCAAAAAACTTCTCTATCCCACGGCTGCGGAAGCCGAAGCGGCGACGCGTACGCTCGAAATGCCGTCGCTGACCCTGCCGGCATTGTTCATCGTAGAATATGCAATGGCATGCCTTTTCCAATCCTGGGGCCTCAGTCCAGGTGCCGTGATCGGCCACAGCATGGGTGAATATGTGGCCGCCTGTCTGGCTGAGGTCATCACGCTCGATGAAGGGTTGGGCCTAGTGGCGCTCCGCGGGCGTCTGTTCGAGCAAGTCCCGCCGGGAGCGATGCTGAGCGTGCCGCTGAGTGAAGCCGAGCTGCTTGGCTTGTTGCCTCCCGGTGTCGACATCGCTGCCGCCAACGCCCCTGACTTCACCGTCGCGTCCGGGCCGGTCGCAGCCATCGAGAAACTCGAAGCAATATTGGCGCAACGAGACATCGAATCCACGCGCATCCACATCAGTGTTGCGGCACACTCCGCCATGTTGGCTCCGATCCTCGACAAGTTTCGCGAGCATTGTCGAAAAATTTCCTTTCAGCCGCCGAAGATCCCGATCATTTCCAATGTCACCGGCACCTGGATGACGGCGGCACAGGCAACCGATCCCGATTATTGGGTATCGCATCTGCGCTCGACGGTGAGGTTTGCCGAAGGCCTGGAAACCATCAGGCGCCTCGGTGATGTCGCCCTGCTGGAAGTCGGTCCCGGCCGGACATTGCGTTCGCTCGCCCGGATTCAGGCGAGACCGTTCCACCATGTGGCCAACAGCATGCGTCACCCGCAGGAGTCTGCCAGTGACTTGTCTTATGCCCTCACCAGCCTCGGACGCCTCTGGGCAGCCGGCGCGTCGATTGATTGGAGTGCCTTCTACGATGGCCAGTTGCGCAATCGCCTGGCGCTTCCGACCTATCCGTTCGAACGCAGCAGTTTTTGGATCGCCCCCGGAAGCGCGGCGCCGCACCGTTCCGAGCAGGAACTGAGCAAGCGTGGCGACATCAGCGATTGGTTCTATGGCCTGGGATTTGCGGAGTCCCCTCTTGTGGACTCGCCGCGCTGCGCCGAACCGCGACGATGGTTGGTCATGTCGGAGAAGCCGGCAACGGCAGCCGGTCTGGTGCAGCAACTGCGTCCGGACAGCGTCGTGACTGTCAGCGCCGGCCGCTCGCTCGCTCGGCATCGTGACATGGCGTTCCAGATGAACTTCGATGATCCTGAGCAGTATGTCGATCTGCTCCAGGCTCTCGAAACCAGTGGCGACGTCCCCGACCATCTGGTCCTGGTTTTGACCGATAAGCCGAAGGGCTTTGGCGCCAAGGAGCGGTCGCTCGCGCGCAACTTCCTTCACCCGACTTATCTGGTACAGGCGCTCGGCGGTCTATCGAAGCCGCTTCAACTTTCCATCATCACCACCGGCCTGTGCGACGTCGCCGGCGAAGCCGTCGATCCTTTCCGTGCTTTGGCCCTGGGGCCGACCTTCTCTGCACCGCGCGAGCTCGACGATCTGCGAGCGCGATGTATCGACATTGGGACGGGCCCCAGCCGTCATAACGCCCTCGTGGACGAGTTGCGTGCCGAGACGCCGGATCGGCTGGTGGCGCTGCGCGGATCAAGCCGTTGGGTGCGCCGCATTTTCCCGATGCCGCTGACCTCGCGGCCGGACGAAGAGAAACCAGGGTGGATCCGCGATGAGGGCGTCTATCTCATCACTGGCGGCCTTGGCGGCATCGGCCTCACGATTGCGACCCATCTGGCGCGCCACAAGCGCGTTAGGCTCGCACTGCTGTCCCGCGAGGGCCTTCCTGCCGAACAGCATTGGGATGACATCCTCGCCAACGGCGCGACGAGCCGTGTCGCCGACCGCATCCGTCAGGTCCGTTCGCTGCGTGCTCTTGGCGCGGAAGTTTTGCTGCCAGTTGCGGACGTTGCCAGCGAGCCGGCGTTGCGCAACGCAGTTGGACAGGTGCGCGCGGTCTGGGGACCGATCACAGGCGTGATACATGCTGCCGGCGCGATGGACGATGGCCCGGTGATGGCCAAGAGCACGGAGCACATGCTCGACCTGCTTGCGCCAAAGGTTGCCGGGACGTTGGCCCTAGACGCTGTGATCCATGAGCCTCTGGAATGGTTCATTCTGGTCTCATCGGTCGCCTCCTTCCTCGGTCTCGCCGGCCAGGTCGATTACACCGCCGCCAATGCGTTCCTCGACATCTTTGCGCGTGCACGATCGACGCGTGCCCCCGGTCGCACGCTGGTGATCAACTGGAATGCGTGGCGGGACATCGGCATGGCCGCGGCCAGTCACAGCGACCTGGCTGGCAACGCTGCCCCTGCTTACCCGTCGCGCCACCCGGCCTTGGACGGCTTTACGGTTCTGGGCAATCGCCGGATTTTCAGCCGCGATTTCGATAGCGAACGGGATTGGCTGCTGAGCGAACACAGGGTCAAGAACGGACCAGCACTGCTGTCGGGGACGACCTTTCTGGAGCTGGCGCGCGCGGTCGCTGCGGAAACGCTCGCCGGGCAATCGGTCATGCTCAGCAATGTCAACTTCTTGTCCCCCTTCCACGTGCCCGATGGAGAAACCCGGCGCCTCACCATCGAGATGACGCCTCTAGACGGCGGATACTCCGTCGCGATGCGAAGCGATCCCGCACTGCCTGCACATGTGGAGTGCGAAGCGCATCTCCATCACGAGCCGCGTCCGCCGGCACTCGATCTCGCTGCGATCGCAGCCACATGTAACGCAACAAGATTCACCCCTGCCGACGGCTTCCTCGCTCAAGACTTCATGACGTTTGGGCGCCGCTGGGCCAATATCCGCGATGTACGCTTGGGGACATCGCAAGCCCTGCTCGAACTGTCGCTCGACACCTCGTTCACGCCAGAACTTGAGGCGGGCTACGGCCTGCATCCGGCTTTGCTCGACATGGCGACTGGCGGCGTTCAGACATTGATTCCGGGATTTGATCCAAACGCAGATTTCTACGTTCCCCTCGGCTATGGCCAGGTCACGGTCTATGGTCCGATGCCGCCCCGACTATTCAGCCACGTCCGTTGCCTGTCCGAGAGCGGCGATGGTCTCGCTTACTTCGATGTCGTCCTGAGCGATCCCACCGGTGAAGTCTTCGCTGAGATAACCCAGTTCACGATGAAGCGCCTCGACGCGCAATCGGCCTTTACCGTTGCGCCCAAAACTCGCTCGGTTGCTGAAACATCACGCCAGAACGCTCTTGCCGCAGTCCTCCGAGAGGCCATCAGCCCGGAAGAGGGATTGCAGGCGTTGGACCGGATTATGGCGCAGCCGCGCTTGATTCAGGTCGTTGCTTCATCGGTGGATGTCGAACTTTGGAGCCGGCAACTTGATGTGGAAGGCATTGCTCGAACCGATCAACAGCATGCCTTGAAAAGTTTCGAGCGCCCCGCCCTCGCCACCGCTTTCGCGCCGCCGGAATCGCATCTTGAGAAAATGTTGGCGCAGATGTGGTGCGAACTTTTGGGAATCCAGCAGATCGGCGTGCACGACGATTTCTTCGACCTCGGGGGCAATTCGCTGGTCGCGGTCAGGCTGTTCGCCGCGATCAAGCGCGAGTCCGGAATCTCGCTGCCATTGGCGACGTTGTTCGAAGCATCGACGATTGCTCAACTGAAGCTGCTGCTGACGGCACGCGGTGCGTCCGACGAGGCATCGCCGGACACCCCGAACGCGGCACGTCCAGAGCCAAGCAGATCCGCATGGTCCCCGATGGTGAAGATCAAGGCGGGCACGGCTGGCTGCACCCCGGTGTTCTGCGTTCATGGCGCAGGCGGCAATGTCATGAATTTCCGGCCGCTAGCCCAGTTGTTACCCGCCGATCTTCCATTCTACGCGTTGCAGGCCCAAGGCATCGATGGCGAACTTCCTTTTCACGAGAGCATCGACGATATGGCCACGTGCTATCTCGAAGCTATCCGCAAGGTCCAGCCGGCCGGCCCCTATCGCCTGGCTGGTTACTCTGGCGGCGGAATCGTGGCTCTGGAAATGGCCCAGCGCTTGAGCCGCAGCGGTCATGATATCGAATTGATGGTCATGTTCGACAGCCTCGCTCCCGGGGAAACGCGCAAGCGCGTGACAGCGCTTGAAAAGCTGGTCGCCATTCGCGAGACGAAGCTGAAAAACCTGATTCAGTTTCCGGCACAGCGTTTCAAGGCGTGGCTACATCAGCGGCGCATCGATCGGGTGCGTGACGGGCAGAGTGATGCGAGGATCAACCATCTCGAGATTGTCGGCGCCGATGCAATGGATGCCTTCTGGCGATCCCAACAACTCTATGAGCCCGCATCTTTCACCGGGGACGTCGTGCTGTATCGAGCCGTCAAGACCGGAGCCCTGTTTCACCGTGCCGGCCCAACGCTCGGTTGGAACAAGGTCGTGAGCGGCAACATCGATGTGATCCACTTGGATGCCTGGCACGATACGGTATTTCAGTCGCCGTCGGTCGAGGTACTGGCGAAGGATCTCTCTCAGCGCATTGTCCGGATCGATGCAGATCATGCGCCGCCACCGGAAAAAGTGCGTCGGCAGGCCTAACGTCACAAAGCCGAAAAGGCACTCTCTTCGTTTTTGCAGGGGGGCTTATCGCAGAGCGTTCGGGCGTTGCCCGATCACCTTCTGCCGTCATCCGCGTTTTATCTCGAAGCAAGATCCGACGAACATTCTCGTGCGGCCCATCAAGGACAACGGCCGCCTGCCACCGCGTTCGCCTGTATGCAAACCAACTTTTTTCAACTTTCCTTGTGGATTTTAATACTCCTGAATGCACCCTGAGATTGCGAAACGAGTTGCCGCGACGTCTTTACCCATTGAAGACTTGCGTGACGCTGCCGGGATCACTGGCTTTTTGGAATTGATATGAATTATATAGGGGCTGAATTAGCTACGTTGACGACTGGACCATCGATGACCAAAAAATCAAATCGCGCGAGAGAATCATTTGCTGATCGCGTCACTGCGCTTCGCCAGCAAAATGCTCTCACCGCGAGTGATTTGGCGAAACTTGCCAATGTGACCCCGGCAGCTGTTTGGAACTGGGAAAAGAACGGAATTACGCCGCGCCCCGCTACGGTTAGTACCTTGGCGAACAAACTCGGCGTCACGCCCGAATTCCTGCTGACTGGCGAAACTGCAACACCGATCCAGCGTGAAGCTCAGACCTCGGTGAGAGATGCAGATAACACGGTGGGTGTTTTCAAGCTGCAAGATGCTTCGCTTGAGGAGTTGATCTCGGCAATCGAGGCGAAGGGCTTCTCTGTCATCGTACGGTCCCGCTCCGCCTCATAAGTATCGCCGCTTTTCAGCGGACGGGCGCGGCCGCCCCCATCTCGGCCCCTCTACTCAAGCCGCACTCACCGGTCCCCAGGGCCACCGCTTCACGCGATCGCGTTAGAATACTGCTGATCGCGCATCCGCGGACTTCGCAGCTTTGGGCCCCGCCGCCACGGCGTTGTGAACATACTTTCTTCACCAGCGGATGAGACAGGCCGGACAAAATCCAGGACTGAGGATACTGTGCGTTTGTGGCGATCACGAAAACGCGCGGGCGATCACTGATGACCGTAATGATAACAGGCGGAGCCGGCTATATCGGCTCTCACATCTGTGTCGAGCTGATGGCCTCGGGCCGACAGGTGGTGGTCTATGATAATTTCTGCAACAGCCGCCCCGAGGTCATCGATCGCATCGGCCGTATAGTAGGGACAACGCCTGTCGTGGTGACGGGTGATGTCCGCGATGTCGATACACTTGCCGCGACCTTGTCAGCTCACAACTGCGAATCCGTCATTCATCTGGCTGGGCTGAAAGCGGTCGGAGAGTCACAGAAACGCGCGTCGGATTACTACGACTACAACGTTCTCGGCTGTTTGCGGCTGGCGCAGGCAATGCAGCGAACCAACGTCAGCAAGCTTGTATTTTCGTCGTCAGCCACCGTTTATGGCGAGCCTGAAACGCTGCCATTGACCGAAGATCACAGGCTCGCGCCCTTTAGCGCCTATGGCCGCACCAAGTTGATGGCCGAAGTGATGTTGGAAGATATCGCCCATTCTGCACACCCGCTCAAGATCGCAATTCTTCGTTATTTCAACCCGATCGGAAATCATGAAAGCGGCTTGATTGGCGAGGACCCCAACGGCATTCCCAACAATTTAATGCCTTACATCTCGCAGGTCGCGGTCGGACGGCTTCCAGTCCTCAATGTGTTCGGAAACGACTATCCGACGCCCGACGGCACCGGCATTCGCGACTATGTCCATGTCGTCGACCTGGCCATCGGCCATCGACGAGCGCTCGACCACCTCGATGGACAGCCCTTCTTCAAGATGAATCTCGGCACTGGCCGTGGAACGAGCGTTCTGGAACTGGCAGCCTCCTTTGCTGCTGCGTGCGGTCGCGATCTTCCGATCGAATTCCTGCCAAGGCGGGCCGGCGATATCGCAAGCTACTATGCCAGCGTGGAATTATCTCGGCGCACGTTAAACTGGACCGCCGAGCGCTCCATCGCCCAAATGTGCGCGGACGCATGGCGTTGGCAGCGGCTCAATCCCGGCGGTTACTCCGGGTCTTAAATCCCGAGACAAAGTCGTTCATGGCGCCCGACGTGATGCTGAAGTCACCTATGCGACGAGGGCACGCAAGGTCATGCGTCATCGACCGCACATCCTCGCCGCACGCTCGTCACGTTTCCATCCGAAGCGACGGTCGCCCACCCTACATTGATGCCCGTCATGCATCCGCAACGCAGCGGTTTCCCCTGCGCACGCGTATGGCCAGCAAGGCCAACGAATCAGATGGCCATCGCTAGCTGCGGCTTGTGACGACAAAAAACGATGAGCAAATCGCTGCCAGGCGGTTTTCGCGCATTGCCAGCGGCAGCAATACACCGCCCCACCGACGTGCCCTCCGCAATAGTTACCTTAATGCCGGCCTTTCTCAGGTTGGCACCCTATTAATATTGAAAGCCCGGATTTAATTTGTTAAAAATTGATTTAGAAACGGCCTGCAATTTAATTTATTGATTGGCTGTCCCAGGAGCGATCGATGAACAGCCTAGCCAACATCAACGGCGAGTTGCGCGCTGCTTCAGTCGCGTATCATCACCCGGTTGGCTGCAATACCAAGCGGCTCATCGATATCGTCCTGGCTTCCGCCGCCATTTTCCTGCTCGCCCCGCTTTTGATCATCTGCTGGGTCGCAACCACCGTAACTTCCCCGGGGTCGGCCATCTTCCGTCACAAGCGGGTCGGTTTCCGCGGCGACAGCTTCGATTGTTTCAAGTTCCGTACGATGGTGGTGGACGCTTCCGAGCAGCTCGCCTGGCTGCTCGAGCGCGACCCTGTGGCCGCCGCAGAATGGGCCGCCAACCGCAAACTTCGTTACGATCCGCGCATCACCGCTATCGGGGCGATCCTGCGCCGCTCGAGCCTCGACGAGCTGCCACAACTGTTCAACGTGTTGCGCGGCGACATGAGCATTGTGGGTCCGCGGCCGGTGACACAGGACGAACTCAACCGCTATGCGAAATCGATCCCGGAATATCTGTCGTGCCGTCCTGGGGTTACTGGGCTTTGGCAAGTGAGCGGTCGGAGCAGCACGACCTACCGGAAACGCGTCGCCTGCGATTCCTTCTATGCCCGCAATTGGTCGATCCAGCTCGATCTGAAGATTATCGTCGCGACCATTCCGGCCTTGATGCCGTCAGACGACGCGTGCTGAGACGGCACGCCGCCGGTCCGGCACCGATCAACAGGCTACTTTCACCAGCGCTGCTCTGAAGCACTTACAATTGCTCGAATAGTTTTTAGCCCGCTTTAGCGACCATGAAGCTGCATTTGTGGAAATCGTCGGAGGTGGTCTTTACGTTAATCCACCATTGAAATTGCGGCCCTCTGATTTGCCACTAGGTTCGGTGTGCTCGGAATGGTCGCAAGAAATGAACAATCACCACCGGAAACTTGAACCACATGGCCCGTCGGCGCCCACCCGGTCGCGGCGTCAGCGCTGGACCCGCTACGCAATGGTTATAGGCCTAGTGGTGCTGCTCGCGACGGCCATGATTGTATGGATCGGGCTGCTTGGCTGGGCCGCGATCGCGCTATTCCGGTAGGCGGCCGCCCATATGTGACGCGTGAGGGTCAAATCGCTTCGCCATTGCAATCTGGCTCGTCGGAAATGCCAATTTTATCAAAATCCTGGGCATCATTTGAAACCCAAGGGGCTTTCACCAAAGCGTAGCAAATCATTAATTCAGGCTTGTCACTATGTATTGCCCTGCCGGACAGGGCTTTCGAAGTACATGCGTAGACGGGTGGTATGGCGAAGTCCTTCTTAGCGATCGCTTTGGTTACGGCCAGCATGCTCGCTTCATCCGGCGGCGAGGCAGCAGGTACCTACCCTACCGGCTTCGAAGATGTGCCTTCGATCCAAGCCACCACGCCAACGCTCGCACCCTTTCAGCACATCCGCTTCTGCATTCGCTATCCCGCGGACTGCCGGACCGATCTCGCGAGCCCGGATCGCGTTGCATTGACTCCGGATCTGCTCGAACTGATGGAAACCATCAACAGTGAGATCAATTCCGCGATCTCTCCTGAGGCCAAGCGCTATGGCTCAAATCTCAGCGACGGATGGAACATCGCGCCCTTTTCCGGCGATTGTAATGATTATGCCGTCACGAAGCGGCATGCGCTTTTGCAGAAAGGCGTTCCCTCGCGTTCGCTGCGGTTGTCCGTCGTCAAAACGGCCTCCGGCGTCGGTCATCTGGTGCTCGTGGTATCGACCACCAAGGGCCCGCTCGTGCTGGACAATTTAGCTCGGACCATTCGGCCCTGGCACGTCACCAACTATCGGTGGCTTAAGATCCAGTCTGCGGACAACGCAAACTATTGGTACGACATCGCGCCAACAGCCGGTCCCCCGTCGCCTGCGCGAGCACGCGTGGCCCAGATTTCACAAAGATAATCCCGCCGGACGTCTGTGAGGCTCCGTTACGGCTCTGCTGGATCGGCGCTGCGCCCGTGGGGATTTGACTGCTGAATGATCTGCGCCCAAGGGCGACATCGCCCTTGCAACGCCGGCCCCGGCGAGCATGCAGAAAAGGATGAAATAGCCGGGCATCTGGAGCGAGAAATCGATTGTCGTATGCGCATAGCCAAGGGCCATCACCGCCGCGACGCCAGCGAATATGGGCCGTGAGCGCGCATCGGACCGGAGTGCGGCGCGAATGACGATCAACAAAGCCCCCAGGGCAGCCGCCACCACCAAGGCTGCGATTGGCAGCCCCATTTCGACGGCAATTTCGAGCGGGGTGGAATGTGCGTGCTCCCAGACCCCCCAATTGCTGAGTTCCTTTGACCGGAATGCTGGAAACACATCCGCGAAAGTGCCGGCTCCGGATCCCAATAGCGGGCGCTGCCAAATAGCGTCCAAGCACGATCGGTAGACCAACCACCGCGCGTCGTCGAAGAAACCCTGACTAGCGAGACGCCCGCCCCTACTGATCAGAAATACGGCTACCGTCGCCGCGATCACGGCGAATCCCAAGGTAATCCACCATTGGCGCTTGCTAAAAAACAGCAGCAAAATCGCAAGCAGGAGGCCGAGGCAGAGTGCGATCACGCCTCCGCGGGAATGGGAGAGGATCAAGGAGAAATAGCAGACAAGTGAGCCGATCAACCGGGCAATGATCTTAAATGCGAGCTTCTCGTCGGTCCGTGCCACCAGCAAAAGCCGTAACGAGATGAACCGCAACGAGCGTAACGCTGAAACGACCGCGCACGACCACAGGATCGCCCCCGTCCCAACGAAAGTGGCTGCCGTGTTGTGATTGACGAATGTGCCGGTGAAACTGCCGACATAGGCCAGTTTGGGCGCCAATAAGATCAGGTTTGGAGAGACTGCCAGTGCGAACAGCCCATAAAGCGCATAGGCCAGCACGACGTATCGGACAATTCGGACGAGTCTTTTGAGGCCATCAGGCGCGAGACCGATCATGAAGCCATTCATGACCGAGAGAGCGAATAGCAACGCATGCCCGATCGCGATCGGGGGGATTTCCGCTCGGGAGGACAAGCGCATCGCGATCGACGTCTCCAATACGGACGACATACGCGCCCACATTGGATCAGCCAATCGGTCAAATCCCAGCGGTAGGTTCTGGACGACGGTAACGATGGCATAGATCGCGAAAACCGCGAGAAATGCGCAGAATACCCGGTTCTGACTTCGATTCATCTCGGCGCGTGTGCCGATCATGGCCGCGATCGCCAGCGGAATGATCCAGAACACGACCCAGAAAAGATCGACGGAGCCAAAAGGAAGAGGCGCCAGGCTCAATACGCTGGCGGAGATCCAGAACTGCGCCGCGGTCAGCGTCATCTTAAGACACGTCGCTAACCATCATGTCGTTCTCTTTTCCAGAGAGATCTGGACAGTGCCGGTAAATCAGTTCACCGGCACAGCCAATTCATGCACACCCGCATTGACGTTACGTACGGCAGTCGTGGTGTTGTTGATCAGCGTCAACAGCTTGTAGTAATCGACGACGCGCGCATTCGCGACATACATCACGTCTTTCGAACGCATCTGGAAGCCTGCGGCAAGCAGCATCCCCGAAGGATCGCGCAAATTAAGACGATAGATCGTCGGAATCCGGTTGAACGTGAACCGGGTGATATCGACACCAAGCTTCTCCAGGAAGGGGCGCTCTTCGTACCGATAGATGTAGATTTCGCTGGGATCGGACTGCTGATCATTGAGCCCCCCCGCCTTGCCCATTGCCTGGGCGAGCGTCAGCGTCTCGACATCGAACGGAATTTCCGAGTTGAACCCGAAAACGTTCTGGTTGAGCGCGCCGAGTGCCGTGAAAGTGGGCGACTCGCGCGTGACGAAGATCACGTCATTGGGACGAACGAAAATGTTCTCTCTCGGATCCTGAACGATCCGGCTCAGCAGCACGCGAACCCGCTTGCCATCACGTTGCAGCGTCACATAGCTCTCGATCGCCTGATACTTCGGACCACCGGCACGGGCCAGCAGCGCCAGCAAACGCTCGCCCACGCTGTTCAATGCCAAAACGCCTGGGGTGTTGACGTCGCCCAGCACGCTCACAACACTGGAATGCTGCTGATTGAGGCTGATGACGACCTGCGGTTCGATCGCCCGGTTGCGCAGCCGCGCGACCACGGTCTGCTGAACCTCGGGAATTGTCCGTCCGGCGGCAGGAATTTCGCCGGCATAGGGTACGTAGATGCTGCCCTTCTGGTCGATTGCTTGGGGCGGCAGATCAACGAAGTTACCCGGGCGCGCGCCAGCCGCCTGCCCTGGCGTAAACAGACCGCCGGGAGCCGCTTCAAAAATCGAAATGTTGAGGACGTCACCGACACCGACAACCTGGTTCGGCTTGGAGCGCTTGTCCGAGAATTCACCCTTGAACGAGATCACGTTCGGCTGCGACAAAAAGGGAATGGTGTCCGCAGCGATATCGACCAGCACATAAGGAAGCGGTGCCGCAGAGCGTATCCCCGCCGCGGCATTGCCATTCACTGCATCGCTCGTAGGCCCGGTGCCGGGCAGCAGCGTGCAACCTGGCAAGAGAATGGCTGCGGCTATGCCCAGAACAGAAAAACGAAGCAACTTCAACATCTCGAATATTCTCGCAGGCCTATTGCCGATCGCAGCAGCATGGCCCCAATCCACGGTTCGAGCCTAGCTTCGGCTGAACGATCGTTTCGGGCTCATTTAGACTATTGCGACGGCACCCAAATCCAACAGTCTGACCCGAGCCCTTTGGCGGCTTCAAGTTCTGGGCCGATACGGTTTGATGCGTAATCCAAGTTTTATCATAGCAACGGTACAGCCCGACTCGCCGGGTTTAAAGCTGACAGTCCCCGTAAATTAGTAATTTGATGCCGCCAGTTGCATTCAAGACACACTACATTCCGGTGTGGTCGAGGACCGATAACGCCCGCCCGGATGCGAAAGCCACACGAACCTCCGCCCCAGGACGCTCCGATCGATCCAGACCGGTTGACCGAATCATTAACATCCTCAAATACTTGCTTAAGATACTTACAATTCCTTTCACCGCACCATTTAACGGTCCCATAAATTTCGACGCGGCAGTGCTTTCGCGCCCTTTGGGCATTTGACAGCGACGGAGAAACTGCATGGAGAATGCCGCTGCCGCGATCGCAGCTTCTGGCTTTTTTGGCGGCCTCTTCTTCCGCCTGCGAGCGCTTCTGCTATCGGTGCTCATCTTGGCCACGGCGTCCGTAATCTTCGCGCTGGCCAATCATCTCAGCCTGTTTAAAGCGCTGCTCTCGCTGATCGCGGCTCAAGCGATTTTTCAGTCCTGTTATTTTCTGGGCTTGATCACACGAGCGATGATCACGAAGCTTTCGCGGTGTCGCTGACCGCCGGCTTAACGTCCACCGGGTATGCGCGCAGACCGAGGGCTGGCCAATCGACACACGATAGAGCACGCGTGCAGATCGGGGCAGTGCACCAATTCTCGATAGGTATCTTGGCGAGCCCTTCGCCCGACACTATGATCGTTAAATTAGAGATTTCGGCGTCGTCGCCACAAAACACAATCGGGGTTTTTCTCATGCAATACGCCAAGAACATCGCGACGATTGGAGCCCTGATCCTGGGACTATTCGGCGCGTCCGGCGAAGCGGCAGCGCGCCATCGCCTCGGTCCAGTGGCCCAGTGCGGTCCGGATCTGGCCTATCTCTGCCCGATCAAAGGATATTTTGATCTTGCGCCGTTCGCCTACAACTTGGCTATCTACCCCGGCTGCATCAAAACGCAGCGTGTGCAGACGCCAACTGGCTGGAAGAGACAACGGGTCCTGGTCTGCGGATAGGTTGAACTCACCTGAAGACGTGCACGGATAGGATTGCGCTTCAGCCGTCCAGCGCTGAAGCGCATATCGCGCGGGCTATTATCGGATGTTATTTCTGCCGTGATCGGTGATGTTCGATGGCGTCGATTGCGGCGAACGTGGCCCCCTATTGTTGACCGGAGGCTGCGGCAAATTCCGGATGGAATTGACGCCGGTATCGCGGATGAGGTTGCCGGATCCATCGCGCGCATTCGATACACCATATTGCGCGCTCGCGGGACTTACACAGCCCAGCAAACACAACATAGCAATCCCCGCTCTGATACCAACGCTCATGAGTTCCTCTTCAAACTCTCATCGTCAACGATGTCGAACTGAACAGTTCGCGCCCGACCAGACGGCTTCGAAATCATCATTCTTTAAAACGATCTGAACAGAGCGTAACACACCGCCGCTCTCAAGTCAGCTTTTGTCAACATCCAGTATCTGCGAGAATTGATCGAACTTCTTTTGCATGGCTTTGTCGGTCGACCTTAGCGACCAGTTTTGAACGATCTTGCGATACTTCCTCGCCAATCTGCCTGAATAGAGATAGGCAAGGCCCATCTTCCCCAGCTCGGTTCCAATCGGCGGGATAGGGATCGACGTCGGTGCATATCGCTCGATAACCGGGTAAGGAAAGATCGAATAGATCGGCGAACCCGTTTCCCAGAACGCGTCCATCGCCAAGTCGACCGTGGTATCGATCGTCGGAAAACTGTCGATGAAGCGCTTCGCTCCTTTTCTCGACATGATGTAAGCTTGGGTTCCGGTGGTGCTCGTCGTGTATCTCAGAATTGAGCGGTCGTAGAAAAAGCCGAGCTGAACAGCGTTCGCGTAATGCTTTCCGAACAGCCTGATATAATCAATGTCATGCGCGGAGCAAAAGTCTCTTAGCCTGTCGAGCGGAAAATCGATATCGAAGATGACGTCGTCTTCCAGCACAAGAATATGCTCGGACTTATCGCGCGCAACAAAATCACTCAACACAGCGATATGGCTTGATGTCACGGCAATCTGCGGCAGGGTCAGCGCGCGGCCGTAGCTGCGCATGACCCGGTCAGGATCATAAGTGAGGCCGGATTGCTGTAGGGATGTGTGGGCGTCGAAATAAGACCAGCTGCGCCCCCACCCCGCAAACATTGCATCAACCTGCTGGCGTCTCTTCGTCGCAGATGCGAGGCTGATCACGACAACATCGAGCCCCGTCCCCATCGTCCCCATTATGATCTCTCAAACATCTTGAACCGCGAGCAAACAGGCGATCGATATCGCGTGACGTAATGTCAATCTTATCGGCCCCGGCACGACCGGAGCAGCCTCGCACCTTTTGCTTTAATTAAAAGCATTGTGGCAAGTCCGCTTAAATAGATCAAGCACGACACTCTCCCGAGCGAGCGCTGGAAAAACCACACATGCTCGTCCACATCTTTGCAGGGCGCGACGGTCCAACTTTAAATCTTGCAGCGGCCTGACTTTTGTTAAAAAGATAGGGTTGTGCTTGTGACAGGCCGGCAGCTGCCGCACAAAGCTGCGTCATCCGGGCGACGGGCCACCGCATCGCGAGCTTTATTCATGGTGGACAATCACGCCCATGGCTGAGACGATCGAGTGTACGGATGCATCAAGCCTGAAGATTGTCGTCGGAATTGCAACGTCGGGACGGCGCGAAATCCTGTCCCTGACCATCGGATTGCTCGCCCGGCAGACGCGCCTCCCCGATTATTTGATCATATGCCCCGCTAGCCCCGACGACGTCGATGCGTCCGTTCTCGCCGATTTCCAGGCGCCTGCCGCCGTCGTGACCGGCGCGCTTGGATCGTCGGCGCAGCGCAATCGCATCCTCCTCGAAGCAAGCGATGCAGATATCGTCATCTTCTTCGATGACGACTATTTCGCCTGCAACGACTATCTCGCGCGGATCGAGCAACTGTTTTCCGACCACCCAGACATCGTGGCTGTCACGGGACGCCCTCTCGAGGATGGAGCGACGGGCCCCGGACTGCCTGTCGCGCATGCCCAGGCGGTGGTTGACAGCGCGCAACGACTGTCGCCCGGTCGCACGATCAACGCGACCTATGGTGCCTACGGCTGCAACATGGCGTTTCGTCTCGGTCCAGTCCGTGCCCACGCAGTCCTGTTCGACGAGAATTTGCCCCTTTACGGATGGCAGGAAGACATCGATTTCTCACGATCGCTCGCACCGTACGGACGGATCGTACAATACGAGGCCCTCCGCGGGGTGCATCTCGGTAACAAGCGCGGCCGTACGTCCGGGGTGCGCTTCGGATATTCGCAAGTCGCCAATCCGATCTATCTGGTGAAAAAGGGCACTCTGTCATCCGACTATGCGCGGCCGATGGTCATTCGCAACATCCTTGCCAATCTTCTGCGTTCCTTATGGCCTGAAGCCTGGATCGACCGGAAGGGGCGACTGAAAGGCAATATTCTCGCGCTCATCGACGTCGCACGCGGGCGAGTAACACCTCGCCGGATCTTGACCCTACGCTGACCCGCTCCGAACGCAGACGAGCAATGGCTCAGGCTGTCGGTTCTGTGGCAGATACCGGAAAGCTACTTAGACCATTCCGATACCTGGAATTTTGATCGGAGGTCTAAAACGCAACTGGCAATCACAGCGCTGCACCGATCGCGGTCTGCTCGGCCAAACTTGACGCCTTTAATGGCCCAATTTGCCCCGTTAGCGGCATCGGAGGTTGCGGGCTCGACGATGATGCCGACCAATCCGCCGCATTCCGGGTCGCGATCCCGAATGGCGTCGCCAAGGTTTTGCTCCAAAACCGACCGGAACACCGAAACACGATCATCCGTGACGTCTGGCGGCGTTTTTGGCTTCATTAAACTTCTCTCGGTTCGATCATCTTCATTCATGGATTGCGCCAGGTCGATAGAAAAAGGATCTTTCGCACGCCACTCAATCCTCAAGTGCCGCGCTGCAGCCCTTCCCCCGTTGTCGAACGTCTCGAAACTAATACGCTGACCTTTCCTCAGCCGAGACAGGCCGGCAGCCCTGACTTGCGACAAATGCACGAAGACGTCCTGGCCGTCCTGGTCTTGTCTGATAAAGCCGTAGCCTTTGACCATGTTGAACGACTTGACCGTACCCTGAGCCATCATCGACTTTCCAATCGCACCTCAGCTTTTGGTCGGTGAAACGCCTCTCGAGCGCATTGCGGGCGACAACACGGAGCGTCCCGCCCTTCCAACCAAGGGATCCTCCTGCGGATTATTGATGCTCCGCTTTAATTTTACAGCGAAAATACCGCTCATTCACATGAAATAGAGGCTTTATAATACCTTCAACGTATGACCAATGGACTGCCCCGCCTCGCACTGTTCATCGGTGACCAGCCAAGCTCTGGGATGTCTGCCCATCGTTTCGGGCGTATTGCGACCATTAACGGGCAGTCTAGCTTAACACCAAGCCGGGACCTTTTTACATTGTTTTAATAATTCGGCGTCGAAGGCGGTTGCTTGTTATAGGGTATTTAATCGATTGAATTGGACCAAGCCGCATTTCGAGGGTCAGGGAAGTCCATGCATGGAGTTCGAATGAGCTGCAACGAGCTCCTGCCGCACACAACGCGCGACGATCAGCTCGATCGCGTCGTGCTGATCAATGATTTCTCGAAGGTCCGCGGCGGTGCAGCCGCGCTTGTGGTGCTTTTGGCCGAAAAACTCATCGCCAGAAATATCAAGGTCACCCTCATCACCGGCGACGATGGCAACGAACTGCAGACATCACTGCCGGGAGTAAATGTGGTGTCGCTCAATGAGCCGCCCTTGCTCGACCGTCCGGCCAAAGTCGCCGCGGTCAAAGGCTGGTACAATTCTTCAGCCAACCGAATGATGGCGGAGTGGATCGCCCACAATGACACGCCAAGAACGGTGTACCATGTGCACAACTGGGCACATATCCTCTCGGCGTCGGTGTTTCGCGCATTGCGTAAGGTCAGACACCGGACTGTCGTACATGCGCACGATTACTTCCTGGCCTGTCCGAATGGTGCCTTCGTCAATTATCGCTCAGGCCAGGAATGCGCGCTCACCCCCCTCTCCATGGCCTGCCTTGCTACCAATTGCGATCGACGGAGCTATGCGCAGAAACTCTGGCGCGCCGGCCGCCATGTCGTCCGGCAGACGCTCTGGAACTTCGATCAGAATAAAACCAGCGTGTTGCTGATTCATGATGGGATGCGCGAGCCTTTTGAGCGCGCCGGTGTCGCCAACTCGCAACTGCACACGGTACGCAATCCGTCGCTGCCCTTTCTTGCCGAGCGTGTGCGGGCCGAGGACAATAGCGAGTATGTCTTCGTTGGGCGTGTCGAGGAGGAGAAGGGTGTTCGCGATTTTCTATCTGCGGCTCGCGCGGCTGGCGTGCAGGCCCGCGTCATCGGCGACGGCAGCGCCTTGCCAGAACTTCGCGACGAGTTTCCCGATGTTATCTTCGACGGCTGGCAATCGCGCGAAGGGATCGCGAAATTCATCCGTAACGCCCGCATGCTGGTGGTTGCGTCCCGCTATCCGGAGCCGTTCGGCTTGGTGATCGTCGAGTCGCTGGCGAGCGGTTTGCCGGTTATTCTTCCTAACAGCGCATTGTTGAGCCGAGAAGTGACCCAAAACGGCCTCGGCGTCGCTTGCGACACTCGCTCCGTCGAGGCACTGAGCGGACTGATCAGCCAGACGCGCGGCAATGATGCCGACATCCAGCACATGAGCCTGAAGGCCTTCAGCATGCGGGACGAACTGTCCTCCGCCCCTGATCGATGGTCTGACCAGCTCACGCGCCAATACCGCGAGATCCTTCGCACAGCTCATCAACCAACGACAATCGCCAGCTAATTCCGGGAAAACGAACCTCGCATCGCTCCCATGGTCAAGCAACCAATCTAGCGACGAGCCGTTTTGCCCCGCCATCGGCCATGTCGCGCCCCCGACAGCATCGGTCCGGCCCGATATCAGAAATTCTTCAGAAATTTATCGTCATTTCATCAGGACTTTCGCCCCGAAAAATGTGATGGCGTGCCCCATTGGAACGACCCCGCGATCGTGATTGCCCCGCGATGTTATCGCAAAACGCAAAACCGCCATCTGGAGCGAGGTCCAACGGTTTGAGACACGGCATTGAGCGACTTCGATTTACGTGCATGGGCGGAGCGCACCCTGATCCGAGCCGGGGCAGCGCACCGATGTTGTCACCACCAGACGCTGCTTGCCGGAGACGATCAACGGGCAATAAAGCGCGCAGTCGAGATAGCGCGGCTAAATCATCTGCCCAATATCAGCTCGGATGGCGCAGAGCTCGCTATCCTTGAAGTCTTCCTCCGCCTGAAAGACCGATGCAGCGAATGCAAGGGTCTCGCGATTGTCCACGCCCAGCGCTAGAACGCTATTTGCCCAACATAGCGGATATATCCGCCGCTAGGTCACAGATCGTAGCGCATGTGGCGGCACTGGCAGACGTTGCGTCTCGAATGCCTGCATAACAGTATTTCGTTCCTTCCGCGGCAGCGATGTCGCGATTGCAGCGAAGGCGAAAAACGGCAGTCCCAGATCGGTCAACGCGCCTGACACCGTCGATGTGATAAGTCCCGCGATGCAAACCGAACGCGCGCCCTCGCGATACGCCCACTCGACGCTGCCCGTCCTCACGCCTCGCGTTCGACCGAACAAAACCAAAGCGAGATAGATCGCAAACAAGATGCCGCCGATAAAACCAAGGCAGGCCAGTACCGCAACCGGGAAGCTGGACGCCCGCAAGCTACCGTTGCCCGCACCAAATCCATAAGTATCGACGAAGACCTTGAGAGCCTGACTATTCCAGGACGAACGTTCGGCCCCTGACTGGCTCGACATCTTGCTCAGGACCATGGTTTCAGCAATGTTATGAACATAGGCAGAGGCCGCGTCATTAAGCGCGATCACCAGGCCGAAAAACACCAGGATCAGCGGACAACCGACGACAAAGAAGACCATCTGCTTGGTCATGCCGCGCTGAATGCCCTGAATGCAGCACTGCACGTAACAAAGAGCCGCAAAGAGCGCTAGGCCGGCATAGGCCGTTGTCGATGTCGAGAACACGAGCGCCAATAACGAAAGTGCGGACAGCCCGCCCATCAGCATCGGACGAATTCCGAGCAGCCAGAGCCGGCTCGTGAAGGCAAAATAGCCGACCGTTGCGGCACCAAATGATGAGGCCTCGACGAACGAGCCGACGATCCGCTTGAAGCCGGCCAACTCGGTATCGCTGAGCAGTGAATAATTGGCATTGCGGATGAAGGACAGCAGATCGCTGGTTCCGCTTGCATATGTCACGAGATCCAGCACGGCAAAACATAGGTTCAGCACGATCACGGCAATGGCCGCACGCGACAGCGTCTGGAATCCGCCCTCGGTTCGTGCAAATCCGGAGATCAGAACAAAACAGACGAAATCGCCGATCAGATAGATCGACTGTGTGAGATTGGCCATCGAAGGAAATAGCGGGTTTGTGTAGGCATTCGAGCCGACGACCCGGATAGGGAAGATGAACGTCTGGCCGGCGAAGAGCACCGGCATGAAATAGGCCGTGAAGGCTGCGTACAATACCGTCAAGAGCAGCCAGAAGCCCGGCGAGCCAACCGCAATCGACTCTGCCATATAGCGGGACACTTCCTTGTCCAGCAGAAGTCGAGTGCCCAGGAACCCCAGCAGCAGGTGCGCCGGCGCGATATTCGTTCCGCCGAGGGATGTGAGAATGAAGGCCGCCGCTGACCCGAGAAGGGAGGTACAGAAAAAACAATAGATCAAAAAGCTCGGATGGCGAGACATGCCGAGCATCGCGAAAGCAAGCGTAATGATTCCGATGATCTCAACCGACATGTCTGCACTCGAAACGACGCTGGCTTCTTGGAAGGACGCGATCGATTTGTATCACATCCCCCTTTTCTCGGATCAGAGACATCGTCAAGGCGCACACTCGATCAGCTGGACATAGTCGCCAATCAGCGCCGTCGCGGACTTTCCTGATGGCATCATTTCAGGTGCGCTTGAGTTGAGAACGTCGTAGCGCATGATCGATGTGCATGCCCGGCCGAACGAAATCTCGGCTTTCACTGGAGGCGCTTCAACAGGACGCCCTGTTGCGCGATCCCAGAACAATGTCTCACGCCAAGCCGCCACGATGATTGCGCCATTGGGTCGCGACAGCTGGAGGCTCCGCACCGGAAGCCGCTCCTCGGGTTTAGCTGCCTCATCATATGAAATACCCTCGATCGGCACCGCCGCCGTTGGCGCCCCCGCCTCCGACTTCAGCACTTTGACAATGTTGCTGATGGCCTTTGCGGAGAGTTTTGGTTGGGACGCATTGGTGAAGAGTCCGAAGTGAAACTCACGCTCCTTCAACTCCAGATCAGGCTTCTGATCCAATAATTCATAGAGATAGGTTCGGTGATATCCGGCCAATGCAGCCCCAAACAAGCCGTTCACAATCCCCTTGGCCTGCGCGCGCTCATCGACGCCGATCATGAGCCAGCCGCTTTCGGGCGCGCTGGCATAGCCAAATTCGGTCAGCGTTTTGGGGAGACTGCCGTTGCTGGGACCATAATGCTCGGGAACACCGGCACGGATCCACGGTCCCGGCTGAAAGCCGTTCTGCGCGTAAGCATGAACATTCATGACATCCGCGAAACCACTAAGCGAGCGGCCATACTCGAAGCCTGGCTCCTTGATCATCTCGAAACCGGTTAAATCTATCACCGGGATATGCTTGAGCTCCGGATGGCTCTTGATTGCCGCATATAACGACTTCTGAGCAGCAACAGCCGCCGCCGCGCCAGTACGGCCGTCAAACGTCTGTTGCCAGTTATTGATCTCGTTGTATCCCTCGACCGAGGCGACAGAGTTCGGAACGTTTGCTTCCAGATGCCGGATATATTCAAGCGTACCCGCCTTTCGCCAGTCACCGGACACAAACAGGTTGAAACGGATTCCCTCATAAGCCATTCGGCGGACGATGCCCCGCGCCGCTTCCGGCACAACATCGCGGGCATGACGAATGCCGAGGAATTTGAATAGCTCCATGACCTTTCCGACGTCGCCGTAAGGCCCGTCGAGATATTGCATGTGAATGTTGACCCCGATGGTGTCGATAAACCGATCAACGGGCATCACCTGCACAGGCTGCTCGGTCTTTTGTTCGGAAGCACCGAACCCGGGCGTCGCAACACTGCAACACAGCGCCACGATGGCAACTGTCGGAAATTGAATCGATGCGCGCCAACATGACTTCCCCAAGACGCGTCGCCACAGCTTGATCGTGAAAGCGCTTCTCATTGTAACCATTTCCGTATTCCCCGAAATGCCATCCCGCTGCGGCATCGATCGCCTCCGCCGGCCTGTTTCAGGCACGATCAAAGCTATGCGAACTGCCGGCGAAGTAGATGGCGCGGACACTGCGCAGTGATTGTTCTGCCGCTCAGCGAATGCCAACTGCCTGTTTCAAGCATCCCCAGAATGACGTGCAGGACGACGAGGTCGCTGCGACTGGGCCTGATACTTGTGCGACACGCGCTGGCGATCGATCGCGAATAGTTGCATCCGCCGACACAGGCTGTCGCGTTCGCTTGACCTGCTTGGACAGGCGATGGTCCGGCCTCTGCTCGCGGCCAGGGCTTGTCTGCTTGATCGGTTCGTCGCGCGAGGATGGCTTCCCGTTCCACCGCAACTTCCCGGCTTCGGATGACGATGAGCGAACCATATTGGCGGGAGGAAGCGTGCCGACCCGGATATCGTCGGCGGCCGCCTGAGGTTGGGCCGGTGTGTCATCCTTGAGCACAACGTCATCTTGTTCGGGCGTTTCGCGAGACACCCGGAGTTGTTCAACGCGTTTCCGGGCGGCATCCACCTTGGCAAGCCACTCCTCCCGCGCCTCACGGTTGGCGACGGATTGCTCCGAAAGCGGTTCACCGCTTTCGATAATCTTGCCTTCTTGACGAAGCTGCTCAACTCGCGACTGTGCACGTTCAATGTGCGCCCACCATTCCTTGCGGGTGAGTTCCGCCGCTGGCTGTTGCGCGACTGCGGAACTTACGAAGGCCAGTCCGGTAGCAGCCGGTATTGCCGCCAGGACGTTGCGGAAACACTTTTGCATCATGCGATCCACATGAAATTGCCTGGCGAGAAGCATACGCGCAGATTTATCGTTTGCGAAATAATTTTTAAGACATTGTTAATTTTGCAATCGCGGGCGAGCATCGTCGGCGCCTCTGAAAACCGGCCTCAAATGCACACCGATTGATCCTTACGGCTCGGCATTGCGAGCCCTCGCCTTTTAAACCAGCACCTTGAATGCTTTTAAATATGTATAAAGTTCAGATATGCGGCGTGCCCGGCATATGATAGGCGAAGAGAATGCCGCGCGTACTTTTCAATATGTCGAGCCAGTATGCCGCCCGCCATTCGGGTGTCGCACGTGTTGCGTTCGAACTCCTCGGACAATTGGCCGGCAAGGGTAACTTTCAATACATGCTACGGTCGCCATGGGCGGCGTCGCAGCTGCCGGCGTTTTTACAGGCCCTCCCCTTGGAAATCGACGTGGTGGAGCGCCCGTCAAATCTACTCGTCGATGTGGTCAAACGTGCACTGACCTTCGGCAGCTATTGCCGTGATCACAACATTGATCTGGTTGTAAATCTCGATCCATTCGGCACGCCGACTGGCGGCAAGGCGCGCATTCTGATCGCGCACGACCTCTATTTCAAAACCTTGCCCGACCAGCTCGGCTGGCGCGCCGGACTGACCAACGAACTGATCTACCGCATCATGCTAGCGGGCAATTCCAACATTGTGACAGTGTCGCGTGCCACCCAGTCCGATGTGGAAAAATGGTATCCCGCCACTAAAGGCCGCGTCACGACCATTCACTCCGCGACGTCACTGCGCCCCGGAGACGCCGCGCGCCGCCCTGCAGACCTCCCCGACCGGTACGTCCTGGCTGTTGGTAACGCGACCCCGAACAAGAACTACGGCGCACTCGCGGAAGCGATGGCGATGATCCATGCTTCAGATCCCGACTTGGCTCTGGTTCATGTCGGTGACGATCCACAGGAAGTCCTATCCAACACGCTCGAGCGTCTGGGAACTCCGGTACGCCTCCTGCGCCTCGCGGGCATCGACGACGCCCGCCTCGCCGACCTGTATGCGCATGCGTCCTGCCTATGCGTTCCATCCTTGTCCGAAGGCTTTTGTCTGCCCATTCTTGAGGCGCAGATTTGTCGATGTCCGGTGGTCTGCTCAAACCGTTCCGCTATGCCGGAGATCGCCGGGCGAGGCGCGATACTCGTCGATCCGACAGCGCCTGCAGCCATAGCCGAGGCTATCCGGAGTGTGGTCACAAGCCCGGACAAGGCAGCTTCGCTCATTCAGTCCGGCGTCGACAATGCCGCCGCTTTTTCATGGGAACAGACTGCGTCGCACTACCAGGATCTGTTCACACGCATTCTGGCCGCGCGATGAAGATCGAGATATGGATTCCTGGCGTTCGTTCGGTCTCCGCAAACCAGCTGGCAACGGCCATGGCGCAAGGCGAGATTGAAATGTTGACGCCGGACGGCTGTGTCGGCTGCGGGACGGGTGAATCGCGCCGCCTGTCCGGCCGCTCCTAACGTCTCGTCTCATCTTGCAAGCTTGCCGAGGTTCAATGCAGATCGAAAACCTTGCGAGCTTTCCCGCCGCTTCAGAATTCGATGCCGATCTCGTCATCATCGGCGGCGGCCCGGCCGGCCTGACGATTGCGCGGGAGTTTTTCGGATCTCAAGTGAAAGTGCTTGTGCTGGAAAGCGGCCTGCTGGAAGAAGCGGCCGACCACGCTGCCCTCGCCGAAGTCGACAGCACCGGCGAACCGAGCACCGACCAGCAAAAGGCGCAGAGGCAGAATTTCCACGGTGCGGGCACGCGGTTCTGGACCCCCGCGGTGCAGCCCTATGGCGTGCGTTGTCGCGCGCTGGGCGGCTCCACCCATGGTTGGGCTGGCAAATCAGCCGCATTTGACCCGATCGATTTCGAGGCGCGACCTTGGGTGCCCTATTCCGGATGGCCGATCCGGCACGGCGATCTCGCGCCGTATCTCGACCGGGCCGCTCAAGTCCTCAATCTTGGCCCGAACGTCTATGACGACGGCCTTTGGAAACTCATCCCTGCCCCCCCGCCAAGTCCGAAGCTCGATGCCGAACAACTCAGATCGTTCTTCTGGCAGTTCGCACGGTCAAGGCAGGACCCGCTGGATGTCATGCGCTTCGGTCGCGACTTCCTCACCAACAAGGCCGAGAACGTTCGCGTGCTGCTGAATGCCACGGTGACACGGATTGAATTGAGCCCCGACGGGACCTCCGTCGAAGGCCTCCGCATAGCGACGATCGAAAATATCCTATCCCGCGTCCGCACGAGGGCGGCGGTAATCGCCGCAAGCGGAATCGAGAATGCTCGCTTGCTACTGGCGTCAAATCAGCAGCATACGAAAGGCATCGGCAACCGGCACGACGTGGTTGGCCGCTTCCTGATGGATCATGTCAGCGCCGAAGTCGGCCGGTTTGGTCCGGATGCTGTCGCCCAGATCTCGAGAAGATTTGGCTTTTACGGCATCCGTCATGACGGCGGCACCCACATGTACATGCATGGGCTGGCAGCGTCACCGGTTGCTCAGGAACGCGATCAGCTGTTGAATTCGGCGGTCTATTTCATGCAACTGCGGTCCCCTGACGACCCGTGGGACGCCTTGAAACGCTTGATCAAACGCCAGAGTGATCGACCGTTGCTGGATCTACGCGCGGTCGCCGCAGGAACCGGGTTGCTTGCGAGGGGAGTGGGCGTGAGGCTTCTCAACGATCCGGCAATGCCCACCGCACTGAAGGAGCTGATCGTCGCCACCGCAATTCGGTACAATCCAAATCTGGTCGCTGAAGAATTTCAGTCCCGCGGCATTCCCCATAAACTCACCGGCGTTCGGATCGATGCAATCGCCGAGCAGCGCCCTGATCCAGACAGCCGCGTGACCCTGTCGGCGCGACGGGACCGCCTGGGCGTTCCGATCGCAACCATCGACTGGCGCATTCATGGCGACGACAGACGCACGATCATTCGCCTCGCACATCTGACGCGTGAACAGTTCCTCTCCGCAGGACTACCGCCGCCTGTTCTGGAGCCGTGGGTGGCCAACAATCGGCCTGAGGACGCGGTGATCATCGACATGGCTCACACGGTCGGGACGACGCGAATGTCGAGTGACCCGCGGACCGGCGTTGTCGATGAGGCATGCCAGGTCCACGATGTTGCGGGCCTTTACATCGCAGGCGCGTCGGTGTTTCCGACCAGCGGTCATGCCAATCCGACCCTGATGATCGTAGCCCTGGCGATCCGGCTTGCCGATACGATCAAGCGTACATTCGAGAGCAGCCCGATGGCTGTCCGCGCGCAGACGGCGGCATCAACCGCCATCTGATCCAATGCGATTTAAGTTTCGGCTTGCGCAGACGGCATCGACACCTGCCCGCGCCTCGTCAGGATGCGCTTCGCAACGACGAGATCTTCGCGGAGTTCCTGACGATCGATTACCAGTTGGCAGGCGACGAAAGCCAGCAAGCCAATCAGCATGCTGGCGATAGTCCACAGCGCACCAGGAGTGAACAGCTGCAGCGCCAGCAAGCACACGGCCGCGCCTAATCCGCTCGAGATCGCCGGCCCGGCGATGCCGCGAAGGATCGGCGAAATACGACACCCGGTCGCCGCCTGCGCGAAGAAAAGCAGGCCGAAGAAATGCAGCAGCACGACCGCCGCGAGCCCGTAGACGGCCCCGGCGAGACCGGTCCAAAACGCAGCTATCATGACGAGGACACGCCCGACGCTGAGCGCCACGGAGCACCAGAAGTGGATCTCGAACCGGTCGATCGCCAACAATACTGGACCAACCTGAACCGCGATAATCGACAGCGCCGAGACAGGAAGAAAGACGCGCAGGATGAATGCAAGCTCGGTCCATTCCGGGCCGAGCAGCCACGCGACCAGTTCGGGCGCGGCCGCAACAGCCAGCATCGTGAATGGGAACAGTGCAACCGCCAGCAGACGACACAGTCGTCGATGAATCTCGACGATGCTGGCGCGGTCGCTTGTCACGGCCTGCACATAAAGGGTTGCCCAAACAACATTGCCCGCGGTTTCAGCCGCAAAGCGCGAGACCTGATTGGCAAATGTAAAGCGCCCAAGCACCGCCGTCCCGAAAATCCGCTCAAGCAAGACGTTCTCACCCACGCGCCCGAGATATTCAACGAGCCGAGCCGCCACGAGCAGGCCACCGGATGCCATGTGTGGCCGTATCGCGCTCAAGGCGAACTCTAGGCCGGGGCGTTCGAAAGCAGCGAGATTGAGAATGATGGCGCGCACGCCATAGATTGCGAGGAACTGGAACACCAGGCTCCAGGCTCCCGCTCCTTTCATAGCCAGCACCACGGCCAATACGGCGCCAACGATACTTGCAGTCAGTTCCGCAACCGCTCCAGTGCCGAGAGAGCGCCGCCGCATCAGGCGCGCTCCTGCTGGCACCGACAAGGCCAGAAACACAATACTAAGCGACAGAATGGCAATCATGAGCGCCAGCCGCGGCTGGTTCACGAGATATGACAGAACCACACCGAATGCACTGGCGCCCAAGGCCAGCGCGCATGCCATGATCAGCAAGAGCCAGAATGCGCTGGACCACACCTTCGAGGACGTTTCCGGCTCCCGTGCGAGCGTCGATCCCAAACCACCATCGGCAAGCAAAGCAACAAATGAGACAGTTGGCAGCGCTAAGGCATAGATGCCGAACTCTTCCGGGCCCAACAACCGCGCCATGACCGGCAACAGCAGCAGCTGAATGCCGACCTTGAAGACATTGACGGCTCCCGACGCAGCGGCGCCGAATGCGAGACGCCGGCTGCTCACATGCCGGCCTGCCCCTTCCATCGCTTGGCGGTCCCCCACGCTTTCTTCGCTCAATGATCGACGCTCCTTACGTCCCGCCCCATCCATCGCCCGCCACAATGTCCAGGGTGGCCCGAGGTCCGGGCCAGCCACGTTTAGCATGTCCATCGGCGATGCTTGAACAGCAAGCTAATGTTGCTTATTAAAATTTATTGCCTTTAAATAGGCCGCGTTAAACAGGATCGCACATGCCGCGCGTAGGTGTCAGGGAGTTCGGTGCTCTAACGCGGGTCATCGCAGGGGGCCAACTCCTCCGCTACCGCGGCGGCGAGAACGGTTTCACTGGCCGGTTCGAGAGCGCGCTGGCCACGAAACTCGGCGTCAAACATGCCCTGACGGTCAATAGCGGCACGAGCGCGCTCATTGCGTCGCTTGCCGCTGCCGGTATTGGCCCCGGCGACGAAGTGCTGGTGCCCGCTTATACGTGGGTGGCCACTGCCATCGCCCCGCTTGCCGTCGGCGCCGTCCCGGTGCTGGTCGATATAGACGAAAGTCTGACCATCGACCCCGAAGACATCAAACGGAAGATTACTCCCTATACTCGCGCGATCATTCCGGTCCATATGATGAATGTGGTCTGTGATATGGACGCGATCACGGCGATCGCTCGAAAGCACCGACTGCTTGTGATTGAGGACGCCTGCCAGGCTGTGGGCGTCTCCTATCGGGGACGCCGCGTCGGCACGATCGGCGATATCGGCGCCTTCAGCTTCAATCAATTCAAGAACCTCAACTCAGGCGAAGGCGGCGCCGTCATCACGAATGACGACCGCTACTTTACACGCGCCCGCATGTATCACGATGTCGGCAGTTACACGCGCGAGTATGATTCAGAATCCAACGAACCGGTTTTCGCCGGCGTCAATATGCGCGTATCCGAACTGACCGGTGCGGTTCTCCACGCGCAAATCTCAAAGCTCGATCCCCTTTTGAAGCGGCTCCGCTCGCGGCACGCCATCCTCACCAGCGCACTGGCAAAAACGACGAAGCTTCGTGTCTCACCACATAACGATCCGGACAATGCCGTCGGGCTTAGCGTTATTTTGGACACGGTTGAGAATGCGAAAGCCTTCGCGAACCAACGCGGCGTCGAGCGATTGATCGACACGGGCCGGCACGTCTACACCAACTGGATTCCGATCATGACGCAACGGACGTTCCATGAACGCATGAATCCATGGAAATGGGCGCATCGCGATATCACCTATTCCAATGACATGTGCAGCAAGACCCTCGACATTCTCGCGCGGACCTGCCGCGTGTCGCTCGGCGCGCAGTATCCGGAGGTCGTGATGCGCATGAGGGCAAACATGCTCCTCAAGTCACTGTCCTGACGGATCGGGACCGCGAATGATGTGCACGAGCGCTTTTAGCGTCCGGCGAAGGATTGCGCGATGAAGGTGGCGATCGTGCATTATTGGCTCGTCGGCATGCGTGGCGGCGAGAAGGTGATCGAAGCACTTTGCGAAATGTATCCGCAAGCGGATATCTTCACACATGTCTATGTGCCGGACATGGTATCCGACAGGATCCGTTCACATCGCGTCATTCCCACCTTCATCAACAAGCTGCCGCGCGCGGCGAGCATGTACAAGACCTATCTTCCTCTCATGCCTATGGCTCTCGAACAGCTGGACATGCGCGGATATGATCTGATCATCAGCAGCGAGTCCGGACCGGCCAAGGGGGTCATCCCGCCGTCCGATGCTCTTCATGTGTGCTACTGCCACACGCCGATGCGATACATCTGGAATATGTATCACGACTATCGCGAAAATGCAGGGCGACTGGCCCGCCTGGCCATGCCGCCGCTCACGCATTATCTGCGCACCTGGGACATCGGCACGGCCTCGCGCGTGGACAGTTTCGTCGCCAATTCGAAGACGGTGTCGCGCCGCATCCGCCGCTATTACGGCGCCGATAGCACCGTTATTCACCCACCGGTCGATACCGAAGCATATCAACAGGTCGATCCATCGGAACTGGGTGATTTCTATCTGATGGCTGGCGAATTGGTGCGTTACAAGCGGCCAGACCTCGCCGTTCAGGCCTTCAACGACATGCAACGGAACCTTTTCGTTATTGGCGGTGGCGAAATGCTGGAAGAGCTTCGACGTATGGCCGGGCCGACCGTCACCGTGCTCGGCGCACAGCCGTTCGACATACTGAAGAGCCATTATAGCCGGTGCCGTGCTCTGATCTTTCCAGGTGAAGAGGATTTCGGGATGGTGCCGGTCGAAGCAATGGCGAGTGGACGGCCCGTGATTGCATTTGGCAAGGGCGGCGCAACCGAGACCGTGATTGCGGGAAAAACCGGCGTCTTCTTCGATGTTCAGTCTGTCGAAGCGATCGCAGCTGCCGTCCGAAGTTTCGAAGCCATGACCATCGATTCAAACGAGATCATATCACATGCGCGGCAGTTTGGCCGCGACCAGTTCATCAATCGAATGCGTACCCATATCGATGATCTCCTGGCGGCGAGAGCATAACAGCGTCTGATCAGGCAAGCCCGCATCGACGGCGTTCAGTTCTCGCCGGCCGTATCGATAACCGACAGGGAATTGCTGTCGATGGCCAAGCAGCTCAAGCGGCCCGTGGCATAGGCGCCCGTATCCACATTGATGCGATTGGGCCGGACCTCGACACCCTTCCCCGGTGTGTGGCCGTGAACGACGATCTTTCCGAAATCAGCGTTTGAGCTGAGAAATTCATCCCTTATCCAGAGCAGATCGTTCTCTTTTTGCTGGGCCAGGCTGACATTCGGCCGCACGCCGGCATGGGCAAAAAAGAAATCACCGCATGAGAAGGACGCCTGCAGGTCACGGAAAAAGCGAAAATGAGCTTGAGGCAACGAGTGGTGATAAGCCGTCTGCAATTCGACAGCGGGCCGCCCATGAGCCAACATATCTGACGGCACGCCGTATGACAGCAGCGTCTCGACGCCACCAAGACGCAGCCATTGATCGAGCAGTGCAGAGTCCGTCAGGCATTTGAGCGCAATCGCCTCGTGATTGCCCTTGAGGAAAACGCACTCGCTCGTCTCACTATGCGAGATCAAACGGTCGATCGTCTCCCGTGAATTGGACCCGCGGTCGATGTAGTCACCCAAAAACACGTAGACAGGCCGCGTGATCGGACGTTTGACGATATCAGCATCGACCTGCGCGAAAAGCGGGTCGAGAAGATCCGAACGGCCATGAATATCGCCTACGGCATATATTCTTACGCCTGTGGCCAGTGTCGGGCGGCCGCCCCGAACGCGCATTTCATCAAAGTTCATAACTGACAGTTCGACCTCGAAATTGCGCAACCGGCCGGCCCAGCAGCCAAACGTCGCAGATTAAAGACCTTAATGCTTCCCCACAGCATTATCGGTGGACTTCGAGGTCACGACAAGATGCCCTGTTTACCGGGAAACCTTCGAATATTCTGCGACTTAGCCGACATCACACACAGGGGCGCGCGTTGCGGCATCAACCATAACTTCATCATTTCTTGCTGCCGCCTCCAGTCTAATATAAATTGAAAAGGTATTTTAATTTAGCCGTTCAAGCGGGAGGCCTCGATGCGTGTAGATGACTTGGCGAAAGCGATCGCACTGCAGATCGTCCTGCTGACAGCAACCCATGCGGCCAATGCGTCGTGCATCACCCCGCCGATTGCCAGCAAGGCGATCAGTGATTTCAAGCGTAGCCCGCAAGACCTTGTTGCTCCTTCTGCTGACACGCGAACCATCGAACAGGTGGCCCGCGATCTCGCCGCGAGCGATGCCTCCCTGGCAACCGATCTGATCGCCGTTGCCAAAATCGCCAATGCCCGCTCCCGCACTGCGATCGCGGCAGGTCTCGCACAGGCCGCGATTGCCTGCTCGACCGTGGACCAGCAGGCAGCACAGACCATCCAACAAGCGGTCGCTGGCTTCGACGACGGCCAGTTCCAGGCGTCGTTCGCCGCAGTGGCGGGTGACCTCTCGACTGCAGCGACGGAAATGGCTGCAGCATCCGCATCGAGCTCGGCCGGCAGCGTGGTCGTCACCAACCGAAACGTCGGCGCATCGCGGACGACCTCGCCCGGCAGCGGCGGTGGCGGCTCGGTCGGCACGCTGCAGCTCACGGCGACAGGGTTGAATATCAGTTCGTCCGGATCGGACAGCTCGCTGCCATCGACCGCTGCGAGTTCAGTTAGCCCGACGCGCTGAGATGATGGCAACCCAGTTCAGACCGCTGACTAGACCCTACCCGCAGCCGAGGATTGCTGGATGAATATGGCCCGGCAATTCTCTGCCTATACTCCGCCAGTGGACAACGATTCCAGCTCTGGAACCGTGTCTATGTTGCAGATCCGCGATTTTCTCGGACGGCAATGGCGCGTGATCTTGCTTGTTGTCCTGCTGTCGCTGGCAGTCGGGGCGGCATATGTCTTCCTCTCGCCGTCGAAATACACGGCGCAGACCGACATGATCATCGATACGAAGCGGGTGACATGGACGCAGGCAGAGATGGCGTCCGAAAACCGCTTGGTTGAAGACGCCTCGGTCGAGAGTGAGATCGAAACCACGAAGTCCGAGAAGGTCGCGTCGACCGTCATTCGCCGGCTGAACCTGCTTGAGGATCCTGAATTCATCGGCGCCGGTGCGGGTCTGAAGCGCCGCCTCTTTACCGTCCTTGGGCTCACCTCGGGCGTTGATCAACCATCCAGCGATGAAGCGATGCGTCGCGCGCTCAACACCCTCAAGGCCAATCTCGGTGTTGTCCGCCTCGGGCGGAGCTATATCGAGCAGATTTCCTATACATCGCTCGACCGCGACAAAGCCGCCCGTATCGCCAACGCGTTTGCCGACGCTTATATCGAGGACCAATTACAGGCAAAATTCGACGGGACGCGCCGCGCAAGCGCCTGGCTCGAGCAGCGCATCGCGGAGCTCCGTCAACAGGCGAGCGACGCGTATCGCGCGGTGCAGGACTTCAAATCGAAGAACAACATCATCATCGGTGTCGATGGAAAGCTCGCGAGTGAGGTCGAGCTCGATCAGCTTGGGATCGCTCTCGCCAAAGCGCGCGCCGACACCAGCCAGGCGCGAGCCAAGCTCGATCGCATATCATTGGTACTTGACCAGCGGACGGAACGCGAAAGCCTGACCATCCCGGATCCGGTCGTGACTGACGCACTCAGCAATCCTGTCATCACGCGCTTGCGGCAGCAGTTCCTCGATAACCAGAGCAAGGAATCCGAGTGGCGCGCGCGCTACGGCGCCGATCACCAGGCCGCGCGGAACTTGCGCGCGGAAATGGCCGCCCAGCAGCGCGCCATTTGGGATGAAATCACGCGTATCGCCGAGAGCTACAAGAGTGAGTTGCAGATTGCGCGGAGCCAGGAAGAATCGATCGATAAGCGTATGATCGAGGTGTTCGAAAAATCCGGCACATTGCGGCAATCGCAGGTGCGCCTCCGCGAGCTCGAGACCGCATCGAACACCTATCGCGGCATTTACGAAACATTCCTCTCCCGCTTCACGCAATCGGTGCAGCAACAGTCATTCCCTTCAACCGAAGCGCGCGTGGTCACCTTTGCGTCGCCGCCGAGCTCGCCGAGTTCGCCGAAAGTCGCGCTGACGCTTGCGCTCGCTGGCGTTTGCGGCCTGGGTCTCGGGATCGCGACTGCCTTCGCGCGCGAACAAATGAGCCGCCAGGTCCATACCCGCGCGCAGTTGGAGAAATTGCTGGGCACAAGCTGCCTCGCTGTCCTTCCGGCTTTTGCGAAAAAGAAGAGCGCTGCACGCAATTCTCGCGGGGCTCCGACCTCCGACGCTTTCCGTCAGATGAACGAGGTTACCCCGTTTTCCGCGACCGCAGAGGCCCTTCGCTACATCAAAGTGGCCATCGACCTCAATCCGACCGGCGGCAAGGTCATCGGTATGGTCTCGGCGCTGCCAGCCGAAGGCAAGACGACCGTAGCAGCGGCCTTCGCGTCCTTCGTTGCCAAAAACGGAGCGCGCACTTTGTTGATCGATGCCGATCTGCGCAATCCGTCGATGACAAGGACGCTGGGATACAATGGCCATCCCGGCATCCTGAATCTCGTTGCCGACAAATCAGACTTCGATGAACTTGTCATCAGCGACGCCAATCTCAAGTTCGACTTCCTTCCGTCATCGACCCAGATCAAACCGACCAATAGCGCTGACGTGCTCAATTCGCCGACCATGAAGGATACCCTCAAGGCCGCGCGCAGCCGCTATGATTACGTTCTCGTCGATTTGCCGCCCATCCTTCCTGTCGTCGACGTGAAAGCCGCCGCACATCTGTTCGACGCGTTCGTCCTCGTCGTGGAATGGGGAAGCACGGCCACCGATGAGATCGTCCGGGCCGTCGAAGCGTCGTCAATCGTACGTGAACGTCTCCTCGGGACCGTTCTGAACAAGGCCGACGAAGCCATCATGCGGCGCTTCGAAGGCTATTCTGATCGGCGCTATAGTTACTATACGAATGACGTTCCAGCCGGTGGCAACGCGTAAACGCAAATGTCACGCCCATTCTCGCCTGCGTTCGTTCGGCGGCTCTCGGTCCTCGTGCTTGCCGGCGCAAGCATGTGCTGGAGCGCTGTTACGCTTCCGCTGAGTGAGGCATCTGGCGAATACCGAGACATCGGGAACCGCCTTCTGCGGTTCGGCCAGTTCAGCCAAACAGCGTCGGCGAGCATGCTCAGCAGCCCGGTATCGCAGCGACTCAGCGCGTGCGACACCCATGCGCAACGGGCGATGCTCCTGCTGGAAATGCCGTTGGCCGAAGCCGCATTGCGCTCTGGTGCCGCGAAAGAATTCGATCAGCGCCTCGGTAACCTTGAAGAGCGCACGCGCCGCATGCTCATCTGCGCGCCACGAGACGCATTCGCGTGGCTTACCGCTTTCAATCTGAAGCTTACCCATGGCGTGCAGGATGTTCGCAGCTTTGACCTTCTTGCGGCATCATTCGAAACGTCGCCGAACGAAGCATGGATTGGCGTCCGGCGTATCGCTGTTGCCACCCCGCATCTGCTCATGGCGCCGGAGTCACTGCGCGCCACCATTCTCGCAGAGTTCAGGCAACTAGTTACGACCGGCTACGTGGCGAGCGCGGTCGCGGCGTATCTCAATGCTCCGACGGCCGTTAGAAGTCTCCTGCGCCAGGAGATCAGCCAACTATCGACAGAACAGCAACGCAACTTCTTGGAGGCAACCCACAACCAGCAGTCAGGTCCGCACCGCGCACCTTGATGCAATCTCCGCTGCCCCGTCATCCAGATTTCAGTATTTCACCGAGACGACTGCCTGATGATCGGGGGTAGCCCCGCAATAACGATAGACCGGTCCGTAATGTTTCCCCCGACGGAAAAACGGCCTCCAGTCGGGCGCTGGGAAGATATACGGGCCGGGCTCCGCCACGACGCAATACAGTGAAGCCCCAGCGCCACCGGCACGAACAGTGTTAGCTTCCGCGGGAGCGATGGCCATGGTCGCAGAGACCAACGTCGCTGCAGCGACAGACGACAAGATAAACGAACGAGACACGCTTTATCCTCCTGCTCCGATAGCTCATCTAAACAGAAGGCGACGCATAAGGCTAGGAGCGACGACCCAGCGGGCAACATTGATTGGCCCCAGTAGACATTTGACGTTCAGCACGACGCGGTTACGGAGCCCCCTCGCAACCGCTGGCGCCATGTCAGATTTCCCCATTGGTCTTGCTTTATGGTGCAAAGTGCGACTGTGATAGGACCAGCATGTTCTTCATCGTGTCAAAAACGGTCGGGTGGCTTCTGACACCCAGCAATCTCGTCTTCAGCCTCACTGTCATCGGGCTGCTTCTGCTGCTCACACGCCTGGCCAATCTAGGACGCAAGGTCCTGATCGCCGCAGCCGTCCTCCTGGTCACACTTACCATTCTCCCCGTCGGTTATTGGCTGATGGTCCCGCTGGAGCAACGCTTCCCTGTCTGGGACGCATCGCGCGGCGCGCCGGACGGCATCATCGTGGTGGGGGGCAGCATCTATCCGGAAGTTTCTGCCGCACGCGGCATCGGGGTATTTCCGGCGGCGGCCGATCGCCTGGTGACGGCAGCCGAACTCGCGCGCCGTTATCCGCATGTGCCGGTGATATTCACCGGCGGAAGTGCGACACTGGCAGTTGGCGACGAGCGAGAAGCGGATTTCGCGAAAAGCATTTTCGTCCGACTCGGCCTCGCGCCCGAGCGAGTCATGCTCGAACGCGAGTCGCGGAACACGGCAGAGAATGCCCAGTTCACAGCGCGCATGCTGGCGCCTAAGGCGGAGCAGCGCTGGATGCTCATCGATTCTGCCTATCGCATGCCACGGACCGTGGGCTTATTTCGAGCCGCCGGTTTCTCGGTCGAGCCTTATCCGGTTGATTGGCTGACACAGGGCGACGCGGATTATTGGCGCGTCGGTGAAAGGCCGCTCGATAACCTGTCGCGCCTCGACAACGGGGCACGAGAATGGATCGGGATGTTGGCTAATCGCCTGACAGGCAAGAGCAAGGTGCTATTTGCCGCTCCGCGATAATGCGCCGAACAGCAGCAGGCCTCCCCCTCGCGAAGGCGCAAAGTCCTCACCAATCACCAGAATTCGGCGCGTCGCCGGGGTCGCGTCGCGAATAGATATTCTTGCCGACATTGAATATGGTGTGTGTCGTATCAATATCGAACGGTAAGCTGATTCATGGAGGCCGGCATGCTGACGAAGTTCGCAGCGCTTCTTATTGCAACGACAGTCCTGATACCCGCGGCGCAGGCCGAGGAGCGCCGTCGGTCCTCGCATGGTTCTGAAATTCGTGTGAACCAGGCTCGCGGTCAGCTATCTCCCGATTCGAGCCAGACCGGGCTGGAGCGTTCGAAAAAGGGAACTCCAGAGGGTGGTCAAACGGGTGCGGCAACAGGCAGCGGTCCGACAGCACCCGTCACTTGCAACCAGCAAAACGCGTCTTCGCCAGCTTGCTACAGTTCCACCCAGCAGGCACGTCCGGTGACGCGCTGAAGGCAGACAGATCTCGAGCGCGTCAAGCTCAGTTCTTGGTTACGACGACTGGTGCGGACGGATCGATCGATGCCACGATTTCTGGTGGAGGCGCGACCGCCTTCTGATGAAGCTCCAATTCACGCATGAACTGTTCTCCGGCCTTCACGTTCTTGAATTCCCAGAGCTTGTTCTTGACGCCTTCAAAAATCAGCGAATAGACCGCCAATTGAACGCCTTCGCGCACTGCGAGGGTAGCCGGCGAGTTCTTCGTGAATCCAAGATCTGCCTGCAGCAGTTGATCCACGGCCGCAAATTTGAAGCCGGATCCGCTGACATTGACGGAATAGATGATCTTGGTGGTCGTCACCGAAGCCAGAACCCTGCCCGTCTGAACGCTCACAGCCCGCAAAGCGACCGTGATGATGTCCTGTCGGTATTGCGCATTCCCGCCGAGACCCAGATAGTTGGCTCCGACGCCACCCGTGGTCTCGTTTGTATCATAGCCGATCACGCCCCCCTCGAGCAAAATGCCCGCAAAACGAAGCGGCGGAAGGCTCTCGGCGCTTTTTCCTTGCAGTGCCGTGCGCGTGTTCTGGATGATTTGTCGCTCCTGCAAGAGCGGCTGCAGATCGGCGCGCTCGGCGACATCGAACCAGGCACCGTCCCCCGCCTTGACGAGAACGTCCGTCAGAATGGAGCTGCCGCCCTGCGTCACCGCTCGGGAAAATTCCGCGAAATTGTCGTTCGACTTGTTCTGACCGGTCAAGTCGGGAAAGGTGTAGACCGCGACATCGAGCTTCTGTTTTGGCGGAGGAAGCTTATCCAATACCAGGCCGGTCTTGGTGGCAGGCACAAGGGTCGCGGCCGGAGTGACAGCATCCTGGGCCGTCCCAGTGATCGCGCATCCGCCCGTCGATAATCCGAAACAGACGAGCAAGAGGGACTTGGCAACAAATGGCTTGAACATAAGGACCAACGTGCGATGCAATTTCAATATCGACTTGACTTATCGGCTGCCTGAGACCGGCCACGTTCGCGACCTGACCGAGCAGCACCCATCAAAAACTACGGGCTGGCCGGTACGACAGGGAGGCCATTTCCACCGATCACAACGATCGGGGTTTGCGAGTTAGATCCGATCCCGCTCAACGCATTGGTCAGGCCAGACAAATCTGGGCTCTGGCTGCCGGACTTGGTCCCAGCTCCCTGAGCCTGGGCGGTCGACAGCAGGAAATTGCCGTTCAAGGGATTGCCGCCAAATGTGGGGCTGACAGGACGATAGACCTGTTCAGTGGCAGAAGACGTGCTCATCAAGGCAAAACTTGCGGCGACGCCGATAACGCAGCTGACGATGTTACGCATATCCGTCCTCCCACAGACGACCGATAATATCGAGTGAATCATTTAAGTTTAGATTATCGTCTCCTAGCACTGACCAACCCTAGAAGCTGTGCCTGCAGCGCAACAGCGGGGACAGATATAAGAGTGGTTTAGTTCCAGTCTTGCCCTTGGAGAGCACTCTCTGCGACTTGTTAATCACAACGGCTAATTTTCAACTATTAAATTCTAGCCGCAGCGACACCCGCACCGCGACGCATAAAAAAGGCGATGAGGCATTGCAGAACCACTTGATTCTGCAGCAAGAAATGTCAACGCTACGCAGGCACCTCCTAAGAAAGCCGCCACATGGCGTTTTTGACTCGGACATGGTTGCGGATTTAAATGCAAACAGTCAGCGACCTACTTCGAATCCACGCCATTGTGAAACTCGAAGTCCCGCTTGGGCCGCGGGAGCAGCCGAAACGGTTGCTCTATGGCACACCTGATTTCGTCGCGTGGCTCACGCGAATATTGGACGGAGATGAACCTTTAAATCGGCTAGGCGACGCAACTCCAGCGGAACAGATCGACCACCTATTCCACACATATCTGAGCGGACTGCCGATGGAATTCACGCGACAGTTTCGAACCATCAAGGCCGAGGACAACGCGGTGTGGGAACTAAAGACCCCCGACATCCGGATTTTCGGATGGTTCCTCAAAAAGGATTGCTTCGTCGCTGTATTCGGCGACTGGGCCGACCGCGTTAAAGAACACGACCTCTATCGCGGTTATCGAATTGCGATAAGGCGACTGCGCCGGGAGTTAAACGTCGATGATACTCTATGTGTGCAAGGGGTGAGCCCAAGTGACGTCCTTTCAGTTTGATATCGGAAACCGGGCTCGAACCACCGGACGCCTGTTGGGGAAGGTCAGACGTGAACTTCTGCGCGCTTTGGCAGAGCAGAAAGTCGAAGCTCCTTTCTCGCAACAGGATTTGGCGCGAAAGCTCGAATTGCAGCGGTCATTGATCAACAAACAGCTTGCAGGTGAATCCAACCTGACGCTTCGAGCTCTCGCGGATTTCGCTTGGGCAATGGACCTGGAAATCAACTTCGAACTCAAGAAGCAGGTTCAGGAAGCTGGCCAGAACGAGGCAGCCAAAACCTCGACCGTGGGCCATAGCCCGATGCGGTTCATCAATGGCGGCACCAAGCCGGCGACGCAGCCGATCGCAATGTTATCCGAAGCGGCGAAGTCAGATTGATGCAGCGTTACGGCTATACGATCTTCTGTGATGACATTCGCACGGAGGACGGAGGAAAGCTCAGTTTCATCGGCTGCTATAACGCAGCGATGTTCACGGCGAGCGCGTTCCCGATCAAGCTATCGAAGCTGTGCGTCCACATGCACATCTTCTCGCCGCCCTCCCAGCCATACAAATCCGTGATGGCGCGGTGTTATTTGCCCGGCGAAACGACGCCGATTGCCGAAGAGGCGATTGATATTCCGAGCCTGGCGGATCAGGAGGCGCTTCTTGCCAGCCTGCCGAAGGACAGCAAGAATCATCCCTATATCGTCGTCGCAGCAAGCCTGGTATTTGCGCCGCTCGAAATCAGCGAGCCCGGCTTGATGAATGTCCGCGCGCTCATCAATGGCGGTCCGGAAGAACTACATCTGGGATCGCTGATGATCGCTCGCAGTTAGCGACGATCAGACGATCAGCGCGCTGCGGCGCGCTGACTGACCACAGCCTGGTTTCCAGTCCCGTTTTGCAGCACCGAAGAGACGTTGGCGCCACCCGTCTGGGCGACAATTGCAGAATTGTTGGTTCCAGTCTGGACCACATAGGACATGTTGGCGGTCGGCGACACCAATCTCGGATCGGCCGTGCGGCTCTCAATCTTGACCGGGACTGCCAGTGTGGCCGTCGACATCGCGCTTGTCATCATCGCCTTCGACGTATCGAGCAAAGCGCGGACCTGTCCAGATTGGGAGATGTATGCCTCTGCCCCCACGGCCATTGTTGTCGATGTCGTCATAAGCACGATGACCGTGCAACCCGTCAAAAAACGCATTCGGCATCCTTTCATTCACTTTACAAATGAATAAAGGCTGAAACTTAAAAATGGGTATGAGGTCAATGAGCCACAGGAAGCTCATTCATATGCCTGACAAAGGATCCTGCCGTCCTCGCACATGCGGTTCAGGCTGCCCGGTCAACTCACCGCTTCGTACAATCGGAATAGAATGTTCCATTGGACGCTTCGGTTCGCTCCAGACAATGCGCGGGATCGGTCACCTTACCTGCGACCGTGAAATCGTAACCCCGGTCCCGCATCACGAGGACGTATCGTCCCGCAGGCAATGAGAAGTCGGCCTTCTCCGGCTGCACCAGAAGCATGCCCGGACCATTCGGCACCGGACGCACCCGGAATTCGTAGGTGAACTGACGAATGCTCCAGGTATTTTCCACGGGCGTGAAAGCAGGCCGCCCATTGGGCCCAAAAGTCACCGCACGCTCGACACGCGCGACAACCCGGACATCGAACCGGTCCGGGGAGTTCTCTGCCGTATCCCGGCGATAGATCACGAAGCCGACCTTCCCGTCGGGAAGCGTCGTTCGGCTTGGTTTCGTGATCGGCGTCGACATCGACACACGCTTGTCGGGCACGGTCTCCGCAATCGCATCCAGTTCGGTCAACGCGCCATCATGCAAAGCATAGATGCCGAAAACAGTGGGCAATGGAATCCCCGGAATCGCCGGCACAGGAGGCGGCGCCGGAGCGCTGGACGCTGCCGGCTGCGGGTCGGCTGGCGTTGTCGCGGCCGGCGGTGGCGTTGGCTCCTGGCGAACAGGCTCTCGGTTTGAGGCCACGCCAAGGTACCTGCCTGGTTGGACAACCCCTCCTTTGACCAAAGCCACCACGGCGGTGGCCGCCAGCAAAGGAACCAAGATCACCAACCATAGCGGCGGCCGAAAGCCACGACGACCATCCCGAACAGGTTGCACAACGTGGTCAGCCGCCCCATCGACAACAAAGCTATCGGAGGCATCTCGGTGAGCAGAAGACACGACCCGGCTTGGCGCAAGCACACCGACGTCAATCCTTCCGGCTCTCATCTCCGCCGGCGGTGGCGGCAAGAAGGTGACATGGTCGGACTTGACCGAAAACGCCTCGACGCCGTCGATCGCCGTTTCGAGCGCTTCGGTGAGACGGTCCCTTTCGCTGCGCTCGAGCGCCGCGGAATCGATCTTGAGCCTGGCTCTGGCGACTTCGTAGATCGCCCAGCGCAGCTGGGCAGGATCGCTCTTCACCTGGTCGATAATCCGCGACAGCACGAGCGCATATTCGACGTCCTGGCCGCGCGCCGGCATCTGAGTGGTGGTCTCGTTTTTCGATTGCTCTGGCGGCGTCGACGTCATGCTTGAGTGCTTGCAGGCGGGAAGGAAAATCGGGTTCGGGTTAGTCCAATACCGCACTTGAACAACGTTGAACGAGAATAACAAGATTTCTTTCCACACCGGCGAAGCGCGACTGCAGCCTCGTCGATGCGGATGCCGCCGAGGCTCGGATCCATCAGCCGAGTGGACGATGCAGGAGTCTGCAGGCCCTGCCAAAAACGGGCGCTTCGGTCGCGCGGTTCCAGCCACCACGCATTGATTAAATTTAATTTGAATTCACCACCCGGGATGGTGGAGACCATATTGGCGTTTCTCTGTTGATAAAGCCGTCACACTACGAACGGGTAACAACGTATGTGCATTGGAGGCGAACAATGCTGACCAATCCAACCATCATCAAATGGGCAAAGGAAACGCTGCTACGCGCAGGTGCAGCAAAACACTGTCCCACGCACCGAGAACTTCAAGCGGTGGAAGATGATACTGCAGTGCGTCGCGCCGTTTTGCTGGTACGGATTAACCCGTTCGAAGACTTGTCTGCCAATGCAAGCGAATTCGCATTGCTCGAAACATATTTGTCATTATCCCAAAATTGCCAAAAATGTGCGCCAGACACTGTCGCATCGATCAATTCGCTAAAACTAAAATGAGCTGATCTTCCTTTTCACGTATCGAAAACATTTTGTTTGTTTCGATTCGCGCATTATGTTTAGCGGCGTTGGAACTCAAGATGGGACTTGAAATGCCAAAGACCAGTTTGAAGGCAGGGTCCTTCGCGGATCGCGTCGTGACTTTGCGAGAGCAACAGTCCCTTACCGCTACCGATCTCGCCAAGCTAGCCAACGTCACTCCCGCCGCCGTTTGGAACTGGGAGAAGAACGGAACGACACCGCGCGCAGCAACGATCAATACGATCGCAAACAAGCTCGGCGTGACCCCTGAGTTCTTGCTGAATGGCGAGGAAGTGGTACGCGCGATCGCCAGCCCAAGAATGATCGAACTTCATCAGCCGCAGATCGACGTGGGAAGCTTGCTGGAGAGCGCAACGCTTGAAGATCTGATCAGAGGCATTGAAGCAAAGGGCTTCGCGGTCACCATTCAATCCCGCTAGCCGTTATTTTCTGCATCTAAGTTTTTGCGCCTTCGTCGGCAATGGTTTCGACTTGCCATCATCGATGAACGCTGAATTGCGTCATGACGGCAGGCGCTAGTATTGGCTCGCACCTCCCTCATTCCGCAATCGGTGACGAGCGTGGCTGATTGCGCAATCGAGCCAATCGACCATCTCCGAGACCGCTCTCGTTTCTTCATCCATGGCGCATAGCGCTCTTCTCTTTCAGCACGCCCAGAGACCAAGGGCATCATGAAGGTCGGCCAGCTTCGATGAAGACGTGGCTCGGGAGCAATGTGCCGACGAAAGACGGCGTTGCCGCTAGACCCCGGCCTGAATTAAAAATTAATGCCAAAATCTAAAAATCTCTGAACCAATATAAATGTGAGATGACCTATCGATAATCGCATTTGGGGTTCGAGCAAGAACGCACATGTTGTGAGCGGCATATCATACCGCAAGCCATTTTAATGCCGTTACAAACTAAGTCCACGCCGTCGAAATACAATCTAGGATGGTGCGATGCTGCGACCGGCCAGTTGCGAGAGTCTGTCCGTTCAAAATTTAGCATAGCCAATGGGGGCAAAGATGCGAGCAATCGGGGAATGTCTCGTCAAGAACCCAACGATCATCCAGTGGGCGCATAGATCGCTGATCGTCGCCGGTGCGGCGACCCGCTGCCACAATGGCTGCGTGATCCGGTCTGAGCGTGGCGCCCCTGCCGTACGCCGGGCGGTCATTATCGCAAGGCTCGCGTCATTCGACGATCTCTCGCCGGACGCTGCGGAATTGGCCATTCTCGAGACCTACCTCCAACTGGCTGAGCGATGCACACATTGCGTTCCCGTGCCTCACGTTCGCCCGGCGGCGCTGCAAGCTGACCAGGATCGTCGCTTGGCGAGGCGCTTTTCGCGCTAGGAACTTTAATGATTCTGGTATTATCGTGGTGTCCTCAACGTTGGCGAGGCATCATGGCCCGAAAATGCGAGAACTTTGCATCCCGTATTGCTGCGCTCCGGCGACAGAACGCGTTGACGGCGTCGGATCTTGCCAAGCTCGCCAATGTGACCCCGGCGGCGGTCTGGAACTGGGAAAAGAACGGCATCACGCCGCGTCCTGCCACCATTGACGTCCTGGCCAGCAAACTCGGGGTCACATCCAAATTTCTACTGACGGGCGAGCACAACGAAAAACAGTCGCCCGATTTGCCGCCGTTCCATCTGCGCAACATGCTGGCGAGAGCGTCGCTGGAAGAATTGGTTCAGGCCATCGAAGCCAGGGGTTTCGTCGTCTCCGTTCAAGCCAATGAAGATGGCGCCCCGACGTAACAAGACCCCACCGTGGACTGTGCGCCGTAGCGGCAGACCAATGGCGAACCACCAACGATCCCTCGCCGCTTATAGTGACGGATAGACGAGATCGTTCAGCTCTTTCCGGTTTATCCCCGCAGGCGGCCCGACACCTCATCAAAGAACGGATGAGGTTCAACTAGACAGCCTCGTCAGATCACGATCTACTGTATACCACCACTCAACAGCATTTCAGCCGCGCTTTGAATTGCGATGCGTCGTCAGAGCGGACCACGTGTCACTGGATTTCTCGATGGCCATGGATCAAGGCGTAGTGGTTGTACTGGTCATTGGCGGCACCGGCTTCATCGGCAGCGCCGTTGTCAGAGCGCTGCGGATCGAGGGACATCGTGTCATCTCCTCGTCCCGTGCAGCGACCACTTCTGCCAATGATACGATATCGCTTGATGTGCTGGACCGTGATGCAGTCATGTCCGCGACATCCGGGATCGATTGCGTCGTCAATTGCTACCGAGATAGTCAAAGCGAGCACGAGTCGGCCATCGCTATTGCCAACATTCTCGATTGTTGCACGGCTAATGGCGTCAAGAAACTGGTCCAATTCAGTTCTATTGCCGTGTACGGCGACGCTGAGGGGCTTGTTGATGAATGGACGCCCCCCGTCGAGCCCATCAGTTGGTACGGGAAAGCGAAAAGCGTCGCTGAGCGTGCCTGCCACGCCAAAGCATCGTCTACTTTTCACATCGCAATTCTCAGGCCGACCTTGGTCTACGGCCCCCGCGGCGAGGAATGGTTCACCAGTTTTCTCACAAGCATTGCGTCAGGCCGTCTTGGAAATCTTGGCCCCAAAGGAGAGGGCTTTGCGAATTTGATCTATGTCGATGACGTCGCAGCTATGTGCGCGACATTGGTTCGATCGCAGATCCCTCCGTTCTCGATCGCCATCGCCAATGGATCGGAACGCGTAACGTTCAATTCGTACTTTGACGAGATCCGCCGCGTATTGGGACATGAAGATCGACCGACGCAAATCTCCCAGTCACTGATGAGAAAGCCAATAGCCCTTTCGAGGCGGCTAGGTCGTGGCGCTCTCAAAGTCGCTAGACGCTCGATCTCACTTTTCGTTCGCAATGAGCTGCTACAAAAGCGCATCTTCCACGGGATCGAGCACGTTCTCCGATCTCGTCCTGAGGACGATGTGGCGCGAAGATATTGCACGACGACATTCTACGTTTCTCGTCAGGCGGGTTTGATGAATCTCCGTGCGCCTACACCGTTGCATGAGGGCGTCGCCAACTCTGTAAATTGGGCAAGGCACGCCGGGATAATTTAGATTTTTGCCCATAGATATTTGAGAGTAATATGTTTTTTGACCTGGAGACGCCGTCCTGCCCTCTGCAGTTCGAAGCTGACGTTTGTGTCATAGGGGCGGGCCCAGCCGGCATAACAATCGCTCAACAGCTTCTCGGCAGCGGACTCCGCGTCTGTTTGGCCGAAGGAGGCGGCTGGCAGGAGGAGCCGACATCGCAAGAGCTCTATGATGGTTCGTGCATCGGGCACCCGATGGACCTGACGCAGGGGCGTCATCGCGTCTTCGGAGGCTCGGCAACTCAGTGGGGTGGACGATGCGCGGTCTTGGATCCGATTGATTTCGAAGAGCGCCATTGGGTGCCGCATTCAGGCTGGCCGATCGGCATGGAAACGCTTGGCCCCTATTATGAGCGCGCGAAAAGAGTTTCCAACTTCGAAGACCCCTGGGTGGATGACACCACCGCATCGACCTTGATTGGACATTCAATCGATCCAGGCAGCGACCAGATTGTGCCTTATATCTGGCGTGGGGCGTCGCGGGACATGCCGATTACCTGGCGATCTTATGTCGCGATGGGCTTTCTGCCCAGTTTCGATTGGGCCCGCGCCTATCGCAGCGACCTCGTCAACGATCGCAACACGTTTGTCGTACTCCATGCAAACCTGATCTCGATGCAGGACAATGCTGGCTCAGATGCGATCGAGAGCGCCCTCTTTCGATCGCTGAATGGCAATACCCTCACCATTCGCGCACGAGCCTTTGTTGTGTGTTGTAGCGGAATCGAGAATGCCAGGATCGCGCTGAACCTGCCCGAACAATTGGCCGAAAAGCTGAATCGCCACGGAAACGTCGGCCGGTTCTTTGCCCAGCATCCTCGGGGAAGCATCCTTGACGTCAAAACGTCCAGGGCCCAAGCCCTGAGGCTGCAAAAGACATTCTCCATCTTCAGCAGGCCGCCGCGCTTCCCTGTGCAATATGAGCGCGGCCTGGCGTTGTCGGACAGCGCGCAACGAACGCACCATATCCTGAATGCCAGCGCGGCGTTCTACTATTTTCCATCGGAGAACTCGGCCTGGGCAGCGGGGCGCCGCCTTCGCGACGCGCTGCGATCACGCAAGCTATCGCGGTCAATGGTCGTCGACGCTTTGGCTCTGCTCCAGGATTCCAGGGCAACAGCAGCAGCGGCCTTCAAGAAATATATTTCCGCTTTTCAGATCATCCTCCCGGATCCCAAGGTGGAGGTTCACATCGACCTCGAGCAAGCACCTAATCCCGAGAGTCGCATTCGGCTACGTGATGATCGTGATGCATTGGGTGTCAGGCGGATCGAAGTCGATTGGCGCATCTCCGATCTTGAAAGAAAAACGGCAAGAATTTTCGCGGAAGAGATTGCAGGAATGCTGGAGCGTTTGAATCTGGGCGCACCGAAGCTGGCAGATTGGCTGTATGGCTCCGATCAAATCCGCGAAGAAGACTTACGCGGGAACTATCACTTCATCGGCGCCACCCGGATGGCGAAGCACGAAGAGCACGGTGTCGTCGATCAGAACTGTCGCGCATTCGGTATCAGCAACTTGTTCTTTGCCGGAGCGTCCGTATTTCCGACCGGCGGGCATGCCAACCCGACTCTCACGATTGTCGCTTTGGCGGTCAGGGTTGCAGACACCCTGCGGACAGAACTCAGCCCGGCACAGGTTGGCTGAAGGTTCGTACCTACACTGCCCACCACATCAGGTACCTGGGTAAGAGGCGATGCTCGATCAACACCCGCGAGCTCTCGCTTTTCTCATCTTTAATTTTGCCGTCCGAGCAGTGGAATCGTGTGGCTTATTCTGCATGCGCTCGCGGCGCGGGGTAAATCGCGCAATCCCGCCACAAAATTTAAATTAACCGCCAACAATAACAAAACGACAACCCATTGATTTCGCGATGCTTTATTCGACGACAGAAACGTTGTTAAGGTAAAATTAAACATGGCTCTTGCAGATTTAAATTAACAATGCGTAAAGTTTTGGCGTGAGCTCGACGATGGTCGTCGCGCTACCAATGGACGACAGGGAACGCCAAAATGAAGCATCTCACGACGCTGGCCTTGCTCTTGGCCACCACCTCGCTGGCTTCGGCCGCAAGCAACGAATCTTTCATCGGCCAGATCGGTGATCGCAACACCGCGCTGGTTGGCCAGACCAACGGCAACAACAAGCAGAACTCGGTTCAGGTCGGTCGCCGCAACACCGCCGTGACGGCTCAGGAAACAACGACCGGCACAAAGACCAACGAGTCGAACGTGCTGCAGATCGGCGAGCGCAACGGCGCACTCGTCACCCAGACCGGCGGCAACAACCGTCAGAACACGGTTCAGGGCGGCTTCCGCAATAGCGCTGTGACCACCCAGTCGGGTTCGCAGGCGAACAGCAAGCTGAACACGTCCACCACCAGCCAGTTCGGTGCTTTCAACAACGCGCTTGTTGGACAGAAGGACGGCAACAACACCCAGAACACCCTCCAGATCGGCGTCGGCAATTCGGCTGTCACCGCGCAGGAGAAGGCTGGCGACAAGACCAACACCTCGAACACGACCCAGCTCGGTGCATTCAACGGCGCGCTCGTCACCCAGACCGGCGGCAACAACGTTCAGAACACCCTCAGCGTCGGCGCCGGCAACTCTGCCGTCACCAGCCAGTCGGGCGTGCAAGCCAATGGCCGCGTCAACAACTCGGATATCGTGCAGTTCGGCGTTGGTAACGCTGCGCTCGCCACCCAGGACGGCGGCAACAACGACCAGGGTACCCTGCAGATCGGCGCCCGCAACGTCGCTGTGACCGGTCAGGTCAGCAACCCGTATGGCGGCACGAACACCGCAACCACTGCTCAGATCGGCGTCGGCAACAAGGCTCTGACTGTCCAGAACAGCCATGGCGACGCGAGCTCCAGCGCAAACGCTTCTCTCAGCGGCAAGCTGGTGATCGGGCAGGCATATTATCCGACGCTGTTCCCGCTGGTGAAACTTGACCCGTCGACGTCGAACTATGGCCCCGTCGCTGTCCCATACTCGGTGCCCGCTGTTGCTGGTGGCGTGAATCTGTCGTCGACTGTCCAAATCGGCAAAGACAACAGCGCAGTTACCCTTCAGGATGCGAACGGTGACCGCACTGGCTTGACACTGACCGAGAGCGGCACTGTTAAGGTCGGCACCACAAAGGCACTTGGCTTCGGCAACCCTGTCTACGGGACGTGGACAGTCACGGGCGACGCCCCCTTCGCAATCGCGCTGAATGGTGTCAGCAACAATGCCACGACCCTTCAAGTTGGCGCGAACAACACCGCTCTGACCGTTCAGAACGGTGCTAACCTCCTGCCCGTCGCAAACGACTCACTCGTCGCCCAGCTCGGCGTGCAGAACTCGGCCGTTGTCGGTCAGACCAATGGTCTGAACGCCCAGGCAACCCTGCAGGCTGGCTACAAGAACGAAGCCGTGACGTCGCAGAAGACCGCTCCGATCGCTGGCACGCTCAACGCAGCCGCTACCGTCCAGGCCGGCGCTCGCAACAAGGCTCTCACCAGCCAGATCGCGAACCCGCTCTCGGCTGGCATCAACGGCTCGCTGATTGCCCAGCTCGGCGTCGGCAATACCGCTGTCGCCGCGCAGTCTCAGAGCGGTTCCGGCACCGGCCTGCAGCCGATGATCGGCGCGAACACCCAGGCGACCGTGCAGGTTGGCTACGCCAACAGCGCGTTCACCAGCCAGGTTGCAAGCGCAGCTGTCCAGAACACCTCGGTCACCGCGCAGTTCGGTTCGCACAACGCTGCGATCACCGTCCAGAAGTAAGAGCCAAGGGCGGCGGGATTGTATCCCGCCGCCTCTTTCTCCTCAGGGAGCTGCGCCATGTCTGACATGGGCTTCACCTCGAAGAGAGCCGTTTCTCTCGTCGTGATTGCGATGGCTGTTTTGTCGCCGGGTTGTTTGCCGGCGAGCGCCCAGGCCGCGTCCGCAATCGAATGCCGCATCAGCGCGACAGGCCAGACTGACAATAATTTCGAATTCCGGGAGAATCTCGTGCGTTTCACCGTGACACCCGACCGCCTTCATCTCGGCGCCGCCTTCGCTTTGCTTATGGCCGCGACTGTTGCGACTGTGACGAA